>DASXYL010000029.1:0-205263 GCA_036502575.1 Jatrophihabitantaceae bacterium | reverse complement strand
GCAGCCGTCCCCGTCGATGGCCCACACGCAGGAGTCCCGCATGCCGACCTTGGCCCCCATGGCGGCCGGGAGCGCGTAGCCCATGGTGCCCGCGCCGCCCGAGTTCAGCCAGGTCCGCGGGTTCTGGTAGCTGATGAACTGCGCGGCCCACATCTGGTGCTGGCCCACGCCGGCCGCGTAGATGGCCTCCGGGCCCGCGATCTCGCCGATCCGCTTGATCACGTACTGCGGGGCGAGCGTGCCGTCGGACGGCTCGTCGTAGCCGATCGGGTAGGTGCGGCGCAGCGCCTCGAGCTGGGTCCACCAGGCGTCGTGGTCGCCGCGCCGGCCGGCCTGGTGCTCGGACTTGATCGCGCTGATCAGGTCGGAGATCACCTCACGGCAGTCACCCACGATCGGCACGTCGGCCCGGCGGTTCTTGGAGATCTCGGCCGGGTCGATGTCGGCGTGGATGACCTGGGCGTCCGGCGCGAACGAGGCCAGCTGGCCGGTCACCCGGTCATCGAACCGGGCGCCAAGCGTGATGAGCAGGTCCGACTTCTGCAGCGCACCGACCGCGGCGACCGAACCGTGCATGCCGGGCATGCCCAGGTGCTGCTGGTGCCCGTCGGGGAACGCGCCCCGGGCCATCAGCGTGGTGACCACCGGGATGCCGGTCAGCTCGGCCAGCTCGAGCAGCTCGGGGGCGGCTTCGGCCTTGATGATGCCGCCGCCGACGTAGAGCACCGGGCGGCTGGCCCCGGTGATCATCCGCGCCGCTTCCCGGATCTGGCGGGAGTGCGGGCGGGTCACCGGGTGGTAGCCGGGCAGGTCGATGCGCGGCGGCCACTGAAACGGCGACCGTTCCTGCAGCACGTCCTTGGGGATGTCGACGAGCACCGGCCCGGGACGTCCGGTCGAGGCGAGGTGGAACGCCGAGGCGATCGCCTGCGGCACCTCGGCCGCCGACTGGACGAGGAAGTTGTGCTTCGTGATCGGCAGGGTGATCCCGGAGATATCGGCTTCCTGGAAGGCGTCGGTGCCGATGAAAGGACGGCCGACCTGTCCGGTGATCGCGACGATCGGCACCGAGTCCATGTAGGCGTCCGCGATCGGGGTGACGAGGTTCGTGGCCCCGGGACCCGACGTCGCCATGCAGACCCCGACCTTGCCGGTGGCCTGCGCGTACCCCTCCGCGGCGTGTCCTGCGCCCTGCTCGTGGCGGACGAGGATGTGTCGCACTCTCGTGGAGTCGTAGAGGGGGTCGTACGCGGGGAGGATCGCTCCCCCGGGAATGCCGAATACGACGTCCGCGCCGACCTGCTCGAGCGAACGCACGAGTGCCTGCGCGCCCGTGATGCTCTCCTCGCTGGCTGACTGGCCGTTCATCGCGGTGCCTTCCTTCGGTCGTCCTAGCAACATGAGCCCACTAAAAAACCCCCCGTGCCGTGGCACGAAGGGTTAGCGCGTCGGTGAGGCTGGGCTCAGCCGACGCGCTTGTCGATAAGTACGAGATGACGCACGAACGAAACCCTACACGCGGTTCGCGACCGAGTTCAACTCCGCGAGACCCTCGTCCCACATGCCGAGAGTGGTGCGTCAAACACTCACCTAACCTGACATCTCTGGCAGACTCTTTCGACGGCGGGGGCCTGCACGACCAGGAGTTCTGGCATGTCCTCGCAGCGGACAGCACGTCATCGCAGCGCACGTCACCGCGTGGCGCCGACACCCGCCTCCACCCGCAGCCCCCACGCCTCGCAGCGCGTCACGCTGATCGCGGCCGGGTCGGTCTTCTGCGCCCTGTTCGCCCTGGCGCTGGCCACGCTCCCCGCGCACCGGCGACCGGACGCCGTGGCCCCGGGCAGCATCACCGCGGCGGACGACGCGGCGCAGTTCGCGCAGGTCGGCGATGCCGCCGCGATCGCGCCGCCGGCCTCGATCACCCGGGACGCTCCCCGGCACCCGGCATCGGTGGGCGCCCTGCCCCAGCTCGGACAGCGTCCAGCGCCGGCGTCGACCAGCGGGTCGTCCGAGGCGCCATCGGGGTCCGGCCCTCCGGGCGGGGGCGGCGCCGCGCTGCCCGGCTCGACCGCGACGACCGGCGGCCCGGCGCCCTCGATCACGGGCCCCGCGTCCGCCCCGTCGAGCGGACTGCCCGATCCGGCGCAGGTGGCCCAGTCCGTGTTCACCGCGATCAACGCATCGCGCCGAAACGCCGGACTTCGCGCGCTGAAGTGGAGCTCGGGGCTGCAGACCAGCGCGCAACAGCACAACCAGGCGATGGCGAACACCAACACGCTGTCCCATCAGGTGTCCGGCGAGGCGGATCTGGGTAAGCGGGAGTCAGCCGCCGGGGTCTTCTGGTGGTGGGCCGGGGAGAACATCGCCATGAGCAGCTCGCTCACCGCGCAGGCGGCCCTGGATCTCGAGTCGGCGATGGTGAACGAGCAGGCGCCCAATGACGGTCACCGCAAGAACATCCTGGCCGGCAACGCTCAGGCGGTCGGGGTCGCCGTGCTGTTCGACTCCGCGCACCACCGGCTGTGGCTAACGGAGGACTTCGCCCAAACCAGCCTGCTGTAGAACTCAACCCCGCAGACGCAAACCCCGAACGCGATGAGCGCTCGCGCGAAGAGCCCGCCGGCCGGGTTCTTGCGAGTTGTCCGCGCTTCGCGACGCCATCGCATCGTTTAGCGCGGACAACTTGCCAGGGTCGCCCGTCCCCGTGAATGTTGTCCGCGCTGCGCGATGCGGTAGCACCGTTTAGCGCGGACAACTCGGAAGGGCTTAGGCACCGGGCTACCCGCAGATGGCGCCTTGCGCGGCCGAGCCCACCAGCTTGGCGTACTTGCCCAGCACGCCGTAGTCGAACCGGGCCGGCAGCGGCTTCCACTCGGCCCGGCGCCGTTCGAGCTCGGCGTCGTCCACGAGCAGGTCGAGCGTGCGCGTGGACATGTCGAGCCGGATCGGGTCGCCGTCGCGCACGAGCGCGATCGGCCCGCCGACTGCCGCCTCGGGCGCCACGTGCCCGATGCACAGGCCGGTCGTGCCGCCGGAGAAGCGCCCGTCGGTGAGCAGCAGCACGTCCTTGCCGAGGCCGGCGCCCTTGATCGCGCTGGTGACGGCGAGCATCTCGCGCATGCCCGGGCCGCCCCGCGGGCCTTCCCAGCGGATCACCACGACGTCGTTCGCACGCAGCGACCCGTCGGCGACGGCCTCCATCGCCGCCTGCTCGCCGTCGAACACGCGGGCCGGCCCCTCCCACACGTCCGAGTCGAAGCCGGCGCTCTTGACGACGGCGCCCTCGGCGGCCAGCGAGCCGCGCAGGATCGTCAGGCCGCCGGTCCGGTGGATCGGGTCGCTCATCGCGTGGATGATCTTGCCGTCCGGGTCGGGCGGGGCGATGTCGCGCAGGTTCTCGGCGATCGTCTTGCCGGTGACCGTGAGCGCGTCGCCGTGCAGCAGACCGGCGTCGAGCAGCGCCTTCATCACGACCGGGACGCCCCCGATCCGGTCGATGTCGGTCATGACGTAGCGGCCGAACGGCTTGACGTCGGCGAGATGAGGCACGCGATCGCCGATGCGGTTGAAGTCGTCGAGGGTCAGCTCGACGTGCGCCTCGTTGGCGATGGCGAGCAGGTGCAGCACGGCGTTGGTCGATCCGCCGAGCGCCATCACCACGGTGATCGCGTTCTCGAACGCCTGCTTGGTCAGGATGGTGCGCGCGGTGATACCGGCGTCGACGAGGTGCACGACCGCCTCGCCGGAACGTTCGGCGTAGGCGTCGCGGCGCGCGTCGGGAGCGGGCGGGGCAGCGGACCCGGGCAGGGACATGCCCAGCGCCTCGGCGGCGCTCGCCATGGTGTTCGCGGTGTACATGCCGCCGCAGGCGCCCTCGCCCGGGCAGATCGCCTTCTCGATCTCGGTCAGCTCTTCGCGGGTGATCGTGCCGGCGAGGCAGGCGCCGACTCCCTCGAACGCGTCGATGATCGTGACGTCGCGGCCCTGGTAACGGCCGGGCAGCGTCGAGCCGGCGTAGAGGAACACCGAGGCGACGTCGAGCCGCGCCGCCGCCATCAGCATGCCGGGCTCGGACTTGTCGCAGCCGGCCAGCAGGACAGCGCCGTCGAGCTGCTCGGCCCGGAACACCGTCTCGACCGAGTCGGCGATCACCTCGCGCGACACGAGCGAGTAGTGCATGCCCTCGTGGCCCATGGAGATGCCGTCGGAGACGGAGATCGTGCCGAATTCCAAAGGGAATCCGTCCGCTCCGCGGACCCCGATCTTCGCTTGCTTGGCCAGCCGGGCCAGCGACAGGTTGCACGGGGTGATCTCGTTCCAGGACGACGCGACGCCGATCTGCGGCTTGCGCCAGTCGTCGTCGCCCATGCCGACGGCGCGCAGCATGCCCCGCGCTCCGGCCCGCTCGATGCCGTCGGTGACGACGCTGCTGTGCGGCTTGCGGTGCTCACGGGGCTGCTGGCTGCTCACGGGCAGAACCTTACGACGTAGGGTGCTTGCGTGTCCTCGCGCGTGTTTCGATTGCCGAGATCGGCGTATCTCGGCGTGCTGTTCCTGGCGCTGTGCGCCACTCCCCTGGTGCAGCATCCGCTCGCCGCACTGGTGTACATCGTGCCGGTCGCGGCCACGGTGTTCATCGCCCGCACGGCGACGTTCGTCGATCCGGACGCCGGCATCCGCGTGCGGGCGCTGATCGGACACCGGACATTGCCGTGGGCAGACGTGCGCGGGTTGTCGGTGACCGACCGCAGCGTCTACGCCGTGACGGCTGATGCCGCCGTCCGGCTGCCCTGCGTGCGAGTATCCGACCTGGCCGCCGTGTCGGCGGTGTCGGGCGGCCACCTGCCGCAGATGCGTGAGGCGACGCCGAAGTACGCCCCGTCCCGCCGCAGTCGCTGACGTTGATCGGTTTTGGTCACCGGACCGGCTATATGACGGCGGGTGACCAAAACCCGGATCAGTACCCGTTGGTGACGACGTTCATCAGCGGCTCGCCGGCGACGTAGCGCAGGACCTGCTCGCGGACGAGCCGGAAGGCACGCGCCGGGAAGCCGACCACGCGGCCGCCCACGTGCGGAGTGAGCAGCAGGTTCGGCACCGTCCACAGCGGGTGGTCGGTGGGCGGCGGTTCCGGATCAGTGACGTCCAGCGCCGCGCGCAGCCGCCCGGACGACAGCTCGGCGACGAGCGCGTCGGTGACGACGACCGGTCCGCGCGCGGCATTGACGAGCAGGGCGCCGTCGGCCATCGAGGCGAGGAACGCCGCGCCGACCATGCCCTGCGTCTCGCCGGTCAGCGGGACGACGAGCACCACGATGTCGGCGGACGGCAGCAGCTGCGGCAACTCGGCCACGCCGCGCACGCCGTCCCGCGCCCGTCGCGCGACGAGGGTCGGCGCGGCGTCGAACGCGCGCAGCCGGCTCGCGACGTTCTCGCCGAGATCGCCCGCACCGATGATCAGCACCCGCTTGCCGGCCAGCTCGTCGGCAGTCACCGGGTCCCAGCGATGGGCCTCCTGGGCCCGGACGAATCGGGGGAACTCGCGCAGCACCGACAGGATCGCGGCCAGCGCCCATTCGGCGGTCGAGCCGCCGTGGACGCCCCGCCCGTCGCACAGCAGCACCCCGGGAGGCACGTGGCCGACCCACACCTCGGCGCCGGCGGACACCAGCTGGATGACACGCAGCTTCGGCATCGCCGCGAACGCGGCGTCACGACGGGAGGCGTCGGCGAACATGTACGTCGGCACCCAGAACTCGACATCGTCCGGCGGGGCGCCGCGGCCGCCCCAGGTGACGACCTCGACGCCGTCCGGCAGGGCGCCTACGAGCTCGACCGCGTCGGCATCCGGCAGGCAGATCACGCTCACCCAGGCGACAGTAGTAGGCGGGTGCACCCACACAGGTACGCAAGGCAGACTGGGGCGCATGCGTCAGTTCCCGTGGCGAGTCGTCGCGCTGCTGGGCGCCGGCGGGCTGCTCGCCGCCTGCGGTGCCGGCGCCGACGCGAGCCCGACGTGGGTGCCGCAGCCGTCCGTCAGCCTCGAGGCCGGACCGCGCGGCACGCAGCCCAGCCAGCCGGGGGTCCCGCCCGGCGCCCCGGGCGACACGCCGACGACGATCCCGAGCTCCCCCGGCTCGTCCAATCCGTCGAGCACCGCGGGCTCCGGAATCGTGGCGACGAACCTCAACGCACCGACCGGGGTGACGCTGCTGCCCGACGGCACCGCCCTGGTGGGCGAGCGCACCACCGGACGCATCCTACGAGTGCAACCGAAGCCGGCGCCGGTGACGACGGTGCGCACCCTGACCGGCCTGTCGACGTCCGGGGACGGCGGGCTGCTCGATCTGGCCCTCTCGCCGACCTACGCCCAGGACGGGCTGATCTACGCCTACGTCACGACGCCGACCGACAACCGGGTCATCGACTTCACCCTGACCGGCCCGACCGCCCCCGTGCTGCAGGGCATTCCCCGCGGTGCCACCGGCAACACCGGCCGGTTGCTGTTCGACGCCCGAGGTCGGCTCTTCGTCGGGACGGGGGACGCGGGGTCGCCGCAGCTGGCCGCCAGCGCGACCAGCCTCGCCGGCAAGGTGCTGCGGGTCGACGGGATCGGGAAGGCCGCGCAAGGCAATCCGACTCCGGGCTCGCCCGTCTACACCCGAGGCCATCACACGGTGAACGGCCTGTGCACAAGCGCTGCGCTCGGCGTCGTGATCGAGACCGAAGCCCCGTCCGAGATCAACATCCTCAAGAGTGGCGGCAACTACGGCTGGCCGACAGCACGCACCGGGACGCTGCGCCCGGCGCGGACGCTGCCGGCCACGCGCCCGGGAGTGGCCGGCTGCGCCACGATCGGATCGGCGCTCTTCGTCGTGACGACCGATGGCCAGGCCCTGCTGTCGGCTCCGGTTATCGCCCCCGGACGGATCGGTGCCCTCACCGTCGTCAAACTCGACCAGAACTACGGCCGGCTGCGCACCGTGGTCGCGGCGCCGGACGGCGCGCTCTGGATCACCACGACCAACAAGGACGGCCACGGCCACCCCGCACCCACCGACGAGCGGGTGATCCGGCTGGTCCCGCCCTCGCCCGCCGGCGGCACCAGCCCGGTCTGATACCGGTGAGTTGGCTATCCCGAGTCCGGCAAGTGCGGCACACTCTGCGCCGTGACCTACCCATCTGACCCGAGCAACGAGCCGGGCTCGGGGTACCCCGGCGGCTACCCCTCGAACTATCCGTCGAGCCCTCCGCCGAACTACCCGTCGAGTTATCCGGCCGGCTACCCGGCCGGCGGCTACCCGGCCTTCCCGGGCGGCCAGGACGAGAGCCGGCTGCGCGGACGGCGCCCGATCCAGGTCGGCGGCATCCTCCTGATCGTGGGCGTGGTGCTGCTTATCGTCGGCGCGTTCATCAGCGATCGGACGGCGCAGGGAAAGGTCAACGGCTTCCAGCGTGTGGCTGTGAAGGACAGCACCGGCACGATCAACCTCAAGGGCTCCGGCGGCTACATCGCGTACTACGAATCCGACTCCCTGAACAGCAACACGAGAAAGATTCCGCTGGTCGGGGTGACGCTCACCAACGCGGCGACCGGGCAGCAGACCACCCTCGACACGACGTACGGCAACAAGTCCGAAAACAAGATCAAGTACCTGTACTACGACCACGATGGTCACAAGGGCCTGGCCCTCTGGCAGTTCCACATCGATCAGCCCGGCATCTATCGCGTCGAGCTGCAGGCGACGAGTGGGACGGCATCAGACGCCGCGATGGCGTTCGGTCGGTCGATCGCCACGAGCCAGGCTGTCGGAGCGGTGATCGTCGTCGCCGGCGTCCTGTTGCTGCTCGCCGGGCTGATCCTGCTCATCGTGGGACTCGTCAAGCGACGCCGCCACAAGCGCCAGCTGCGCGAAGGCCGCGGCGGCTACGGCGGATTCGGTGGCGCCCAGCCGGCCGGATGGCCCCAGCCCGGTGGCATGCAGACCTGGCCGCCGGCCGGCGGTCAGCCGCAACCCCCGAACGACGCTCCGGGCTGGCCGCCACCGCCGGACCAAGTCGGACGCTAGGCGGGCCTAAGCGGGCGCCGGCGCGACGACCCGGCGCCGGACGATCACCCGCGCGCCGGCCAGCCGGGCCAGCACGTAGAGCGCGAAGCTGATCGTGGTGATCCATACGCTGGCCTTGACCGATGGAGTCTCCAGGCTGGCGAGCAGACCGCCGAGGCTCGAGATCAGCGCGAACAGGATGCTCAGCCCGGTGACGACCGCGGGGCGGGCCGAGAGCCGTTGGGCCGCCGCTGCCGGGGTGATCGCCAGGCTCAGCACGAGCAGCGTCCCGACGATCTGCGCCGCCTCGGTGACCGTCACCGCCAGCACGACCAGGAAGATCAGCCCAACCAGGCGTCCGCGCACGCCGCGGGCCTCGGCGACGTCCGGATCGACGGACGCGAACAGCAGCGGGCGGTAGAGCAGCGCCATCGTCACCAGCACGGCGCCTGCGACGCCCAGAAGGAGCCAGATCTGATCGTTGCTCACGCCGAAGATGTAGCCGAACAAGATGTTCGTCGCGGAGTTGGCAAAGCCGTGATACTTGCCGAGTAGCCAGACGCCCGCACCGAGACCGAACGCGAGGATGACGCCGATCGCCGAGTCGCGCTCGCGCTCGCGCACGCCGAGCACCGCGATCGCAGCGGCGACGACCAGGCTGCCGATCAAAGCGCCCGCGACCGCGTCGTCAGCGACGACCAGCCCGGCGGCCGCGCCGGTGAACGAGAGCTCGGCCGTACCGTGCACCGCGAACGCGGCCCGCCGGGTGATCACGAACGGCCCGATCAGGCCGCAGATGATCGCCACCAGTCCGCCGGCGATCAGCGCGTGCTGGACGAAGGTCAGCTGCAGGTAGTCGCCTAGGCCCATGCGCGCTCACCCGCGTCGTCGTGGTCGTCGTCGACCGGGTGGTGATGGTGGCTGCCGCCGGGATCGCCGTGCGCGGCGTCCGGGGCACCGACGACCACGATGCGCCCGCGCACGCGCAGCACGTCGACGTCGGTGCCGTAGAGCTCGGACAGCCGTTCACTGGTCATCACCTCGTCGGGCGTGCCGATCGCCCAGCGTCCCCCGACCAGGTAGAGCACGCGATCAACGAGCGGCAGCACCGGGTTGATCTCGTGCGTCACGAACAGCACCGACGTGCCGGCGTCTCGGCGGCGGGCGTCGATCAGCGCGCTGGTGGCCTGCTGGTGGGCGAGGTCGAGGCTGAGCAGCGGCTCGTCGCACAACAGCACGCGCGGGTCACCGAGCAGCGCCTGGGCGATGCGCAGCCGCTGCTGCTCGCCGCCGGACAGCGTGCCCAACGGCGCGTCGGCGAAAGCGGTGGCGCCGACGGACTCGATCGCCCGGTCGACGCGCGCCCGGGCGGCCCGACTCGGCAGTGCGGTGCCCCACCGGTGTCCGTCCAGGCCCAGCCGAACCAGATCGCGCCCCCGCAGCGGAAGGTCACGATCGAACGCCTTCTGCTGCGGGACGTACCCGACCAGGTCGCTGCCCCGCCGCGGCGTGCGCCCGCAGACGTTCACCGACCCGGCGGTGAGCCGCTGCAGCCCGAGCAGCACCTTGAGCAGGCTCGTCTTGCCGCTGCCGTTCGGGCCGAGTACGGCGACGAACTCGCCGGGGGCGACGTCCAGATCGAGCCCGGCCCAGAGTTCGCGCGCGCCGAAGCGCAACGTCGCGCCGCGCAGCGCGACCGTCGCCGTTCGGGTGGTCGCCGCCGGAGTCTCGGTCACGGACAGCACGTTAGCCACCCAGCGCCGCGAGCAGTGCGCGCGCCTGGTCGCCCTGCCAGGTCTGGAAGTCCTTCTCGTTCGGCGGGATCGTCTCGCTGACTCCGACGATCGGGACGTTGCTGCTCTTCGCGAGGTCCTTGAGCTTCTGCGTGATCGGACTGGTGACCTGCGCGTTGTAGAGCAGCGCCCTGACCTTGTGGTCCTTGAGCGCCACCTGGAACGCCGCGTTGTCGCCGGGGCTGGGGTCGTTGCCGTCCTCGATCGACTGGGAGAACGACGCCGGGGTGCCGAGCTTCAGGCCCGCGGCGTCGACCAGGTAGCCGGGAACCCGTTCGGTATAGGCGATCTCGTCGCCGGAGTACTTGGCCTTGATCTGATCGATCACGTCGACGACACCCTGTTCGCCCTTGAGGAACGTGGCGAGGTTGGCCTGGAACGCGCTCGCGTGAGCCGGATCCTCCTTGGCCAGCTGGGCTTCGATGGCCTGGGCGGCCTTGGTCACGTAGTCGGGGTTGTACCAGAGGTGCGGGTTGGCGCTCCCGCTCGCGCCGACGACGTCGGCGACCTTGAGCACCTCGCGGTCGCTCTTCGGGCTGGCCTTGAGCAGCTTGTCGACGAAGTCGTCGTAGCCCAGGCCGTTCTCGATCACGAAGCTCGCTCCGGCGATGGCGGCGCCGTCCCTGGCGTTGGTCTCGTACTCGTGCGGATCGGTCGTGGGGTCATTGATGATCGAGGTGACCTCGACCGTGTCGCCGCCGATCTGTGCGGTGATGTTGCCCCAGAAGTTCTCGGCGGCGACGACCCCGAGCTTGCCGGGCGCCGTCGCGCTCGAACTGACCTGGCCGGGCCCGCTCGGGAGGTTGTTCCCGGCGTCGCTGTTGCCGGACGATCCGCACGCGCTGAGCACGAGCACGGCACCCGCCGCAACCGCTCCGAACGCCGCCGTCGTGGCGCGCCTGGTGAGCCGGGCCATGGTGTCTCCTCCGCGCTAGCTTCTGAATACGGGAACCGTTCCCGATATGAATATCACTCTAACCCGCGCGGCATGGATCCGTGAAGCTGGGGTCAGCAAGGCGTTCCTACAGCCGGGTCAGGCAGCGATCAGCCGACCAGGTGCGCCGAGACGACGAGATTGTCGAGATAGCTGCGCGCCCGGGCGTCGAACTCGCCGGCGCAGGTGATCAGCCGAAGCTCCGGCACGGGTGCCGGGCCGTAGACGGATGCGGTCGGAAAGTTGGTCTTGGGGTAGCGCGCGACGTCGTCGACCACGAACGTGAGCGCCCGCCCGACGTGCTGCTGGACGACGACCCGGTCGCCCGGACGCAGCTCGCCCAGCCGGAAGAACACCGCCGGGCCGGACCTCGAGTCGACGTGCCCGGCGATCACAGCCGGCCCGAGCGCGCCTGGGCGCACGCCGTCGGCATACCAGCCCGCCTCCTGCCACGCGTTCGGCGCCTGCAGGCTGCCGTCGGGCTGCAATCGCAACGCTTGCAGGGCCGTATCGACGCCGATAGCGGGCAGCCGCAGCCGGATCGGCGGGCTGACGACAGCCGCACCAGACGGCCCCGGCGCGCTCAACAGCGTGTTCCACGGCGGCCCCACCATCGAGGCGGCCGTGATTCCGGCCACCGTGATCATCACGAAGGCGAGGCCGCCAGCGAGACGGCCCGAACCCGAGCCTGACGTCGCCGCTCGGTGCCGGGCCCTGGCGATCGCGAGGCAGCCCGCCACGAGAACGGCCAGCGCCCCGAGCCAGTTCGCCGCAGCCCCGACCCGCGGCGACGCCGAGACAGCCGACGCCATCCCCCCACCGCCGGTGGGGACGGCACCGCTGGGCGGCCGGGAAGGTGCGGCCGCGTCGTGCACGGTGCGGATGGCCAGCCCGCCGCCCGGTCGGTCCAGCAACAGAATCGATGTCACGGTTCCGGACGCGACGCTCACGGTGGCCGCTGCCGTCAGGGTCGTCCCGCCGACCGATTCGGCTCGCAGCTGCCACGCACCGGCGCGCAGCTGCGTGTAACGGCTGCTCGCTGCGAACGCGGTCCTGGTCGCCAGCACCGGCCCGTGAACGGCGGTTACCGTAGCGCTCGGCGCCCGGTGTGCAGCCTGGATCACGCGCACTCGGCCGAACCCGGCCGCCGGCGTGGTGAGGTCATCGGCCAGCACCACCGCGCGCAACGCGGCCCCGTCACCGAGGACCGCGATCGTGTACGGCTTTCCTGGACGCATATTCACGGTCGTCGACAGCACCGCTCGGCTCCCCGCCGACGCGCCGTGCCGTTGCGCCGAGACGACGTACGGACCCGGCCTTACCAGGGTGTACCCGCTCACCGAGGCGTAGCGGGTGTCGGGCACGGTGACGCGTGGGGTGGCGCCCGAGAACGCGGTCAGGTACAGGTCGAGGCCCGGAAGCGCGGCCGCCAGGTCGGCCACCCGGATGCTGGCGTTTCCGCCCGGCGCAGCGTCAGCCGGCCCAGCGCTGAACAGCCCGGCCAGGAGGCAGCCCGCCACGACCGCCCCGACCCGGCCGGCCATCGCCCGTACCTGCCGACCGGGGCGCGCGACCCGCAGGCTCGTCACAACCACGTCCATGAGGCTCCCCGCAGCACTCAGGTGAAGTAGGCGTCAAGGTAGGTAACGACGCGATCCCGACTTGGTGATGCGGGGCGGCAAACGGCGACAGTCCGTTACGGGCGGTCAGGGCGAGCAAGTGCCGCAGACGCCGAAGACCTCGACCGTGTGGTCGACCTCGGTGTAGCCGAACTTCTCGGCCATATCGGTGGCCCAGCGCTCAATGGCGCGGCCCTCGATCTCCTCGGCCCGGCCGCAGGTGCGGCACACCAGGTGATGGTGGTGCGCCTCGCCGGTGTCGCCACAGAAGCGGTAGGTGCTCTCGCCCTCGGGACTGTGAATGACGTCGACGACTCCGTCGTCGGCGAACGCCTGCAGGTGCCGGTAGATGGTCGACAGCCCTACCGGCTCGCCCTGGGCGCGCAACTTTGCGTAGACGTCCTGCGCGCTGCGGAAACCGCCCGCCTCGACGAGAGCGTTCTTGACGGCGCCGCTCTGACGGGTGTTCCGGTGCCGGATCGCTGCAGCCACGCCCTCAAGCTTACCGGTAATCGTTCCCGATGCCAGATGCGCCGACACAGCCGCGAGCCGCCGAGGCCCAGCAGCTAACGTCGAGGCATGACGCCACTCAACCCACGGACCGTTCTCGTTACCGGGGCGACGGACGGCCTGGGCCGGGCGCTCGCCGAGCGGATCGCTGCCGGGGGCGACCGGGTGATCGTCCACGGCCGGGATCCGGGGCGCATCGAGCGGGCGGTCGAGGAGATCCGGGGCACGACCGGCAACGATCAGCTGTATCCGGCCCTGGCCGATCTCGCCGAGCTGGCCCAGGTGCGGGCCCTGGCCGAGTCGGTGCTGGCCGATCATCCCGATCTCGACGTCCTGGTCAGCAACGCGGGCATCGGCACCAGCGGGCCCGGCGGCCGAACTCGCGAGGTGAGCGTCGACGGCTACGAGCTGCGCTTCGCGGTGAACTACCTGGCCGGCTACCTGCTCACCCGGCTGCTGCTGCCGAGGCTGCGTGCGGCGCCGTCGGCGCGGATCGTGCAGGTGAGCTCGGCCGGCCAGGCGCCGATCGACTTCGACGACGTGATGCTCGAGCGGAACTACTCCGGCATCCAGGCGTACTGCCAGAGCAAGCTCGCGCAGATCATGTTCACCTTCGACCTCGCCGACGAGCTGGCCGGCACGGCCGTGACCGCGACCGCGCTGCATCCGGCGACGTTCATGCCGACGAAGATCGTCACCAACCCGATCAGCACGATCGAGGAGGGGGTCGAGGCGACGTACCGGTTGGTGGCTGCACGCGAACTCGACGGGGTCACCGGGCAGTACTTCGACGGACAGCGCCCGGCGAAGGCCCATCCGCAAGCCTACGATCCGGACGCCCGCAAGCAACTGCGCGAGCTCTCCGACCACCTGACCGGGCGGTAGCCCGCCCACGGAAGCCATGATGATCGGCGGACAGGCTCCACCTCCGACCACCTGACCAGCTAGTCAACGAACGCGCAGAATTCGTTGCCCTCGGGGTCGGCCAGGACGTGCCAGGCGATCTCGTCGTCGGCCGCGCGCAGCAACGTCGCGCCGGCGTCGATCAGCGGTTGTAGATCGGTGACGCTGACGTCCCAGTGAATGCGGTTCTTGACCGTCTTCGGCTCGGGCACCGGGTTGAAGTCCATGGTCAGGATGGGCATGCCGGGGATCTTCTCGACGGTGGCCCAGCCCTCGGGGTGGACCTCCGGCGGGGCGTCGTAGACGTTCGCCCACCAGGTGGCGATCGCCTCCGGGTCGGCACTGTCGATCACCAGGCCGTGCAGGCGATCGGCCGGCAACTCGTCGCGCACGAACGCGCAGAACTGGGTGCCTTCCGGGTCGGTCATGACCGTCCACTTGGGGAACGGCGTGACAATCCGCGCGCCCAATTCTTCGAGCGAGGCGAGGCTCGTCGTGTAGATGTCGAAGTGCACGCGGTTCTTGACGGTGATCGGCTCGGGCACCTGATTGAGCCAGATCGTGTGCTGTGGCGTAACTCCGGAGAGCCATCCGTCACCGTTGTCCTGGGCATGCCACTGGAAGTCGAGAACCTGCGCCCAGAACCCGCCGAGCCGGCTCGCGTCCACGGCGTCGAGGCAGACGTCCTTGAATCGTGCGATCGCCATGACGGGACCGTAGCGGGCCGCACTGTCATACCCCCGGCTTGACGGCCATGTCGAGCATGACGGCGATCAGGATGGCCGTCGAGCGGCGCGCTCCCGCCGCGACGAGGCTCGAACGCTATGCCGACCTCGCCGGGGCCACGCCGGCCGAACGCCTCGTGCTGGCGAGCCTCGGCTTCGAACGGGCCCGAGCCAGCCCGTCCGCGGACGAGGCGAGTGCCCACCTGGACGCCGCGCTCGCCGGCGGGCGGCTGATCGCCGAGCAGGAGCTCGATGTGAGCGGCACGTTCTACCTGCTCGTCCTCGGGGCGCTCGCGACCGACGGCCTCGACGTCGCGCAAGCCAGCCTGGAGCAGGCGCTCACCGACGCCATCGAGCGGGCGTCGATCCCGGCGATCGCGTTCGCGACCCTGTTCCGGGCCCGGGTGTGGATGCGTCGCGGCGACGTCGCGGCGGCCCAGGAGGACGCGCGCACGGCGCTGCGGCTGCTGACCGCGCACGACATCAACCTCGGCGCCGCCCTGGCCTCGGGGCTGCTCGTCCGAACCGCCATCGAGACGGGCGAGCTCGATGCGGCCGAGCAGGCCCTGCACGACACCGGCCTGGGCGACGAGATTCCGTCCGGCCTGGCCTTCGACGAGCTGCTCGAGGCCCGGGGTCTCCTGCGCATCGCCCAGGGCCGGGCGCGTGAAGGGGTCGACGACCTGTGTGAGTTCGGTCGGCGCGACGAGGCGTCCGGAGCGGCCAACCCGCTCGCGTCCCGGTGGCGGTCATCCGCGGCACCGGCGCTCGCGGCCCTCGGCGCGACCGACGAGGCCCGCCGGATGGCCGCCGACGACCTGGACCGGGCCCGGCAGTGGGGCGCCGCCAGCAGCATCGGCATCGCGCTGCGGGCCGTCGCCCTCGTCGACGACGCCGCGCGTCTGGACCGCTTGGGCGAGGCGGTCGACGTGCTGGAGGCGTCACCGGGCCGGCTCGCACACGCCCAGGCACTCACCGACCTCGGCGCGGCGCTGCGGCGCGCCAACCGCCGCTCCGACGCGCGGACGATGCTGCAGCGGGGCCTCGAGCTCGCCGAGCGCAGCGGCGCCCGCGCACTGGCCGAGCAGGCCCGCCTGGAGTTGCGCGCCGCCGGGGGCCGGGCCGGCAGCGTCGACGGCGACGCCGGGGGCCAGCTGACGACCACCGAGCGCCGGGTGGCCGAACTCGCGGTTTCCGGGCGCAGCAATCCGGAGATCGCGCAGGTTCTCTTCGTCACCCGCAAGACCGTCGAGACCCACCTCGGCCACGTCTACCGCAAGCTCGACATCACCAGCCGGCACGACTTGGCCGCTGTGCTCTCAGGGCTCTCGGGGATCTCATGAGGGAGCTCCCTGACGCGGACGGGCCTTCCGCGGGCGTAGCGTCCCCCTCGATGTATGACGACGACGATCGCCCCGACGAGGGCCGGATGCTGAGCGTCCGGCTCGACGTCCACCTGGATGCGCAGCCGATCTCCGGACGGCTGCGCACCGACCGCGGCGAGGACGAGGAGTTCGTCGGATGGCTCGGCTTCATCGACACGCTGCGCCGGCTACAAGAGTTCGAGCGCACGCCTGGGGCCGACGCGCCGGCCGACGATTAGCGACGACGGGCGCGGCGCAGACCCAGACCCAGCGCGCCGAGCACGACGACGATCAGACCGACTCCGACCAGCACTTCGGTTCGTCGTGAGCGCGGCTTCGACTCGGCCGGCGTCGCGGTAGCGGACGAGGGCGTCGGCGTCGGAGTTGCCTTCCTCGATGCGGGCGGTGCCGCGGTGAGGGCCGGCAACGGCACCGCATAGACCGCTGATCCGGCACCCTCGGTGTCGATCAGCAGCCGCTTGCCGTCCACGGCGATGCCCTCGCCCTGCGGCTGCGCCGGCAACGCGACCCGCACCGGCGCCGCCCGCAACGCCGCCGCCACATCGCCGTGGGCGACCCGCCACAGGTAGGCGTCGGTGTAGGTCCGCACGGCGAACACCGACCCGTCCGCCGACAGCGACGCGCCCGTGGCGGTCAGCTGCCCGAACTGGTTGGGTCCGCCGAGCGTCCCGGTCAGCTGGAACCGGATCTCGCCGACCTGACGCACCGTCTGGACGGCCCCGCTCGGCCGGGGCGCTAGCGCGTAGACCGTCGAACCGCCGAGCAACGCCTTGGTGACGATGTAGGCCGCGCCGCCCGGCGCCACGGCGAGCGACTCGGCGTCGATCGGGCCGCCCGGGTAACGCAGCCGCCAGGTCTCGGGCGCCGCTGTCGTCGCGACGGCGCCGGCCCGGACGTGCGGCTCGTCCACCCGATAGACGCGGACCTCGGCCCGATTGGCGTCGTTATCGCCGATGTCGGCGATCCACACCGACGGCACGCCGCGCCGGTCGCGGGCGACCGCGATGTCCTCCCAGTCGACGTTGGTGGCCCCGGGGACGGTGTAGGTGGCCAGCGTCGCCCCGGTGCGGGCGTCCAGGGCGAAGAAGCGGGCCGAGTCGCCGCTGTCGTTCTGCACGTACACCACGCCGGGCGAGGCGATACCGCGGGCGATGCCGCTCGCCTCGCCGATGCGCGTATCGGCGATGTGGAACAGCACCTGCGGGGCGGCCAGCGCCGCGAGCAGCACGGCAACCGGCCTCACGGGGTCGTCTCAGCCCTCGGTGACGCCGAGCTTCTCCAGCAGGATCGCGCGGGCCGTCGCCGCATCCGCCTGCCCGCCGGTGGCCTTGCGGACCGCGCCGATCAGCGGGCCGACCGCGTTGACCTTGCCGCTGCGCACCTTCTCGGCGATCTCGGGGTTGGCGGCGATCGCCTCATCGGCCGCAGCCCCGAGCGCGCCGGTGTCGGAGACGACCTGCAGCCCCCGCTGGGCGACGACGGTGTCGACGTCGGCTCCGGTTTCCAGCACGACGTCGACGACCTGGCGGCCCAGCGCGGACGACAGCGTGCCGTCGGCGACCAGCGCGACGATGCGGGCCACGTGGGCCGGCGTGACGCCCAGGTCGGCCGGCTCGACTTCGCGCTTGTTGGCCTCCTGCGCCAGGTAGCCCAGCCACCAGTTGCGGGCCTCGGCCACCGGAGCCCCGGCGTCGACGGTCGCGCCGACCAGATCGACGACGCCGGCGTTGGCCATCTGCTGCATATCCTCCGGCGAGACCCCGAGCGTTTCGCGGATACGCAGCCGCCGCGCGGCCGGCAGCTCGGGCAGCGCCTTGCGCAGCTGCTCGACCCACTCCGCGTCCGGCGCCAGCGGCACCAGGTCGGGCTCGGGGAAGTACCGGTAGTCGGTGGCCTCCTCCTTGCTCCGCCCGGGACGCGTGTCGCCGGTCGTCTCGGAGAAGTGCCGCGTCTCCTGCTTGATCCGGTCACCGGCGTCGAGCAGGCCGGCCTGGCGAATCATCTCCGACCGGACGGCGCGCTCCACCGAGCGCAGCGAGTTGACGTTCTTCGTCTCGGTGCGCGTACCCCACTCGTCACCGGGTCGGTTCAGCGAGGTGTTGACGTCGCACCGCAGCGAACCCTGCTCCATCCGCACGTCGCTGACGCCGAGCGTCCGCAGGATGTTGCGCAGCTCGGTGACGTAGGCGCGGGCGACCTCGGGCGCGAGCGCCCCGGTGCCCGGGACCGGCTTGGTGACGATCTCGACGAGCGGGATGCCGGCCCGGTTGTAGTCGACGAGCGAGTAGTCGGCACCGTGAATGCGCCCGGAGGTCCCGACGTGGGTGTTCTTGCCGGTGTCCTCCTCCAGATGCACCCGCTCGATGCCGATGCGGTACGTCTGGCCGTCCAGCTCGATGTCGAGGTAGCCCTCGACGCACAGCGGCTCGTCGTACTGCGACGTCTGGAAGTTCTTCGGCATGTCCGGGTAGAAGTAGTTCTTGCGGGCGAACCGGCACCACGGCGCGATGGAGCAGTTCAGCGCCAGGCCGATGCGGATCGTGGATTCGATGGCCTTCTCGTTGGCCACTGGCAGGGCGCCCGGCAGCCCCAGGCACACCGGGCAGATCTGGGTGTTGGGCTCGGCGCCGAACTCGGTCGAGCAGCCGCAGAACATCTTGGACACGGTGCTGAGCTCGACGTGGGTCTCCAGGCCGATCACCGGCTCGTACCGGGCCACGACGTCCTCGTAGGTGAGCGTCATGCGAGCACCTCCGCCGGGGGAGCGATTCGCTCGACGGCTGCCTCGAAGGCCGCACCGACCCGGTAGCAGCGGTCGTCGGCCAGCGCCGGCGCCATGATCTGCAGCCCGACCGGCAACCCTTCCGACAGCCCGCACGGCACCGAGATGCCCGGCGTGCCGGCCAACGACGCCGGCAGGGTGCACAGGTCGTTGACGTACATCGCCATCGGGTCGTCGATGCGCTCGCCGATGCCGAAGGCCACGAACGGCGAGGACGGCGACACCAGCACGTCGGCCTGCTCGAAGGCCGCCGCGAAGTCACGACTGATCAGCGTGCGCACCTTCTGCGCCTGCCCGTAGTAGGCCTCGTAGTAGCCCGACGACAGGGCGTACGTGCCGATAATGATTCGGCGCTTGACCTCGGCCCCGAACCCGGCCTCGCGGGTGAGCGACATGACGTCCTCCAGGGAGTTGACGCCGTCGTCACCGACCCGCAGCCCGTAGCGGACGGAATCGAAGCGAGCCAGATTGGACGAGCACTCGCTGGGCAGGATCAGGTAGTAGGCGGCGAGCGCGTACTGGAAGTGCGGGCAGCTCACCTCGACGATCTCGGCGCCCAGGCCACGCAGCGTCTCGACGGCCGCCTCGAAGGCGGCGAGCACTCCGGGCTGGTAGCCGCTGGTACCTGGGCCGCCGAGCTCGCGGACGACGCCGATGCGGGTGCCCCTCAGATCGGCGCGGGCACCTTCGCGAGCAGCCGCCACCACCGGCGGCATCGGCTGGGCGATCGACGTCGAGTCGCACGGGTCGTGCCCGCCGATCACCTCGTGCAGCAACGCAGCATCGAGCACCGTCCGGGCGCAGGGCCCGGCCTGGTCGAGCGACGAAGCGAGCGCGATCAGCCCGTAGCGCGACACGCCGCCATAGGTGGGCTTGGCGCCGACGGTGCCGGTCACAGCGGCCGGTTGCCGGATCGAGCCGCCGGTGTCGGTGCCGATCGCGAGCGGCGCCTCGTACGCAGCCACGGCAGCGGCCGACCCCCCGCCGGAGCCGCCGGGCACGCGGGACAGGTCCCACGGGTTGTGCGTCGGGCCGTACGCCGAGTTCTCGGTGGACGAGCCCATCGCGAACTCGTCCATGTTCGTCTTGCCGAGCATGACGATGCCGGCGTCCTTGATCCGACGGCTGATCGTCGCGTCGTAGGGCGGCACCCAGCCTTCGAGGATCTTCGAGCCGGCGGTGGTGGTCAGGTCCTTGGTGACGACGACGTCCTTCATCGCGAGGGGCACCCCGGCGAGGGGCGAGAGCTGCTCGCCGGCCGCGCGCTTGGCGTCCACGGCCTTGGCGGCCGACAGCGCGCCCTCGGTGTCGACCTGCAAGAACGCGTGCACCCGGTCGTCGACGGCCGCGATGCGATCGAGGTGCGCCTGCGCGACTTCGACGGCGGACGCCTCACCGCCGGCGACGGCGGTGGCGATCTCGGCGGCGGTGAGGTGCGTCAGGTCGGTCATGCTTCCTCGCTCAAGATGCGCGGCACGCGGAACTTGTTGTCCTCGACGGCCGGCGCCGCGGCCAGCACCGCCTCGCGAGGCAGGCAAGGCCGTAGCTCGTCCGGACGCAGCACGTTCGTCATCGGGACCGCGTGCGACGTCGGCGGGATGTCAGCGACTGCGACCTCGCCGACCCGGGCCACCGCGCCGAGAATCACGTCCAGTTGCCCGGCGAAGACGTCAAGTTCCTGTTCGGTCACGGCGAGACGCGCGAGTCGTGCGAGGTGGGCGACGTCAGCCCGGCTGATGTTCTTGCTCGATTCATCCGGCACGATGGGGCAGTCTACGAGCCGCCGCGCAAACCGGTCGCGCGGATTAGGCTGAAGGGCGCCCCATTAACTCTGCGGACATACGGATACGGGAAGCTGGTCGAGTGTTCTACCTGCTGCGCCTGGTGCTTCCGGACCGTCCGGGCGCTCTCGGCGCAGTGGCCACGGCCCTCGGCGGGGTCGGCGCCGACATCACCTCCGTCGACGTCATCGAGCGCGGCGCCCACCATGCCGTCGACGATCTGGTCGTCGAGTTGCCGCCGGACCGGCTGGCCGACTCGCTGATAACGGCGGCGGATTCGGTGCCGGGCGTCGAGGTCGAGTCGATTCGCCCCTACGCCGGGACGATCGACCCGCACCGCGAGCTGGAGGTGCTCGACCGGCTCGCCGGCGGGGCCGACGATCCGCTGCAGGTGCTCGCCGACGGCGTCACGCGCATCTTCCGGGCCGGCTGGTCGATCGTGCTCGGCGTTCCGACGGATGAGACCGCGCCGGTCATCGCCCGCAGTACCGCGGCGCCGGAGATCACCGAGCTCGGCGTGCCGTGGTGGCCGCCCCTTCCGGCGCGGCTGCTCGACGCCGACGAGCCGTGGGCGCCGCGCGACTGGTCTGGGCTCGGCACCGAGCTGGCGGTCGCTCCCCTCGACGACGGCGCGCTGCTGGTCGGGCGTCCGGCGCTGCGATGGCTGCCGGCCGAACTGATGCGGCTGCGCCACCTGGCCGGAGTCGCGGCGAGCGTCACCCGCGCCAGCGCCGAAAACGTGATCTGAGCCGGGTGTAACGCTGCGACCTCCGGGTCCGACACTCTTCCTGCGTTGCTTTGCTCTGCTTACCTATACGCATCGGGGTCACCTGTACGCATCGGGGCGGGCTCAGCCGGCATCGGCGTGCTTCCGCAGCCAACCGAAGTGATGCCTATAGGTAAACCGAGGTGATGCGTATAGGTAGGCAGAGCAAAGGTGCGAGGTAAGCCACCCGACCCGACACGGATGGGCGACAAATCGGACGGCGTCGCGGGAGCGATCTCGCCGTCTGGACGGCCACCGCGATCATGCCGCTCGAACGGCCGCCGCGATCGCGGCCGCGTAGGCCTGCGCGCCGGGTGGTCGCAGATGCAGGCCGTCCTTGTAGAACCAGTCCTTGTGCCGGTTGGAGATCGCGTACCAATCCACCAGGACGGCATTGTGGAAACGCCCGACCGTACCGTGCAGTATGTCGTTGTTCGGGCCTTGCCAGTCCCGGGGCACCCGGTCGGTGACGACGACCACGCGGACGCGATCGGCGAGCGAGTTCAGCGTCGAGGACAGGTCGTCGGGCGAGATGATGCCGTTGTCGCCGGTGTGGATGACGACACAGGTGCCGAGCGCGCCGGCCTTACGATTTCGGCCGATGTCGGCGAACACCTCGCGAGCCTGGCGTCCCTCGACGGCCGAGACATTCAGGTGCGCGATAGTGGCGGCCAGATCGGGCGTCGCGCCGAGCATCACCGAGTCGCCGAACGCACTGACGACCGGCTTCGGGACGGGCTTGGCCGGTTTGCGGGGCGCGACGCTGCCGGCGGGTCGCGGCGCCGGCCGGTGCGCCGCCGGCTTGGGCGCGGCTGGCTTCGGCGCGGCCGGCTTGGCCGACGCGGCGGCCCGACTCGGTGTCGCGGTGGTGGACGGCGGCGGGGCGGGCGATCGGGGCGCGGCGGCCAGCGCCGGGCGGGGGGTGGTGTACACGAACACCGAGATCAGCGAGCCGGCGATCACGAACGCGCCGGCCAACGCGGCCGGCGCTACGCGAGCCCGGGCCGTGCGCGACAGTCGCGGCCAGCCCCAGGCGCGCACGACCGCGCGGACGCCGCCGACGCGGAACGGCACCTCGACCAGGCGGAAGCTCGCCTCGGCGAGACCGATCGTGACCGCCGTCCGCAGCGCGAACAGGTGCCAGCCCGACATCGCCAGGTCGATATCCGGCCGCGTCACGACGGCCACCGGCCAGTGCCAGAGGTAGATCGAGTAGGACCGGCTGCCCAGCCAGCGCAGCGGGGCCCGGTCGAGCAGCCAGCCGACCACGCTCGCCGGCCGCGGCGCCGCCGCCACGACCACGACGCACAACGCGCTGACCGCAAGGAACCCGCCCCGGTAGAGCCACGGCGCGAACTCGTCGACGCTGGTCACGATCCGGATCAGCACGATCAGGGCGATCACGGCGGCCAGATCGGTGAGGAACGCGCCCCGCAGCAGCGGACGTCGGCGGGCGAACGGCAGGGTTCCGCGGGTGGCGAGGGCGCCCGCGGCGCTGCCGAGCAGCAGCCCCATCGCGTGCGTGTCGGTGCCGAAGTAGACGCGTCCCGAGTCGGCGCCGTACGGGACGTCCGAGCGAATCGCCAACAACGCCATGGCCAGCGTCGACACGAGCGCCAAGCCGGTGGCGACTCCGGCGATGCGGTACAGCCGCCCCGCCGCCAACACCGCGGGCGGGCGGGCGTCGACGCGCCGCCAGGTCAGGAACGCGCCGGCGATCATCACCAGCGCCACCGGCCAGATCAGGTAGAACTGCTCCTCGATGGCCAGCGACCACAGGTGCTGCACCATCGAGGGACGTCCGGAGGCCACGAAATACGACTGGTGACCGCCGATCAGCCACCAGTTCGTCACGTAGCCGAGGCTGGACAGCACCCCGCCGCGCATGGTCGGCAGCTCGTCGCGCCAGAGCAGCGCGCTCGCTGTCGCGGTGACGATCAGCAGGGTGACGACGGCCGGCAGCAGCCGGCGGATACGGCGCAGGTAGAAGTCGCGCGCCGAGATGCGTCCCGTCGCGTCGATCTCGGCCAGCAGCATCCGGGTGATCAGGTAGCCACTGATGACGAAGAACAGGTCGACGCCGAGGAAGCCGCCGGGCAGCACCGTCGGGGCGAAGTGGAACACCACGACGGCAGCGACCGCCAAGGCTCGCAGGCCGTCCAGCCCGGCCAGCCATTGGCCCGAACGCCGTTGCGTGGTTGCGCTCACGATCCCAACTCGTCAAATACCGACATACCGAAATTTCATCGTCGCAGGAGATGGGTTTCGTGTGATCGCGGCGCGCCGCACCGCCGAGCCGACTGCGCCGCGCTACTCCTGCGCGGTGTCCTGGTCGGGCGGGCCGATCTGGGCGACCTCGCGGGCGGCGTCGGGGCCCTTGTCGAGCAGTACCGCGAAGCCGGCGTCGTCGAGTACCGGGACGCCGAGCTGCACGGCCTTGTCGTGCTTGGTGCCCGGCGAGTCGCCGACGACGACGAACGCCGTCTTCTTCGACACCGACCCGGACGCCTTGCCGCCCCGGGACGTGATCGCCTCGGTGGCCGAGTCGCGCGAATGCGACGCGAGCGACCCCGTCACCACGATGCTGAGCCCCTCGAGCGGGCGGGGGCCCTCGTCGGCGGCCTCGTCGGCCAGCGAGACCCCGCAGGCCCGCCACTTCTCGACGATGTCGCGGTGCCAGTCGACGTCGAACCATTCCCGGATCGCGTCGGCGATGGTCGGCCCCACGCCGTCGGCGGCGGCCAGCTCCTCGGCCGAGGCAGCCGCGATGCGATCCAGCGACCGGAACGAGCGGGCCAGCGCCTGCGCCGCGGTCGGCCCCACGTGCCGGATCGACAGGGCCACGAGCGCCCGCCACAACGGCCGGTGCTTGGCGGCGTCGAGGTTGTCGAGCAGCCGCTGGGCGTTGGCCGACAGCACCCGCCCGTCGTGCACCTGATCCTCGGGATCGGTCTTCTTGGCCGCCCGGGTGAACAGCTCGACGGTGCGCAGCGTGTCGGCGTCCAGGGCGAACACGTCGCCCTCGTCGTGCACCACGCCGGCGTCGAGCAGGGCCACCGCCGCCTCGTAGCCCAGCACCTCGATGTCGAACCCGCCCCGCCCGGCCAGGTGGAACAGCCGCTCGCGCAGCTGGGCCGGGCAGGAGCGGGTGTTGGGGCAGCGCAGGTCGGCGTCGCCCTCCTTCTCGTAGCCCAGCTTCGTTCCGCACTCGGGGCACTTCGTGGGCATGACGAACGGTCGCTCGCTGCCGTCGCGCAATGCCACGACCGGGCCGACGATCTCGGGGATCACGTCGCCGGCCTTGCGCAGCACGACGGTGTCGCCGATCAGCACGCCCTTGCGCTCGACCTCGGACGCGTTGTGCAGGGTGGCCATCTCGACCGTCGAGCCGGACACCTTCACCGGCTCCATCACGCCGAACGGGGTAACCCGCCCGGTGCGCCCGACGTTCACCCGGATGTCGAGCAGCTTGGTGTTGACCTCTTCGGGCGGGTACTTGAACGCGATGGCCCAGCGCGGGGCCCGGCTGGTGGAGCCCAGCCGACGCTGCAGGGACAGGTCGTCGACCTTCACCACCACACCGTCGATCTCGTGCTCGACGTCGTGGCGGTGCTCGCCGTAGTAGTCGATGTAGCGCTGCACCCCGGTCAGGTCGGGCACCACCTCATAGCGCGTGGACGTCGGCAGGCCCCAGCCGTGCAGCGCCTCGTACCACTGTGACTGCGCGCTGATCGTGGGCCCGCCCTCCACGCGGCCGACGCCGTGCAGCACCAGCTGCAGATTCCGGCTGGCCGTCACCCGCGGGTCCTTCTGCCGCAGCGACCCGGCCGCAGTGTTGCGGGGGTTGGCGAACGGCGCCTTGCCGGCGGCGACCAGGGACGCGTTGAGCTCCTCGAACTGAGCAACCGGGAAGTACACCTCACCGCGCACCTCGAGCACGCCCGGTACGGCTGACCGTCCAGTGCCCGCCAGCCGCGTCGGCACGCCCTCGATGGTGCGGATGTTGGGGGTGATGTCCTCGCCGGTACGCCCGTCACCACGCGTGGCGCCGCGCACGAGGCGCCCGTCACGGTAGAGCAGATTGACCGCCAACCCGTCGACCTTGAGCTCGCACAGGTAGGCCGGGACGACCCCGGCATCACGCTCGACGCGGTGCGCCCAGGCGATGAGCTCGTCGATCGAGAACGAGTTGTCCAGGCTCAGCATGCGTTCGATGTGATCGACCGCGGTGAACTGCGTCGAGAATGTGCCGCCGACCGTCTGAGTCGGCGACTGGGGCGTGCGCAGATCCGGATACTCGTCCTCGAGCGCTTGCAGCCGCCGCATCAGGACGTCGTAATCGGCGTCGCTGAGCGTAGGGGTGTCGAGGACGAAGTACTGGTAGCGCGCCTCTTCGATCGTCTGGCTCACCTGCGCGTGTTCCTCGCGCGCGTCAGCGGTCGCCACCTTCGGCTCGGTCACGCCGTGAAACCTACCTGGCCGACCCGACAGAATGCCGGTATGCGTCAGCCCTACCTGCACGACCTGATCTGCGCCGTGCGCGCGCCGGCCCAGGCTATCTCCGGACCGGACGGCCAGATCCGCGCCGAGGGCGTTCAGGGCGTCTACGTCGCCGACCGGCGGATGCTGTCGCGAATGGTGCTGACCCTCGACGGGGTCGAGCCGGCGCCGCTGCGGGCGTCGGCCGCCGGTGACACGGCCCGATTCGTGTCGACCGCCCGCGGCCTCGGCGACGGCGGCTCGGACCCGACGGTGCTCGTGCGGCGCGTCCGGCGGGTAGTCGCCGACGGGGTCGAGGAACGGATCGAGATCACCACCTACGCCCGGACGCCGGTTCGCACACGACTGGCTGTACAGCTCGGCTGCGATCTGGCCGCGATGGCGGCGATCCGGACGGGTGAGCCGACCGCGGTCGTTCCGGGTGGTCCGCCCTGGTCGGCCGATGGCGTGGAGGTACACGTGCACGCCGACCCCGGGTCGGACCGGCTCGAGTGGCCGGTCAACCTCGAGCGCGGCGAGACGTTCCGGCTCACCATTACCGTCGTGGCCCG
Organism: Jatrophihabitantaceae bacterium; assembly: GCA_036502575.1. Classification (GTDB taxonomy): domain Bacteria; phylum Actinomycetota; class Actinomycetes; order Mycobacteriales; family Jatrophihabitantaceae; genus DASXRA01. The sequence goes on along the minus strand of DASXYL010000029.1, from coordinate 178,963 downwards.
CGATTCGGGGGCGCCGGTCGTGATCGCCTCGACGCGGCCCGCCTTCGCCGCCCCGGAGGTGCAGGCCGACGACCGCCGGCTCGCGGCGCTGGTCGCGCAGAGCGTCGCCGACCTGGACGCGCTGCTGCTGGCCGATCCGGGCGCGCCGGACGACGGGTTCCTCGGGGCCGGCGTGCCCTGGTACCTCACCCTGTTCGGGCGGGACTCCATCTGGGCCGCCCGGATGCTGTTGCCGCTCGGCACCGACCTCGCGGCCGGCACCCTGCGCACGCTCGCCCGGCGCCAGGGCACCCGGACCGACGTCACGACCGGTGAGCAGCCCGGCAAGATCCTGCACGAGATCCGCCGACCCGACCTCGATGCCCCGCTGCCGCCCGTCTACTACGGCACGGTCGACGCGACCCCGTTGTGGATCTCGCTGCTGCACGACGCGTGGCGTTGGGGCCTGCCGCCGGCCCAGGTGGCGCCGCTGCTACCCAACCTCGAGGCGGCGTTGGCCTGGCTGGGCGACACCGAGGATTTCGTCTCCTACCGCGATACGTCCGGCCGCGGGCTCGCCAACCAGGGTTGGAAGGACTCCCCCGACGCGGTGCAGTTCAGCGACGGCGCCCTGGCCGCACCTCCGATCGCGCTGTGCGAGGTACAGGGGTACGCCTACGCGGCCGCCCGGCAGGGCGGCGATCTGCTGGACGCGTTCGGCCGCCCGGGCGCGCAGCGGTGGCGGGAGTGGGCGGACGCGCTCGCGGCCCGGTTCCGGGCCCGGTTCTGGACCGACGACGGCTACCCCGCGATCGCCCTGGCCGGCGGCGACGGAAGGGGCCGCCCGGTTGACACCGTCACGTCGAACATCGGGCACCTGCTCGGGACTGGGCTGCTCGACGACGCCGAGGAGGCCGCCGTGGCGGCCCGCTTGGCTGCCCCCGATATGGACGGCGGGTACGGGTTGCGCACCCTGGCCAGCACATCGGTCGGGTACAACCCGCAGAGCTACCACTGCGGATCGGTGTGGCCGCACGACACGGCCATCGTGCTGGACGCCCTGCCGGCGGCGGCCGCCCGGAGCGTGATCACCGGCCTGCTCGCCGCCGCGGCCGCGTTCGACTACCGGCTGCCCGAGCTGTACGCCGGGACGCCGGCCGCGGACGGCCCGCCGGTGCCGTACCCGCCGGCCTGCCGGCCGCAGGCCTGGTCGGCCGGGGCCGCGATCGTGGTGCTGCGCCGCCTGCTCGGGTTGCGGCCGGACGTCCCGAACGGGGTGCTGCGGCTCGCGCCATTACGCCCGTCGCCGGTCGGGGAACTGACCGTGCACGGTCTGCGCGTCGCCGGCGAGCGCCTCGATGTGCACCTCACCGCCGACGGGATGGCGGACGTGATCCGGGCGCCGAGCGGGCTGCGCGTCGAGATCGACTAGCGGTCGTCGCGGATCCAGGTCGCGACGCCCTCATCGAGCCGCAACTCGGCGTCGCACAGGTCCGCGGTCTCCGGATCGTGGGTGGCCATCACGACGGCCGCCCCGCGACGCACCTCCGAGGTCAGGACGTCCATCACCCGGGTGCGGTTGCCCGAGTCCAGCTCGCTGGTCGGCTCGTCGGCGAGCAGCGCTACCCCCTGCTGCGCGATGCCGCGGGCGACGGCGACGCGCTGCTGTTGGCCGCCGGAGAGCTCGTCGACGAGCTGATCGGCCGCATCGTCGACACCTACGGCGGCGAGCGCCGCCAACGCCGCCTCGCGCGCCCCCTGGACCAGGGCCGCGCGGGCGAGGAGCGGCATAGCGACGTTCTCCAGCGCGGTGAGCACCGCGGCCAGGGCATTGCCCTGGGGTATGAGCACGATGCCCCGCTCGACCGCCTCGGCTCGTTGCCGCACCTCTTGCCCACCGCAGCTCACCGCGCCCTCGGCCGGGGTGACGATGCCCGCGAGCGCGTGCAGCAGCGACGTCTTGCCGGCCCCGGACGGGCCGGTGACAGCCACGAGCTGCCCGGGCCGCACCTCGAGGGTGACGTCACGGATCGCGACGACGTCTCGGTAGCGCACGTTCACCGACGTGGCCCGCAATACCCCGGCGTCGTTCATCGGCTTACCTGCTCTTCGCGCAAGCGCTCATCGCTGGGATGAGCTGCGCTCCTCGCTCGTTCCTCGCTGCGATGCTCGCTCATCGGGGTTCCCCGGCGTCGCCCAGCGGCTCCAGGCTGATCACGGAGGCGCCGTCGATCCGCACCCGCAGCAGCGCGCCCGGCGGCACCAGCTCGCGAACATGGGGCGGCAGCTGCACCGAACCGTCGCGCCCGACGACCGCGAACTCCTCGCCGTCGCGTCCCTCGCTGCCGATCCGGCCGTCGCGGATGGTGATCGTGCGCGGGAACCGAGCCGCCACCTCGGGGTCGTGCGTCACCGTGATCACGGTCGTTTTCAGCTCGGCGTTGATCGCGGTGATGGCATCGAGCACCTCGTCGCGGTAGGCGTGGTCGAGCTGGCTGGTCGGTTCGTCGGCAAGCAACAACCCGGGCAGCGCCGCGATGCCCACCGCCACCGAGAGTCGCTGCATCTGCCCCGGCGTGAGCTCGACCAGTCGCGATCGGGCCTGGTCGGCCAGCCCGACCAGGTCGAGCACCTCGCGCGGCGATGCGAGATCGGGGCGTCGACGGCGCCGGGCCTCGCCTTGCCCATAGGCCACGTTCCCCTCCGGCGTCAGGTACGGCAGCAGGTTGTTCACGGCGCCCTGCAGCACGATGCCGACCTCCAGCGCCCGCATCCGGTTCAGCTCCGCGTCGGTGATCGCCGTGAGGTCGTGCGAGCCCACCCGCAGCCGGCCGGCGCTCGGCTGTTGCAGGCCCGCGAGCAGTCGCAACAGAGTCGACTTGCCCGAGCCCGACGGTCCGAGCAGCCCCACCATCTGGCCCGGTGCGACGTCCAGGTCGACGCTGGTCAGGGCCACGACGTCGTTGCCCTCGAGCCGGTAGATGTGCACGAGTCCGTGCGCGGACACTGCGGCGCCGGTCATTGTTGCCCCGCCTGCACGCGACTCGGGGCGACCTGTCGCACGAGGGCCATCCCGACGAGCGCCCCGGACAGGACGAGCGTGACGAGAGCCAGCACGCCCGCGACGGCCACGGTCATCCACGCGATCGGGCGCAGGATCTGCGGGGTGGCCGCGTCGTTGAGGAACAGCGGCATCCCCGGCAGCGCGAGGTGCGCGCCGAGCAGGCCCATCACAGTGCCCACGCCCGCCCCGGCCACCGCAGCTGTGGCCTGCTCCACCAGCACCGCCCGGCGAATCCGCGCGCGGCTCATCCCGACCAGCTCGAGCGCTGACATGTCGTACGCCCAGGTGCGGCGGACCGCCGCGGCGGAGATGAAGATGACGATCGCCGCGAGGAGCACCGCCAGAACTGCCGTGACGAGGGCGAGTTGCATGGCCCAGGCGGGCGCAGACTGGGCGAGGATGGCGCGGTGCGCGGCCGCGCTGTCGCGGTCCAGCACGCTGACCCCGTTGCGCGCCAAGGACGCCACGAAGGCCCGTTCGCGAGCCGCATCGTCGGTACGCAGCCACACCGAGACGGTGCTGTCGGCCAGCGAGGACGTGGCGAGCGCTGCGGCGACGTCGAGGTCGACGAGCATCGCCGGACCGGTGCGGCCCGGAAGGACGGGCAGCGCGCCGATCGGGGCGTAGGACGCCGCGGCGGCATCGATGTTGTTGTCATAGAGGAACCCCCGAGCGTCGGGCTCCTCGGGCACGTTCCCGGAGGTCATCGCCGGAATGGCCACCGGCTGATCAAGATGCTGCATGACGGCGGGACTACCGTCGTTGAAGGCGGACAGCGTCGGCGTGGTGCCGCCGAACTGCAGCCCAATGCGTTCAGTGCCGCTGTTGATGGGCGATTCGGCGGTGGCTTCGGCCCAGTCGGACGCGGATCCCAACGAGATCGGCCGCAGCGAACCCGGGCTGCCGGCAGCGAGGTCGAGGGTCGCGTCCAGGTAGATCGGAATGTCGTCGGAGGTCGTGCGGAGCAGTTGTAGCTGCCCCAGTGTGCATCCCTCGGAGCACGGCACGGTGGCGGTGAGTACGGCCGAGCCGTGTGCGCCCTCGGGCAGCGGGCCCAGCTTCGCGTTGTAGCCCGTACCGTCCTTCTTGTGCAGGTTCACCGTGAGCCACACCGGGCCGGGCTTGCCGATCGTCTCCAGCTGCTTCTGGCGCACGAGGGTGAGCTGCGCCATTCGCAGGCGAACAGTGGTGCCGGTAACGGTGATCGGCGGCGGGCGGCGAGGCGTCAACCGAGACAGCACGCCGGGATCCGGGCGGTCCTTCGACCAGCCCCAGGCGGCGATCGGGCCGAACGACGCGGGCTTGACGGCCATGACCGTCGTGCCGCTCGGCGGGCTCTGTACGACGACGGGCGTCGCGTAGCGCCCGGTCGGATCGCCGGCGGCGACTGCGTCCTCGAGCGTGCTGGCGCTGCCGGCGCGGACCGTGAGCACGACACTGGCCCCGGCCTCGGCGCCGGCGCGCACCGACCGATTGCGCCCGGCGACCCGCCACTGGTCGGCCGCCGAGACGATCAGGGCCACCGCCACACACAGCAAGGCGACCACGTAGCGCAGGCCCGGTCGTCGCGCGATCTGCAAGAACGCGATGCCGGTCGCGAGTCGGCCCCGCCACAGCGCCCGTTGGCCGGCCAGGCGTGCGGTCCACGCGAGCACCCGACCGAGCACCAGGCCGGCGAGCAGGGCGAGGAAGGCCGGCGCCGCCACGGCGAGGGCATTGTGCCGGTCGCCGGACAAGGCCACGACCGTGCCGCCCGCCGCGACCGCTGCGAGCGCAGCCTCGGCGGCACCGAGGCCGAGCCGACCGCTGCGTTGCGGCGTGCGCCGCAACAGGTCGTGCACCGGCCGGCGGGCGGCCTTGCGCGCGACGACCGCCACGACGAGCACCTCGACGAGCACGACCGCTGCCGCGGCCGCGAGCACTGGCCACCGCAGCTCCGGACGCGCCGCGTCAGATAGCCACCATCGGCACGCCAGACGGGTGCCGAGCCACGCGAGCAGCAGCCCGGGTAGGACGCTGAGCCCGACCGGCACGATGAATTCCCGGTCGAGCAGCCGGGCCGCGCGCCCGGCGCTTCGTCCGCGCAACCGAGCCAACGCGAACTCCGGACGGCGCTGGTCAGCCGCAGCGACGACCACCACACCCACCATGACGAGGACCAGCAGCGCCAACTCGACGGCGAAGGCAGGAATCACCGAGCTGGCGTCGTGCCGTCCGCGGTCGGCCTCGGCGAGCCCGTCGATGATGGTCGTTCGCACACCCACGGTCGAGTCGCGCGTCGCGCCCGCGGCGACCAGAGCGGCCACGCCCGAGCGCAGACTCGCCATGTTGTTGAGGTGGACACGTCCGGGCCGCAAGGCCAGGTCGACCTCGGTGATCTCACCCAACGTGAGCTGGGCATTGAGAGCGTGCTCGGTGATCGCTCTGATGGGCTCGACAAATCCTGGTGCGGCGAACAGCGTGTCCGCGTGCTCGAGCTTGGCGTTGGGATCGCTGTTGCGTTGCACTCCGTCCTTGGTGGGGTACTCGTGCCCGAACCAGTAGTCATCGTGCGGGTCGAAGGTCTGATAAGCCCCGACAACGACCAGCGTTCCCGCCGCCGTCTCGACGCCGACGTCCGACGGACGGACCCCGATCGGGAGGCGATCGCCGATCTTGAGCCCGCCCGCCTGCAGCTCCGCGGCACTCACGACAACCTGGCCGGGCGCTGAAGGGCAGCGCCCGGAGGTGACGTGGAGGTGTGCGCACATTCCGGTACGGCTCACGACATCGCTGGTGAAGTACCGCCCGCCCTTGATCGGGTAGTAGACGGTGAGCGAGGTGGACGTGATCGGCTCGCCGTAGAAACGCTTCAGCTGACCGCTGGGCAGGAACGGGTCGAGCGACTGAGTCGGCGAGACTGCGGTCACGCTGAGTCCGCGATTGACGATCGGGGTGTTGGTCACCGTCAGCTTCAGCTGCGCCTGCTCGACCGCTCGCTCGTAGAGCGGACCGAACGCGCAGGCCGCGATGCCGAGCGCCGAGAGTACGAACAGCGCCACCGCCTGGCCGGCCCGGTAACGCAATGCCTGGGCTGTAACGCCGATGCCGGCCATCGCCCTCCCCTGCGGCGCGGACAGAAAGCCCGACGCTAGCTGGCTACCTGGCCAGACAAACTACGAACCGATCACAAGTGAGGCACAGTCCGACGACGGAGACCCCGAAGTCGTCACGACATGTCACGAAACGCCCGTCCGGTGTCGCGCACCAGCTCCAGGGCCCGCCGCGCGTACGCCTCGCTCGCCCCGGCCAAGCCGCACGACGGGGTGGGCACCACGGCGTCGGCCAGTTGAGAGTCGGGGAAGCCGAGCGCGTGCCACAGCTTCAGGATGCGATCGCGGGCGGAATCGAGGCTGATCGACGCGTCGGTGCCGGGCAGCACGCCCAGCCACAGCGACGTCCCGGCCTCGACCGCCTCGCCCAAAGCGTCGTTGTCGAGTGACTGGGCGGCGTCGATCGAGATCGCGTCGGCCCCGGCCCCGCGCAGCAGCGCGATCGGCGGGTCGGGAGCGCAGCAGTGCACCACGCGGGCGCCTTCGGGAATCACCGACAGCACGTTGCCCAGCGCCTGCTCGACCACGCTCGCCTCGACCGAGCGCACGGTGCCGAACCCGGACGGCGTGGGCACTTGAGCGGTGAGCACGGCCGGGATCGACGGCTCGTCCAGCTGCACCACGATCGTCGCATCGGGGACGCGCCGGGCGAGATCGGCGAGGTGCGCGCGCAGGCCCTCCGCCAGCGACGAGGCGAGATCCCGCGTCGCGCCGTGGTCGGACACGACCCGGTGCCCATTTGGTAGTTCCAGGCTGGCCGCCAGAGTCCACGGCCCGACCGCCTGAACCTTCAGCGCGCCGGCATAGCCCTCGGCGGCCGCCTCGAGGGCGTCCAGGTCCCGGGCGAGGAAGTCCAGCGCCCGGCGCAGGTCGCGGCCCGGATGGGCGGTGAGCCGCCACCCCGAGGGCTGGATCTCGACCGGAAGTTCAGCCAGGAACGTGGCACCGCGTCCGATCATGTCGGCGCCGGCGCCGCGGGCCGGCAGCTCGGGCAGGTGCGGTAGGTCGGGCAACTCACCGAAGACGACGCGCAGCGCCTCGTCGATGTCGGTGCCGGGCAGCGAGCCGACACCGGTTGCCGCGCCGGCCGGCCAGGGATGCGTCACGAGCGGACAGTAGCCCGCCGGGCCGATGCGATGGTGGCCGAGCCGAGCACGGTGTCGCCGTCGTACATGACCAGAGCCTGGCCGGCCGCCACGCCGCGCTGGGTGCCGTGCAGCCGAGCGGTCACGGCGCCGTCGGCCACCGACACCGTCGCCGGCGTGACCATGCCGTGCGCGCGTAGCTGCACGAGGCAGTCGAACTGGTCGCCCGGCCGGCTCACCGTCCACAGTGGACGGTCGGCCGTGACCTCGTCGGCGTCGAGCAGCTCCCCCGGCCCGACCACCACGGTGTTCGTCTTGGGCTGGATCGACAGTACGTAGCGGGGCTCGCCCCCCGGCGCCGGGCGCTGCAGCCGGAGTCCCCGGCGCTGCCCGACGGTGAAGCCGAACGAGCCGCCGTGCTCGCCGACCGTGTCGCCGGTGACGGCGTCGACGATAGGCCCCGCCTGCTCGCCGAGGTTGCGCGACAGGAAGCCGCGCGTGTCCCCGTCGGCAATGAAGCAGATGTCGTGCGAGTCGGGCTTCTCGGCGACGGCCAGCCCGCGATCGGCAGCCTCGCTGCGTACCTGCGCCTTCGTCGAGTCACCGAGCGGGAACATCGCACCGGCGAGCTGCCCCGGCGTCAGCACGGCCAGCACGTAGGACTGGTCCTTCGCCGCGTCGACGGAACGTCGGAGCCGACCGCCGTCCAGCCGGGCGTGGTGGCCCGTGACCACGGCGTCGAAGCCGAGCGCCAGCGCGCGATCGAGCACCGCGGCGAACTTGATCTTCTCGTTGCAGCGCAGGCACGGGTTGGGGGTGCGTCCGGCGGCGTACTCGGCGACGAAGTCGTCGATGACGTCGGCCCGGAACCGTTCGGCGAGATCCCATACGTAGAAGGGGATTCCGAGCACGTCGGCGGCGCGGCGGGCGTCGTTCGCGTCCTCGACGGTGCAGCAGCCGCGAGCGCCGTGGCGCAGCGTGGACGGGGCCGGAGACAGGGCCAGGTGCACGCCCGTGACGTCGTAGCCGGCGTCGACGGCCCGCGCGGCGGCCACCGCGGAGTCGACGCCACCGCTCATGGCCGCCAGAACCTTCATACGAACAGCCCCGCGCGCCGGGCCCGCTCGACGACGGGGCCGATCTCGTCCAGCACCGCGTCGACGTCCTCGTCGGTGGACGTGTGGCCGAGCGAGAACCGCAGCGAGCTGCGGGCACAAGCGGCTTCGGCCCCGGTCGCCAGCAGCACGTGTGAGGGCTGGGCCACGCCGGCCGAGCAGGCCGACCCGGTGGAGCACTCGATGCCGCGCGCGTCCAGCAACATCAGCAGCGAATCGCCCTCGCAGCCCGGGAAGGACAGGTGCGCGATACCCGGCAGGTGCTGGGTCGGGTGGCCGTTGACGATCACGTCGGGGACGATGCGGCGCACGCCGTCGACGAGGCGGTCGCGCAGCGCGGCCAGCCGCGGCGCCTCGTCGGGCTGGTGCGCGACGGCGATGTCGGTGGCGAGCGCGAGGCCCACGGCGCCCGGCACGTCGAGCGTGCCCGATCGGACGTCGCGTTCCTGGCCGCCGCCGTGCAGCAACGGCACCACCGTGACGTCGCGCCGTAGCAGCAGCGCGCCCACGCCGGGCGGCCCGCCGAGCTTGTGCCCGGTCAGGGTGAGCGCATCGGCGCCGGACGCGGCGAAATCGACCGGTACCGCGCCGACCGCCTGCACGGCGTCGGTGTGGAACGGCACGCCGTGCTCGCGGGCGATCGCGGCGAGTTCGCGCACCGGCTCGAGAGTGCCGACCTCGTTGTTGGCCCACATCACCGTGACGAGCGCGGTGTCGTCGTCCAGCGCGCGGCGCAGCGACTCGGGGGCGACCAGCCCGGTGGCGTCGACCTCCAGCCAGGTGATCTCGGCGCCCTCGTGGGCGGCCAGCCAGTCGAGGGAATCCAGGACGGCGTGGTGCTCGACCGTGCTGGCCACGATGCGGCGCTTCGTCGGGTCGGCGTCGCGGCGGGCCCAGAACATGCCCTTGACGGCCAGGTTGTCCGACTCGGTGCCGCCGCTGGTGAAAATCACCTCGGACGGGCGGGCGCCCACTGCGGCGGCGAGCCGTTCGCGGGACTCCTCGACCCGACGCCGGGCGTGGCGCCCCGAACCGTGCAACGAGGAGGGGTTGCCGAGTTCGGCCATCGCCGTGGTGACCGCCGCGATAGCCTCCGACCGCATGGGCGTCGTCGCGGCATGGTCGAGGTAAGGCATCGGGTACAAGCATATGGGCTCTGAGACTTACGACTACTGCGTGATCGGCGGCGGCATCGTCGGACTCGCCACCGCGATGCAGCTGCTTGCCGCCCACCCCGACGCGAGCCTCGTCCTGGTGGAGAAGGAATCCGAACTCGGCGCCCACCAGACCGGCCACAACAGCGGGGTCATCCACGCCGGCATCTACTACCCGCCCGGCAGCCTCAAGGCCGACCTGTGCCGGCGCGGGGCCCAGGCCACGAAGGACTTCGCCGCCCGGCACGGCATCCCGGTGGACGTCTGCGGCAAGCTGCTCGTCGCGACCGATCCCGCCGAGGCCGCCCGGATGGACGCCCTGTACGAGCGCTCGCAGCACAACGGCATCGACGTCGAACGGATCGACGCCGCCGAGCTGCGACGGCGCGAGCCGCACGTCCGCGGGGTCGGCGCCCTGTTCGTGCCGGCGACCGGGATCGTCGACTACCGGGTCATCGCCGCGACGATGGGCGACGTGATCCGGGCGGCCGGCGCGACCGTCGAGCTGGGCGTCGAGGTGACGGGCATCACCGAGACCTCGGACACGGTGACCGTATCGGCCGGCGAACGCCGGTTCGAGGCCCGGCGGCTGGTCGTGTGTGGCGGCCTGCAGGCCGACCGGCTGGCCCGGATGGCCGGGGCGCGCACCGACTTCCAGATCGTGCCGTTCCGGGGCGAGTATTACCGGCTGCCGCCCGCTCGCAAGGACTTCATCTCGCATCTGATCTACCCGATCCCCGACCCCGAGCTGCCCTTCCTCGGCGTGCATCTGACCAAGACGATCGACGGCGGCGTCACGGTCGGCCCCAACGCCGTGCTGGGCTTCGCCCGCGAGGGTTACCGCAAGGGGTCGTTCCGGCGGCGCGACGTCGGCGCGTACCTGCGCTATCCGGGCATGTGGCGGATGGCTCGGTCGAACGTCCGGACGGGCGCCCGCGAGCTGCGCAACTCCGTGTTCAAGCGTGGCTACCTGCGCGAGTGCCGCAGGTACTGCCCGGAGTTGACGGTGGACGATCTGCTGCCCGAGCCCGCCGGCATCCGGGCCCAGGCCGTGCTGCGCGACGGCTCGCTGGTGCACGACTTCCTGTTCGCCGAGACGCCCCGGACGCTGCACGTGTGCAATGCGCCGTCCCCGGCGGCCACGTCGGCGATCCCCATCGGCGACATGATCGCCGCCAAGCTGACCTGATCCGGTTTTGGTCACCCGCCGTCATATAGCCGGTTGGGTGACCAAAAGCGAGCTAGCTGCGGGGCGGGCGCGGCCGGCGACGGCGACGCCCAGCCCGGCGACCCCCACCATCGCCAGATCGAGCACGGTGAACGCCGCCGTGTAGCCGACCACGCCCCGCGCGGCGGCGGCCACCAGGACCCCGGCCACGCCGGTCGTCAGGGCGCTGGTCACCGCGTCGGACAGCTGCAGCGCGGCCGAGTCGGTGCCCCGGTCGGCATCGTTCGTGTACCGCAGCAGCAGCACGCCGAGGCTCGACATCGTGAGGCCGGCGCCGAGCCCGGCCAGGGCCCAGGCCGGAAAGATCAGCCATCCAGGCACGGCCGGCTGGGCCGCCACCGCCACCAGTGCCGCCGCGAGCGCGATCAGCGCGAATCCGGTCCGGATCAGCACGACCCGACGTTCCGGCCCCTCGGCCGCAGGTGAGCGGCCCTGCCACCACGAGCCGAGCGCCCAGGTCACGCCCGACGCGACGAGCGGCAGGCCGGCGAGTGTGGCGCCGAAGCCGTGCTGCACCGACTGAGTGAGCGGCACCATCGACTCGACGCCGAAGAACGCCCCGGCGAACAGCCCGCGCATCGCGATCGGTGCGGACACCCCGCGCCGCACCCGCACCGTCCCGCTCGGCAGCAACGCGCGCAGCCCCCACGCGAGCGCCACCACGCCCACGCCGGCGACCGGCAACGAGGCGGGAGACGGGTGCTGTCCGGCCGCCTCGAGCGCGGCGACGCCGCCGGCCGCGGCCAGCGCGTGCAGCACCCGGTGCGGGTCGGCCAGCCGTCCCGGCGACGCGGGCGAGGCCAACCCGCGCAGCACCGGAACCAGCAACCCGGCCCCGACGAGCACGAACGGCAGCAGGCCCAGGAACACCCACCGCCAGCTGACGTGCTGGGCCAGCGTCCCGGACACCACCGGCCCGAACAGCGACGGCACCACCCAGGCCGACGACATCGCGGCGAAGATCTTCGGACGCAGCGCATCCGGATACGTCGCCCCCAGCACGACGTAGATCGCGGTGATCAGCAGGCCGGCGCCGATGCCCTGGACGCATCGCCCGGCGACGAGCTGCGCCATCGACGTCGCGGTGCCCGCCACCACGAGCCCGGTCAGGAAGGCGATCAACCCGGCGATCATCGGCAGTCGCGGACCGCGCCGATCGCACAGCTGCCCGGACACGACCATGCCCACGACGTCCGATACGAGGAAGCCGGTGAACGCCCAGCCGATCGCACCGATGCCGTGTAGCTCGCGGGCCGCCGTCGGCAGGGCAGCAGCCACCGCCATCGCCTCGAACGCGATCAGCGTGACCAGGATGAGCAGGCCAACGCTCGTGCTGCGATTGGCCGGCGCGAAGATCGACCGTTCGACGGGCGGCCCGGTCGCCGCAGTCGTCGTCGTCACCCGAACAGGGTGCGTCTTCAACCCTGGTTCAGGTCAAGCGTGATTAGCGTCGTTACCTGGGCTCGGACGGCGCGAGCACGGCGTCGAGCGCCGCGAACTCGTCGGCGACCTCGTCGGCGGGACGGCTGGCATCACCGTCGACGCTCACCCACCCGGCCTCGTCGAGATCCCAGTACTGCCCTGTCGGTTCCCCCTGCACGCGACGAGCATGCGCTCCCGACGGGGCCGAGGAAAGCCTCACCGCCGATCCGTGCCCGATCGGGCACGGACCAATCGGCTATTCGGAACCGGCGCCCTGCTCGTAGACATTGGGGTCGTAGCTGGCATCCGGAGCGCCGCCGTCAGCACTGTCAGCCCCGCCCGCTCCCTCAGAATCCCCCGAGCCCCCCGAGCCCCCCGAGCCCCCCGAGCCATCAGTGCCCTCTGAGCCGCCCTCGGCGATGTGCTCGGCGGCGCCGATGCCGAGCTCGCTCGCGCCCCACGCGACGCCTTCCTTGAGCAGCTCGGCCCCCAGCGACACGCCCTCGGCGGCCGCGGTCACGGCGCCCTGCGCCAGCGAGACGGGCAGGCTGACCAGTGCCTGGCCGATCGGGTCGTACTCGATCGGCTTGTCGTTCTCTTCGGACTGGCGCAGCTGCTCCTGCGTCATGCCGGACGGGTTGGCCGGAACGTCACCATGGGACTGCAGGTCCGTCCCCGGGTCGAATCCGCTGTACGGGGCGCCGTCAGCGCTTCCGGTGAAGCCGCCGTCGCCGCTATCGGGCTCGCTCATAGTCCGCTCCTCACGAGGTGTTGTGAGGACGAGCCTCCGGGCCCTATGCGGGCCGAAGCAATGGATCCCGCCCGAGGGCGCCCGTTCGGGCGGGCACTGTGCCCCTCCGGGCACCGGCGCCTAGGACGTCCTAGCCCTTGCGCTTGGTGAGCTCCTCGGTGAGCTGCGGCGCGACCGTGAACAGGTCACCGACCACGCCGAAGTCGGCGAGCTCGAAGATCGGCGCTTCCGGGTCCTTGTTGATGGCGACGATCGTCTTGGACGTCTGCATGCCGGCCCGGTGCTGGATGGCCCCGGAGATGCCGACCGCGATGTAGAGCTGCGGCGACACGGTGACACCGGTCTGCCCGACCTGCATCTGGTGCGGCACCCATCCGGCGTCGGTGGCCGCACGCGAGGCGCCCACGGCCGCACCGAGCGAGTCGGCCAGCGCCTCGATCACCGAGAAGTTCTCGGCGCCGCCGACGCCGCGCCCACCGGAGACGATCACCGAGGCGTCGGCCAGCGACGGACGGCTGCCCTTGGCCTCAACCACCCGGTCGACGACCTGGGCGCCCTTGGCCGCGTCGGACAGCGCCACGTCGACCGCGACCTCCTCAGCCGCGCCGGTCGACGCCTCGGGCGCCACCGAGTTCGCGCGGACCGTGATGACCGGGACGCCCTTGCTGACCTTCGACTGCACGGTGACCGCGCCGCCGAAGATGCTCTGCACGACGCTCGCGTCGGAGTTCACCGTGACGGCGTCGGTGAGCAGCCCGCTGCCGATCTTGAAGGCCAGCCGGGCCGCGATCTCCTTGTTCTCCGACGTGGACGACACCAGCACGGCAGCCGGCGAAGCCTGCTCGACGATCGTCGCCAGCGCCTCGGCCTTGGGCGCCACGAGGTAGCCGCCGAAATCGTCGCTCTCGGCGACGTAGACCTTGGCCGCGCCGTACTCGGCCAGCGTGCCCTTGAGCGCTGCCGCCGTGCCGGGCGCTCCGATGACGACCGCGCTCGGCTCGCCGATCGAGCGAGCGGCGGTGAGCAGTTCGAGCGTCGACTTCTTCACCGCTCCGTCAGCGGTGTCGACCAGAACCAGAACCTCTGCCATGTCAGATCAACTTCCGTGATGCGAGGTAGTCGGCGATCTTCACGCCGCCGTCGCCCTCGTCCTTGACGACCTGCCCGGCCTGCCGGGGCGGCGCGACCTCGAACGACACGACCTGCGTGGTGGCGTTGGCCAGGCCCACCTCGTCGGCGCCGAGGCCGAGGTCGGCGACCGTGAGCGTCGAGATCGGCTTGCTCTTCGCGGCCATGATGCCCTTGAACGACGGGTAGCGCGGCTCGTTGATCTTCTCCACCACGCTGATGACGGCCGGGGTCGAGGCCTGGACGACGTCGTAGCCGGTGTCGCTGACTCGCTCGATCGTCACGGCCGGGCCGTCGATCGTGATCTTGCGCGCGTGCGAGAGCTGCGGCACCCCGAGCGCCTCGGCCAGAAGCGCCGGAAGAACAGCCACCCGGGTGTCGGTGGCCTCGGCGCCGGCGATCACGACGTCGTACTCGACCGTGCCGAGCGCCTTGGCGATGATCTTTGCGGTCTGGATGGCGTCCGAGCCGTGGATCGCCTCGTCGCTCACGTGGACGGCCTTGTCGGCGCCCATCGACAGCGCCTTGCGGATCGACTCGGTCGCCCGCTCCGGGCCGACCGTGAGGATCGTCACCTCGCCGCCGTGGGCCTCCTTGAGGAGCAGCCCCGCCTCGATCGCGTACTCGTCGATCTCATTGATGACAGCGTCCACGGACTCGCGGTCCAGGGTGTTGTCGGCGGCCTTGAGCTTGCGCTCGGCCGACGTGTCAGGCACCTGCTTGACCAGCACCACTACATTCATGCCTTCGACTGACCTCTCGAATCGGGGATGTCGCTCGCTGCCGATTCCAGCCGCAACATGCTGGAAATACTGCCCAAGTTACCGGCGAGTAGCAATGTGGCAGTCGTCTCGCCCTTCGAAGCATCTCACTGCGACGACGAGATACGGTCAGCGGGTGCGCAAGCCCACGATCGATCCCGTCGTTTGGCATCCGCCGAAAACAACTCCGCGGGCCAGGCAACGGCAGGGCCCGGTGCCGGTGCGGCTCTCGGTGTTCGACGTGCCGGGCAGGGGGCCCGAGGACGTCGCGGTCGACACCGACGGCAACCTCTACACCGGCATCGCCGACGGGCGGATCCTGCGGCTCTCCCCCGACGCGACCCACGTCGAGACGCTGGCCGACACGCACGGGCGTCCGCTCGGCGTCGAGATCGACCCGGACGGCGACCTGGTCGTGTGTGACGCCCGGCGGGGCCTGCTGCACGTCGAGGCCGCGACCGGGCGGGTGCACACCTTGGCCGACCGCGTCGACGACGTGCCGATGGTGTTCTGCAACAACGCCGCCATCGCCGCCGACGGCACCGTCTACTTCACCGACAGCTCGACCCACTTCGGCGTCGATCACTACCGCGGCGAGATCATGGCGCACACGGGAACCGGGCGGCTGCTGCGCCGCACCCCCGACGGCACGCTCGACGTGCTGCTCGGCGGACTGCAGTTCGCGAACGGGGTCGCCCTGGCCCCGGACGAATCGTCGGTGGTCGTCGCCGAGACGACCGGGTACAGCCTGGTGCGCCTGCATCTGTCCGGGCCGCGCCAGGCGCAGCACGACGTCCTGGTCGACAACCTGCCGGGATTCCCGGACAACATCAGCACCGGCAGCGACGGTCTCATCTGGGTGACGCTGCCCAGTCCGCGCGACCCGGTCCTCGACGCGCTGCTGCCCCGGCCGCCCGTCTTGCGCAAGCTCGCGTGGCGGCTGCCCGAACGGCTGCAACCCCAGGAGAAGAAGACCGTCTGGGTGCAGGCCTATGACCAGGACGGCGCGCTCGTGCACGACCTGCAGACCAGCCACGCGTGGTTCCACCTGGTTACCGGCGTCCGCGAGGTGAACGGCACGGTGTGGCTCGGAAGCCTCACCTCGCCGGGCATCGGCCAGATCGCGCTCTAGCCCGTCACGACGCCCGACACCATTGTCGAGCGAAGGCGTTCGGCGTTACAGGCGGTGCAGCGCCCCCAGGCCCTGTCCGGCGCCTACGGCGTTCCTCAGCTTGAGCAACAGCAATTCGAGGTTGCTCACCGTCTCGATCGTTGCGGCGAGCGCCGCATCCGCGGGTACGTGCCCCTGGGCAGCACTGACGTCGTTCAGGCGTCGCACCAAACCACGGGTGACCGCCATCTCCTCGGGGAACGTGTTGAGTGGGATCTGTCCAGTCATGCCCGCGACGCTAGCGCCATTACTCGATGCTCACATCTTGAAACGAAACACTGCGTTCATCCGTATGCTCACGGGCTGATGACGACGAACGGCCTCGCCCTGACCGGCGAGCGCACCGTCCCTGGTGTCTGGCACGAGAACTACTGGTTCCGGCGACACGAGGCGGCGTACGAGTTCCTGCTGCCGTACGCCGCAGTACGGTCAGTGCTCGAGGTCGGGTGCGGCGAGGGCTACGGCACCGCGCGATTCGCCGAGGTGGCCGACCGGGTGATCGGCCTCGACTACGACGCGGCCGCCGTCGCGCACGCCGCCGCGCGCTACGCAACGCCGAGCTTCCTGCGGGCGAACCTCGCCGCGCTGCCGGTGCGGGACGCGGCACTCGACGTCGTCGCCACCCTGCAGGTGATCGAGCACGTATGGGACCACGCCCAGTTCGTCCGCGAGTGCCTCCGCGTGCTTCGTCCCGGCGGGACCCTGCTCGTCACGACACCCAATCGGCTCACGTTCTCACCCGGACGCGAGACGCCGATCAACCCGTATCACACACACGAGTTCACCGCGGCCGAGCTGAGCGACCTGCTCACGAGCGGCGGCTTCACCGATCTGGACGTCCGGGGCCTGCAGGCAGGCGCTCGATTGCGCAACCTGGACGCCGGGCTCGGTGGATCCTTCGCCGATGCCCAGCTCGCGGCACCGCCCGAGCAGTGGAGCAACGAGCTAGCGCAGCAGGTCGTCGGCGTCACCACCGCCGACTTCGTGACGACCGCCACCGACCCCGACGCCGCGCTCGATCTCGTGGTCGTCGCGCGCCGTCCGGGCGTATAGCGCGGACAGCCCGAGCGCAACACCTGCGGTGAGGAAGAACGCCGCGAGCACGAGGAACAGCCCGGAGAAGTCCCAGCCGCTGTCGTCCGCGTCGTCGATGTACACCGCGCCCCACGGGCCGCAGTCGAGGTGAGCGCGCCCGCTGAGCGGCGAGACGAACGTTGCCACGGCGTTGGTCGGCCGCACGTCCGCCGACAGCGGCGTGACCGTGAGCGTCATCGGCGAGGCACCGTCCTGCGAGAGCGAACACAGCGCCGCAGCCGTCGAGATACCGCGCTTCTGCAAGGCCTTGCGGCCACCCGGCACCGAGATCTCGTACGCGTGCCCCGTGGTCAGCTTCACCGTCGCCGGAGGTTCCGCACCGGAGTTGTAGGAGTGCTTCTCCGCACCGTCGGCGATGCGATACAGGCCGCCGCAGAGCGCGGCCGCCAGCAGCAGCGCCACGGCGATGACGCCCCGGTAGCGCAGGATGAACGCACCCAACGATCTCGCGGCTGCCCGCACTCGTCGCCTCCTCAACTCTCCGGCACTACCCGGCACTACCCGGCACTACCCAGCACTGTCCGGCCCCGTCGCGCCAGCTGTGACAGCGCGTGGCACTATCTCGCGACGTGCGGGTACTGATGCTGTCATGGGAGTACCCACCGCTGATCGTCGGCGGTCTGGGCCGCCACGTCGACGCGCTCTCGCACGAGCTCGCGGCGGCCGGGCACGAGGTCTGCGTCGTGACCCGGGGCGGCACCGACCTTCCCGACGAGGTGCACGACGGCGTACGGGTGGTGCGGGCCGCCGTCGATCCGATCGACATCGACTTCACCACCGAGAGCCTGCTGTCCTGGACGCAGGCGTTCGAGCACGGCCTGGTCCGAGCGGCCATTCCGGTGGTGCGCCGGTGGCGTCCGGACGTGATCCACGCCCACGACTGGCTGGTGACGCAGAGCGCGGTGACGCTCGCCCAGGTCACCGAGCGCCCGATCATCGCCACCGTCCACGCCACCGAGGCCGGGCGCCACCAGGGCTGGCTGCCGGCGCCGCTCCACCGGGCGGTGCACTCGGTCGAGCGCTGGCTGGTCCACGAGGCCGCCCGGGTGATCACCTGCTCGTCGTTCATGCACGACGAGGTGCACCGCCTGTTCGACCTGCCGCCCGATCAGGTCGAGGTCGTGCCCAACGGGCTGGACGCCGACGCGTGGCACGCCCCGGCCCGGGCCCGGTTGGCGGCGCGGACCCGCTATGCCGGCGACGGTCCGCTGCTGGTGATCGCCGGGCGGCTGGTGCACGAGAAGGGCGTGCAGGTGGCCCTCGCGGCATTGCCCCGGCTGCGGCGCGCGTTCCCGAGTGCCCGGCTGGTCATCGCCGGCACGGGTCCGCTGGAGGACGAGCTGCGCGCGAAGGCCCGGCGCCTCGGCGACGCCGTGCAGTGGGCGGGCTTCGTGCCGGAGGGCGATCTCGCCGCTCTGCTCGGGGCGGCCGACGTGGTGCTCGTACCGTCGCTCTACGAGCCGTTCGGGCTGATCGCGCTGGAGGCCGCGGCGGCCGGTGCCCCGCTCGCCGTTGCCGACACGGGCGGCCTGCGCGATCTGGTGGAGCCCGGCGTCAGCGGGGCCCGCTTCGCGCCGGACGATCCGGCCGCGCTGGCTGCGTCCGTCGCCGAGCTGCTGGGCGACCGCGCCGCGGCCCGGCGGACGGCAGCCCGGGCGCAGCGAAGGGTTCGCCGCGACTACGCCTGGGCGACGGTCGCCGAGCGGACCGCGGCCATCTACGCCGACGCGGCCGGCTATCGGCGCGAGCGGATCACTCTGGCCGGGCTGCCCACTGCTACCCCGTAGTCCGGGATGTCACGCGTGACCACCGCATTGGCACCGACCACGGCGCCGTCCCCAATGGCCACGCCGCGGACCACGGTCGCCTTCGTCCCCAGCCAGACGTCGTCGCCGATGCGCACCCGCGACTTGACGATGCCCTGGTCCTTGATGGGCCGGTTGGGGTCGTCGAAGCGATGGTCGAAGTCGGAGATGTAGACGTCGTCGGCGACCAGCACCGAGTCGCCGAGCTCGACGTCGAGGTAGCAGTTGATCGAGTTGCGCCGGGCGAACGTGCACTTGTCGCCGATGCGCAGCGTGCCCTCGTGGCAGCGGATCGCGGTGTCGACGCCGAGATGCAACCAGCGTCCGAGGATGAGCCGGCCCAATCCGGGCCGGGCGTACAGCTCGGCTCCACGATCGAGGAACACGAATCCGCGCGTGATCACGTGCGGGTTGGCCAACTTGAACCGGAAGAACCGCCAGTAGCGCACCAGGTACCACGGCGTGTACGCACGATGACGGATCACCCAGCGCAGCGAGGCGATGGTGAGGAAGTGGGCGCTACGCGCGTTACCCCGCCGCAGCATCACGGTCACCGAAGAGCCGGCCGTGCGCGCCGAGCAGGTCGCGCGGCGTCGCGAACACCTCGACGGCGCCGTCGAGCTCGCCGGACGTGCCGTACCCCCATCCGGCGCCCAGGCAGTCGATGGCGTGGGCCCGGGCTCCGTCGACATCGTGCGAACGATCGCCCAGCATGAGCACGTCGGCCGGATCCGGCTGGCCGAGGCGTTCCAGGACGGACGCGATCACCTTCGCCTTGGTGTCGCGCGATCCGTCCAGCGCGTCGCCGCCGATCACCTCGAAGAACTCGGTGATACCGAGGTGTTCGACGATCGGGACGGCGTAGGCCTCGGGCTTGCTCGTCGCGACGGCCAGCGTGATGTCGCGCGCTCGCAGGTCGGCCAGCACGTCCACCATGCCGTCGTAGATCTTTGTGTCGAACATCGCGGTGTTGTAGTACTTGCGGTACCCGTCGATGATCGCCGGCACGCGGTCGGCACCGACGAGCGGCGGCAGCGATTCGTAGAACGGCGGTCCCAGCAGGGACAGCTCGGTGCGCTCATCCAATGGCGGCACGCCGACGTCCACGAACGCGCGGCGCAGCGACGACAGGATGCCCGGCGCCGAGTCGGACAGCGTGCCGTCCAGATCGATCAGAAGGACTTGCATCCGGTGATCTCAACGTTGTAGTAGAGGTCCTTCGGCACGACCCGCGACAGCACTCTGTCCACAGTGGACAGTCGCTGCCAGCCCTTCATCGCGAAGTTGGCCCACTTCCAACCCAACTTCCCCGGCGGCACCGCGCACTCGAACGTGCGCACCGGCCAGCCGAACCAGGCGGCGGTGAGCTCCTCGCACTTCGTCTCGACGTCCACGGCGCCGGCCCGCGTCGCCATACCTTCCAGTACGGACGGCCCGAACGTGTGCAGGTCGACGACCGACTCGAGCGCGGCCGCCCGCGACGACTCGTCGAGCTCGGCCTGCGGACGGCGCCACTCGGCCGGGGCCAGCCGGGTGGTCAACCACCAGGTGGCCCGGGACAGCCGGCGGGCGATGTAGTCACCCCACTTGGTCGGCTCGCCGGCGAAGACGAACCGCCCGCCGGGCTTGAGGACCCGCAGTACCTCCCGGAACGCCTGCTCGACGTCAGGAATGTGATGCAGCACGGCGTGCCCGACGACCAGGTCGAACGTCGCGTCGTCGTAAGGGATTCGCTCGGCGTCGGCCACCCGTCCCTCGACGTCGAAGCCGAGGTTGTGGGCGTTGCGCTGAGCGACCTCGACCATGCCCGGGCTCAGGTCGGTGACGTGCCCCTGATCGAGAACCCCGGCGAGCTTGAGGTTGAGCAGGAAGAACCCGGTGCCGCAGCCGAGTTCGAGGGCGCGTCCGTAGGGCCACTCCCGACTCCCGGCGATGTTGGCGAAGCGGTCGCGCGCGTAGTCGATGCAGCGCTGGTCGAACGAGATCGACCACTTCTCGTCGTAGGTGCCCGCCTCCCAGTCGTGGTAGAGGACGTTGGCGAGCTTGGGATCGTGCCAGGCCGCCTCGACCTGCTCGGCCGTCGCGTTCTCGCTCACGCTCACGCGAATTCGGCCTTGCCCGGACCGTTCTCGATGAAGGACCCGATGCCCGTGGCCCGGTCGTCGGTGGCGAAGACCGACGCGAACAGGTGCGACTCGAGGCGCAGCCCGTTGCCGAGGTCGGTGTCGAGGCCGCCGTCGATCGCCGCCTTCGCCGCCTGCAGGGCGAGCGCCGGACCCTTCGTGTAGCTGGCGGCCAGTTCCACGGCCGTCGAGTAGACGTCCTCGGCCGGCACGACGACGTCGGCGAGGCCGAGTCCGAGCGCCTCGCCCGCATCGATCATCCGTCCGGAGAAGATGAGGTCCTTCGCCCGGGCCGGGCCGATCAGCCGCGGCAGCCGCTGCGTGCCGCCCATGCCCGGGATGATGCCGAGCAGGATCTCGGGCTGTCCCCACTTGGCGTTCTCAGCACTCACCCGGAAGTCGGCGGCCAGCGCCAGCTCGCAACCGCCCCCGAGTGCGTAGCCGGTAACGGCGGCGATCACCGGCTTGGGGATGCGCGCCACGGCGTCGATGGACGAGCTGATCCGCTCGGCGGCGCGCATCATCTGCGCGTGCGTCATCGGCGCGAACTCCTTGACGTCCGCGCCGGCCGCGAACACCTTCTCGCCGCCGTAGATGACGACGGCCCGCACCGAGTCGTCGGCGCCGACCTGGCGCGACGCCTCGCGCAGCTCTTCTTGCATCTGGCCGTTGATGGCGTTCATCGGTGGCCGGTTGAGCCGGATCGTCGCCACGCCGGCCGAGTTCTCGACAGTGACCAGTTCGCCCATCAACGCCTCCAGTGCCGTCGGATCTGCCGAGCGTAGTGGCGCCGCGATCTAATCGTCGGCGCGGGCGAAGAACCTTCCGCGGCGACGCCACACGCCGATCGGCACGCCGAACGTCTCGGACAGGCTCTCCGAGTCGATCACGTCGTGCAGCAGCCCGGCCGTGACGACTCGCCCGTCGCGCAGCAACATCGCGTGGGTGATGCCCTCGGGGATCTCCTCGACGTGGTGGGTGACAAGCACCTGGGTCGGGGCGTCGGGGTCCATGGCCAGTTTTTGCAGCCGCCGGACGAGATCCTCGCGACCGCCGAGATCCATGCCGGCGGCCGGCTCGTCCAGCAGCAGCAGCTCGGGATCGGTCATGAGCGCCCGGGCGATGTGCACGCGCTTGCGTTCGCCCTCGCTCAGCGTGCCGTGCGGACGTTCGGCCAGGTCGGCCACGCCGAAGCGTTCCAGCAGCCGGATGGCGCGCCGGACGTCGAAGCGGCCATACGCCTCACGCCAACGGCCCAACACGGCATAGCCGGCGCTGATCACGACGTCGATGACCTTCTCATCGGCGGGGATGCGCTGCGCGAGCGCCGCGCTGGTGAACCCGATGCGAGGTCGCAGTTCGAACACGTCGACATTGCCGAGGCGCTCGCCCAGCACGTACATCTCGCCCGAGGTCGGGTGCATCAGCGCACCGGCCAGTTGCAGCAGGGTGGTCTTGCCGGCGCCGTTCGGACCGATCACGACCCAGCGCTCGTCGAGCTCGACCGTCCAGTCCACGGCGTCGAGCAGCACCTTGTCGCCGCGGCGGACGGTCACCCCGACCAACTGCAGCACCGCGTCGGCATTCACCTCGGCCACCTACCCATCCAACCGCACGAGGGTTGACCGGTCGCGCAGGGCAACCCGTTACAGTCCCGTCACCATGAGTGCTGACACCCCGGCGTGGCCCGGACGACCGTTCCCACTCGGGCCCACGTGGGACGGTCACGGCACGAATTTCGCGGTGTGGTCCTCCAGCGCAACGGGGGTCGAGGTCTGCCTGTTCGACGCCGCCGGCAACGAACGCCGGGTGCCGCTGGTCGACCGGACCTTCCAGGTCTGGCACGGCTACCTGCCCGACGTCCACCCCGGCCAGCTCTACGGTTTCCGGGTGAACGGGCCGTACGACCCGGCGAACGGGCTGCTGCACAATCCGGCCAAACTGCTCGTCGATCCGTACGCCAAGGCGATCGTCGGCGACTTCACCGACCACCCGTCGGCCTATGCCGCCTCGGCTGACGATTCGGCGCGCTACGTGCCGCGGTCGGCGATCATCGACCCCGCCTTCGACTGGGGCGATGATCGCCGCCCGGACGTCCCGTGGGACAACACCGTGATCTACGAGTTGCATGTGCGCGGATTCACTCGGCAGCATCCCGACATACCGGAGGAACTGCGCGGCACGTACGCCGGTCTGGGGCATCCGGCAGCTGTCGAGTACCTGCGCTCGCTGCACATCTCGGCGGTGGAGCTGCTGCCCGTGCACCAGTTCGTCACCGAGCCCTCGGTCCAGCGTCGCGGCATGCGCAACTACTGGGGCTACAACACGCTCGGTTTCCTGGCCCCCCATGCCGCCTATGCGCGCGCCGACGATCCGGGCGACGTCGTCCGCGAGTTCAAGACGATGGTGCGCGCGCTGCACGCCGCCGGCATCGAGGTGATCCTCGACGTCGTCTACAACCACACCTGCGAGGGCGGACCGACCGGGCCGGTGCTGTCGCTGCGGGGCATCGACAATCGGACGTACTACCGGCTGATGCCCGGCGATCCGTCGCAGTACGCCGACTACACCGGATGCGGCAACACGTTCGACGCGCGGCTGCCGTCCTCGCTGCGGCTGATCATGGACTCGCTGCGGTACTGGGTCACCGACATGCACGTCGACGGATTTCGCTTCGACCTCGCCTCGGCGCTGGCCCGGTCGCTGCACGACGTCGACCGGCTCTCGGCGTTCTTCGACACGATCTATCAGGATCCCGTTATTTCGCAGGTGAAACTCATCGCCGAGCCGTGGGACGTCGGCGCCGGTGGCTACCAGGTCGGCAACTTCCCTCCACTGTGGACGGAGTGGAACGGCAAGTACCGCGACACGGCGCGCTCGTTCTGGGGCCACGGGTCCGGCGGCGTGCGCGACCTGGCCTACCGGCTCTCGGGATCGTCTGACCTGTACGGGGACGACGGGCGGCTGCCGTTCGCGTCGATCAACTTCGTCACCGCGCACGACGGGTTCACGTTGCGCGATCTCGTCTCCTACGAGCGTAAACACAATGAGGCCAACGGCGAGGACAACCGCGACGGCACCGATGACAACCGGTCCTACAACTGCGGCGTCGAGGGTTCGTCGGACGACCCGGCCATCACGGCGCTGCGGCTGCGCCAGGCCCGTAACCTGCTCGTCACCCTGCTGCTGTCGACCGGCGCGCCGATGCTCGTGGCCGGGGACGAGCGGTGGCGGACGCAGGGCGGCAACAACAACGCCTACGTCCAGGACAATCCGACATCGTGGCTCTCGTGGGCGTCGTCGGCACCGGCCTCGGACCTCCTCGAGTTGACCCGCCGCGTGATCGAGCTGCGCCACGCCTCGCCGGTACTGCGGCAACGCGCCTTCTTCGACGGCAGCCCGGTGCCCGACGGCAATGGCGCCAAGGACCTGGCGTGGTTCCACCCGTCCGGTCGCGAGTTGGGCGATCCCGACTGGTTCGACAGCGACCTGCGCACCATCGGCATGTACCTGGACGGCCGCGGCCTGCGCGACCGTGGCCCGCAGGGCGAGCCGATCGCGGACGAGTCGTACCTGTTGGTGCTGCACTCCGGGGACGACCTGGTGTCGTTCACGCTCCCCGCGGCGCCGTGGGCAGCGTCCTACGACGTCGTGATCGATACCGCCTCCCCGGCCGGTGCGGGCACCGGCAAGTTCGCCGCCGGATCGGCCCTGGCGGTGGGCCCGCGCACCACGATGGTGCTGCGCGTGGTTCGCACGTAGCTGGCCGCGTGCGGGGCCCTTTGCGTTCCTCTCTTCGTACAGCCCGGCTGAACATCCGTGCGGGTGCATGGCTCGCGGCACATGCTGCCGCCGCTCCGTCTATCCAGCTGCCACAGTCATCCGCGAGAATCTCCTTGCAATATAAGGCCTAATCTCTCGACGACGAGCTGTCGCACGGACCGACCGGCACGTCCGGCACCGACGGGCGCGAGCGCCTGTTCAGTCGAGCAGCCGCGCAGCGAAGAGGGCATACACGGCGGCGACCCGGCGCAGGGCGTCCTCTTCGACGTATTCGTTCGGGCCGTGCGAGACGTCGAAGATGCCGGCGCCGAAGCCGAACGCGGGGATGCCGAGCTGGGCGTACCAGCGGGTGTCCAGGCAGCCGGCGCACAGCTCGTATCTGGCCGGGGCGCCGGTGACCTCGGCGACGCACTCGCCGAGCAACTGCGCGACGGGCTCGTCCAGCGACGTGTCCGCGGCGGGCGCGAACTGGTTGACCTGGATCGAGACGTCGGCCCCAGCCTCTTTCGCGGCCCCGTTGATCGTGTCCTTGATCCGCGCGAGTTCGGCGTCGAGGTCCTCTTCGGGGTTGAAGCGGCCGTCGACGGTGAAGTAGCTGCGGGCGGGGACGACGTTGAAGTTCGAGCCGCCCCCGGACTCACCGCCGATCACGACCATCGTTCCTGGCGCTCCCCCTTCGCCGACCGGGTACTTCGTGTGCCGCCGGCTCATCTGCTCGGCGTAGCGCCCGAGCGGTGCGGCGACCTTGACCATGTGCAGGAACGAGTTGACGCCCTTGACCGCCTGGCCGACGTGGGCCGGCCGGCCGCGAACGTCCACGCGTAGCGAGATAGCACCCTTGGCGGCGTTCCAGATGACCTCACCGCTCTGTTCGGCAGTGATCATCGCGAGCGCGGACGGGTCGATCAGGTTGTGCTCGCGCAGGTACCCGGAGCCGACCTCGCTGCCGGTCTCTTCGTCGCAGACCAGGTGGATGACGATTCGGCCGTCACCGAGCAGGCCGAGTTCCTTCGCCGCCGCCGCGCCGTAGAGCATGCTCACGATGCCGCCCTTCATGTCGGCGGTCCCCCGTCCGATGATCTTGCCGCCGACGCGTTGTGCCGTGAATTGGGCCCGGTCCTGTACCGGGACGACGTCGAAATGGCCGTGGAAGTAGACCAGCCGCGTCCCGTCGCCGACCGTGGCGCGCACGATGCGCGGGTCCTCGATCGAGCCGGACGATTCGATCTCGATCACCTCCGGGCCGAGCCCGAGCCGGTCCATCTCCGCGCGCAGCACCTCGGCGCACTCGGCGAGGTTGCGGCCGGGCGGGTTCTCCGACTCGACGGCCACCAGTCGGATCAGCAACTCGGCCATCTCGTCAGCGCGGTCGTCGATCCAGGCCCGCACCTGCTCTGTTCGGTCGATCATTCGAAGAAGGCTATGTCGAGCAGGCCCGAAAGTTCTTCCAACTTTCACCACAGACGAGCCGCAGGGTGGAAGACTTGATCCAATGGACGCCATTGATCGGAAGATTCTTGCTGAGCTGCAATTGGACGGCCGGCTGAGCATCACCGATCTGGCCGCCAAGGTCGGGCTCAGCCTCTCGCCGTGCCACCGCCGGCTGCGTGAGCTCGAGCGAGACCGCGTCATCACCGGATACCGCGCCAGCATCGACCCCGAGGCGGTCGGCCTCTCGTTCGAAGCCCTGGTCTTCGTCACCATGCGTCAGGAGGACCGCGACACGCTGCTCGGGTTCGAGCAGGCCGTCGCCCGGATACCGAACGTGCTGCTGGCCCAGCGGCTCTTCGGAAACCCCGACTACCTCCTGCGCGTCGTCACCGCCGACCTCAACGCCTACGCCACCCTCGAGGACGAATCTCTCGCCACGCTGCCCGGCGTCCAGCGTCTGGACTCCACGCTCGTGATGAAGCGCGTTGTCGAGGATCGCCCGCTTCCCCTCAACGCCCACCAACCGAAGAAGCGCTAGTTGCTGATCCTGCTCAACGGTCCGCCCGGATCGGGCAAGTCGACGCTGGCCCAGCGCTACGTCGACGACCGCCCGCTGGCCCTGAACCTCGACGTCGACCGGGTTCGTGCACTGCTCGGGCGGTGGCCGGATCACGCGTACGAGGCGGGGCTGGCGGCCCGGGCGCTCACGCTCGTCATGGCTCGCACCCATCTCGACGCGGGCCACGACGTCGTGATCCCGCAGTACCTCGGGCGGGTCGCGTTCATCGAGCAGATCGAGCAACTAGCCGGAAAGACAGGCGTCCCGTTCCAGGAGCTAGTACCGCTCGACAGCTTGCCGAACCTGCTGCGTCGCTTCGCGGAGCGGACCAGGGCAGCGCGACCCGAGCATGTCGAGGCCGACGCGCAGCTGCGCGGCGGCGGCGAGGCCGCGCTCGCGGAGATGTACGACCGGTTGATCCAGATCATCGACCAACGGCCGAACGCACGGATCATCCACTCCGCGGACGGGAAGCCGCACGAGACGTACCGCCGCCTGCTGGAAGTGCTCGAGCACCACTAGGCGGTGGCGACAACCCCGAGCTCGGCCGGCGTGGCCAGCAGGTCGTTCTTCGGCAGCACTCGCACCGTGTACCCGAACGAGCCGGTGCGCTCGAGCGGCACCTCGCCCTCGAATCGGCTCGGACTGTCGCCGTTCTCCACCTGCACCAGCGACACCGTGCGCAAATCGGTGAGCCGATCCTCGACGTCGACCGATCCGTACACCGCCTCGACGTCCACGTCCGCGTCGTGCAGCCCGTTGAGCGCCACCTCGGCGCGCAGGTGCAGCCGGCCGCCGAGCTGCGGGTCGCCCTCGACCTGCGACTCGACGTGCAGCACCTTCACCCCCGGCCAGGCGCTGAGCACGTCGGCCCGCCAGTGCGCGAGCAGCTTCGCCGCCCGGTACTTGTCGGCGGCCAGCCGCTCGGCCGATGCCGCCGCGGGGGCGTAGAGGTCGTTCACGTAGTCGCGCACCATCCGGGTGGCCATCACCTTGGGCCCGAGAGTCTTGAGCGTGTGCCGCACCATCTGCGTCCAGCGCGTCGGGATGCCGCCGTTGTCACGGTCGTAGAACCGCGTCGCGACCTGCTGTTCGATCAGGTCGTACAGCGCGCGGGCCTCGACCTCGTCGCGGCGGTCCGGGTCGGTGACGCCGTCGGCCGACGGGATCGCCCAGCCGTTCTCACCGTCGAACCACTCGTCCCACCAGCCGTCGAGGATGGACAGGTTCAGCCCCCCGTTCAGGGCCGCCTTCATCCCCGACGTGCCACACGCCTCCAGCGGCCGCAGCGGATTGTTCAGCCAGACGTCCACGCCCCAGTACAGGTAGTGCGCCATGCCGATGTCGTAGTCGGGCAGGAACGTGATGCGATGCCGCACCGCCGGATCGTCGGCGAACTTCACCATCTGCGCGATGAGCTGCTTGCCGCCGTCGTCGGCCGGGTGGCTCTTGCCGGCGATGACGATCTGCACCGGACGCTCGGGGTGCAGCAGCAACGACGTGAGCCGCTCCGGGTCCTTGAGCATGAGCGTCAGCCGCTTGTAGGACGGGACGCGCCGGGCGAACCCGATCGTCAGCACGTCCGGGTCGAACGCGGACGACGTCCAGGCAATCTCGGCCTCGGCCATGCCCCGCTGCAGGCTCGACGCACGCAGCCGGCGCCGGATCTCGCCGACCAGCCGCTCGCGCAGATCCCGGCGCACGCCCCACAGCTCGCCGTCGCCGACCTTGTCCATGGCGTCCCAGCCGTCGCCCTCCACGAGAACGTCGGAGCCGACCTCGCGCTCGGCGATGTCGAGGATGTCGCGCGACATCCAGGTCGGGCCGTGCACCCCGTTCGTGATGGACGTGATCGGCACCTCGGCGGCGTCGAAGCCGGGCCACAGCGACGCGAACATCTCCCGGCTCACCTCGCCGTGCAGTCGCGAGACGCCGTTGGCGCGTTGACCGAGGCGCAACCCCATGTGCGCCATGTTGAAGATCGCCGGGTCGCTCTCGGCGCCGAGTTCGAGGATGCGCTCGACCGGCACGCCCATGCCGCCCAGGTGCAGGGCCACGGCGTCGCGGGAGAAGCGGTCGATGCCGGCGGGCACCGGGGTGTGGGTGGTGAACACGGTGCCGGCCCGCACGGCCTGCACCGCCTCGTCGAAGTTCAGTTCGGCGTCCTCAACGAGCTCGCGGATTCTCTCGACACCGAGGAATCCGGCGTGGCCCTCGTTGGTGTGGAACACCTGCGGCGCCGGCGCCCCGGTGGTGGCGCAGTAGGCGCGGATGGCCCGAACGCCGCCGACGCCGAGCAGCAGCTCCTGCTCCAGGCGGTGCTCGGCGTTGCCGCCGTAGAGACGGTCGGTGACCTGGCGCGCGGCGGCGTCGTTCTCCTCGATGTCGCTGTCGAGCAGCAGCAGCGGCACCCGGCCCACCTGCGCGACCCACACCTGCGCGTGGAGCGTCCGGTTCTCCGGCAGCGCCAGCGAGATGCGCACCGGCCCGTCGTCGCCTTGCTTCAGCGCCTTGAGCGGCAGGCCCTGCGGATCGAGGGACGGGTACCGCTCGAGCTGCCACCCGTCGCGCGAGAGCGACTGGCTGAAGTACCCGGCGCGGTACAGCAGGCCGACGCCGATGATCGGGACGCCGAGGTCGCTGGCCGCCTTGAGGTGGTCGCCGGCGAGGATGCCCAGGCCACCGGAGTACTGCGGCAGCACCTCGGTGATGCCGAACTCGGGCGAGAAGTAGCCGATCGAGGCGGGCAGGGCCGGGTTCTCGTCGCGCTGCGCCTGATACCAGCGGGGCTGTTCGAGGTAGTCGGTCAGATCGTCATGGACGTCGCCGAGCCGGCGCAGGAACTTGCGATCACGCGCAAGCACCGAGAGCCGCCCGGCGCTGACCTCGCCCAGCATCCGGCCCGGGTCGCCGCCGGATGCCCGCCACAGGTCGGGGTCGACCGACTCGAGGAGGTCGATCGAGTCGGGGTGCCAGGACCAGCGCAGGTTGTTGACGATGGTCGCGAGCTTGGCCAGCTCGACCGGGAACGTCGCTCGCACGGTCAGCCGTCGTAATGCCTTCACGGCGGCAGGGTAACGGGTGCAGGTTACCTGCAGACATCGGCCCGTAAGTGCTTACAGTTTTGCCTCGACGCCACGCTTCGGAAACAGTCCGTACACCGCGGTCACGGACTCTCGAGGGTGTACGCGAATCCCGGCCGAGAGCAATGATCATGACTGCTGACCACGACGAACTTCGGGCCTTGAACGACTACTACGTGGCGCACACCAACTGGCTGGTGCACCGCGGCCGCGACGACCTGATCGACGCCGTCGCCGACGAGTACGAACGTGACCTCCGCACCCTGCGCGCCAGCCAGCAGGAGCCCGACCAAGCCGCCTGAGGTTCGCTCGCCGTCCAGGCCGCGTAGCCGTCAGACCGCCCTGCTTCGTGACCGATCAGTGCTTGCGGTCGTAGAGCAGGCAGATCGCGCCGCTCTCCGTGGCGGTGCTGTCAGTGAGTGACCAGGACGACGCGGTGTCGACGCCGTCCCAGAAGTAGGCGCCGCCGCGGACGATCTCCGGACACAGCGTGATGCTCAGGCGATCCAGCTCGCCGGCCGCGAGCAGGTTGCGGATGACGCTGGCGCTCGCCAGAACGATGATGTCGCCGCCGTCCTGCTGCCGCAGCTCCTTCACGACGGAGGCGGGATCCGCCTTGGTGACCCGCGAGTTGTGCCACTCCGTCTCGGTGAGCGTCGTGGAGAATACGACCTTCTCCACGTCGTTCAGCCAGCGCGAGAACGCTCGGTCGTCCGGATGCGCGTTCGCATCATCCGCGACGGCCGGCCAGAAGCCGCCGAAACCCTGGTAGTTCTTGCGCCCCAGCAAGGCCGTGGTGGCCGGACTCGTCACGCGGGTCATGTGCGCGCGCGATGCGTCGGTCACGGCGTGCGGCACGATCCAGCCCATGTCGTAGTCGCCGCCCCGGCCCGACACCCGGCCGTCCAGGGACAGCGAGATGTTGCCGAGGACGGTGCGCCCCTCGGCATTGCGGGCAGTCTCAGTCATTGCCTTGCCTCCTGATGTCGTTGGTGAGGTCGCTGATCAGCGCACAGCCACGACGACCCGGTCGTCGCCGTGCTGCCAGACGGTGCCGGCCTCGGCGAAGCCGGCGCCGCGCAGGGCGTGTAGGTGGTCGTCGACGGTGGGCAGGTCGTCCACCTGATGGTCGACGCCCTTGGGGCCACGCATCGCGGTGAGCTCGGAGAGTTCCGGCGCCTCGCGGACGGCGTCCCACCACGCATCCCAGTCCTCCTCGCCGGCCGAACCGACCCGCACCGCGCGCTGCCGTCGCACCGTGCGGGTCAGGTCGTCTAGCCGCGGCCGGTCGGCGCTCTCGTGCAGGTGATCGCCGTTGACCAGGACGCCGCCGGGCCGCACCGTGGCCCCGCAGGCCGCGTAGACGGACGCGAGCTCTGAGCCAGTGAGCCAGTGCAGCGCGGTCGTGCTGACGAAGGCGTCCGGTGCGCGATCCAGGCGCAGCGCGTCGACCCAGCCCGGCAGGCGCAGGTCGTGGTCGACCAGGCGCAGCCCGGCCCGATCGCCGTACGCGGTTCGGGCCAGCCCGAGCAGCAGCGGATCGGCGTCGATGCCGACCACCTGCGCCCCGGGCAGCCGGTCCAGCAGGCGCACCGCGAGCGAGCCCGGGCCCACCCCGAGGTCGACGATCAGCGGCTGCGGCCCGCACGTCGCCTCGACGACATCGGCGATGACGGCGAAGCGCTCCTCGCGGTCGGTCAGGTAGATCTCCTGCTGGCGGTCCCAGCGATCCAGCCAGTGCCGGGCTTCTTGAACTGTCGGCATCTCAGTTCCTCCGTTACTGTCGTAAGCAGCTTTGACAGGTACGGACGCTAGCCCAGGAAGGCGTGACTGGTCAAGTGAACTTCAACAGTCATCAGGATGCGGTCGTCACCCGAACGGCGGATCTGGTCAACGCGACGACGCCCGGCCTTCGGCGCGGCCGGCCGTACTCGCGTCCGCAGGGCGCCGCACTGATCGAGGCGATCCGCGCGACGGTGCCCCCGGGGCAGCACATCGACGCGGCGCAGGCCGACAAGCTCGCGGGGCGGGCGCAGCGACTGCGCGTCGTCTTCGAGGACGCCGGCCGGGGCGACTTCGACGCCGCCGCCCAGGCTGTCAACGCCCTGCTCGACGATCTGCGGCCCACCCCCTACCTCCACCGCCACGACGGCGAGCCCTGGCATCTGCACTTCCACGGCCGCGACGACGACTTCGCCGACGGCGTGGCCGGCCCGTCGACGATCGCACTCGCGACCGTCCTGGGCAGCGACTACGCCGATCGGCTGGGCGTCTGCTCGGCTCCCGAGTGCGACCGCGTCTACGTCGACGTCTCCCGTAACGGCACTCGCCGGTTCTGCTCGACCGCCTGCCAGAACCGGGTCAAGGCCGCCGCGCACCGTGCCCGGGTAGCAAGCTGAACCGCCGGCGAGTTGTCCGCGCTTCGCGATGCTCTGACGTCGCGAAGCGCGGACAACTGGGGGCTGAACCGCCGCCGGCGCGGCGCGGCCCTTGCCAGGTCTCCGCGCCCGCTGTAATTATGTAATCGTGGAGTCGATGCTGGAGCACGCGGGCGGCGAGGCGGCCGTGTATCGGTTCGTCGATGTCTTCTACAGCAGCGTCCTGGCCGATCCGATCCTGCAGCCGCTGTTCGGCGCGGGAAGCCCCGAGCACGTGGCGCACCTGACCGCATTCGAGGCCGAGTCGTTCGGCGGACCGGACACATTCACCGAAACCCTGGGCTTCAGGCATCTCATCGACGTCCATCGCGGACTGGCGATCACCGAAGCGCAGCGCGCTCGCTTCGTCGAGCTCTACCTCGCCGCGGCCGACACCGCCGGGCTGCCCGACGACGCGCCGTTTCGCGAGGCGCTGCGCACACACGTCGAGTTCGGCACTCAGGTCGCCACGCAGAACTCGCACGCCGAGACCGACGAGCAGCTGCATCCGCTGCGCGAAGTGCCGAAGTGGCAGTGGTCCGGCGGCTGACCTCATCCGCCGGAGTCGGATCCGTGCTCGCCCCACTCGCTTCGCTTCGGGGGCAATCACGGATCCGAACGCGCCTTCGGCGCGTCCGCGTCGCGGCCGGCGGGCTCTTCGCGCGAGCGCTCATCGCTACCGTCCACTTTGGACATTGCGGGTATCGGGTACCGGCGCCGACGATATGCGGCATGACCACTCACCCTGATCGTGGCCGCATCAGCCCGTCGCGACGGACGTTCCTGTCCGCCGCCGCCGTCAGCGCCGCCGCCGTACCTCTGGTGGCCGCCACCCCGGCCTCTGCGTCGACGCCCACCATCGGTGGCCCCGGCGAGAGTCCACATCCACAGCGCCCCGACCGGGCCCTTCGGCAGCTGCTGCGCGAGATCGACCGGCACCGCATCGAAGCCACGATTCGCCAGCTGGCGAGCTTCGGCACCCGGCACACGCTCTCCTCGCAGGACGATCCGATCCGCGGCATCGGCGCTGCCCGCGACTGGCTGTTCGACCAGTTCCAGGCCGTCGCCGCCACGTCGGGCGGGCGGATGACGGTCGAGCAGCAGTCGTTCGTTCAGCCCCCAGGGCCACGGATCCCGGTCCCGACCGTCATCACCAACGTGATCGCCACGTTGCGCGGCACGACCGATCCGAGCCGCGTCTACGTCGTGACCGGGCATTACGACTCGCGGGTCACCGACGTCATGAACTTCACCAGCGACGCTCCCGGCGCGGACGACGACGCGTCCGGGGTGGCCTCCGTGTTGGAGCTGGCCCGGCTCTTCGCGACCCGCTCCACCGAGGCGACGATCGTCTTCGCGGCCGTGGCCGGCGAGGAGCAGGGGCTGTTCGGCTCGGCGTTCATGGCCGCGCAGCTCAAGGCGGCCGGCACCGACATCCAGGGCATGTTCAGCAACGACATCGTGGGCACCGGCAACGCCCGCGACGGCAGCGCGCCCGACCCGCACACGCTGCGGCTGTTCGTCGAGGGCGTGCCGACCTCCGAGACACCGGCCCAGACTGCGACCCGCCAGTCCGTCGGCGGCGAGAACGACGGCCCGTCGAGGCAGCTGGCTCGCTTCGTCCAGGATGTGGCGCAGAACAACGAGACGGACATGACTGTTCGCGTGATCTGGCGGCGCGACCGTTACCTGCGCGGCAGCGACCACATCTCGTTCCTGCAGCAGGGCTATCCGGCCGGGCGGTTCACCGAGCCCCGCGAGAACTTCGCCCACGAGCACCAGGACACCCGCGTCGAGAACGGCGTGCAGTTCGGCGATCTGATCGAGTTCTGCGACTTCGCCTACATCGCCCGCGTCGCGCGGGTGAACGGCGCCGCGCTGTGGTCGCTCGCGCAGGGGCCGGGCACCCCGAAGGGGGTCGGCATCGACACCACCCAGCTGACGAACCAGAGCACGTTGCTGTGGCAGCACGGCACCGATGCCGATCTGGCCGGGTACGAGGTCGTGTGGCGCGAGACGACCGCCCCGGACTGGACGCACGTGATCCCGGTCGGCGACGTCACGTCGGTGACGATCGACCTGTCCAAGGACAACGTGCAGTTCGGCGTCCGAGCCGTCGATCACGACGGTCACCGCAGCCCGGTCGGGTTTCCGCGGCCCGTGACGTGAGCGTGTGACCGTTTCGGGCGGTCCCATACCTGGGTAACGTGACCCATGTGGTTGGACGTCTCGGTCTCACCTCGGTCAGCCCAGTCGTCGCCGGTGGCACGCTGCCCGCGAAGGCGGTGGTCGGTGAGCACACCCCCGTGTCCGCCGTCGTGTTCCGTGAGGGCCACGACGCGGTAGCGGCCAATGTGGCCTTGCGGGGGCCGGGCGGTGCGCGCATCCCGTTCGTGCGGATGACCCCGGGCGCGATCGGCACCGACGAGTGGCAGGCCACGATCGTGCTCGATCAACCGGGGGCGTGGACCTACGTCGTCGAGGCGTGGAGCGACCCGATGGCGACGTGGAGGCATAACGTCACCGTCAAGATCGAGGCCGGCCAGGGTTCGGAGGATCTCGCCAACGACCTCGAGCTCGGCGCGCGGGTGTTCGACCAGCTCGCGAAGACGCTGCCCAAGCCCGAGCGGCCCCGCGCCGTCGCCGCCGCCAAGTCGCTGCGGGACAAGACCCTCGACGTCGCGCACCGGGTCGGGCCGGCGCTCGACGCGTACCTGCAGGAGCTGGCCACCGCGAACCCGATACGCGAGCTGGTGACCAAGTCGCCGCGCTATCCGATCTGGGTCGATCGGCCGCGCGCGTTGTACGGCTCGTGGTACGAGTTCTTCCCCCGCTCGATCGGCGCGCAACTGGCCAACGACCCGCAGGCTCCGGCCCGTCCGGCCCGGTCCGGCACCCTGAAGGACGCCACCGAGCACCTCGACTACGTGGCCGGCCTGGGCTTCGACGTCGTCTACCTGCCGCCCATCCACCCCATCGGCGAGGTGAACCGCAAGGGGCCGAACAACACCCTGGTCGCCGCGTCCTGGGACGTCGGCTCGCCGTGGGCTATCGGCTCGCGGGACGGTGGCCACGACGCCATCCATCCGCAGCTGGGCACCATGGCCGATCTCAAGGCGCTGGTGAAGCGCGCGCGCCAGCTGGGGATGGAGGTGGCGCTGGACTACGCGCTGCAATGTGCCCCGGATCATCCCTGGGTGTCGGCGCATCCCGAATGGTTCACCACCAAGCCCGACGGCACGATCGCCTACGCCGAGAACCCGCCGAAGAAGTACCAGGACATCTACCCGCTCAACTTCGACAACGACCCTGACGGCCTCTACGCGGAATGCCTGCGCGTGCTGCAGGTCTGGATCGACGCCGGGGTGAAGATCTTCCGGGTCGACAACCCGCATACCAAGCCGCTGGACTTCTGGCACTGGCTGATCAGCGCAGTGCGGAAGAAGCACCCGGACGTGATCTTCCTGGCCGAGGCGTTCACCCTGCCGGCGATGATGCACGCGCTGGGCGAAGTCGGCTTCAGCCAGAGCTATACGTACTTCACCTGGCGCAACGGCAAGGACGAGCTGCAGCAGTACGCCACCGAACTGGTCGCGGCCGCCGACCACATGCGTCCGAACTTCTTCGTGAATACCCCGGACATCCTCAGCGAGTACCTGCAACACGGCGGCCCCGCGGCGTTCAAGATCCGGGCGGTGCTGGCGTCGATGCTGTCGCCGAGCTGGGGCGTCTACTCCGGCTACGAGCTCTACGAGCATCTGCCGATGCGGCCCGGGAGCGAGGAGTATCTCGACTCCGAAAAGTACCAGCTGCGCCCGCGCGACTACGCCGGTGCCATCGCGGACGGACGCTCGTTGGCGCAGCTGCTGACGACGCTCAACACGATCCGCCGCGAACACAATGCCCTGCACTGGTTGCGCAACCTGCACATCCACTACATCGACAACGACGCGATCATGGCGTTCAGCAAGCGCGATCCGGCCACCGGCGACACCGTGCTCGTGTTGTGCACGACCGACCCGCACAACGTCCGCGAAGGCTGGACGGCGCTCAACCTGCCCGAGCTGGGCGTCGACTGGGCCGACGAGTTCACCGCCCGCGACCTGCTCACCGGCACCGAATACCGTTGGGGACAGTACAACTACGTGCGCCTCGACCCGCACAACCAGCCGGCGCACATCTTCGCGGTCCACACCGATCACTGGTGATGGTCGCGCGTCGTACCGCATCGACGACGATGCGATCCGCCACGATGAGCGTCCAGCCGGGTATTGCGCCCGGAACTAACGTGGCCAGTAGGGGCACCAGCTAGCCACCACACGACCGAGAGAGGCAGCGTTGACCGTCCAGCCCGTCGCACGATCTGTTCCGGCGACCATAGGGGGCAGCAGCGCCGGATCTGTTGTAGCGCCGGACAGCGCCGACAGTTGGCAGGCCGCCGAGTCGGACCCGCAGTGGTTCAAGCGCGCGGTGTTCTACGAGGTGCTGGTTCGGGGGTTCAGCGATTCCAACGGTGACGGCACCGGCGACCTACGAGGCCTGATCGACAAGCTCGACTACCTGCAGTGGCTCGGTGTCGACTGCCTGTGGTTGCCGCCGTTCTACCCGTCGCCCCTTCGCGACGGCGGCTACGACGTGACCAACTACGTCGACGTGCTACCCGAGTTCGGGACGATCGAG
This sequence comes from Jatrophihabitantaceae bacterium, assembly GCA_036502575.1. Classification (GTDB taxonomy): domain Bacteria; phylum Actinomycetota; class Actinomycetes; order Mycobacteriales; family Jatrophihabitantaceae; genus DASXRA01. The sequence goes on along the minus strand of DASXYL010000029.1, from coordinate 142,037 downwards.
GACTTCAAGGCGTTCCTGGACGCGGCCCACAGCCGGGGCATCCGAGTGATCATCGATGTGGTCATGAACCACACGTCCGACCAGCACCCGTGGTTCCAGGCCTCGCGCAGCGACCCCGAAGGCCCCTACGGCAACTACTACATCTGGGAGGACGACGACACCCGCTACCCGGACGCGCGGGTCATCTTCGTCGACACCGAGCCGTCGAACTGGACGTTCGATCCGATCCGCAAGCAGTACTTCTGGCACCGCTTCTTCAGCCACCAACCCGACCTGAACTTCGACTCGCCGGACGTGCAGCAGGCGATCATCGACGCGCTGCGGTTCTGGCTCGACATCGGCATCGACGGTTTCCGTCTGGACGCCGTGCCCTACCTGTTCGTCCGCGACGGCACGAACGGCGAGAACCTGCCCGAGACCCACGAGTTCCTGCGCCGGTTGCGCAAGGAGATCGACCGCGACTACCCCGATCGCGTGTTGCTCTGCGAGGCGAACCAGTGGCCCGGTGACGTCGTCGAGTACTTCGGTGATCCGGCCACGGGCGGGGACGAGTGCCACATGGCGTTCCACTTCCCGGTGATGCCCCGCATCTTCATGGCGGTTCGCCGCGAGCAGCGCTTCCCGATCTCGGAGATCATGGCTCAGACCCCGGAGATCCCGGATAACTGCCAATGGGGCGTGTTCCTGCGCAACCACGACGAGCTCACCCTCGAGATGGTCAGCGACGAGGACCGCGACTACATGTGGAACGAGTACGCGAAAGACCCCCGAATGAAGGCGAACATCGGCATCCGCCGGCGGCTCGCCCCATTGCTCGAGAACGACATCAACCAGATCGAGTTGTTCACCGCCCTGCTGCTCTCGCTGCCCGGATCCCCGGTCCTGTACTACGGCGACGAGATCGGGATGGGCGACAACATCTGGCTCGGTGACCGCGACGGCGTCCGCACCCCCATGCAGTGGACGCCCGACCGCAATGCCGGCTTCTCGACCTGCGACCCAGGTCGGCTCTACCTGCCGGTGAACATGGACTCGATCTACGGCTTCCAGGTCACGAACGTCGAGTCGCAAACCCGCAACACCTCATCGCTGCTGCACTGGACAAGACGGATGATCCAGGTGCGCAAAGCCAATCCCGCATTCGGACTGGGTTCATTCAGCGACATCGGGGGTAGTAACCCGAGTGTGCTGAGCTTCGTCCGCGAGTTCGGTGACGACATCGTCCTGTGCGTGAACAACCTGTCCCGGTTCGCACAGCCGGTCGAACTCGATCTGCGGCCCTGGGAAGGTTCTGAGCCCATCGAGCTGATGGGCAACGCCCGCTTCCCGGCGATCGGTGAACTTCCGTACCTGCTCACGCTGAGCGGTCACGGGTTCTACTGGCTTCGCATCCCCCGTCCTAAGCGGCTTGAGCTTGAAGAGAGAGCAGAAACCGAGGTACTCGCGTGACCTTGTCCGAACATGACCTGCAGCCCCTGGTGATCCAGTGGCTGCCGGCCCAGCGGTGGTTCGCCGGCAAGGGCAGACCGTCCAACGCCCTCGCGCTCCGCCGCCTCGAAGTGCTCGAGGCCGGCCCGCCGGAGCTCTCGATCTGGCTGGCCACCGTCAGCTACGACGACGGCGGCGTCGAGAGTTACCAGCTGCCGCTCGTGCTGCGCCCCGAACTCGTCCCGACGCTCGAGCACGTCCTGCTCGGCTCGGTGACGATCGACGATCAGCCGCACTGGATCTATGACGCGTTACACGACAAGGACGTCACTCAGGCCTGGCTGCTCGGCATCCGCGACGAGGCCACGCTCGGCCCGCTGCGCTTCGCCCGGGTCGGCGATCCGGACACCATTCCGGTCGGGCAGACCAGCCTGGTGACCACCGCCGAGCAGTCCAACACCTCACTCATCTACGGCGACCAGGCGATCTTGAAAGTGTTCCGCCGCCTCGAACCGGGCATCAACCCCGACATCGAGGTGCATCGCGCGCTCACCGAGTTGGGCGCGCGCCACATCGCCCGGCTGCTCGGCTCGGTCACCGCCGACATCGACGACCAGCCCACGAGCCTGGCGATGCTGCAGGAGTTCATGACCACCGCCACCGACGGCTGGGAACTCGCCAAGACCAGCGTGCGCGACCTGATGGCCGAGGCCGACCTGCACGCCGAGGAGGCCGGCGGCGACTTCGCCGGCGAGGCCGAGCGCCTGGGCGTCGCCACCGCCGAGGTGCACGCCGACCTGGCCGAGGCGTTCGGCACGTCGGTCCTGGCCGGCGAGGACCTGGCCGCCCGCGCGACGGCGATGCACGCCCGCCTCGACGCCGCGCTGCCGATCGTCCCGCAGCTGGCCGAGGTCGAGTCCGGCCTGCGCGCCGCGTTCGACGCGTTCAGCGCCGCGGGACGCACCGCGGCCCTGATCACCCAGCGCATCCACGGCGACCTGCACCTGGGCCAGGTCCTGCGCACGGTCCATCGCTTCGTCGTGCTGGATTTCGAGGGCGAGCCGGTGGCCAGCCTGCAGAGCCGGCGCGGGTTCGACTCCCCGCTTCGGGACGTGGCGAGCATGCTGCGCTCGTTCGACTACGCGGCCCGGCACCAGCTCCCCGACTCCCCCGGAACGGCCCAGCTCGAATACCGCGCCGAGGAGTGGTCCCAACGCAACCGGCGCGCGTTCCGGGCCGGTTACGCCGAGGCGTCGGGCCACGACCTCGACAGCGACGACGCGCTCATCCACGGCTTCGAGGCCGACAAGGCGGTGTACGAAGCGGTGTACGAGTCGCGCAACCGGCCCGGCTGGCTGCCCATCCCCTTGGCCTCGCTCGCCCGCCTCGGCGCCGGTGATGCTGCATGAGCACGCCGATCGCCACGGTCGCGCGCAAGGAGTTGGAGGAGCTGGTCGGGGGCGCACATCATGACCCGCACAGCATCCTCGGCGCGCACCCGACCGCGGACGGTCGCACCGTCATCCGCACCCTGCGTCCGGAGGCCAGCGCGGTCACGGTGATCGTCGGGGACGAGCGCACCGCGCTGCAGCGACTGCACGACGGAGTGTTCGGCGGCGTCGTCGACGGCGCGCCGTCCGACTACCGGCTGGAGGTCCGCTACGGCGATCACTCCTTCGTGGTGGACGATCCGTACCGGTGGCTGCCTACCCTCGGCGACGTCGACCTGCACCTGATCGGCGAGGGCCGCCACGAGAACCTGTGGCACGTGCTGGGCGCGCACGTGCGCAGCTACGACACACCCGGCGGCGCCGTCGAAGGCACGTCGTTCGCGGTGTGGGCGCCGAACGCGCGCGGGGTGCGCATCGCCGGCGACTTCGACTACTGGTCCGGTCGGGCGTTCCCGATGCGGTCGCTGGGGTCCTCGGGCATCTGGGAGCTGTTCGTGCCCGGCGTGGGCGACGGCACCCGGTACAAGTTCCAGGTTCTCGGCGCGGACGGCGCGTGGCGCGAGAAGGCCGACCCGATGGCGTTCGGCACCGAGATCCCGCCGGCCAACGCGTCGGTGGTGTTCACGCCGCGCTACGAGTGGGGCGATTCCTCGTGGCTCGACGGGCGCGCGAAAACCGACTGGCGCACGTCGCCGATGTCGATCTACGAGGTGCACATCGGCTCGTGGCGGCAGGGCCTGGGCTACCGGCAGTTCGCCGACGAGCTGATCGAGCACCTGCGCGAGACCGGGTTCACCCACGTCGAGTTCCTGCCCGTCGCCGAGCACCCGTTCGGCGGCTCGTGGGGCTACCAGGTGACCTCGTACTACGCGCCGTCGTCCCGGTTCGGCAACCCCGACGAGTTCCGCTACCTCGTCGACCGGCTGCATCAAGAGGGCATCGGCGTCATCGTCGACTGGGTGCCGGCGCACTTCCCCAAGGACGCGTGGGCGCTCGGCCGCTTCGACGGCACGCCCCTGTACGAGCACGGCGACCCGCGCCGGGGCGAGCAGCCCGACTGGGGCACGTTCGTCTTCGACTTCGGACGGCGCGAGGTGCGCAACTTCCTCGTCGCGAACGCCCTGTTCTGGTTGGAGGAGTTCCACATCGACGGCCTGCGCGTCGACGCCGTCGCCTCGATGCTCTACCTCGACTACTCGCGCAAGGACGGCGAGTGGGCGCCCAACGTCTACGGCGGCCGGGAGAACCTCGAAGCGGTGTCGTTCCTGCAGGAGGTCAACGCCACGGTCTACAAGCGGGTGCCGGGCGCGGTCACCATCGCCGAGGAGTCCACCGACTGGCCGGGCGTCACCCGCCCGACCCACCTGGGCGGGCTCGGCTTCGGCTTCAAATGGAACATGGGCTGGATGCACGACACGCTCGGCTACATCTCGCACGAGCCGATCCATCGGCAGTACCACCACCACGAGATGACGTTCTCGATGATGTACGCCTACTCCGAGAACTATGTCCTGCCGATCTCGCACGACGAGGTGGTGCACGGCAAGGGATCGCTGCTGAACAAGGTGCCCGGTGATCGCTGGCAGCAGATGGCGACACTGCGCACCCTGTACGCGTACATGTGGGCGCATCCGGGCAAGCAACTGCTGTTCATGGGCCAGGAGTTCGGCCAGGGCGGCGAGTGGAGCGAGGGCGCATCGTTGGACTGGTGGCTGCTCGACAGTCCCGATCATCGCGGGGTGGCCCGCCTGATCGGCGACCTCAACCGCATCTATCGCGAGACGTCCGCGCTGTGGTCGCAGGACCACGACCCGGCCGGCTTCGGCTGGATCGACGCGGACGACGTCTCGGGCAACGTCTTCTCCTTCGTTCGGTACGGCAGCGACGGTTCGGTCGTCGCCTGTGTCGCCAACTTCTCCGCCATCCCGCACGAGCAGTATCAGCTCGGCCTGCCCCGGGCCGGACGCTGGGACGAGGTGATCAACACCGACGCCGACCTGTACTTCGGTTCCGGCGTCGGCAACTTCGGCGGCGTGACCGCCGTCGACGAGGCTTCGCACGGGTTGCCCGCATCGGCCCGGCTGCGGGTGCCACCGCTCGGCGCCCTCTGGTTGCGCTTCGCCGACTGAGCAGCGATACCCAGACCGCTTGCGGCCACCGGGCCGAGCGCCCGGGCTCGCGCCGATATCCTCCGCTCCTGGGACAGATCGGAGGATCGATGCGTACAGGGCATTGCGCTGGCGCACTGGCGGCGATCGTGGCTCTGACCGTGCTGGCCGGCTGCGACTCGTCGACGAAGGGATCGGGCACCGCGCTGACGCTCCCGGGCTCGACCGCTCCCGGTTCGACCTCCCCCGGTTCAACCTCTCCCGGTTCAACGTCGCCCGGTTCGGTGGCGCCCGGTTCGGTGGCGCCGTCGAGCTCGACATCGACCGCCTCGCCGGCGAGCTCGGCCGCCCCGTCCGCCGCCGACGGAACGAACGTTGCTGCCTGCGCCGACGGCCGCTGCGAAGTCGCCGTCCGGGCGGGGACGGCGATTCCGCTGCCCAGATCGATGGACGTCGAGAAGGTCAAGGTGACGGCGGTGACGTCGAACCGAGTCACGGTCACCGGGCAGACGATCGGCAACTCGAGCTTCGGGACGTGCTCGGGCTCCTACTGCCACACGAACTCGACCAATGGCGCCGTCACGGTCGTTCTCGGCGCGAACAGCACGGCCACCGAGAACGGCCTGTCGCTCACGGTCGAGCACATCACCGACAGCACGGCCGTCGTGAAGATCGCCCCGGCCGCCTAGCCCACGCCGCTCGCCACTTGATCATCTCTGCCGGAGCGACCACGGGTGGTCCCATCGCCCGAGATCATCAACCAGGCGAGCGGGCCCGGAGTGGAATGCCGCGGCGCGGATGCTGGTTACAGTTGCACTCGCAACAACTTATGGAGGATGCGATGCCCGCCATCACCGCCGACACGCTGACCCTGCCGCGACTGTCCGCGGCGCAGCTCGGCGACACCGAACGTCCGGTCAAGTCGATCACCACCGGCCCTCGGGGCGTCGAGGGCGAGGGTTTCCCCGTCGTGCGCGCGTTCGCCGGTGTCTCGACCGACGAGCTCGACCCGTTCATCCACATGGACCAGATGGGCGAGGTCGACTACGCGCCGGGCGAGCCCAAGGGAACGCCGTGGCATCCGCACCGCGGCTTCGAGACAGTCACCTACATGATCGACGGCACCTTCCTGCACCAGGATTCCCACGGCGGGGGCGGGGTCATCGAGAACGGCGCCACCCAGTGGATGACGGCCGGCGGTGGCATCCTGCACATCGAGACGCCGCCCGAGGAACTGGTCATGTCCGGCGGCCTGTTCCACGGCACCCAGCTGTGGGTGAACCTGCCGGCCAAGGACAAGTTCATCGCGCCGGCCTACCAGAGCATCGAGGGCCAGCAGACGAAGCTGATCGCCTCGGCCGACGGCGGTGCGCTGGTCCGCATCATCGCCGGCGACATCGGCGAGTTCCACGGCCCGGGCAGCACGCACACCCCGATCACGTACGCGCACGCGACCATCGCCCCCGGAGCGGAGCTGTCCGTGCCCTGGCGGGCCGATTTCAACGCGCTGGTCTACGTGCTCTCCGGCAACGGGACGATCGGCACGGAGCGGCGCCCGATCCGCAGCGGCCAGCTCGCCGTCCTCGGCGCCGGCGACCGCATCACCGTGACGGCGAACGACGCGCAGGACTCGAACCGCCCGGCCCTCGAGGTGCTGCTGCTCGGCGGGCAGCCGATCCGCGAGCCCGTGGCGCACTACGGGCCGTTCGTGATGAACACCGTCGAGGAACTGCAGCAGGCCCTCGACGACTTCCGCGCCGGCAAGCTCGGCGTCATCCCGGCCGGCGCGCTGATGCCGCACACCGGCTGAGCCCGGCTTAGACGAGATCCGGCAGCGCCCGCCAGTCCGGCCAGGAGAGATCCCGTCCGACGTAGCGCGGTTGCTGGAAGGGCCAGGCCGCGGTGATCCACTGCGGGACGAACGCGTCCAGGGCCTGCTCGAGAGCCCCGCCCGCGTGGTCGTCGACCACCCACCAGGAGATCTCGGCGTCGGCACCGGCCTTCTCCGGCGGGTCGATGTAGACGCAGCCGAGCAGGGCCGTGCCCGCCTCGTCGAACAGCGCGTACTTGAAGGACTGGTGCGCGGCGATCTCGGCCTCGTGCCGCACCAGATCCGCCAGGTCTTGCTCGTAGGTCATCGTTGCCGGTGGCCAGCCCCAGCTTTCGCCGTAGATCGCCCACAGGCGCTCCCGCGAACCCATCACCGCCGGGTAGTCGAGCTCGGTGTCGGCCCCCGTGATCGGGCGCAGAAAGTGCTGCCCATCAGCTTGGCCGGGGGCCTGCTCAGCGCGATCACCGCGATCGGCGTGGCGGCGATCGGCATCGCGGCCTTCGGGCACTACGTCAACGAGATACCGGGGCACTTCGACGTTCGCCCGCTCGAACTGCTGGCACTGACGCTTGTCAGCCTGCTCACCTCGCTGGCGGCCGCGGTCTTCCCGGCCCGGGGCGCCGCGCGCACCGACGTCGTGGCAGCCCTCGCCGGTCGGCGAGGCACGGTGCGTACCCGCAAGCGGGTGCCGCTGCTCGGGGTGATCATTGCCGGCGCGGCCTTGACCGAGATCGGGTTGATCATCTGCACGCCGGCGCTGCTCGGACTCGTCTCCCGGGCCGGACGTTGGGTGCCGCTCTCCGCGCGCCTCGCGTTGCGCGATGCCGGTCGGAATCGGTCCTCGGCCGCGCCCGCGGTGGCTGCCGTGATGGCCGCCGTGATCGGCAGCGTCGCCCTGGCGATCGGGGTGGCCAGCTCGGCCGATCAGGATCGCCGCGCCTACCAACCGCGCCTGCCGATCAACGACGCCTTCGTATGGGTCGATCCATCAGCCAAGACCGAACCCCAGATCGTCGATGCGGTGCGCACGGCCCTGCCCGGAGCCAAGGTCGTCCCGGTGAGCACGCCCCCGAGCTACTGCCAGAAGGCACCGTGCTCGAAGGTCGTCGTCGCGCCCGGCGTGCAGTCGCAGTACGGCTTCCTCGGCAGCGGGGATATCCCACCGGTCGTCATCGACGACGGTTCCACCGCCGAGACGTTGCTACAGACCACCTCTGCGGAGGCCGTCGCGGCGCTCCACGCGGGCAAGGTCGTAGTCACCGATCCGTCCGTGATTCACCAAGGTCGGACCACGCTCACCCTCTACAACGTCACGGCCGCCGACAGCACGCAGGACGGGTCCAGCGGCACGACCCAGGACGGGGAGAAGGTCAGCGTGCCGGCCGTAGCGGTGCCCAAGGCAGACGCCTTCGTGAAGCTGGTGATCCCGCCGTCGCTCGCCACCCGGCTGGAGGTGAAGGGGGAAGCCGGGGGCGTTTACGCGCGCACGTCGCATCGACCCACCGAACACGAGCTCCAGGCCGCCAACGGTGCGCTCGCCCGGATCGACCAGGGCTCGCAGTTGGAGGTCGAGACGGGCTACCACAACCCGTACCAGTGGATGCTGCTCGCGCTGCTCCTCGCCTCCGCCGTCATCACCCTCGGTGCGGCCTTGATCGCCACGGCCCTGTCCAATGTGGACAATCGCTCCGACCTCACCACCCTCGGCGCGGTCGGCGCGGCGCCTCGCACCCGGCGGTTGCTGTCGATGTCGCGAGCCGGCGTCATCGCCGGAATCGGCACCCTGTTGGGGGTGGTCGCCGGATTCCTGCCGTCATTCGCCTGGGTGCACTCCCAGCGGAGTTTCGACCTCACGTCGCTGTCGTCCATCGACGGCGGTTCGAGCGCGCGGATGCATTTCGTGATCCCTGGCTGCCGCTGCTGGTGACGGTGATCGTCGTACCGACGGTGGCCACGCTGATCGCCGGGCTGTTCAGCCGCTCCCGGCTGCCGTCCGAACGTCCGGCCGACTAAGGGCGGGTTCGCTAGGACCGGGCCGGCTAGTCCGGTGCCTCGAGCAGGAGGGAGTCGAGGCCTCGGACGAACCCGGTGCGCCCGGCGGCGGCTCGGATCGCGAGCAGCGTTCCGGCGACGTAGGGCGTCGCCGAGCTGCCCGCGTCGTGCCGGATCGTCAGCCGCTCGTCGGGCAGCCCGAAGATCGCCTCGACGGCGATCACGTATCCGGGCAGGCGCACCGAGTGCACCTGCACGTCGGCGATCGCGGCGCCCCGCGCCTCGGGATGGCCGGCCGTCTGCTCGGGCGGGATGGCGTACTCGGGTCGGCGGATGGCGGCCAGCTGCTCGGCCAGCTCGCGGGCGGTACCACTCGGGGCATCGGGCTTCTGCGCGGACGCGTAGTCGATGATCTCCCAGTGCGGCAGGTGGCGCGCCGCCAGCTTCGCGGCGGCCTGGGCCATCGCGGCCGTCAGCGAGAAGTTGCCCGATGCGACCACGCCCACCCCGTGGCCCACCGCCAGCTCGGCGATCTGCTCGTAGTCCTCGCCGGAGAGCCCGGACGAACCCACCACGACGGACACCCCGCGCTCGACCGCCTGCCGCACGTTCGCGCCGACGGCCGCGTGCGAGGTGTAGTCGACCAGGACGTCCACCCCGCCGGCGTCGAGCGCCTCGGCTACCGTCGCGTACACCGCGACGCCGAGGTGCTCGCGGCCCGCCGCCGATCGCGCGACCCCGCACCGCAGTTGCAGGTCCGGCTCGTCGCGCACGCCCCGGGCCACCGCCTCGCCGGTCCACCCGGTGACGCCGGCCACGCACACGTTCAGGACGGCCATCAGTCGGGGGCGATCAGAACAGGGCGTTGGCGAGGGCGCGCCGGGCGGGGGGCACGCGGGGATCGTCGGGTCCCAGCAGGTCGAAGTACTCGACGAGCCGGTCGCGGACGGTGTCGCGCTCGTCGGCGCCGGCCCGGCGCAGGGCGCCCAGCAGGCGCTCGAGGGCACCGTCGACGTCTCCGCCGGACAGCGCGTAATCGGCCGCGGCGAGCTGCGCCTCGATGTCGTCCGGCGCGCTGTCGGCGCGGTTGACTGTCGCCGGATCGAGCGTGTCGACCCGCTGCAGCAAGCCGATCTGGCGCAGCGCGAGCGCCGCCTCGGCGTTCGCGGGCTCGGCGTCCAGGATCGTCTGGAAGTTCTTGGCGGCCGCGTCGTAGTCACCTTCGGCCAGCGCCTTCTCGGCCGCGTCGAAGCGAGGATCGGCGGGGACTTCCGCCTCGTCCGGAGCTCCGTCCGCAGCCGGGGCGCCGCCACCGGTGAGGTTGGCCTGCTCGGCGGCTTTGAGGACGGCGCCCACGAACTCGCGTACCTGCGGCTCGGGCAGCGCACCCTGGAAGCCCGGAATGAGCTGCCCGCCGATCACCGCGTAGACGGTCGGGATGCTCTGCACCTGCAGTGCCTGGGCGATGCGCGGGTTGGCCTCGGTGTCGACCTTGGCCAGGATCCACTGGCCGGCCGCCTCGTTGGCCAGCCGCTCGAGGATCGGCGAGAGCTGCTTGCACGGCTGGCACCAATCGGCCCACAGGTCGATGAGCACCGGCACCTGGAACGACCGGTCGATCACCGCCGCCTGGAACGTGGCCTCGGTGGCGTCGATGACGTATTCACCCGTCGTGGGCGCCGGCGCCTCGGCCGCTCGGGCGGCGGCCTCGGTTCGGGCTTTGACGGCGGCCAGGTCGACGGCGCCCGACAGGGCGGCGGACAGGGCCGGGCTGGGCTTTTGCGCGGGGCTTCCGGGACGCATACGTCCAGTGTTCCAGGAAGCGCCCCTCGGCGACGACTCACCCGTCCGCCGCCGAACTCGTGTCAACCGAATGAGCGCCGACGTGCGTGCTACGTGTGGGGGAGGATTACCTGATCAAACGAGACACGCAGGACGACTTCGCCGAGTCCGTGGACCAGACGTCGGCGGCCATGCTGCGCGTCGCGTTCCTGCTCACCGGCCAGCAAGCGGCGGCCGAGGATCTGTTGCAGACCGCGTTGGAACGCCTCTACGTCGTGTGGGACCGACTCGACACCGACACTCCCCCGACCAAGTACCTCCGCCGGATCATCTACACCACGCATGTGGATCGTCGTGGCGCCGTCGGCTGCGCGAGGTGCTCAGCGGTTCGCCGCCCGAGCAGCCCGAGCATCGCGACGCCTACGCCGACCATGACGAGCGGGACCGCCTCCTGGCGTCTGGTCCAGCGACTCGCGCCGATGCAGCGGGCGGTGATCGTCCTGCGGTTCTACGAGGACCTGCCCGAAGCGAAGACCGCCCAGATCCTCGGGATCTCGGCCGGCTCGGTGAAGGTGCATTCCTCGCGCGGCATGCGGCGGCTCCGCGAGATGGTCCACCCGTCCGGTCATCAATCGGCTGATCCGGGAGGCGCGCTATGAACGACGCCGAGTTCGAGCGGCAGTTGCGCGCCAGCCTGCGCTTCGGCGCGGAGCAGGTGCGCATCCCGGAGGTGGGTTTCGATCCGCTCACCCTGGACGAGGCGTTCGAGGATGAGGTCCGAACCGGGCTGCGCGACGCCGCGGCCCAGCCGTTGGAGCACGGGCCACCGGTCATCCCCCGGCGGCCGGCCCGCCCTCGTCGGCGGTGGCTGTTCGAGGGGCTGGCGGCCGCCGCCGTGGCCGGCGTAGTCGCTCTGGCGCTGGGGCTGGGCTTGTTCGCTCGGGAAAGGAACCACCTGTCCGGCCCGGACGGTGGCGCTCCGTCGGCACCGCGGACCTGGCAGGTCAGCGTCGGGATGGTCCCGTCGCCCATGGTCGGTGAGATGAATAGGGGGAACAGCAACGAGTTCACCGCGCCGGCCTACAGTCGGGTCACGCTCAGCATCACGATCGCGCCCCAGCACCCGGACGGCAAGACGTACCTGTACCGGTCGATCGACAACGGAGTGTGGGAACTGCTCGGCCCGCACAACACCGACGCCACCAGCCGGGAACTGCTGCGGGTGCCCACACCGGCGGCCGGACAGGTCGCCGCCTGCCGGCTCTACGTCGCACCGGCCGACGACCACGCGGGCACCTATTCCAGCCCGATCTACCTGTACGGCACCTAGTGTCCTGAGTCGTTAATTCGCTGACAATATGTGGCGAGGCTGTCGAGAGGATCGGGTGTTCGTCCCAGGCACCGGCAGTTACGTCAACGGGCGAGGGACCTGGATCACTGTCACAGGAACGTAGCCAGGCCCGCCGCAGTTGACATGCGGCGACGTCGCCTCGATCGTCGGCGGGTGACAGTTCGTACCGAGCGCAATGGTGCGGTGTGGACGGTGGTGCTCGACCGACCCTCCGTGCGCAACGCCGTGGACCGCTCGACGGCGGCGGCGCTGGCCTCGGCGTTCCGCGAGTTCGACGCCTCCCCGGAGGCCTCCGTCGCCGTGCTGTGGGGCGCGGGCGGGACGTTCTGCGCCGGCGCCGACCTGCGCGCGCTGGACAACCTGCTCGACCCGGACCTCTCCGCCGATGCCCCGATGGGACCGTCCCGGCTGGCCCTCTCCAAGCCGGTGATCGCGGCGATCAGCGGCCACGCCGTCGCCGGTGGCCTGGAGCTCGCACTCTGGTGCGACCTGCGCGTCGTCGAGGCCGACGCGGTGCTCGGCGTGTTCTGCCGGCGCTGGGGAGTACCGCTCATCGACGGCGGCACGGTCCGGCTGCCGCGCGTCGTCGGCCTGGGACGCGCGCTGGACCTCATCCTCACCGGCCGGCCGGTCGCGGCCGACGAGGCGCTCGCGATGGGGCTGGCCAACCGCGTGGTGCCGGCTGGTGAGGCGCGGGCGGTTGCCGAGACCTTGGCCGCGCAGCTCGCCGCCTTGCCGCAGGCGTGCCTGCGTTCGGACCGGCGCTCGGTGTACGACGCGTCCGGGGTCTCCTCGATGGACGCCCTGGCGCGCGAGTTCGCCCTGGGCGTCGAGACACTGCAGAGCGGCACCGAGGCCGACCGTTTTGTCGCAGGTGCCGGACGGGGCGGCAGCTTCGACCAGTGAGCCACCTCTCGGCCGCGTGGCGGCAAGGTGGCGTTCACCCGCTCCCCCTACGTTCGCGGCATGGCTGACCAGACCTCCACCTCACACTCCCTCAGCCGGCGCCAGGCCCTCGGGCTGCTCGGCGGCGCCGGCGCGGTAGCCGCGATCCCGCTGCTCGGCGTATCGCCCGCCGACGCCGACGCCGCGCCGCAACCCGCGTACCGCCCTACGCCCGGAGGTTCCGGCGCCCCGCCGGTGCAGGGGCTGCACCTGACCTTCGGCGCCGACCCGTCTACCCAGATGGTCGCCTCGTGGATCACCGACAGCGCCGTGCGCCGGCCGCGCGTGCTCTACGGCACGTTGTCCGACGGCTTCGGCTCGCTCGCCGAGGCGGTTTCCACGACCTACGTCGACGGCACGTCCGGGCGCACGGTGTACCTCCACCACGCGCTGATGTCGCGGCTGCGTCCCGGCGCCGACTACATCTACGTCGTCCAGCACGACGGTGCCCACCCCGACGGGGGCGCCTTCCGCACCGCGCCGCGCGGGCGGATGCCCTTCACGTTCACCAGCTTCGGCGACCAGTCGGCGCCGCAGGTGACCTGGGCCGCCAACGGCACGGTCGGCCTGGACGCCAACTCCACGCCGGCCACCATGGACATCGTCACCGGCATCGAGACGGTCGCGCCGCTGTTCCACCTGTTCAACGGCGACCTGTGTTACGCCAACCTCGACGTCGACCGCGTCCGCACCTGGAACAACTTCTTCACCAACAACAGCCGCTCGGCGCGCTTCCGGCCCTGGATGCCCGCCGCCGGCAACCACGAGATCGAGAAGGCCAACGGCCCGATCGGCCTGTCCGCGTACCAGACGTACTTCTCCCTGCCGTCCCGTGACACCGACACCGAACTGGACAACCTCTGGTACGCGTTCACCGCCGGATCGGTGCGGGTGATCGTGCTGCAGAACGACGACAACTGCCTGCAGGACGGTGGCGACGTCTACATCAACGGCTATTCGGGTGGACGGCAGCTGGCCTTCCTCGAACGCGAGCTGCGTGCGGCCCACGCCTCGCGCGACATCGACTGGATCGTCGTCGGCATGCACCAGGTGATGATCAGCTCGTCGGACGCCAACGGCGCCGACCTCGGCCTGCGGGCCAAGTACGGTCCGCTGTTCGACAAGTACGGCGTCGACATCGTCGTCTGCGGGCACGAGCACAACTACGAGCGCTCGCTGGCCGTCCGGGGTGTCGTCTCCGGCAGCGAGACGCTGACGCCTTCGCCCGTCTCGTCGGCCACCGACGTCATCGACACCTCCCTCGGCACGGTGCACATGGTGCTCGGCGGCGGCGGCGTGTCGGGCACGACCAACGGGGCCTTCTTCAAGGACGGCACGGGCAAGGTCATCACCGCCGTATCGGCCACGCCCGGCTCGAACGGCAAGCGCACGTCCACCTACGTCAAGGAGCAGGCCGTGTGGACGGGCGTGCGCGACCTCGATCACCCTTACGGATTCGCGGCGTTCACCGTCGACCCGGGCCGCCACCCCGGCGACCTCACCCGGCTGAACGTCACGTACTACAACGTCAACAAGCCACGCGGCGAACTGTCGGTGTTCGAGACGTTCACCCTGCAGCGCCGCCGTTCGGACCGCCACTAGCCGCAAACCGCTAGCCTCGCGGACGAGGCGGGCCGCCCTCTTCTGGGCCGATCCGATCGGCCCCGCTCCCCGCACCAACCACAGCCCAGCTGTATTATCCGTCGTCGGGTGGGTGGACGGTGCAGGTGTGGCCGGTGGGTGCGGTCCAGTGGTAGCTGCCGTCTTGTTGTCGTTTCACGATCCAGCCGGCGATGCTCCCGCGAATCAGAGCTCGTCCGGCAGGCCGAACGTCGCGAACAGGCCCACGTCCCGGAAGGCGACGATCCGCGCGATGCGACCGCGCTGGACCGTGAGCACCTGCAAGTTATGCGCCTGATAGGACCCGTCATCCCAGCGATACGCGGCCAGCGCCGGCTGCCCGTTCGCCGCGGTCGGTACGTACCGCCAGGCGGACGGATTGTCGAGGACACGGCTCGTGTAGAACGCAGCAACCGCGTCGCATCCGGCGAACCACGTCGGAATCGGCGGCATCTCCAGCGAGGCGTCCTCGCGCAGCAGCTGCACCAGCGAGCTCACGTCACCGTTCTCCAGCGCCGTCACGTAGCGCGTGAGAAGCGCCCGCAGCGATGCGGAGGACGGCTCGACCGTGTCGTCCTCGGACGGCATCACGTCGGCGAGCTGGGTGCGGGCCCGCTGCAGCGCGCTGGTGACGGCGGCGGTGGTCGTGTCGAGCAGATCGGCGACCTCGGACGCCGGCCAGGCGAGCACGTCGCGCAAGATGAGCACCGCTCGTTGCCGGGGCAGCAGGTGCTGCAGCGCAGCGATGAACGCGAGCCGGACACTGTCCCGCGAGACGACCAGAGCCGCCGGGTCGGGCGCGATGAGCGCATCGGGCACCGGCTGCAACCACGACACCTCGGACTGGGGCGGCGCGAGCTGCGAGACGTCGCCGCCGGGCGCGCCCAACCCGGACGGCAGCGGACGGCGGCTGTTGCGGTCCAGCGCGGTGAGGCAGGCGTTCGTCGCGATCCGATACAGCCAGGTCCGCAGCGACGAGCGGCCCTCGAATCGCTCGACCGATCGCCACGCCCGCAGGTAGGTCTCCTGCACCAGGTCCTCGGCGTCGTGGACGGAGCCCACCATCCGATAGCAGTGGGCCAGCAACTCCGGCCGGAAGGTGTCGGCCTGCCGGACGAAGTCGTCGGTGACCGTCATGATCTCGACCCTAGCCACGAGCACCGACACATCAGGCCCGCGCCAGTTCCGCCGCCGGCACCACCACTGGCGCCGACACCGCGCGCCGGCGAGGCAGCGCCAAGGCGGCAACTGCCGCGGCGACGGGGAGCGCGGCCGAAACGCCGAGGGCGGCGACGAAACCGTCGTCGAACGCGGCCGGGGTCGCGTAACTTCCCGTCGCGGCGAAGACGGCGACGACCACGGCCACCCCGAACGCTCCGCCGAGCTGCCGCAACGTGTTGTACGTCCCCGACGCCTTGCCGATCATGTCCAGCGGCACGGCGCTGACCACCGCGTTCTGCGATGAGGGCATCGCCATCGAGATGCCGCACCCGGCCAGCACGAGCGGCAGGACCATCGCCGGGTAGGACGCGCCGCCCGCCGCGAGCAAAGCGACCAGGCCGATGCCGAGCGCCTGCAATGCCAGCCCGCCCGACACCAGCCGCCGCACGCCCAGCCGCGTCTGCAACCAACCGGCCAAGGGTGCCAACGCCAGGATCGTCACCGTCCACGGCAGCATGCGCAGCCCGGCCTGCAGCGGCGAGTAGCCCCGTTCGGCCTGCAAGTACTGGGCAATCAGGAACACCGAGCTGAAGTTCGACGCGAACAGCAAGAAGCCGCAGGCGTTCGACACCGCGAACGTGCGCACCCGGAACAGGTGCATCGGCAGCATCGGCGCACGGGACCGCAACTCCCACCGCACGAACGCAACGGTCAGCACCGCTCCCCCGACGAGCGATGCCAGCACCTCGGGGCTGGCCCAGCCCGACGTGTTACCGCGCACGAGCCCCCATACCGCTCCGAAGGCAGCGCCGGTAACGAGCAGCACGCCACCGCCGTCCATCCGGGCCGCGGAACGCGCGCTCTCGGCGATCCGCGAACGGATCAGCGGGATCAGGACGACACCGATCGGCACGTTGAGCCAGAAGATCCACTGCCACGACAACGCCTCGGAGACCGCGCCGCCGACTACGGGCCCACCGACTACGCCGAGACCCATGATCGCGACGAACAGACCGGTCGCCCGAGCGCGCTGTTGCGCCGGGAACGCGGAGCTCACCAGCGCCATCGCGAGCGGCATGATCAGCGCGCCGCCGCCGCCCTGCACCGCCCGGGCGGCGATCAGCCAGCCGATGCTCGGGGCCAGGGCACAGGCGGCCGAAGCGGCGGTGAACACAGCCAGACCGACGACGAGCACCCGCCGCCGGCCCAGGCGATCGCCCAGGGCGGAGCCGGTCATCATCAGCACGGCATAGCTGAGCGCGTACGCGTTGACCGTCCACTCGAGCGATTCGAGCGACGCCCCCAGATCGGTCCGGATCGTATTGAGCGCCGTCGACACGACCAGCCCGTCGAGGGTGATCATCAAAGCCGCGATGGACGCGAGCGCGAGCGTCCAGCGCTGCGCCGGCGTCGAACGCACACCGTTGGCCTGCACAGGTCCTCCTAGATGGATCGGAGTTCACCTGTACTGACCCGCGAGGTGCCGCCGACTAATCGCGGACGGGTGCTGCGGCCGGCGTGTCGACGGCGATCAGGGTCGACACGGCGCGGCTGAGCTCGCCGTCATCGGCCGGACTGCGCCAGGTGATCACCTCACCGCGGTCGCGCAGCCGCGCCGTGACCCGCTCACGCGCGCGACTGACGTCCGCTGCGTTGCTGATGACCAGCAACCGGCCGGTCTCGGCCACCTGCTGGATCAACGACTCGAGGCTGCTGCCCGAGAACGCCGTCGCCGACCCGACGTGTTTCGTCTCGACGAACAGCTCCCGGCCGCCGACGTCGAGCCAGAAGTCAGGTCGGTCCCGCGACCAATCGGTGGGACGCCGCACCGGCGCGTCCGGCCGGATCCGGCGAAGCGCCGCCTCGACCTCGTCGTCGTAGGCGATAGCGGCGGCCACTCGCGGCGTCTGATCCTGCTGGACGGACGACACCCGCTCCTTGACGAGCTCCAGCGAGGCCTTGGCCGAATCGGGCGCCGTTTCGATCACGTCGTCGATCTCGTTACGGATCTGGTTCGAGATGGCGAAGGCCACGCTGGCGCTGCCCCAGGACAGGTTCGCCGGCCACCGCCCGATCGCCGCGAGCAGGCAGGCGGCGGCGCCCACGACGATCGAGACACCCGCCGGCAGCGCGAGCCGGCCGACGTAGGTGGCGACCGCGCCGGTCACGATGAGCGCCAGCCCGCCGATCAGGATCATCCAGCGAATGACGGGGCTGACCTCATGCTCCATGGAGCAGCACTCTGGCAGAGTGCGCAGAGTTACAACGGCCGGTAGCGGGCTAGAACTTCACCGGCTCGCGGTACTCGCCCCACAGGGGACGGAACGCGTTGCAGATCTCGCCGAGCGTCGCTTCGGCGCGCGCCGCATCGAGCATCGGGGGCACGGTGTTCTCGCCGTTCTTGGCCGCCTCGACCATGCGCGCGAGCGCGGCGTTGACCGCCACTTGATCGCGCGCCGCCCGGCGAGCGGTGACCAGATCGCGCTGCTCGAGCTCGACCTCGTGCGAGACGCGCAGGATCTCGAGCTCGTCGCCGACATCGCCGGTGAGGACGTTGACGCCGACCACGCGCTTGTCGCCCTTCTCGAGGGCCACCTGGTACGCGAAGGACGAGTCGGCGATCTCGCCGATGAACCAGCCGTCCTCGATGCCGCGCAGCAGCCCGGCGGTCATGGTGCCGTCGCCGCCGAGTTCGCGGATGCGGGCGAAGATCGCCTCGGCCTCCGCCTCGATCCGGTCGGTGAGCTCCTCGATGAACCACGACCCGCCCAGCGGGTCGGCGACATTGAGCACGCCGGTCTCCTCGGCGATCACCTGCTGGGTGCGCAACGCGATCTGCGCCGCCTTCGCGCTCGGCAGGGCCAGCACCTCGTCCAGCGCGTTGGTGTGCAGCGAGTTCGTGCCGCCCAACACGGCCGCCATCGCCTCGACGGCGGTACGCACGATGTTGTTGTCCGGTTGCTGCGCGGTGAGCGACACGCCCGCGGTCTGGGTGTGGAAGCGCAGCGAGAGCGCCTTGTCGGTCTTGGCCCCGTAGACGTCGCGCAGCCAACGCGCCCAGATGCGTCGCGCTGCCCGGAACTTGGCGATCTCCTCGAAGAAGTCGATGTGGGCGTCGAAGAAGAACGACAGGCCCGGCGCGAACTGCTCGATGTCGAGCCCACGAGACAGGCCCAGCTCGACGTAGCCGAACCCGTCGGCCAGCGTGAACGCCAGCTCCTGCGCGGCCGTCGATCCGGCCTCGCGGATGTGGTACCCCGACACCGACAGCGGCTTGTAGGCCGGGATGTCGTGTGCCACGTACTCCATCAGGTCGCCGATCAGCTTCAGGTGCGGCTCGGGAGGGTAGATCCACTCCTTCTGCGCGATGTACTCCTTGAAGATGTCGGTCTGCAGCGTGCCGTTGAGCTTGCTGGTGTCAGCGCCCTGCCTCTCGGCGGCGACCACGTACATGCAGAACACCGGCACCGCCGGGCCGCTGATCGTCATCGATGTCGTGGTCGCGGCCAGGTCGATGCCGTCGAACAGGACGTCCATGTCGGCGGCGCTGTCGATGGCGACCCCGCAATGGCCCACCTCGCCGAGCGAGCGTGGGTCGTCGGAGTCGCGTCCCATCAGCGTGGGCATGTCGAAAGCGACGGACAGCCCGCCGCCGCCCTCGGCCAGGATCATCTTGTAGCGCTCGTTGGTCTGCTGCGCGTTGCCGAAGCCGGCGAACTGCCGGATCGTCCACGGCTTGCCCCGATACCCCGTCGGGTGGATGCCTCGGGTGAACGGGTACTCGCCCGGCCAGCCGATGCGGTCGAAGCGCTCGTCGGCGCCCTGCGGGCCGTAGAGCGGCTCCACGTCGTCGCCGGACAGCGTCGTGAAGTCGCGGTCCTGTTTGCGCGCGGCGTCGTAGCGCTCTTGCCAGCGGGCCCGGCCCGCAGCGATCTCCTCGGCGTCCATGTCGCCAGATTACTTGGACGTCCTAGTAAATCGCCAGCCAGTGTGACCGGCGACTCGCCGGCCGTTCGAACACGGGCACCCGTGACCGCTCGGCCCGTGCCCTCCTTGATCCTCAGCCATTGACGTAGCGAATTCGCCCGCTGAATGGCTGTTGATCAAGGGCTAGGACGCAGCTGTCAGGACCCCGGCAGTCAGGACCCGGCCTTGGTGAGCTCCGCGACCTGCTCCTCGGTGAGGGTGACCCCGGCGGCTGCCACGTTCTCCTCCAGGTGCGCCACCTTGGACGTCCCGGGAATGGGCAGCACGACCGGCGAGATCGCGAGCAGCCAGGCCAGCGCCACCTGCGCGGGGGTCGCGCCGGTCGCGTGGACGATCTCGTCGACGACGCCGCCCGGCTCGGCCAGCTTGCCGCTCGCGATCGGGAACCACGGGATGAATCCGAGTCCCTGCTCGGTGCAGTAGTCCAGCACGTCCTGCGACTTGCGGTAGGTCAGGTTGTAGAGGTTCTGCACGCTGACGATGTCGGCGATCTCGCGGGCGGCCTGGATCTCCGCGACGCTGACCTCGGACAGCCCGAGCGCACCGATCTTGCCCTCGTCCTGCAACGCCGTGAGCTCGCCGAGCTGATCGGCCAGTGGCACGTCCGGGTCGATGCGGTGCAGTTGCAACAGGCCGATGCGCTCGACGCCGAGCCGGCGCAGGCTCAGCTCGACCTCCTGGCGCAGGTACTCGGGCCGCCCTACCACGTGCCACTCGCCGGGTCCGGTGCGCACGAACCCGGCCTTGGTCGCGACGAGCACCTGCTCGGGGTACGGGTACAGCGCCTCGCGGATGATCTCCTCGCTGACGTAGGGGCCGTAGGAGTCGGCGGTGTCGATGAAGTCGACGCCCAACTCGACGGCGCGGCGCACCACGCGAACGCACTCGTCGCGGTCGGCGGGCTCGCCCCAGACGCCGGGGCCGGTCAGCTGCATGGCGCCGAAGCCGAGACGGTGGACGGTCTTCCCGGCGATGGTGAACGTGCCTGAATGATGCGCGACGGCGGTCACAACGAACTCCTAGGGTCGATGGGGATCTCTTCGGGACAACAATCCGATCGTGCTCCACCTTCCAACGCGGGCAGGATGTGGCCCATGTCCTTGATCGCACCGCCGGCCTTGAAGCCCGGCGACACCGTCGCCGCGATCTCGCTCTCGTCGGGCGCCGCGGCGGCGTTCCCGCACCGGTACGAGACCGGCAAGCGGCAGCTCGCCGAGACCTTCGGGTTGAACGTCGTCGAGACGCCGAACGCCCTGCGCGACAACGCCTGGCTGCACGACAACCCGCAAGCGCGTGCCGACGACCTGCACTGGGCCCTCACCAACGACGACGTCGCCGGCGTGATCTCGACCATCGGCGGCGAGGAGTCGATCCGCACGGAGCGCTACCTCGACCTGGACCTGATCCGGGCCCACCCCAAGGTGTTCATGGGGTTCTCCGACAGCACCGTGCAGCACCTGGTGAACCGCAAGGCGGGAATCGTCTCCTTCCACGGCCCGTCGCTGCTGGCCGGCTTCGCCGAGAACGGTGGCATCCACCCCTACGTCGAGGCGGCCGTGCGCGCCGCGGTGTTCACGCCCGAGCCGTTCGAGCTGTCGGCGGCGTCGGAGTGGACCGAGGAGTTCCTCGACTGGGCGCGCCCGGAATTGCAGGCGCGGCGACGGCGATGGTGGCCGACCCCCGGCTGGCAGTGGCTATCCGGAACCGACGCGGTCACGGGCGAGCTCATCGGCGGCAATGCCGAGATCCTCGAAATGGCGAAGGGCACCTCGATCTGGCCGGACGACGAGGCCTGGGACGGCGCGATCCTCCTGCTCGAGACGTCCGAGGAGGTGCCCCCGCCGCAGAACGTCAAGCACTGGCTGCGCAACTACCTCGCCACCGGCGTCCTCGATCGCATCGGCGCACTGCTCATCGCCCGACCCATGGGCTACTCCCAGCAGCAGACGTTCGAACTCTGGGACCTCGTCCAGGCGGTGCTCGTCGAGGCCGGCCGCCCGGATCTACCCGTCGTCGCGAACGTCGACTACGGGCACACCTCGCCGGCCGGCGTTTTGCCGCTGGGCTGCCGGGCCCGCGTCGACCCGGTGCACAGGACGGTCACCGTGGTCGACGCGGGCTGCTCTTAACCGCCGGAGCCGGATCCGAGTGGCTCCTGGACCGCGGCTCAGGCCGACACCCCGGTTTGGCCGCGGTCAGGACGGTCGCGGCCGGCGGGCTCTTCGCGCGAGCGCTCATCGCGTTGCGGATCAGCATGATCCGTCGATGTCGCAGATCAGGCCGGACACTCGTGGTGGGCCGAATCCGGTGACGTAGTCCCAGCCGGGCGTCGTGGCGTACAGGCCGTTCACCGCGGGCAGGCCGGTCGCCAGGTCGAGCGAGTTCACGTCGAAGAAGTCACGGGCGTAGGCCGCGCCGTCCTGGCCGACGCGGTACAGGGCGTAGTTGGCGAACCCGTTGCCGGCCGCCGTGGGCGCAGCCGACTGAACGCGCGCCCACATGCCTTCCCACAGCGGCGACGACAGCGACGTGCCGGCGCCGGCTCCCTCGGTATAGGTGCCGGACAGCACGATGTCGTACCCGTTTCCGAGCACATCGCCGGACTGCGCCGACACGTCGGCGATGCCCCGGCAGGTCACGCTCAGGTCGGTCACGCACGGGACGCTCACCCCGGGCGTCCCGACCTGGTAGTCCGGCTCGGGGGTGAACAGCGTGGAGCCGCCGCCGGAGAACGCCCAGCCGTACTCACGCGTACGGTGGCCGGCGCCGTCCGTGTACAACACCGTGCCGCCGACCGCCGTGACGTAGGGCAACGACGCCGGCGAGCTCGTCACCGGGACGACCTGGTTCAGCAGCCCGTTGCCGGCGCCGATCACGGGCAGCGCCACGATCGGGCAGGACGACCCGGTGTCGCCGCTCGAGACGAAGATCGTCTTGCCCTCGGCGGCGGCCTGGCGGGTGATCTGGTCGAGGGTCGCGTCGTTGTTGTTGCCCAGCCCGAGCTGGATCGGCAGCGCGGCCAGCCCGAGGCTGTCGAACAGCTGCCCGACCAGCGGGCTGATCGTCGGGATCGTCTCGCACTCGCCGTAGCTCGCCGACGCCTGCTTCGGCCCCGTCGGGTCGTCGGTGAACGTGCTGAACACCCGGTCGACGTCGGCGTCGGACAGATCCGAACCCCAGTACAGCGACAGGCTGTCGGCGTTCGGGGCCATGCCGCTGGATGCCTGGGTGTCGATGTCCCACTCCGGGCGGCCGGCGTCGTCGCTGAAGTCGGTGTCTCCGGCGGGATGAACGACGCGCACCGGGATCTGCGGCAGGCCGAACTTCGTCTCGAACACGCGCAGGTCGCTGATCACGTCGTCGCTCTGGCCCTCGCCGAATATCGCGAGTTGCTGACCGGCGCCGGTGTGGGCGGCCGGCTGCTGGTACGCCGACCACAGGTCCTGCGGAGTGGTGCCGCCGATGCACGGCAACAACGGCAGGCAGAGGCCCTGCGCATGGCGCAGCTTCGCCGGCGCCGAGTAATGCTGCAGCGTGTTCAGTCCGGTGATGTTCTTGATGCCGAGCCCGGCCGGGAACACCGGCGCCGAGGTATTGGCCACGAACGCGTCGCCGCCGATCGAATAGCGACGGATCGACGTGTGCAGCAGCGCGCCCACCTGCGCGGCCGGGCCGTGCACGCTGTACACATCACCGGCCGCCGAGACCGTGTCGATCATCAGCCCGCCGCCGGCGAGGAACGACCGGACCGCGTCACGCTGCGTAGTAGCGACCCCGAACCGGGCCGCGAACTGGGCCGGCGTGAGGAAGTGCCGGTACTGCGGGCTGGCCGGATCGTGCTCGGCGGCGATCAGCGCCTTCTCACCGGACGGGTCCGGGCGACCGAGGGTGACCACGAGGTCGACGCTCGTCCCGGGCGCCGCCGCCCCGAGGTCCTGGGCATTGGCCAGCCCGGGCAGGACGTTCTGGGTGAGCGCGAACAGGCCGTCGGCCCGGCCGAGCTATTAGCCGTGAGCGGCGCTACGAAAGCGGCGGCGGTGGCGGCCACAACGAGGAGCGAGCGGGCGCGCACGAGACCCTCCACCGAGTCGGGATGCTGTTCCGCTTAACGATCAGCCCACAGGCGGGTAACGCCGCTATGAGAAATCGGTCGCGTCCAGTCGCAGGTTTCGCAGGATCGCGAACAGTTGCTGTAGGTCGCCTTCGTCCAGGGCGCCGAGGCCGAACCGGGCCTGGTTGAGCACGTCCGTCGCCTCGTAGGCGACCCGCCGGCCCTCGTCGGTGATCACCGCGAGGGTGCCTCGCCCGTCGCGTGGATTCGGCTCCCGCCGCACGAGTCCGGCCGCCTCCAACCGGTCGATCACGTTCGTGACCGACGTGGCGTGCACCTGCAGCCGCTCGCCGATCTTCGACAGCGGTAGGGCGCCCCGCTGCGAGAACGTCAGCAGCACCAGGGCCTCGAAGCGGCTGAACGTGATGCCGAACGGGCGCAGCAGCCCGTCGAGTTCGGCGATCAGGATCTGCTGCGCCCGCATGACCGACGTGACGGCGCGCATGGCCGCGTACACGTCGGAGGGCTCGTCGGGCCAATGCTTGGTCCACAGGTCACCGGCACGTTCGATCGGGTCGAAGGCGAGCGGCGAAGGCATTAACGCAGCGTAATGGGCACCGCCCCGGGCGCGTAGCCTCTGCGACGTGACCGACACGCTCGACCTGCTCGGCCTCGACGCCGACCTGCCCGACGAAGACCGCCTGCTGCGCGACACGGTGCGCAAGTTCGCCGACGACCGGCTGCGTCCGCACACCCGCGACTGGTACGAGGACGGGACGCTGCCCGCCCGCGAACTGGCCCGCGAATTCGGCGAGCTGGGCGTGCTCGGCATGCACCTTTCCGGGTACGGCTGCGCGGGGGCAACGGCCACCCAATACGGCATCGTCTGCGCCGAGATCGAGGCCGTCGACTCGGGCCTGCGTTCGCTGGTCAGCGTCCAGGGATCGCTGGCGATGTACGCGATCCACGCGTTCGGCAGCGAGGAGCAGAAGGAGCGCTGGCTGCCCGCGATGGCGCGCGGCGAGGCCGTGGGCTGCTTCGGGCTGACCGAGCCGGACTCGGGCTCTGACCCCGGCTCGATGCTCACCCGGGCCACCCGCGACGGGGACGACTGGATCCTGCACGGCAGCAAGATGTGGATCACCAACGGCTCGATCGCCGACGTCGCCGTGGTGTGGGCGCGAACCGACGACGGGATCCGGGGGTTCCTGGTCGAGAGGGGCACGCCGGGGTTCACCGCCCAGGACGTCCACCACAAGCTGTCGCTGCGGGCGTCGATCACCAGCTCGCTGTCGCTGGACGAGGTCCGCCTGCCGGCGTCCGCGCAGCTGCCTCTCGCGCGCGGCCTCAAGGGTCCGCTGTCGTGTCTCACCGAGGCGCGCTACGGCATCATCTGGGGCGTCACCGGGGCGGCCCGCGACGCGCTCGCGTCCACTGTGGACTACGCGACCACCCGCGCCCAGTTCGGCAAGCCGATCGGCGGGTTCCAGCTGACCCAGCGCAAGCTGGCCGAGATGGCCGTGTCGCTCACCCAGGCCCGGCTCACCGCGAACCGCCTGGGCGTCCTGAAGGACGCCGGCCAGATCACCCCGACCCAGATCAGCTTCGGCAAGTTCGCCAACGTCCGGGCGGCGCTGGAGATCTGCCGCGAGGCCCGCTCGATCCTCGGCGGCTCGGGCATCACCACCGAGTACCCGACGCTGCGGCACGCGCTCAACCTCGAAACCGTCTACACGTACGAGGGCACCCACGAGGTACACACCCTCGTCCTGGGCCAAGCCATCACCGGCCTGGACGCCTTCCGCTAGTGGAGTGGAATCTGCGCTCTTGCTCGCGCAAGGGGCACGTCACCTACGCGGCGACCGAGCCCGAATTCCGGACGAAGCTCGAGGCGACGACACCGCTCGGCGACGCGTGGCGCTGCCTGCGCTGCGGCGACTACGTGCTCGGGGCACCGCACGCCGAAGGGCCGGCCGAAGACGCGCCGGTGCTGCTGCGCGGCAAGGAACTGCGCTCGGCGTTCATCCTGCGGCTGCTCGCGGTCGAACGGTGGATCCGCGGCCTGATCGTCGTCCTGCTCGGCGTGGCCGTGCTGCGGCTCGAGTCGACCCAGGTCAGCCTGCAGAAGCTGTTCGACGAGGACGTCAAGTCGCTCAAACCGTTCTTCGACCAGATCCACTTCAACGTCTCCGACTCGGCCACCATCCGCTCGATCGAGAAGGTGCTGCACGCCAAGCCCTCGACGCTGAATCTCATCGCCGCTGGGCTGTTCTTCTACGGCGCGCTGCAGATCGTGGAAGGCATCGGCCTGTGGTCGCTCAAGCGCTGGGGCGAGTACGTCGCCGTCGTGGGAACCACCCTGTTCATCCCGCTGGAGATCTACGAGCTCACCGACAAGATCAGCTGGCTGAAGATCACCGCGCTGGTGGTCAACCTCGCGGCCGTCGCCTACCTGGTGCTGTCCAAGCGATTGTTCGGCGTCCGCGGCGGCCACCACGCCTACGTCGCCGCCCAGCGCGAGGAGTCGCTGCTCGAGGTCGAAAAGGCGGCCGCCGGCTAGTTCGCCCCGGATCTTGATACCAGCTGCACGCTATGACGGAACATACGTATCCAGATCGCCGAGAGACCCGGGAGCCCAGTGAAGCTACGCCGTCGCGAGATGCTGAAGCTGATCGCATTCGCACCAGCACCGCTCGTTGCTCGCGGCTGGACGGCGGCACCGCAGACGCGCACGTACTACCTCTCGCCGGCAACGGCTTCGAAGCGTGGATCGACTCGGCGGATGTCGTCGTCGAACGCAACATCTTCCACGACATCTACGACACCGCGTTCACTGCGCAGGGCGGCCCGCAGTCCACCACGGGCTCCTGGTCCAACATCAGCCTCCGGAACAATCTGATCTACCTGTGCAACCAGTCGATCGAGTTCTGGTCCGCCGGCGCCGGCCCGGGTTTCGTCAACTGCCTCGTCGAGTGCAACACCTGCCTCTACTCCGGCTACGGCTGGTCGTCGCAGGTGCGCCCCGACCTCAACACGCGCGTCCATCTCCTGACGTACGGCTGGGACCTGCCCGCCGACATCACGGTGCGGCACAACACCTTCTACGACGGCAAGGTCGCCTACCGCTACTCGGCGACTCGCACGACGCCCGGTCTCGTCTGCTCGGCGAACCTGATCTGCCAGCGCGCCGGCGGGCTGCTCAGATATGGCCAACCGCAGACCGTCGAGCAGTGGCAGGCGTGGACAGCTGCCGAGCAGAACGACACCGACTCCACGTTCTGGGTGCTGCCCCAGGACGCCCCGATCGACGTCACCGCCGCGTGGAATCAGGTCGTGGGCGAGCGGTCCGGCTGCACGCCGCCCGCTCCGCCGGCGCCTACGTCACCGAAGTAGGCACGCAGCGTGCGCGGCGTGAGGTTGTAACGCCGCTTGAAGGTCGGGTTGCGCCGTCCGACTTCGAAGTGGGGACGACCCGAGGCGTACGCGGCGCGCAGCACCTCCCCGAACGCGACGTAGAACGGGCTGAAGTTCGGGCAAGCCGCGTAGTCGACTCCGCAGGCCCACCAGTGAAAACGCGTGTCGTCGACGAGCGCCAACGACGATCCGACCAGACGCCCGCCGATGCGCAGCTCGACTGCGCGCATGTCGTCACCCAACACGCGCGCGAAGTCCTGGAAGAGCCCGGGCTTGTAGTAATCGGCGTTGTCGTATTTGGCAGCCGTCGCACGGGCCAGGGCGACGAAGCCGTCGAGATCCGCCTCGTCCGCGCCGACGACGCGCGCGTCCAGGCCGGCTCGCTCGGCATTGCGCAGGTCGTGCAGCAGGTTGCGCCGCGGTTTGCTCCGCAGGGTCGCGAGGTACGCCTCGAAGCTGTCGACGGCGCGCAGGTCCAGGCTCCAGCCGATCTCGATGTCGACGGCCTCGAGCCCGGCGGCGCCGAGCGCGCCGGCCAGCGGCGTGGCGGCGTCGACGTTGGCCAGGCCGTAGAGCGCCGCGCCCCAGTCAGCGGCAGTTGCGCGGAAGGCGTCGACGGCGGCCGGCGTGATGGCCTCGCTGCCCGGACGCACCGGCAGCACCGTGTCGTAGCAGTGCCACACGTGGGTGAGCAGCGACGTGTGCGGCAGCGCCTGCGGGTAGTGG
This sequence comes from Jatrophihabitantaceae bacterium, assembly GCA_036502575.1. Classification (GTDB taxonomy): domain Bacteria; phylum Actinomycetota; class Actinomycetes; order Mycobacteriales; family Jatrophihabitantaceae; genus DASXRA01. Next base: position 114,190 of record DASXYL010000029.1, on the reverse strand, counting down.
TTGTGGATCACCTGCATCGGATCGATGTCGCGCTGCAGGAATGCCGGTATGGCCGCCTGCGCGATCCCGGCGCCGTCGCGCACCAGGATGTACGCGGTTCGCAGCACGGGATGCAGCGGATAGTGCTCGAACGCCCGTAAGAAGGGCCGGCGGTAGAAGACCGGCGCCCGCGCCGCGGTCATCAGCTCGTCCCACTCGGAACCGATGTCGTCGATGGTGGTGAACACGCTGGCCTTCGCGCCCATGTGGCCCTCTCCCCGATCCGGCCCCCACGGCTTCGACGTTACAGCGACGCCACCAGTTCGTCTGCTGCCGAATACGGATCGAGTTCGCCGGCCACGACGCGTTTCGCCGACGCGCTCAGCGCGGCCGAGCCGTGAACCTGCGCGAATCGTTGCCGCACCTCGCCGACGGCGATCGCCTCGATCTCAGCGGCGGCCCGCTCTTGCCGCCGACGGGAGAATTCCCCGCTGCTATCGAGCCATTCGCGATGTTTCGCCAAGGCGGCCAGCATGTCGTCGATGCCCTCGGCGCGGGCCGCTACCGTCTTCACGATCGGCGGGCGCCACGCCCCTGCCTCCGAATGCCGACCGCCGAGCGACTGCATGTAGCGCAGATCGCGGGCCACCTGGTCGGCGCCGTCGCGGTCGGCCTTGTTCACGACGAACAGGTCAGCGATCTCGAGGATGCCGGCCTTCGCGGCCTGGATGCCGTCGCCCATGCCCGGCGCGAGCAGCACCACGGTCGTGTCGGCCAGCGAGGCGATCTCGACCTCGGCCTGCCCGACACCAACCGTCTCGATGAGGATGACGTCGCAGCCGGCCGCGTCGAGCACCCGCAGCGCCTGCGGGACGGCGGCGGAGAGGCCGCCGAGGTGCCCGCGCGAGGCCATCGACCGGATGAAGACCCCGTCGTCGGTGGCGTGATCCTGCATCCGGACCCGGTCGCCGAGCAGCGCCCCGCCGGAGAACGGCGAGGACGGGTCGACGGCCAGCACGCCGACCCGCTGACCGTCCGCCCGGAGCGCGGTCACGACGGCCGACGTCGTCGTCGACTTGCCCACCCCCGGCGAGCCGGTCAGACCCACCACTTGCGCATTGCCGGTGAACGGCACGAGCGCCGCCGCGATGTCGCGCAGCAGCGGCGAGTCGTTCTCGACCAGCGAGATCAGCCGGGCCACCGCCCGGGCTTCGGCCTGCCGCGCTCGCTCGACGAGGTCGTCGACGTCGACCGAACGGCGCGTCGTGGTCATCCGTCCTCAGGCCGGGACGTGCAGGATGAGGGCGTCGCCCTGGCCGCCGCCCCCGCACAGCGCCGCGGCGCCGGTGCCACCCCCGCGGCGCTTGAGCTCCAAGGCCAACGTGAGCGCCAGCCGGGCGCCGGACATCCCGATCGGGTGGCCCAGCGCGATGGCTCCGCCGTTGACGTTCACCTTCTCGGCGTCGATGCCGAGATCCTTCATCGACTGGATGCCCACGGCGGCGAACGCCTCGTTGATCTCGATCAGGTCGAGGTCGCCGATCGCCAGGCCTTCCTTGCGCAGGGCGTCGTTGATGGCGTTGGACGGTTGGGACTGCAGCGAGTTGTCCGGGCCGGCGACGTTGCCGTGGGCGCCGATCTCGGCGATCCAGCTCAGCCCGAGTTCCTGCGCCTTGGCCTTGCTCATGACCACGACCGCGGCGGCACCGTCGGAGATCTGCGAGGCGGTGCCCGCCGTGATCGTGCCGTCCTTGCTGAACGCCGGGCGGAGCTTGGCCAGCCCCTCGACGGTGGTGTCGGCGCGGATGCCCTCGTCCTCGCGGAACTCGATCGGGTCACCCTTGCGCTGCGGGATGAGCACCGGGGCGATCTCCTCGTCGAACACGCCGTTCTTCTGGGCCAGCGCGGCCCGCTGGTGGGATCGGGCGGCGAACTCGTCCTGCTCCACGCGCCCCAGCCCCAGGCGGGTGTTGACGCGATCGGTCGACTCACCCATCGGGATGTTGTCGAAGGTGTCGGTGAGCCCGTCGAACGCCATCGCGTCGAGCACCTCGATCGAGCCGTACTTGTAGCCACTGCGCGACTTGGGCAGCAGGTGCGGGGCGTTGGTCATCGACTCCTGGCCGCCGGCCACGACGATGTCGAACTCACCGGCCCGGATGAGCTGATCGGCCAGCGCGATGGCGTCCAGACCCGAGAGGCACACCTTGTTGATGGTGATCGACGGCACGGTCAGCGGGATGCCGGCCTTGTGCGCGGCCTGCCGCGCGGGAATCTGCCCCGCGCCGGCCTGCAGCACCTGGCCCATGATCACGTACTGCACCTGGTCGGGCGTCACGCCCGAGCGCTCCAGCGCCGCCTTGATGGCGAAGCCGCCGAGATCCGCCCCGGAGAAGTCCTTGAGCGATCCGAGCAGCCGTCCCATCGGGGTGCGCGCACCGTTGACGATCACAGACCCAGCCATCGCAGCCTCCTACCTCATCCTTGTCAGCGACTCTATCCACCGTGCCGCAACCGCTGCTATGCCACCAGCGGTGTGAACAAGCGCACGCCGGGGTCGCCGAAAGCGCTTAGCGCCGCCACCATGAACCGATGCCCCTGTTCCGCAAGATCGACCACGTCGGCATCGCCGTGCCCGACCTGGACGAGGCGATCGCGTTCTACCGCGACACGTTCGGCGTGGTCAGCGTCCACGAGGAAGTGAACGAGGCGCAGGGCGTCCGCGAGGCGATGCTGGGCGTCGGCGACGGCGAGACGCGCATTCAGCTCCTGGCCCCGCTCGACGAGAGCTCGACGATCGCCAAGTTCCTCGACCGCAACGGCCCCGGCATCCAGCAACTCGCCTACACCGTCGACGACATCGAATCGACCTCCGATGCCCTTCGGTCCAGAGGCCTGCGGCTGCTCTACGACGAACCCCGGCCCGGCACCGCCGGCAGCCGGGTGAACTTCATCCACCCGAAGGACGCCGGCGGCGTCTTGGTCGAACTGGTCGAGCCCGCTAAGGTTACCGACCAGTAACCTCCAAGGAGGCCCGCCGTGGACGACATTCGCACCGCGATCCTGAACGACGAGCTGGGCGCCCTCGCCGAGCTGCCCGTACCGGACTCGTACTCCGGCGTCGTGGTCCGGGCCGACGAGGTCGGCATGTTCGACGGGCTGGCCACCAAGGAGAAGGACCCGCGCAAGAGCCTGCACGTGCAAGACGTCCCGACGCCGGAACTCGGACCGGGCGAGGCGCTCGTCGCAGTCATGGCCAGCGCGATCAACTACAACACGGTGTGGACGTCGATCTTCGAGCCATTGTCGACCTTCTCCTTCCTCGAGCGCTACGGCAAGTCGTCCGAGCTGGCCCGCAAGCACGACCAGCCCTACCACGTGGTGGGCTCAGATCTCGCCGGCGTGGTGCTGCGCACCGGTCCGGGCGTGACGAAGTGGAAGGCCGGCGACGAGGTCGTCGCGCACTGCCTGTCCGTCGAGCTCGAGGATCCGCAGGGCCACGACGACACGATGATGGATCCGCAGCAACGCATCTGGGGCTTCGAGACGAACTTCGGCGGGCTGGCCGAGCTCGCGCTCGTCAAGTCCAACCAGCTGATGCCCAAGGCGGCGCATCTCACCTGGGAGGAGGCGGCCTGCCCCGGCCTGGTCAACTCCACCGCGTACCGCCAGCTCGTGTCCCACCACGGCGCGAACATGAAGCAGGGCGACGTCGTCCTGGTCTGGGGTGCCTCGGGCGGCCTCGGCGGCTACGCCACGCAGTACGCGCTCAACGGTGGCGCCATCCCGGTGTGCGTCGTGTCGTCGCCGGAGAAGGCCGACCTGTGTCGTTCGATGGGCGCCGACCTCGTGATCGACCGCACCGCCGAAGGCTATGAGTTCTGGAAGAACGGCGAGCAGCAGCCGAGTGAGTGGAAGCGCCTCGGCAGCAAGATTCGCGAGCTCACCGGCGGCGACGACCCCGACATCGTGTTCGAACATCCGGGCCGCGAGACATTCGGCGCGTCGGTGTACGTCGCGAAGCGCGGCGGCACGATCGTCACCTGCGCATCGACGTCGGGCTACTGGCACGAGTACGACAACCGCTACCTCTGGATGACGCTCAAGCGCATTGTCGGGTCGCACTTCGCCAATTACCGGGAATCCTGGGAGGCGAATCGGCTGATCACCCGGGCCGCGATCCACCCGACGCTGTCACGCGTGTACCCGCTCGCCGAGACCGGGCAGGCCGCCTATGACGTTCATCGCAACCTGCATCAGGGAAAGGTCGGCGTGCTCTGTCTGGCGCCGCGGGAGGGCCTCGGCGTACGCGACCCCGGTCTTCGCGCTCGGCACGTCGACGAGATCAATAGATTCCGAAATCTCTAGGTGATCGACTTGGGGGCTGTTGCGCGGAAGTGAGACGATCGAACCATGCCTTCGGAGAACTACTCGGAAACGTTGCCGATCCTCGCCGAACGTGGTTTCGATACCGCGATGCGTGGCTACGACCGCCGTCAGGTGGACGAGTACGTCGCCAATCTCGACGACGAAGTCCGTGGCGCGACGGCCGATCGTGACGCCGCCGTCGCCCGCAGCGCCGATCTGGCCGCGCAGCTGGCGAGCTCCCAGGCCCAGATGGAGTCGTTGAGACGTCAGCTGCGCAAGGCGACCGAGCAGCCCAACACCGACAACGTCGACGCCCGGGTCCGCGAGATGCTCGATTCGGCGGCGGCCGAGGCATCCAAGCTGCGGGCCGAGGCCGACGAGTACGTCCTGAACACCCGCCGTGCGGCTGACGAGTCGGCGGAGCGGATTCGGGCCAGCGCCCGGTTCGAGTCCGAGCAGATCATGTCCCAGGCCACCCAGCGTCAGGTCGAGGCCGACGAGACGTTCCGGCAGCGCATCGCCGAGGCCGAGCGCCACCGCGACGACATCACCGCCCAGCTCGAGCAGGACCAGGCTCGCGTCCGAGCCGAAGAGGACCAGCTGACGAGCGACGCGCACGCCATGCGCGAGCGCCTCGACGCCGAGGCTCTCGCCGAGCGAACCCGCCTGACCGACGAGTTCAACGTTCGGCGCGCCCGGGACGAGGACGGGCTCGCTGCGCGGATCAAGACCGCACAGGACGACTTCGAGATCGCGCTTCGCCTGCGCCGCACCGAGGAGGCGGAGAAGTCGGCGCAACAGCTCGCGGCCGCCGAGACCGATGCCGAGCAGGTGCGCGCCCGGGCCCGCACGCACGCCCAGGGGATCATCGCCGACGCCGACGCTGAGGTCGAACGGTTGCGCGCCCGCCGCGAGGACACGCACGCGGCGCTGCGCGACCTGCACCACAAGCTAGCCCGGGTGCTCGACGAGACGGCTACCAAGATGCCCCGGCGCTCGGCCGCACCACCACCTGCGGAGCCGGCCGCCGCACCACCTGCCGAAGCGACCGTCGAACCGACGCCGGAGGCAACCACAGCGCCAACCGCGCCCCCGGCACGCCCGCCGGCGGCCGACCCGCAGCCCGCCGCCGATCAGCCCGCCGCGCAGCAGCCCGTCGCCGATCAGCCCGTCGCCCCACAGCCCGCCGCCGAGCAGTCCACGGAGGCGTCCACTCCGACGCCGCCGGCCAAGGCAGCGTCGACGCGCCCCCGGCCGACCAAGGCGGCGGGCAGCCCGCCGAAGCCGCGGCCCCGCGGCACCAAGCGCAGCTAACGTCCCGACGTGGACCCGGGCTAGCCGTCGTGGCCCAGGTAGATCGCGGCCATGTCCTCGTCGCCGTGGCCCCGCTCGGCCGCCCGCAGCAGGTGCTCGCGGACGACTTCGATGAGCGTCGGCTCGTACCCGGCGTTGCGGGCGGCTTCGACGATGAGCCCCGCGTCCTTGGCGGCGCCGGAGATGGCGAAACTCGGCGTGTAGTCACCGGCCAGGATGGCCTTGCCCTTGATCTGCAGGTATGGGCTGTCGCTCATCGCGCCGGAGATGACGTCCAGGAACAGCTGTGGATCGACGCCCAGGTGCTGGGCGAGCGAGATCGACGTCGCCGCCCCGTCCATGATCGCGAGGACCCATGAATTGGCGACCAGCTTGAGCGCGCTGGCCTGCCCGACCTGATCCAGCCAGCAGAACACGGTGCCCAGCTGGGCGAAGATCGGCTCACACCAGGGCCGCAGCTCGGCCGGCCCGGCCGCGAGGATCTTCAGCTTGCCTTCCTCGGCCGGCTGCCGCGTACCGAGCACGGGCGCGTCGACGAACTGGACGCCGGCCGCGGCAGCCGCCTCAGCGAGGCGCGCGCATCCGGGCAGGCCGACGGTGCTCATCTGCACCCAGATCGCGCCCGGGGTCATCGCCGCCAACGCGCCGCTGTCGCTCATAGTCGCGAACACGGCGTCGGCATCGCTCAGCATGGTGATCACGACGCCGGCACCGGCCACCGCCTCGGCCGGTGACGCCACGACCGTCGCGCCGTCGTCAGCGAGCGGGGCCGCTTTGGCGAGGGTCCGGTTCCAGACCCGAACCGTCCGGCCGCCGCTCAGCAGCCGCCTGACCATGCCCTGGCCCATGAGGCCGGTGCCCAAGAATGCGATGTCGGGTTGATCGCTCATACCCTGAGCCTATTAGCGCACCGGCGCGCGGCGATCGCGCGCCGACCAGCACGGGGTGTGCCAGTGCCGGCGATCGGCCGCCTCGGCGTCGTTGGCCGGCCAGACCACGACGTGCGGGATCCCCGGTCTGATGAGCTGATCGCACCCCGGGCAGCGGTACGCCTTGTCCGATCCGGCCAGCATCCGAACGACGTACTCCTCGCCGCGCCACTCGTCGCGCCGCTCCGCGCCGCCGGTCGGTCGCACCAGCGGCGCCTCGACTCGACGACGGTTCTGCCGGGGCATCAGCCGTCCCGATCCGGCCGCCCCGAGCAGGCACTGGTGCCGAGCGAACGCATCGCCCGGTAAACCGCGGCCGGGCGCATCGGCGGTTCGGGCAGCGGTCGAGCGGCATCGGCCCGGAACCCGTCGAGCACCAACGCCAGGTGCCGGCGCCAGGCCCGCGGGGTGACCGGACCGGTGACCTCGGCGACGCGGCCGTTGGACCACATCACGAACGCGAGATCCTCGGCCGTGACGTCCGGGCGCAGCGACCCCTCCGCCTGGGCCCGGTCCAGGATCTGGTCGGCCAACTCGAACACTCGCCGGCGGGCCGCCTCGGTGCGCGCCGCCGCGGGCAGCCGCATGGCGGCGAGCTCGACGAGGGCGCGGTCCTCGGCCTGCATCTGGCACATCGCCTCGAGGAATCCGACGAATCCGTCCCACCCGTCGTCGGCTTCCAGGGCCCGCTCGGCCGCGGCAGCCCACGCCTGCATCTTCTCGGCGAAGATCGCCTCGATCAGGTCGACCCGGTTCGGGAAGTGCCGGTAGAGCGTGCCGATGGCGACCTGGGCCCGCTTCGCGACGGCTTCCAGGGACGCCTCGATGCCCTCCTGCGCGAACGTCTCGCGCGCGGCGGCGAGCAACGCGTCCCGATTGCGCTGCGCGTCGCGACGCAGGGGGCGCTGCGCGTCGCGACGCGGAGGGCGCTGCGCGTCGCGACGCGGGGGGCGCTGCGAGGTCGGCGGCATGGGTGTCATCCTACCTAAGTCGAGGCGCACCTCATGTTCGTGCTATCGTCGCCGGCAAGTCGAGGCGGGCCTCACATTTACTGGAGAGATCGATCATGAATGTCTTTGTCTGGATCCTGCAGGGCGTGCTCGCCGCCGCGTTCGCCGCCGCGGGCGCCACGAAGTCCATCCAATCCAAAGAGAAGCTGGCGAAGACCGGCATGGCCTGGGTGGAGGACTTCACTCCCGGTGTCATCAAGCTCATCGCCGGGGCGGAGCTGCTCGCCGCGGTCGGCTTGATCCTGCCCGGCGCCACGGACATCGCGACCGTGCTGACCCCGATCGCCGCGACCGGCCTCGCCGTCGTGATGGTCGGGGCGATCATCACCCACGCCCGGCGGCGCGAATCGCGCGAGATCGCCATCAACGTCGTGCTGCTCGCAGTGGCGGTAGTGATCGCCTGGGCGCGATTCGGGCCGTACGCGTTCTAGGAGACCGCTGAATAGTGCCGCTCGTCGCGCAGCCGAGCATGCATTGTTCTGCGGCCTTCTAGCTGTAGTCGCGGAAGCCCTTGCCGGTCTTGCGACCGAGGCGGCCGGCCGTGACGAGATGCTCGAGCAGGGGCGCCGGCGCGAAGCCGGGCTCGCGGAACTCGAGGTACAGCGTGCGCTGGATGGCCAGCGAGACGTCGTTGCCCACCACGTCCAGCAGCTCGAACGGGCCCATCGGGTAGCCGCAGCCGACCTTCATCGCCGAGTCGATGTCGTCGGAGGTCGCGTAGTGCGCCTCGAGCATCTTTACCGCGTCGTTCAGGTACGGGAACAGCAGTGCGTTCACGATGAACCCGGCCCGGTCGCCGCAGCGCACCGGGTGCTTGTCCAGCTTGTGGGCCACGTCGAGCACGGTCGCCTCGACGTCGGCCGCCGTCGACACGGTCGACACCACCTCGACCAGCTTCATGATCGCGGCCGGGTTGAAGAAGTGCATGCCCACGACGTCGCCCGGACGCGAGGTCGCGGCCGCGCATTCGATCACGGGCAGGCTGGACGTGGTCGTCGCCAGAACGGTGCCGGGCGCGCAGATCTCGTCCAGATTGGAGAACAGCGCCTGCTTGACGGTGAGATCCTCGACCACCGCCTCGACGACGAGCTGCACGGTGCTCAGGTCGTCGAGCCGTGTCGTACCGGCGATGCGGGTGAGCGCCGAGTCGCGATCGGCTTCGGCGAGCTTGCCCCGCTGTACCGCCTTCTCCATCGAACGCTCGATGGTGGCCTTCACCTTCGCCACCTTCTCAGCACTTCGAGCGACGAACAGCACGTCGTAGCCGGCCTTGGCGAACACCTCGACGATGCCGGTCGCCATCGTCCCCGATCCGACGACACCCACCTGCTGGACGGGCCGCGCGCCTTCGACGATGTCGCCGGGCGGGGTCTGCGGGTCGGCCACGACGTTCGGCGAATCCGGGGCGTCATAGGTATAGAACCCGCGTCCGGACTTACGCCCGAGCAGGCCCGCCGTCATCATCTGCCGAAAGATCGGGGTCGGGGCGTGCAAGCGGTCGCGGCTCTGCTTGTACATCGTCTCGAGAATCTCGTAGGCCGTGTCGAGACCGATCAGGTCGAGGAGCGCCAGCGGGCCCATCGGTAAACCACAGCCGAGCTTCATAGCGGCGTCGATGTCCTCGCGGCTGGCGTAGCGCGATTCGTACAGCGAGGCTGCGTGGTTGAGATAGCCGAACAGCAAGGCGTTGGCGATGAAGCCGGCGCGATCGCCGATCGTGACGTCGACCTTGCCCAGCTTCTGCGCGAACGCCTCGATGTCGTCGACGACGTCCTGCTCGGTGACCACAGTCCGGACGATCTCGACCAGCTTCATCACCGGCGCGGGATTGAAGAAGTGCAGGCCGACGACCTTGCCCGGCCGTCCGGTCGCGACCGCGATCTCGGTGACCGACAACGACGAGGTGTTGGTGGCGAGGATCGCCTCGGGCTTGCAGATCTTGTCGAGCTCGGTGAAGATCTGCCGCTTCAGATCGAGATGCTCGGGCACCGCCTCGACGACCAGGTCGACGTCAGCGAGCGCGTTGAGGTCGGTGCCGAAGTCGATGCGCCCGACGAGCGCGGCCTGCTCGGCGTCGGTGAGCTTGCCGCGGGCCACGGCGCGCCCGGTCGAATGCTCGACGTGGCCCCGTCCGCGCGAGAGGGCCGCATCGTTGATCTCGATCGCGACGACCGCCAGACCGTTGCGAGCGAACACCTCGACGATGCCGGCGCCCATCGTGCCGAGCCCGACGACCCCGACCTGCTGAAACTCACGAGACATGCCCATGAACCCTAGTGTGCCTGTCCTGCGGGCGGGCCCGGACTGAGGCCGGCTTCACTCATCCGGGTAGTCGCCCGTCCGGCCGTCGATCAGCTCACGGACGATGTCCAGGTGGCCGGTGTGGCGCAGGGTGTCCTCGATCATGTGGATCAGCACCCAGCGCAGCGACACCGTCTCGCCCGACCACGCCGTGCCGTGTGCGTCCAGGTCGAGCTCGTTGATCACCGCGTCGGACGCCGCCCGGGCCCGGCCGTAATAGGCCACGATGTCGGCCGTCGTCTCGCCCGGCGCCGCCCGCATATCGGCTTCCGGATCGTCGGGATCGAACGGGACGGCCTCGGACGGGCGCCCGAACGTCTCGCAGAACCAGCCGTACTCGACACGGGCCAGGTGCTTGACCAGCCCGATCAGGTTCGTGCCCGACGGCACCATAGGCCGGCGCAGCTGCTCGTCGTCGAGCCCGTCGAGCTTCCACAACACGATGTCGCGATGCCGGTCGAGGCTGGCGTGCAGGCTCTCCTTCTCGGCGCCCAGCGGCAGGACTCGCTTTCTCATGCCGGCACGATATCGGCCGGATACGACATTCGCCGACCCGCTTGTCCACAGGCCCCGGCGATATCCACAGATGTCCCGACGGCCCCCGGGAGCGCACCGCCGATCGGCATAGTGACCGTCTGCGCGCGGCCGTCCGGGCCGCTCGGGGAGGAGCACCATGAGAACACGATCGCGAGCATTGCTGGGCCTGCTGACCGGTCTCGCCCTGCTGGGGGCGCTCGCCGGTCCGGCGTCCGCGGTTCCGGCACGGGCACCAGCACCGGCGTCAGCACCGGCACCGGCACCGCAGGGGATCGGCATCGGTGGCATTCGCTTCGGGTACCTGCCGGCCGGGCTGGGCCAGGCGTCCGACTTCTACTACGAGTACGACGAGGTGGCCTTCACGGCCCGGGTGTGGGAGTCACCCGCCCCGAGCGGTGGCTGGCGGGTGGATGCCGATATCGAGGTGCTGTCCGGCGACCGGCTGACCGATGGCGCGGCCCTGCACGATTGGTTCGTCGCCTACCAGGAGCGCCCACCCGCCGACGCGCACTACGTGCCGATGCTGGTGCACGGCCGGCCCGGATGGCTGGCCCGCGACCAGCTGTTCTGGCTGGTGCGACCGGGCCTGGCCGTCTCGGTGCGGCTCGACGGCACCCGATGGAGCACGTCGGAGGTGGTACGAATCGGCTGGGCCGCCGACGCGGACTACCTACCCCAGCGGGTCTTGACCAGGCGCTTGAGCCAGGCCACGTCGCGCGGGGTGCGCTTGAAGGTCAGCACCTTGATCGGTGAGGGGTAGCGCAGGTGGGTGACGGCACGGGGCCAGGCGAACTCGCGCAGGCCGTCCGGGCCGTGGATCCGTCCGAAGCCGGAGTTCCGTAGGCCCCCGAACGGCAGTCCGGGCACGGTGGCGTAGGTGATCGCCGAGTTGATGCTGACCATGCCGCACGAGAGCCGATCGGCGATCTGCTCGCCGTGCTTGGCGCTGAATACCGCGCCGCCCAGACCGAACGGGTTGGCGTTGGCGCGCTCGACCGCCTCGTCCACGTCACGGACCTTCGTGATCGTGAGCGTCGGCCCGAACGTCTCTTCCTGGACCGCGGCGCTGTCCTCGGGCACGTCCACCAGGACCACGGGCTGCACGTACGGGGGCTGCACCGAGTCGGGGCCGCCGACGATGGCCCGTCCGCCCCGGGCGAGCGCGTCGTCGATGTGCCGGCGGACCACGTCGATCTGGGCGGGCATCGTCATCGGCCCGTACTGCGCGGCCGCGTCGTTACCGCCCCGCACCAGCGCGGCCTCGTGCGTCACGCGGGCCACGAAGTCGTCGTACACCGATGCGACGGCGTACACCCGCTCGACGCCGGCGCAGGTCTGGCCGGCGTTGGACATCCCGCCCCAGACGGTGGCGTCGACGGCGGCATTGAGGTCCGCGTCGTCGGCGACGATCAGCGCGTCCTTGCCCCCGCACTCGATGAGCACCGGGGTGAGCGTGTCGGCGCAGGCGGCCATGATCTTCTTGCCGGTGGCCGTCGATCCGGTGAACGCGAGCTTGTCGACGCCGGCCTTGCACAGGGCCGCGCCGGTGTCGCCGAATCCGGTGATGAGCTGGAACACCGGCAATTCCGGGACGACCTCGGCGAACGAGTCGGTCAGCCACTTGCCGAGCGCCGGGGTGTACTCGCTCGGCTTGAAGACGACGGCATTGCCGGCGGCGAGGGCGTAGGTGATCGAGCCGAGTGGCGTGTGCACCGGGTAGTTCCACGGGCCGATGACACCAATGACCCTGTAGGGCACGTAGGTCGTGGACGCCGAGTGGTTCATCGCCAGCATGCCGGGAGCCACGCGGCGCCGGCCCAGCACCTTCTCGGCGTTGGCGGCCGCCCAGCTGAGGTGCTCGACGGCCAGCACGACCTCGCCCAGGGCGTCCTCAACCGGCTTGCCGTTCTCGCGATGCATCAGCTCGGCGAGCTCGTCGCTGCGCTGCACCAGCAACGTGCGCCACGCCCGCAGCCGCTTGCGGCGTCCGTCGTAGCCCAGCTCGCGCCACCACGGCGCGGCCGCGCGGGCCCGCTCGACGGCGGCGTTGACGTCCTCGGCGGTGTGCACCGGGAAAGTCGCGACCACGTCTCCCGTCGCCGGATTCAGCGATTCGAACGTCCTGGCCTGCGTGGCGGTCATGCCCACACCGTACTGACGGGTAACCCGCGGGGCTACCGCTTGCTGAACTGCGCGATCGCCTCGGCCAGCTGCGGCTTCTTCGCCGACGCCGCCTGCGCCCAGGACTCGAACTCCAGGGCCTCGTCGAAGTCGCCCTTGGCCGCGATACCGACTGCTCGTTTGATGTCGCGGACGAGATCGGGGTCCATCGCGGCGTACCGCTCGGCGACCTCGAGCGCGGCCTCGACCGGGTCGTCCACGACGTCGAGCACCACGCCCACCTGCAGAGCTTCGCCGGCCGTGAGCGCCCCGGCGTCGAGCAGCAGCGCCAGCGCGCGCTGGCGGCCCAGCGCGTTCACCATGTAGTACGTGCAGCCGCCGCCCGGGTGCAGGCCGAGCTTGGTGAACGTGACCCCGAACGTGGCCCGCGGACCGGCGAAGCGCAGGTCGCAGGACATGGCGAGGTTGACGCCGGCTCCGACCGCCGGTCCCGCGACAGCGGCGATGGTCAGGATCTCCAGGCGGCGCACCCGCAGGAAACTGTCGTAGATGGTGCGCAACCCGGCCCGGATCTCGCCGACCGGCCGGCTCAGCTTGCCGAACACGGCCGGCAGGTCGGCCCCCGCGCTGAACGCCGGCCCGTTCCCGGCGACGACCAGCACCCGCGCGTCCGGGTCGGCGGCCACGGCATCGACGGCGCCGCCGAGCTCGGCCTGCAGCCGCGGCGACAGCGCGTTGCGCTTGTCGGGGTCATTGAGGGTCAGGATGCGCACGCCCTCGGCGGCGCCGTTCTCGAGCAATACGACAGGCATCCGCCGATCGTGCAACATTTGGCGGCCTGACGACGCCAAATGTTGCACGATTCGCAGATGATGATCCGGCCAGAGACCCCGCACGACATCGACGCCGTGCGAGACGTTCACGTCGAAGCATTCGCCGATGACGGTCGCGTGGCCCGGCTCGTCGACGTCCTGCGCGCAGCCGAGGCGCCGCTGCCACCGGTCTCTCTGGTCGCCACGGTCGACGATCGGGTGGTGGGCCACGTCATGCTCAGCGCCGGGCGGCTCGACGCCCCGCAGCGGCTGGTCGACGTCCTGGTGCTCTCGCCGATGGGCGTCCGGCCCGACCACCAGAATCAGGGCATCGGCACCCAGCTCGTCACCGAGGCTCGGCACGCGGCCGAGCAGACGACCGTGCCGCTGCTCTTCCTCGAGGGCTCGCCGGCGTACTACGGGGCGCGCGGCTTCCGGTCGGCCGGTCCGGTCGGCTTCCGCAAGCCGTCGCTGCGAATACCGGACGCCGCGTTCCAGATCGCCACGCTCGCCGGCCACGAGCCCTGGATGACGGGCACCCTCGTCTACTCCGAACCGTTCTGGGCTCTCGATTGCGTCGGCCCGCGCGGCGCGGACGTCCGCGATCGCCCAGAGCCGACCTCGTGGTAGGCATTTGCCCGTGATACACCACAAGTGGATTGCCGCGGGAGTCGTCGGGGCCGCGTTGCTGGCCGGTTGCTCCAGCTCGACCTCCGGGTCAGCGGATCAGTCCGGCTCAGACCATCACTCCGGCTCACCCGGATCGCTGTCCGGTGCCCTCGTCGCCGCCGACGACAACACCCGCGCGCGGCTCGAGTACGGCCGACCCAAGGCGATCGTCGCGGCGAGCGGCGGGTCGTCCGCGACCGGTACGTACGGCGGCGTATCCGGGTACGGCTTCTCCGACCTGGCCAACTACGCCAAGCTGCTGCCCCCGCTCGTCGGCTTCGACGCGACGACGGCCGACGAAGCGCTCACGGCCGGCCAACCGCCGACCCACGCCGGATGGATCAGCGGCGGCGTGGATGCTACGAAGGTCGAGCAAGCGCTCACCAAGCTCGGGGCGAAGAAGGACGGTGCGACGCTGCGGCTCGCCGGCGACGCCGCCTGCCTCGGCGATCCGCTCGTCGCCGTGCTCACCGATCAGCCGGCCGGGCCGTCAGGTCCGCGTCGCGAGCTGGGCCTGGCCGTTACCGGCACCTCGTCCGGCGACGCCATCGAGGTGCTCTGCATCGCGACCGGCTCGGCCGCTGACGCCGCGGCGATGAAGACCAAGCTGCAAGACGGCCTCACATCCGGAACGTCGCAGCGCAGCAACGAGCCGTGGTCGCAGCTGCTCACCGGCGTGTCCGTGGAGATACGCGACGGCAACGTCGTACGCGCCACGGCTCACCCTGTCGCGGGCCAGCCGGCCGGCACCCTGCTGCAGGCGTTGCGGAACAAGGACCTGGCGTCCTTGATCGGTTAGAAGAGGGTGTCGTCGCGGACGATGCCGCGCAGCGCGTCGTAGTCGAGCACGAGGCAGGCGATGCCCCGGTCCTGCGCCAGGGTGCGGGCCTGCGGCTTGATCTCCTGGGCGGCGAACACCCCCCGGACGGGCGCGAGCAGCGGGTCGCGGTTCAGCAGCTCCAGGTACCGGGTGAGCTGCTCGACGCCGTCGATCTCCCCGCGCCGCTTGATCTCGACGGCAACCGCCGCCCCACCGGGATCCCGGGCCAGGATGTCGACCGGCCCGATCGCCGTGGGGAACTCGCGACGCACCAGCCGGTACCCGTCGCCCAGGGTATGGATGTGCTCGGCGAGCAGCCGCTGCAGCTCGGCTTCGACGCCGTCCTTGACCAGCCCGGGGTCGACGCCCAGGTCGTGCCGCGACTCGTGCAGCACCTCGTCCACGGTGATGATCAGCTGCTCGCCGGCCTTGTTGGTGACCGTCCAGGTGCCCTCCCGCTCGATGACCGTGCACGGCGGGCTCATCCAGTTCAGCGGCTTGTAGGAGCCGCCGTCGGAATGGACGAGCACCGAGCCGTCCGCCTTCATCAGCAGCAGCCGGGTGGCCAGCGGTAGGTGCGCCGTGAGGCGCCCCACGTAGTCGACGGAGCAACGAGCGATCACGAGGCGCACGGGGTAGGACGGTACAGGTCGGTACGGTCTGCCCATGACGTTGCAGCGCATCGGGATCGTCGTCCACGAGGGAAAGGCCGTGGCGCGCGACGCGGCGCAGACCGTTCGCGAATGGGCGGCCGGCTACGACATCCCGGTCGTCGGCGTGGACGTCTGGAACGACGCCGATAGCGGCGGCGACGGCGGCACGCGCCGCAACGCCCGCGACGAGGCCGCCGAGGCGGGCTACCCCGACCTGATCGTGACAATCGGCGGCGACGGGACGTTCCTGCGTGGTGCGCGTATCGCTGCGGTGACCGAGGCGGCCGTGCTCGGCGTCGACGTAGGACGCGTCGGCTTCCTCACCGAGGTCGGCGTGGACGACCTGACCCGAGCACTGGACGCCGTGCACGACGAGACGGCGATCATCGAGGAGCGGCTGACGCTCAACATGCGGGCGTCGCGTCCCATGGAGATCCCACCAGGCATCGAAGGCTTCATTCGGTACGGCCGCGGACCCAAGCTACCGCCGCCCCCAGTGCGCGCCAGCCTGCCCGACGACGTCGGCTGGGGCGTCGGCCTGGACGTGATGGCGCTCAACGACGTCGTGTTCGAGAAGCTGGCCCGCGACCGTCAGGCCAGCCTCGCTGTATATGTCGCCAACCGCCTGTTCGCGTCCTACTCGGCGGACGCCCTGGTGGTGTCGACCCCGACCGGCTCGACGGCGTACAGCTTTGCTGCAGGTGGCCCGGTGCTGTCACCCCGCGCGGACGCGATCGTCTTCACGCCGGTGGCCCCGCACATGATCTTCGATCGCAGCCTCGTGCTGGCCGCCGACGAGGCGGTGGCCGTGCGGGTGCTGAACCACTCGGGCCAGGTGGCCGTGAGCGTCGACGGGCAACTGCGCGGGGTTCTCGATCCGGGCGACTGGTTCGCGGTGTACGGCGGGCGACGGCGGGCCCGACTGGTGCGGCTGCGGCCGTCGGACTTCCTCGGCCGGCTGCGTTCCCGGTTCGGCCTGGTCGACGCCGCCGCGGCGGCCGCCGATGGTGACTCGCCGCTGGAGTACCGCCCGGACGCGCCGCCGCCGGCCGACATCCGGCACCTCTACATCGCCCCGCCGGTCACGGAGATCTGAACGCTCGACGGTAGGTCGCCGGGCTCACTCCCAGCACCGACCGCATCCGCCGGCGCAGGTTGGCCGGCGCGCCGAGCCCGCTGCGCTCGGCGACCCGCTCGACGGACAGGTCGCTCGTCTCGAGCAGCCGCTGGGCCTGCCGAACCCGCTGCGCGACCAGCCAGCGCCCGGGCGTCGTACCCGTCGCGGCGACGAACACGCGGTGGAACGTGCGCTCACTCATCGCCCAGTCCATCGTGGCCGCGACGCCGGGCTGGTCCGGGCGGTGCTGTGCCGGCGCCGGGACGTACTGGGCCTGGCCGCCTTCGCGCACCGGCGACATGACCAGCCGCCGGGCCAGGGCGGCCGCCACGTCCACGCCGTGGTCGCGCCGCGCCAGGTGCAGGCACAGATCCAGCCCACCGACCACGCCCGCGGACGTGAGCACCGGACCATCACCCACGTACAGCACGTCCCGCTCGATCTGCGCGGCCGGGGCGGCGGCGGCCAGCGCGTCGAGCAGCCGCCAGTACGTGGTGGCCCGCCGGCCGTCGAGCAGCCCGGCGGCGGCCAGGGTGAACGCGCCCGAGCACAGCGCCGCGATCGTCGCCCCCCAACGAGCAGGCCGACAGTCCTCATGGCAGGAAAGTACCTGATAGTGACTGTCCTGCCACTCCCCCGGGCGCACCGGTCAGCGGCAGGCTGGCGACCATGACAACCGCAGTGCTCGTCATCGACGTCCAGAACGGCTTCAACGAACCGGAGTGGGGCGCTCGCAACAACCCCGACGCCGAAACGAACATCGCCGCACTGGCCCGGGCCTGGCAGGACGCCCGCGACCCGCTCGTCCTGGTCCGGCACGACTCGCTCAAGGCCGATTCGCCGCTGCGGCCCGGGCAGCCGGGCAACGACCTGCAGCCGCTGCTCGGCGAGATCCGCCCGACGTTGCTGTTCGGGAAGGACGTCAACTCGGCGTTCCTGGGCGACGGCGCGACACTCACCGCCGACCAGCTCGCCACGGCCACCGCGGCGAACCTGCACGGCGGGGGCTTCGCCCGGGTGACCACCACGAAGCAGGTGCTGGCCGATCGCGCATGATGGGCACATGTCGGACGAAACCCTGCGCAGCGTCGAGATCGAGCGGCTCGGCCTCGGGCACTTCCGGGCCACCAACGTGCGGGGCGGCACGCTGACCTTCGGCGGCGACGACGACGAGTTCACCCCGGTCGAGCTGTTCCTGATCGCGCTCGGCGGATGCGGGGCGACCGACGTCGACTACGTCACGGCCAAGCGGGCCGAGCCGGACACCTTTCGCCTCTCGGTGACCGCGGACAAGATCCGCGACGACAGTGGCAACCGGCTGACCAATCTGGCGATCACGTTCACCGTCACGTTCCCCGAGGGTGAGGCCGGGGACGCGGCCCGCGAGGCGTTGCCCCGATCCCTCGCCCAGTCCCACGACCGCCTCTGCACGGTCTCGCGAACCGTCCAACTCGGCACGCCCGTGGAAGACCGCATCGCCTAGCACCGATTTTGGTTCGGACGCACCACATGGCGGGGCGTCCGAACCAAAATCGGGGCCAGACGGGGCCAGACGGGGCTGGCTACGGGGCGAGATGGGGGGCGACGCCGGGGTCGGGCGCGTAGTCGTCGTCGGCCGGCCCTTCGATCGAGATGAGCAGGGCTCGCAGATCGCCGTTCAGCCGGTCGATGCACCCGGCATCGAGCGTTCCGAACAGCCGCTCCTCGGCGTGGACCTTGGTGGCCAGGATCTGCTCGGCTCGGCGCCGGCCGGCCTTGGTGATGGTGACGATCACCTGGCGCCGGTCGTCCGGATCGACGTTACGAGTTACCCAGCCCCGATCGGCCAGGCGTCCAATCCGATTCGTGATCGCCCCGGACGTCACCTGGCACACGCGCACCAGGTCACCCGCACTGAGCTGACCCTCGGATGCTCGACGCAACGCGAGGAGCACCTCGAGCTCCCACATGCCGATGCCGTGCTCGGTCAGCTCCCGTTGCACTTCGCGCTCGATGTGGTGCGTGATCCGGCGCAGCCGGATGGTCAACATCTTGGCCGGAACATCCATGTCCGGGTACTGCTCGGCCCACTGGTCGACGATGGCGTCGACGCGATCCCGCACGGTTTCAGACCTCACAGTCGTCGAGTGTAACTCGTTTAACGTTAAAGGGTTTGACTCCGCCATGATCCACCGAGTAGCTTAACGTTAAATACCTTAACGTTGAAGGAATTGAGGAACAGCTGATGGTGTCGAGTGTTCGCGGGCGCCTCTTTGCCGGCGCGATACCAACCTGGGCGATCCTCGCCGTGTGCTGCGCCGCGCAGTTCATGGTCGTGCTGGACGTGTCCATCGTGAACGTGGCCCTGCCGCAGATGCGCGCCGACCTCGGTCTGTCGACAGCCGGCCAACAGTGGATCATCAATGCCTACACGCTCACTTTCGCCGGCTTCCTGCTGCTCGGCGGCCGGGCGGCCGACCTGTTCGGACGCCGCCGCGTGTTCATGTTGGGCCTCGCGCTGTTCACCGTGTGCAGCCTGCTCGGCGGCCTGGCCCAGAACGGGGCGTCGCTGATCGCGGCGCGCGCCGTACAGGGAATCGGGGGCGCGATCCTGGCGCCGGCCACCCTGAGCTTGATCACCACCACGTTCACCGATCCGAGCAGCCGGCGCCGGGCGCTCGGGGCCTGGTCGGCAACCGCCGCGAGCGGCGCGGCGGCCGGCGTCCTGGCCGGCGGTATCCTGACCGATCTGCTCGACTGGCGGTGGGTGCTGTTCGTCAACGTCCCGATCGGCGCGGTGCTGATCGCAGCGGCCGCCGTGGCGCTCACCGAGTCCAAGGCCGAGAACCGGCCCAGCCTCGACGTCGCCGGAGCCGTGACCGTCACCGGCGGACTGGCGCTGCTCGTCTACGGAATCGTCAGCACCGACACGCGCTCGTGGGGTTCCTCGGCAACGATCTTCACGCTGCTCGGCGCCGCGGTGCTGCTCGCCGCGTTCGTGGTGATCGAGTCCCGGGTCGCCAAGCACCCGCTCGTGCCGTTGCGGGTGTTCCGGATGCGCTCGATCTCCGCCTCGAACGGCATCGCGGTAATGATCGGCGCGTCGCTGTTCGGGCTGTACTTCTTCCTCTCGCTCTACCTACAGCAGGTCAACGGATACGGACCGCTCAAGGCCGGCCTCGCGTTCTTGCCGGCAGCCCTGGCCACGATGGTCGGCGCGATCGTCGGCACTCGTCTCGTCCTGCGCCTGGGCGCCCGGCGCCAGCTGGTCATCGGCCCGCTGATCGCGGCCGTCGGGATGGTGTGGCTCAGCCAGCTGTCCGCCGGTGACGGCTACCTCACCCACGTGTTCGGCCCGCTCATACTGGCCGGCATCGGTCTGGGCATGTCGTTCGTGCCGATGACCATCGCCGCCACCGCCGACGTCCCGGTGCACCAGGCGGGGCTCGCGTCCGGGCTCATCAACACCACCCGGCAGATCGGCGGTGCGGTGGGCTTGGCCGTCATGGCCACGGTGGCCGCGGGCTCGTCATCGGCCACGTCGGGCTACGACCGCGCGTTCGCCATGAGCGCGGCCGTCCTGGCGGTCGCCGCGGTGCTGGCCCTCATCCTGCCGGGTAAGCCCAAGCCGGAGCGGCACATCACCAGCGGCGAGGAGATCGCCGAGCCGGTCCTGGTCATCGAGGCGTCGGGCGCCTAGCCCCGCGCCTCGACGATGGCGTCGACGACCTGGTCGAGCACGTTGGTGATCTCGAAGTCCTTGGGCGTGAACACCCGGGCGACGCCGGCCGCGCGCAGCCGGACGGCGTCGTTGTCCGGGACGATGCCGCCCACCACCACGGCCACGTCGTCCAGCCCGGCGGCGCGCAGCCCTTCGACCACCTCGGGCACCACGGACAGGTGCGACCCGGACAGCACCGACAGGCCCACGACGTCGACGTCTTCCTCGACGGCGGCGGCCACGATCTGCGCCGGCGTGAGCCGGATGCCCGAGTAGACGACCTCGAAGCCGGCGTCCCGGGCCCGGACGGCGATCTGCTCGGCGCCGTTCGAGTGGCCGTCGAGGCCCGGCTTGCCGACCAGGAACTTCAGCGGCCCGAGCTCCTGCACCCGGGCCCGGACGGCCGCCAGCCCGTCGGCGTGCCCGCCTCCGCTGGCGTCACTCACCCCGGTCGGCGGGCGGTATTCACCGAACACCTCGCGCAGCACTCCGGCCCACTCCCCCGTCGTGACGCCGACCCGAGCACAGGCGAGAGACGCCTCCATCAGGTTGGCGTCGGTCTTGGCCGCGTCCCGCAGCGCGTTCAGCGCCGAATCGACGTCGTGGCGATCACGTCCGGCTCGCCATGCCTGCAGTGCCTCGACCGCGGCGGCCTCGACGGCCGGATCGACCGTCTGGATCGCGCCGTCCAGGTCGGCCAGCAGGGGATTCGGCTCCGACTCGGTGTACCGGTTGACGCCCACCACGACGTCCTCGCCGGACTCGATGCGCCGGCGCCGGGCGGCCAGCGAGGACACCAGCGCCGACTTGAGGTAGCCCGACTCGACGGCGGTCACCGCGCCGCCCATCTCCAGGATGCGGTCGATCTCGGCCCGCGTTCCCTCCTTGATGTCGGCCACCTTCGCGTCGATCACGCGGGAGCCCTCGAACAGGTCGCCGTACTCGAGCAGATCCGACTCGAAGGCCAGCACCTGCTGCATGCGCAGCGACCACTGCTGATCCCACGGACGGGGCAGGCCCAGCGCCTCGTTCCACGCCGGCAGCTGCACGGCGCGGGCCCGGGCGTCGCGCGACATCGTCACGGCGAGCATCTCGAGCAGGATCCGGTAGACGTTGTTCTCCGGCTGGGCCTCGGTCAGGCCGAGTGAGTTCACCTGGACGCCGTACCGGAACCGCCGCTGCTTGGCGTTCTGAACGCCATATCGAGACAGGGTGATCTCGTCCCAGAGCTCGCCGAACGCGCGCAGCTTGCACATCTCCTCGACGAAGCGCACCCCGGCGTTGACGAAGAACGAGATGCGCGCGACGACATCGCCGAACTCGTCGGCCGGTACCTGACCGGAGTCGCGGACCGAGTCCAACACCGAGATCGCCGTGCACAGGGCGAAGGCCACCTCCTGCACCGGCGTCGCCCCCGCCTCCTGCAGGTGGTAGCTGCAGACGTTGATCGGGTTCCACTTGGGGACGTTCGCGACGGTGTAGGCGATCATGTCGGTGATCAGCCGCATCGACGGCGCCGGCGGGAACACGTACGTGCCCCGCGACAGGTACTCCTTGATGATGTCGTTCTGGGTGGTGCCGGTCAGCTTCGTCGGGTCGGCGCCGTGTTCCTCGGCCACAGCCAAGTACAGGGCCAGCAGCCACATCGCCGGCGCGTTGATCGTCATGGACGTGTTCATCTGCTCGAGCGGGATGCCGTCGAACAGCGCCCGCACGTCGCCGATGTGCGAGATCGGTACGCCGACCTTGCCCACTTCCCCGCGGGCGAGTTCGGCGTCGGGGTCGTAGCCGGTCTGCGTAGGTAGGTCGAACGCCACCGACAGGCCGGTCTGCCCGTGGGCGAGGTTGCGCCGGTACAGCGCGTTCGACTCGGCCGGTGACGAGTGCCCGGCGTACGTGCGCATCAGCCACGGCTTGTCGCGCTGATCGTCGTCCGGATAAGGCATGGTGACCTCCTGCCTGACCATCCCATGCCAGTGAACTCCCGGCTACCGCCCGGTAACAACTGTGGCCGACTTCGCACTGCCCTGGCAGGCTGCCGGGATGCCGCGCGAAACGCTCACCTGGCCGGACTTCGGCCGCTCCTGCCGAGAGCTGGCCCTGCGCATCGACGCCGACGCGTACCGTCCCGACCTGATCTTGGCGATCGCGCGGGGCGGGCTGTTTCCGGCCGGTGGGCTGGGGTATGCGCTCGACGTCAAGAACGTCCACCTCATCAACGTGGAGTTCTACACCGGCGTGGACGAGCGGCTGCCCATGCCGGTCGTGCTGCCGCCGGTGCCGCAGCTGGTCGACCTGTCCGGGGCGCGCGTCCTGATCGCGGACGACGTCGCGGATACCGGCGCGACGCTGCGCCTGGTCAAGGACTTCTGCGCCGAGCACGTCGCCGAGGTGCGCTGCGCGGTGATCTACGAGAAGCCCCGCTCGACGGTGCAGTGCGAGTACGTGTGGCGGCGCACCGACGAGTGGATCGACTTCCCATGGTCGAGCGAACCCCCGGTCGTCGCATGAGCGCGCGGTACGTGTTCCACACCGAATGGCACCTGGCCGCCGCGCCGGACGACGTGTACGCCGCCCTGCACGACGTGGCGAGCTATCCGCAGTGGTGGCCGCAGGTGCGCAGCGTCCGGGCGCTGGACGAGGTGACCGGCGAACTGCGCTGCCGCAGCATGCTGCCCTACGACCTGGTGTTCGTGGTCAGCCGCGAGATCGAGGACCCGTCCGCCCGAGTATTGGCCGCGCGGCAGACCGGCGATCTGGAAGGGACGAGTCGCTGGACTATCAACGAGGACGGCGACGGCACCACCGCCGTTTTTGACGAGGACGTCGTGGTGCGCAAGGCCCTGGTGCGGGCCGCCGGCGTGATCGCCCGTCCCGCCCTACGGTTCAACCACGACCGGATGATGCACGACGGCGAGCGAGGTCTGCGCCGGTATCTGGAACAGCGGCCTTAGCGGTCATGCCGAGCGCGGCCGGGACGGCGAGCAGCATCGCGGCCGCGCAGAACCACCAGCCGTGCTGGAACGCGGCGTGGGCGTCGCCGTAGGACGATGGCGTGCCGAGCAGCGCGACGAGCACGCTGATCCCGACGACGGCGCCGATCTGACGGCTCATGTTCACCACCGCGCTGCCCGTCGCCGCGCGATCCGGCGGCAACTCGCTCGTCCCGGCCGACAGGATCGTCGGCAGGGCCAGCCCGACGCCGATGCCGCCGAGGATCCAGCCCGGCAGGATCTCCGTAACGTACTGCGGCGTACGGCCGACGCTCACCAGGATGAGCACCGAGCCGGCCGCGAACAGGGCACAACCCAGCGCGCCCAGCCGTCCGGCCTTCGTCCGATGCGCCACCGCCTGCGCGACTCCGGCGAAGATCGGCACCATGATCGGTCCGGGCGCCACCGCCAGTCCGGTGCGCAGGGCCGAGTAGTGCCACACGTCGCGCAGCCACAGGATCTGGGCGAGCAGGGCGGCCGCGAAGCCCACGCTGAACGCCAACGCCGTCACGTTCGCCCATCGGAACGAGCCGATGCGCAGCAACGCCGGCTCGACCACCGGCAACGGGTGACGCAGCGAGCGCAGCCAGAACACGCCCGTACCAGCGACGGCGACGACGAACGCAGCCAACGTGGACCAGGCCGTCCAGCCCCAGTCACTGCCCTTGACCAGACCGAGGGAGAGCGCGCCGACGGCGATCGTCAGCGCCAGCGCGCCGACCAGATCCGGCAGCCGGGTCAACGTGTGGTCGCGTGACTCGGCGATCACCCGGACGCCGGCCACCAGGGCGAGAACGCCCACCGGCACGTTGACGATGAACACCCAGCGCCAGGACGCCTGCACGAGCAGGCCGCCGACGACCGGGCCGGCGGCGGCCGCCAGCGCGCCGGTGGCTGCCCAGATCCGCACCGCCTTGACCCGCTGCGCCGCCGGCGTCGACGCGAGCACCAGGCCGAGGCTGGTCGGCGTCAGCAACGCGGCGCCGGCCGCCTGCAGTATCCGGAACGCGACGAGTTCCCACAGCGACCCGCTCGCGGCGCAGGCGGCACTGGCCGCCGTGAATACCGCCACCCCGGCCAGAAACCCGGCCCGGCGACCGAACCGATCGGCCAGCCGCCCGAACGGCACGAGCAGCGCCGCGTACACGATGGCGTAGGCGTTGAGCACCCAGCTCAGGTCCGACAGCGAGGCGCCGTGGAAGTCGCGGCCGATGTCGTCGAAGGCGACGTTGACGATGAACAGATCGAGGCTGGCCATGAACGCGGCGAGCGACGTGACCGCGAGGACCTTCGTCGGCCTGGCCTCGGCCTGACTGTGGTTTGCCATAGCCAGGGAGCTTAGGGACCTGACTTTGCTTTACACAAGTCAGATGTAGGATCTGGCTCTATGGACACCGTGCAGCTCGAGGGCAAGCTGGCCAACCTGCGGGCGTGGACACCGACGCAGTGCACGATCGCCCGCGCCCTGGACGTCATCGGCACCCGCTCGGCGATCCTGATCATGCGCGAGGCGTATTACGGCACGACCCGGTTCGACGAGATCGCCCGCCGGGTCGGCATTACCGAGGCAGTGGCCGCGGCCCGACTGCGCGAGCTGGTCGAGGCCGGACTGCTCGTCAAGGAGCCGTACCGCGAACCCGGACAGCGCACCCGACACGAGTACCGACTCACCGACATGGGACGTGACCTGCTGCCGGCGCTGACCGCGCTGATGCAATGGGGCGACGCGTACCTCGCCGACGGCAAGCCACCGCTCGCGCTGACTCATGCCGGCTGCGGTGCCCCCGTCCACGCCGAGGTCCGCTGCGCCGAGGGGCACGCGGTCGACCTGCCGGACATCCTGGTCGCCCCGCGACCCCGGCGCTGAGCGCGCCGCTCGCGTGAGCGCGTGAGCGTGCCGCTCGCGCGCGAGCGCCGACGGTGCCAGGATGTGGCGGTGGGCGCAGATCTGCCGACACTCGCCGTCACGCTCGTGGCTCTAGTCCTGCTGGCGTTCGTCATGCGCTGGACGTTCCGGCCCTCTCGGCCGCGCACGGGCCGCCCGGTCGACGCCGCCGAATCGCCAGACCTGGGCATGCTCGACGTCATCGTGGCAGACATCCCCCGAGCCGAGGCGATGCTGCTGCGGGCCAAGCTCGGCGAGGCCGGTATCCGCACGTCGATGTCGCGCCGGCGCAACGGCGACATGGACGTGCTGGTGTTCCACGCCGATGCCGAGCAGGCGCGCGCCGTCCTCAGCAACAGCTAGCGGCCCCCGCGGCAGCAGGGCTGACCGCCCCGGGCTGGTGCTATGTCTCGGCCTTTGCTCTGCTTACCTATACGCAGCAGTGCCCGCGGTCGGGGATTTCAGGCCCGTCGCCACGATGCGCCCCGGCTGCGGTGATGCGTATGGGTAAGCAGAGCAAAGCACCGACGCAGCAGTACGCCGCCGGTCGTTGGCAGTTGCAATCTAGGACCCGAACGTGTCCGATTCGGTGCGCACGACATCGGCGCCGAGCGCCCGTAGCTGCTCCTCGATGCGGACGTAACCCCGGTCGATGTGGCGGATCTCGGCCACCTCGGTCACGCCCTCGGCGACCAGCCCGGCGATGACCAGGCCGACGCCGGCCCGGATGTCGGTGGCCCGCACCGGCGCCCCGGACAAGACGTCCCGGCCCCGGATGACGGCGTGGTGGCCGTCGGTGCGCACATCGGCGCCCATGCGCGCGATCTCGTCGCAGAACATGAACCGGCCCTCGAAGATGTTCTCGGTCACCATCGCCGTGCCCTCGGCCACCGCCAGCATCGCGATCGCCTGCGGCTGCAGGTCGCTGGGCAGCCCGGGATAGGGCAACGTCACAACGTCGAAGCTGCGCGGCCGGTCGTGCATGCGGACCCGGAACCCGTCCTCGACCGCCTCGATGTCCGCGCCGGCGCGGGACAGCTTGTCCAGCGAGATCTCCAGGTGGGCCGGGTTGGCGCCGCGCACGGTGACGTCGCCCTGCGTGGCCGCCGCGGCGAACGCCCACGTGCCGGCAACGATCCGGTCGGGCACGGCGAAGTGCGAGGTGGGCTTGAGCCCCTCGACACCGACGATCTCGAGCGTCGACGTTCCGGCGCCGTCGATCTGCGCGCCCATCGACTGCAGCATCCGGCACAGGTCGACGATCTCGGGTTCGCGGGCTGCGTTGTCGATGACGGTGGTGCCCTTGGCCAGCACGGCCGCGGTCAGGATGTTCTCGGTGGCGCCGACGCTGGGCAGGTCCAGCCAGATCGTCGCGCCGCGCAGCTCGCCCGCCTCGGCGACGATGTAGCCGTGCTCGGTGTGGATCTCGGCGCCCATCCGAGTCAGGCCGTCGAAGTGCATGTCCAGCGGCCGGGCGCCGATCGCGTCTCCGCCCGGCAGGGCCACCCGGGCCCGTCCGGTGCGGGCCAGCAGCGGGCCCAGCACGGCGATCGAGCCGCGGATCTTGCGCACCAGCTCGTAGGGCGCCTCCCACAGCGGCTCCTCGGGCACCGTGATCCGGACGCTGTCGACCCGGCCGTCGGTCACCTCGGTGACCTCGCAGCCCAGCCGGCCGAGCAGCTCGTGCATCGTCGTCACGTCGCTGATCGCCGGCAGGTTGCCGATCGTGGTCTCGCCGGGCGCCATCAGCGCCGCGGCCATCAACTTGAGCACGCTGTTCTTGGCGCCGACTACGGCGACCTCTCCGGACAGCCTGGCTCCACCGGTCACCCGTAGCACCTGCACTAGGACTCCTGCTTCTTTGCACGAGCGCTCATCACAGCGATGAGCTGAGCATCCTCGCGACAGGCTATCGTCCGGCCATGGCAGTGCATCTGACGCGTATCTACACGAAGACCGGCGACGACGGTACGACAGCATTAGGCGATATGTCCCGGGTCTCGAAGACTGACCCTCGAGTCGAGGCCTATGCAGCTTGCGATGAGACGAACGCGATCATCGGCGTCACCCTCGCCCTGGCGCCCCTGCCCGAGCAGGTCACCGACGTGCTGCGCCAGGTTCAGAACGATCTGTTCGACGTCGGCGCCGACCTGTGCACGCCGATCATCAACGATCCGAAACACCCGCCGCTGCGGGTCACCGACGCCTACGTCGACCGGCTCGAGAGCTGGTGCGACGCGTTCAACGAGCCGCTGGCCAAGCTCGCCAGCTTCATCCTGCCCGGCGGCACGCCGGCCGCGGCGCTACTGCACCAGGCGCGGACGGTCGCGCGCCGGGCCGAGCGCAGCGGCTGGGCGCTGTACGAGTCCGACGCGAACGGCACGAACCGCGCCGCGCTGCTCTACCTGAACCGTCTCTCGGACCTGCTGTTCATCCTCGCCCGGTCGGCCAACCCCGACGGCGACGTGCTCTGGCGCCCCGGCGGCTAGCGCCGCAGGAAGATCCCAACGACCGGCCGCTAGCTCGCCGGCCAGAGGACCGCGGACGGGGCGGCCGCGGTCAGGGTCACGCTGCCCTGCCAGGTCAGGAACGACTGCTGCGGTAGGTAGTTGCTGCCCAGGAAGAACCCCCGCGTGACCCCGGTGACGTGCACGCTGTAGCCCGGATCCGGCGCACCGTTCACGACCCGGTACACGAACACCTGGGCGATGTCGGCACTCGTCGTCCCGGCCGGCAACTCGACCGTCGTGGCCGCGGGGTCGTCGCGTTGCAGCGACCAGTCGGGCAGCCCTCCGGTGCCGAAGTGGTCGGAACGGTAGATCGTGGCGCCGCTCTTGAGCTGCACGCCGACCGCCATCCCCACCCAGTTCGGGCCGGGGTTGCCGGGCGGAACGGTGTCCTTCTTGACGACCAGGTACAGATAGTTGCGCTGGTCGCTGACCAGCGGCGTGGACGGGTCCGGCGGCGCCTCGATCTTGCCCTCACGCGTCATCTCGGCCGCCATCACCTGATACGTCCAGGGATTGGTGTCCATGATGTGCTCGCGCGGCTGGCCGGCCGGCAGGGTCTCCTGCGCGGACAGGAAGAACCGCATCGGGTCGTTGACCGTGTCACAGATGTTGTTGTTGGACGTGCAGGTGTCGAGCACGGCGTGGTCGTTCTCGTAGGCGCCGTGGAAGTACGTCGTGACGTGGTTGGCCGCCTGGTAGGTGTCACTGCCCGGCACCCGGTTGCCGTTCTGGTCGATCTCGACGCGGTAGATCCACTCGATGTCGGTGCTGCGGCCCCACCGGGCCATCAACTGCGGGGTGTTGGTACCGCCGTCCTCGTTGCTCCAGATGATCGAGTACTGCAGGTTGGTGTGCCCGGGCGTGGCGGCCGGCGTCGCCTCGTGCCACGCCACGAGCGGGGTGTCGGAGTACGCGTTGTCCAGCGGCCCACCGAACTCGGCGAGGTTGCGCCCGTAGAGGACCGGCGTGAACTTCGCCGTGAGGTACCCGGCATCGCGGGCCGTGTACGTCACGAAGTGGAAGCCGGACAGCACAGCGAGGTGCGCACCCGCCGCCGAGCGGTCCCCGGCGAAGTGCAGTCGCAGCAGATGCAGCCCCGGACGCAGCGTGCCGAGCACGAGATGCCGCACGATCGGCTGCGCGAACGGGATCACGATGTCCGTCGCGTACTTGCCGTCGGCGTACACCGACACGACCGCCGACTCGTCGCCCTTTCGCGACCAGTCGGCATCGGGCGCCGCCGCCGACACGTCCAGTTCGACCTCGCCCCCGCGACCCGCGGTGAACGGCACCGTCGCGTCGTGCCCGCCGCGCTGCACGACTACCGAGCGGCCGTTGCCGTCGTCCGGCGAGGGCGCGGCCGCGGCGCTGACACTGCCCACAGCCGTCTGGACGATCAGGACGGCGGCGACGCCGCCGAGCAGTACGGCTGCGGTGACGAGCGATCTGCTGCGCATCATGACCTCCCCGATTGGCGGCTCAAGCGTCGAGCGTGAAAATGAGCTCAACGTCAACTTAGCCCGAAAGGAGGGTTACACGTCGATGAACCCGACCGGCCGGATGTCCCGACTTTGCACCTGAGATTGACTCAATGTCGGGCTCGATCGCCCGCTCGCAGCGTCGACCACAGGTGCAAAGTCGCAGGGCAACCCGCTCCGGTTCAGCGCCCGAACGTGGCGGTCGCGAGCATGCGGTTGACCGCGGCCAGGGCTGGCCCGTGGTCGGATCCGGAGCCGGCCAGGCAGGCATCGACCCGCACGAGCTCGTCATCCTGCGTCGGTGCCGAGCCCGAGACGGCCAGCGCTTGGGCGACGACCTCGTAGCCCCCGCCGATGTTCGTGCACTCGGGAGAGGGCAACCCGCGCTTGATCGACGCCGGCTGTCCGGCCAGGGTGTCGCGCCAGGCCCGGCCCGAGTCGGCCGAGCCGTAATAGCCGGCGAACGACACGACCAGCCCATCCGGGTCGAGTCGCCCGGGAGGCCAAGTGCCGCAGGCCAGCCCGTCAGACGTCTTGGCGCAGTTGCCTCGTATCAATGCCGACGCCAGGAAGACGGACGCCACGGCCGCGCCGGCGGGATGCTTGTGGTCGCCGGCCTTGGACTTGTGCCACGTCCCGGGATACCGGAACATGAAGCCGCCGACGTCGAGCCGCTTGTTCTGAACCGCGCCGCCAGCATCTCGATGGGGACGCGTCGCAATCACCGCGCCGACGATGGCGACGGCAACAACCACCGCCGCCGCGAGCGCGGGAGCAAGCCACGATCGGTATCGACGCCGTACCGTCTCGGCCATCGCCGCACCTCCGTGTCACCCGCGTAACGCAGCGGGGCGCACGAAACGTTGTCAGCCGGACGTCAAGCCCGGGGGGCGGAGGACTCGAGCCAGGACACGAATCCGGTGAACGCGCCGTCGGCCAGCGCCAGGGTGATGTCGCCGTTCTGGTCGCGGCATTCGACGATGACCGCGGTGGGCGGCAGGGACCGCAACTCGTTCGGGGTGGGCTCGCGACGGCTGATCACCTGGAGCTGGCCGCGATGCAGCACGCGAGTGGGACGGGGGCCGAGGTCGATCGCTCGATACCAGCGGAACTCCTCGCCGTCGTAGCGCGCGACGCCGTAGAGCCATCGGTTGCCGCGACGCACCGCGAGCGGGATCGCGCCGGCGCTGCGCAGCATGTGCCGCTGCCGCGCGATGATCAGCGCCAGGACGACGATGATGGCGATCAGCGCGACAATCGCGACCCCGTCGACGACTCGCACGCTGATCTCCTCCGTTCTCGAATCAGGCCGTACGCGATTCGGACGGGAGCTCGCGCCCCGACTCGGACGCGGCTCGCAGCCGGGCCAGGGCTCGGTTGCGGGCGGCTTCGGCGTCTGGCCCCGACTCGGTCTCGCTGCGGGCCAGCGCCTCGCGCGCCCGGGCGACGTCGATCTCGTCGGCGAGCTCGGCCATCTCGGCCAGCACCGAGACGCCGTCCGCGCGCACCGACAGGAACCCGCCGTGCACGGCCACTCGCAACTCGGGCTCGTCGACCCGATCGATGCGGACCACCCAGCCCGGCGCGAGCGCGCCCAGCAACGGTGTGTGCCCGGGCAAGATGCCGATCTCGCCCTCGGTGGTGCGTGCGTACACGGCGTTGGCCTCGCCCGACCACAGTGAGCGCTCGACCGAGACCAGCTCGACGTGCATGCTCATACGCCGGCTCCCCCCGGATCGATGATTTCCGTGACTCTAACAGCGGCCGGGCCGACGCTCATTGGCTGCGCAGCTCTTGGGCCTTGCGCTCGAGGTCCTCGACGCCGCCGCACATGAAGAACGCCTGCTCGGGGTATTCGTCGAACTCGCCGTCGCACAGCCGCCGGAACGCCTCGACCGTCTCGGTGACCGGGACGAACGATCCGTCCAGGCCGGTGAAGGTCTTGGCCACGAACGTGTTCTGCGACAGGAATCGCTCGATGCGCCGCGCCCGTCCGACGATGACCTTGTCCTCCTCGGACAGTTCGTCGATACCGAGGATCGCGATGATGTCCTGCAGCTCCTTGTAACGCTGCAGGATCTGCTTGGTCCGGTTGGCGACGTCGTAGTGCTCCTGACCGACGATCTCGGCCTTGAGGATCGTCGACGTGGAGTCGAGCGGGTCGACGGCCGGGTAGATGCCCTTCTCCGAGACCGGGCGCGACAGCGTCGTGGTCGCGTCGAGGTGCGCGAAGGTGGTGTGCGGGGCCGGGTCGGTGATGTCGTCGGCGGGCACGTAGATCGCCTGGATCGAGGTGATCGAGTGGCCCCGCGTCGACGTGATCCGCTCCTGCAGCTGACCCATCTCGTCGGCCAGCGTCGGTTGGTACCCCACCGCGGACGGCATCCGGCCGAGCAGGGTCGACACCTCGGAGCCGGCCTGGGTGAACCGGAAGATGTTGTCGATGAACAGCAGCACGTCCTGACCCTGGACGTCGCGGAAGTACTCGGCCATCGACAGCGCCGACAGCGCCACGCGCAGACGGGTGCCCGGCGGCTCGTCCATCTGGCCGAACACCAGCGCGGTGTCGCCGATGACATCGGTCTCGGTCATCTCGACGATCAGGCCGGTGCCCTCACGGGTGCGCTCGCCCACCCCGGCGAACACGGAGACACCGCCGAAGTTCTTGGCGACGCGGTAGATCATTTCCTGGATGAGCACCGTCTTGCCGACGCCGGCACCACCGAACAGGCCAATCTTGCCGCCCCGCACGTACGGGGTGAGCAGGTCGATGACCTTGATGCCGGTCTCGAACATTTCGGTCCGAGCCTCGAGCTGGTCGAACGGTGGCGGGTCGCGGTGGATCGGCCAGCGCTCGGTGATCTCCAGCGACTCCTCGGGGACGTCCAGCGGGTGGCCGAGCGCGTTCCACACATGGCCTTTCGTCACGTCGCCCACCGGCACCGTGATCGGACCGCCGGTGTCGGTGACCTCTGAACCGCGCACCAGGCCGTCGGTCGGCTGCATCGAGATGGTGCGGACCATGTCCTCACCGACGTGCTGCGCAACCTCGAGCGTCAGCGTCTTGGAAAGCTCGCCGAGCACGATGTCGACGGTGAGCGCGTTGTAGACCGCCGGGATGTTGTTACGCCCGAACTCGACGTCGACAACGGGACCGATCACCCGCACCACGCGCCCGACGGACGTGCCCGCCGCCGCCGCTTCCTTATCCGTAACCGTGGTCACTATTCATCTCTCCCTGCTGCGGCGAGCGCATCGGCCCCGCCGACGATCTCGCTGATCTCCTGGGTGATCTCGGCCTGGCGAGCCTGGTTGGCCAGCCGGGTGTAGGTGCGGATGAGTTCCTCGGCGTTGTCGCTCGCCGACTTCATCGCGCGCTGGCGGGCCGCCGACTCCGACGCCGCCGCCTCGAGCAACGCGGAGAAGAGGCGCGCGCTGATGTAGCGCGGCAGCAACGCCTCCAGCAGTTCCTCGGGCTCCGGCTCGAACTCGTACGCCGCCTGAAGGGCTTTGTCGTCGGAGTCGTCGGACTCGTCTTCGGCCGGGTCGCCCGCCGCCTTCACCGGGGCGACCTGGGCCACCGTCGGCGCCTGCGCCGCGAGCGACTCGAAGTGGGTGAAAACGACGTAGAGCTCGTCGATGCCGCGAGCACCGCGGAACTCTCCCTCGCTCGTGGCCGACAGCGCGCCGACGGCCGTCTCGGTGGCGTCGCGGGCGTCGAGGAACGTGGGCTGCTCGGAGAAGCCCGTCCACGACCCGGCTATGTCCAGACTCCGGAATCGATAGAACGCCAGCCCTTTACGACCGATGATGTAGCGCACCGGCTCCTTGCCCTCAGCGCGCAGCCGATCGGCCAGCTCGTTCGCCCGGCGGATGACGTTCGAGCTGTACCCGCCGGCCAGGCCGCGGTCGCTGGTGATCAGCAGGATGCCGGCCCGGCGGGGGTTGTCGACGCCGGTGAGCAACGGGTGCGACAGCGACGCGTTCTTGCCCAGCGCCGCGAGCGCACGGGTCAGCTCCTCGGCGTAGGGGCGCGCCGCCCGCATGCGCGCCTGCGCCTTGGCGATGCGCGACGCGGCGATGAGCTCCATCGCCTTGGTGATCTTCTTGGTCGACTGGACCGAGCGAACCCGACGCCGGTAGACGCGAAGCTGCGCACCCATGAGCTACTGCGTTTCCGTGTCGTTGGTGTCGGCCGACCCCGGCTGGGACTCCTTCTCCACCGCAGCAGCGTCCTCGGCCGCCTTCTTGTCAGCGGTGAACTGTTGCTTCACCTCGTCGACGACCTCGTCCAGCGCGGCGACCGTGTCGTCGTCGAGGACACCGGTCTCAGCGATCGTCGTGAAGATCACCGCCCGGTTGTGTGCGATGTAGTCGTGCAGTTGCGTCTCGAACGGGCGGACGTCGGCGACATCGAGGTCGTCGAGCTTGCCCGTGGTGCCGGCCCAGATCGACACGACCTCGCGCTCGACCGGGAACGGCGAGGACGCCGGCTGCTTGAGCAACTCGGTCATCCTGGCCCCCCGGGACAGCTGCTGCTGCGAGGTGCGGTCCAGGTCGGCGCCGATGGCGGCGAACGCCTCCAGCTCGCGGTACTGGGCGAGGTCCACGCGCAGCCGACCGGCAACCGACTTCATCGCCTTGGACTGCGCGGCGCCACCGACACGAGACACCGAGATGCCCACGTTGATGGCCGGGCGCACGCCGGCATTGAACAGGTCGGTCTCGAGGAAGCACTGGCCGTCGGTGATGGAGATGACGTTGGTCGGGATGTAGGCCGAGACGTCGTTGCCCTTGGTCTCGATGATCGGCAGCCCGGTCATGGAGCCGGCGCCCAAGTCGTCGGACAGCTTCGCGCAGCGCTCGAGCAGCCGCGAGTGCAGGTAGAACACGTCGCCCGGGTAAGCCTCGCGTCCCGGCGGGCGGCGCAGCAGCAGCGACACGGTGCGGTAGGCCTCGGCCTGCTTGGTGAGGTCGTCGAAGACGATCAGCACGTGCTTGCCGTCATACATCCAGTGCTGGCCGATCGCCGAACCGGTGTAGGGGGCGATGTACTTGAAGCCCGCGGAGTCCGACGCCGGGGCGGCGACGATGGCCGTGTACTCCATCGCGCCGGCCTCGTCGAGCGTCTGGCGCGCGGCCGCAATGGTCGAGCCCTTCTGCCCGATGGCCACGTAGATGCAGCGCACCTGCTTCTTCGGGTCGCCACTGCGCCAGTTGTCGCGCTGGTTGATGATCGTGTCGAGGCAGACCGTAGTCTTGCCGGTCTGCCGGTCGCCGATGATCAGCTGACGCTGGCCGCGGCCGATGGCGGTCATGGCGTCGATGGCCTTGATGCCGGTGAGCAGCGGCTCCTTGACGTCCTGGCGCTGCACCACACTCGGCGCCTGCAGTTCCAGCGCGCGGCGGGTCTCGGTGGTGACCTCGCCCTGACCGTCGATCGGGTTGCCCAGCGCGTCGACCACCCGCCCGAGGTAGCCGTCGCCGACCGGCACGGACAGCACCTCGCCGGTGCGCTTGACCTGCTGGCCCTCCTCGATCGCGGACGCGTCGCCCAGGATGACCACGCCGATGTCGCGCACGTCCAGGTTCAGCGCGACACCCAGCGTGCCGCCCTCGAACTCGAGCAGCTCGTTGGCCATCGCGCTCGGCAGGCCCTCGACCGTCGCGATGCCGTCACCGGTCTCGGCGACGATGCCGACCTCTTCGCGCGTCGCCTCCGGCGTATACGACGATACGTAGCTCTCGATAGCGCTACGGATCTCGTCCGTGGAGATCGTCAGCTCTGCCATCAACTCTTCCTATCTGTCTGGGTGCTAGCTGGTGAGGGCGGCGCGGGCCGCGGCGAGACGGGACGAGACGGTGCCGTCAATGACCTCGTCGCCGACGCGGACCGCCAAGCCGCCGCGCACGGCGGGGTCGACGGCGGTTCGCAGCGCGATCGGCCGGCCGTAGATGTCGGCGAGGGCCGCGGTCAGCCGGGTCTCCTGCTCCGGGGTGAGCTCGACGGCGGTGATCACGCGCGCCATCGAGCGGTGACGCCGGGCGGCAGCGGCCTCGAGCAGATCGTCGATCGCGAGCTCGACGGATCGCTTGCGAGTACTTGCCACCGCGTGCTCGAGCAGGGCCTGGGTGATGGGATGCACCCGTCCGGCGATGACGTCGCGCAGCAGCGCGGTACGCCGTTGCGCGGGTACCGAGATCTCGTCGAGCAGGGTCGTCAGCCGCGACTGCGCGTCGAGGATGCGCTCGAATCGGAACAGCTGGTCCTCGACCTCGTCCAGGGCGCCGTCCTGCTCGGCCGCGCGCAGCAGCGCGTCGTCGCCGAGATGCTCCATACCCTCGGCGAGATCCCAGGGCGTCGACCACCGCTGCTCCACTGCGGCCCGGGCCAGGTCGCGCGCCTCGCCGCTCACGCGGCCTTCGAGCAGCCCGCCGATGAGATCAGCGCGGGCCTCGAGCGCAGTGGCCGGATCGCCCACACTGCGGCGTAGTTGTGGCTGGGTGGCCAGCAGGTCGGCGATCGCGTACAACTCGCTGGCCAGGTCGATCAACCCACCGGACGTCGCGGCCCGACCGGACACCTGGCCAATACCGGCTCGTACGGTCTCGAGCGCCGCGCGGCTCGCGGAACCGCTCACGATTTCATCCCGCCCTGCGCGCGAGCCCTCATCGCGTCTCCTGGCTCGCTTGGTCTTGCTGCTCGAGCTCGGCGAGGAACGAGTCGACGGTCGTGCTCACCTGGGCGTCGTCGGCGAGACGCTGGCCGATGATCCGCTCGGACAGCTCGACCGCGAGCGAGCCGATCTCGCCTCGTAGCTCGCGCACCACCTGGCTGCGCTGGGTACGCAGCTGCTCGTCGCCTCTGGCCACGATGCGGGCCGACTCCTCCTGCGCCTGGGCGCGCAGCTCTTCGACGATGCGCTGCGCCTCGGCGCGGGCTCCCTCGCGGATCTGGGCCGCCTCGTTGCGTGCCTCGGCCAGCTGGGCCTGATACTGCTCGAGCGTGCGCTGGGCCTCGGCCTGGGCCGCCTCGGCCCGGGCGATGCCGCCCTCGATCGCGTCCCGGCGCTCGCGGTAGATCTGCTCCATACGCGGCCACACGAAGCGCATCAGCACGAACACCAGCAGCGCGAACGCGATCGAACCGATGATGAGCTCGCCCATCGCCGGGACGAGGACGTTTTGTTCTGCCAGAGGCATCGCAGTACTCCGCACTAGTCGAGAACTACTCGGGGACTACTTGAGGGCGAACGCGAGGACCAGGCCGAACAGGGCCAGTGCCTCGATGATGGCGAAGCCGACCAGCATCCAGGTACGCGTGAAGTTCGCGGACTCGGGCTGGCGAGCACTCGAGTTGATGTATGCGGCGAAGATCAGGCCGATGCCGACACCCGGGCCGATGGCCGCGAGGCCATAGCCGATCGTGCCGAGCTGCCCGGTGACGCCGGCGGCGGCAAGGATGCTCATTGTCGACTGCTTCCTCTCGGTGTGTTCGCGTGACCGTCACGCGAACCCTTGCGGGATCAGGGAACCAGAACCTCCGCCGACATCGCGTCGGCCCTGGTTCAGGGAATCTCAGTGCTCCTCGGCGAGGGCACCCTGTAGATAGCTCGCCGTCAGGACCACGAAGACGTAGGCCTGCAGGA
Organism: Jatrophihabitantaceae bacterium; assembly: GCA_036502575.1. Classification (GTDB taxonomy): domain Bacteria; phylum Actinomycetota; class Actinomycetes; order Mycobacteriales; family Jatrophihabitantaceae; genus DASXRA01. Next base: position 77,345 of record DASXYL010000029.1, on the reverse strand, counting down.
CCTGGACGAACAGCTCGAAGAACGTCAATCCCAGTGCCAATATGAAGGACGGGATGCTGAAGATCTTCGAGAAGTTGTGGACGCTGAGCAGATAGGTGGTGCCCAGCGTGAAGACGAGCAGCAGCAGGTGGCCGGCGAACATGTTGGCGAACAGACGAACGGCCAGCGTGATCGGGCGAACGATCAGCGTCGAGATGATCTCGATGGGCGTGAGCAGGATGTACATCGCCTTCGGCACGCCCGGCATGAACAGGATGTCGCCGAAGTACTTCCTCGCGCCGTGCTTCTTGACGCCCACCCAGTTGAACATCACCCACGAGATGACGGCGAGGATCGCCGGGTAAGCGATGTGGGCGTTCGGAGATATCTGCGCGACCGGGATGATCCCGAAGATGTTCGTCACGACGATGAAGCAGAACAAGGTGGCGAGATATGGCGCGAACCGCACGCCCTCGTGGCCGATCATGTCCTCGGCGATGTTGTTGCGCACCAGGCCGTAGACCGACTCGGCCATCCACTGGCCCCGACCCGGCACGATTTTCGGGTTGCGGACCGCGGCCAGGAACAGCACTATCAGCAGCGCCACGGCGATCCAGACCAGGATCGTGACCTTGGTGATCGTGAAGTGGACGTTGAACCACTCCCACTTCACCAACGGCTTGAAGATGAACGACTCGGTTCCGGGCGCGCAGAAGCCGTGGACGCCCTTGCATGGCGGGTCGGCTAGTACCACGGTCACCCGGAGTCCCCTTCGTCAGTGCGAGTCAGTCGACGCGGAACGCCAACGGCTCGATCGCCGATTCAGTTGCCGTACTTGCGGATGATCAGGTAGATCGCACCGGCGAAGCCGACCAGCATCCCGACCACGATGCCCACCCACGTGTGCAGCCATAGGTCGATCAACCAGCCGATGCCGCCCCACACCACAATCCCGGCGAGGAGCGTACTGAGGACCGCCCAGCCAACTGCGGCGTCTCCAGGACGGTTTTGAGGGCCGCGTGGCTCGGGTGCCTCAGGCATCGCACCTAGACATTAGCAGTCACAGAACGGTGCTCTTGACATCGGTCCGCCGGAGGCGTCTACTGCGCCGCCGCTCCCCGTACGGTGGCCGCCAGCTGCACGGTCAGCCACACCGCCACAGCACCCAGCACCGCACCGGCAACCGGCAACCGGCGCAGCAGTCCGTCGTCGCCCACGACGTCGATCAACAGCGCCAGCAGACCGAGCGAGGTCAGGTACACAGTCAGCGCCACGGGCAGGGTGAGCTGGACCGCTACCCGCTCCGCGGCGAGCACCGCGGCCGCGCTCGCGGTGAAGAACGCGATGACGATCGCGAAGCCGCAGGCCATGGACGCCGCGCCCGACGAGCCGGTCACCACTGCGCCCACTGCGGTCGCCGCCACGCCGATCCCCAGGTCGACCACGAACGCGTACCGGACCGGCTTCGGGAGCAGTCGCTGATTCACGGCCGGCCGGTGCCGACAGGATCGGGGGCCGGTTCGGGCACGGGCAGGGTGTGGCGGCCCGCGGCATGGCGGCCACGGCCCCGCCGCAGCCGCGGAATCGCCGACATCAGCATCCCGATCGCGGCCAGCGCCGAGAGCACGGCGATGACCAGCCACGGGCCGCGCATCAGTGACAGCGCGACCCCGCCGAACGCCAGCAGCGCCGACCAGAAGTAGAGCAGTAACACCGCGCGCCGGTGCGTGTGGCCGATCTCGAGCATGCGGTGATGCAGGTGCTCCTTGTCCGGCGCGAACGGCGACTGCCCGCGGCGGACCCGGCGCACGATCGCCAGCAGCAGATCGACGAACGGGATCGCCAGCACCGCGATCGGCAAGAACGGCAGCAGCAGCGGCAGCGATCCGAGCAGCCGCCCGAACGACTGCGGATCGGCGCTGGTCGTCGCTGTCGTCGCGGCCGCCGAGAGCACCAGCCCCACCAGCATCGAGCCGGAATCGCCCATGAAGATGCGGGCGGGTGAGAAGTTGTGCGGAAGGAACCCGATGCAGGCTCCCGCTAGCGCGGCCGTCAGCAGTGTCGGCGTGTTCGCGACGTCGATGTAGTTGTGCGAGACGAGGTAGTACGCGTAGATGAAGAACGCGAGCGCGCCGATGGCCGTCACGCCGGCGGCCAGGCCGTCCAGCCCGTCGATGAAGTTCAGGGCGTTGATCGTGAGGACCGTGAGCAGGATCGTGACCGGGATGCCGATGTCGCGGCCGAGTGACACCGTGCCGGTGTGACCGATCGGCAGGTAGACCGCGGTCATCTGCACGCCGCCCTTGGTCACCATCACGCCGGTGGCGGCGACCTGCCCGGCGAGCTTGGTGATCGAGTCGAGCTCGTACTTGTCGTCCAGGACGCCGAGGGCGCAGATCATGGCGCCGGATACCAGCACCCAGTCGATGTCCCAGTTGCCGAAGGTGGCGCCCAACGTCGGCAGCTTGTGGGCGACGAGGATCGCCATCGCGAATCCGGCGAACAGCGCCAAACCGCCCAGTCGGGGCGTAGCTACCGCGTGCACGTCCCGATCCCGCGGCTTGGCGACCGCACCCCACCAGATCGCGATGCGCCGCGCCGCCGGGGTGAGCAAGTAACTGCCGGCGGCAGCGATGCAGCCGATCAGCGCGTACTCGAGGCTTGGGTGCACCGTTCCTCACGGGCTAGGCGGATGGCAGCGCAAGGTTAGCCGACGACGGAGTGGACGACCTTGCGCAGATCATCCAGGCTCACCGCACCCTCGCGCAGCACCCGCGGGGTCTCGGTGGTCACGTCCACGATGGTCGAAGCGACGCCGACGGTGGCCGGGCCACCGTCGAGGTAGACCTGAGCGCTGTCGCCCAGCTGCTCCTGCGCCTGCTCGGCGGTGAGCGCCGGGGGTTGCCCGGTGCGGTTCGCGCTGGTCACGGCCATCGGCCCGGTGCGGTCGAGCAGCTCGAGGGCCACCGGATGCAGCGGCATCCGCACCGCCACCGTGCCCCGCGAATCGCCGAGATCCCAGGCCAGGGACGGCGCGTGCTCGACGACCAGAGTCAGCCCGCCGGGCCAGAACGCCTCGATGAGCGAGCGCAGCTGCGCCGGCACGTAGCTGACCAGGCCCTCGATCGTGTCCCAGGATCCGACCAACACCGGCACCGGCATGTCGCGACCGCGGCCCTTGGCGACCAGCAGGTCGGCGACGGCCGTGGCGTCGAACGCATCCGCGCCGATTCCGTAGACGGTGTCGGTGGGCAGCACCACGAGTTGACCGGACTGCACGGCCCGGGCCGCGGTGTCGATCGCGTCGGCCCGGATGTCCCGATCAGCACAGTCGTAGAGCAGCGTCACGCTCTCATGGTGCCGCAGCGCGGACGGCGGTCGCGTAGCGGGGACGTCCGGCCAGGTCGTGATGATCGGCGATGTCTCGCCACCCCTCGCCCAGAAGGGCCGGTACCGCCTCGCCGTGGGTGTCGTCGTGCTCGACGGCCAGCACTCCCCCGGGCCGTAGCAACGCCTGGGCGCGGGCGAGCACGTTCGGGATGACGCCCAGCCCATCGGCACCGGCGAAGACGGCCTCGTCGGGGTCGGAGCGGACTTCCGGTTCGACGGGGGTGCCGGCCGGGACGTACGGCGGGTTGCTGACCACGGCGTCCACCCGGCCACGCAGGTCGGGCAGCAGGCCGGCGTCGGCGACGTCTCCTTCCACGACCGTGACGTCCGTGCCGGCCGTGTTGCGGCGCAGCCAGACCAGCGCCGCGGCCGACCGCTCGACGGCGTAGACGCGGGCCCCGGGCACCTCCTGCGCGATCGCCAACGCCAGTGCACCCGTGCCGGCACACAGGTCGACCACGATCGGCGCCTCGTCGAGCCCGAGCCCGGGCCGGATCGCGTCGACGAGCAGCTCGGTCTCCGGACGGGGCACGAACGCCCCGGGACCGACCGCGAGGTCCAGGTAGCGGAACGCGGCCCGCCCGACGATGTGTTGCAGCGGCTCGCGGGCAGCGCGCCGGCCCACGGCCGCCGCGAAGGCCTGTGCCGTCACCGGGTCGACATCGTCCATCGTGGCCAGCCGGGATCGCTCGACGCCGAGGCAGTGCGCGAGCAGCAGCTCCGCGTCCACCCGCGGCGATCCGACGCCGGCCGCCGTCAGCCGGCGCGTCGCGTCGTCGAGGAGGGACCGCAGCGAGGTCACCTCTCGCCGGTGCCGGCCAGGAGCGCCTCGACATCGGCCTGAGCCAGCGCATCGATGACGTCGTCGAGCGCGCCGTCGATCACCTGGTCGAGGTTGTACGCCTTGAAGCCGACCCGGTGGTCGCTGATGCGGTTCTCCGGGAAGTTGTAGGTGCGGACGCGCTCGGAACGGTCGACGGTGCGCACCTGCGAGCGACGGGCGTCGGCGGCCGCGGAGTCCGCCTCCTCCTGGGCGGCGGCGAGCAGCCGAGCTCGCAACACGCGCATGCCCGCCTCGCGGTTCTGCAGCTGGCTCTTCTCGTTCTGCATCGACACGACCGTACCGGTGGGTATGTGTGTGATCCGCACGGCCGAATCGGTGGTGTTGACGCTCTGCCCGCCCGGCCCGGACGATCGGAACACGTCGATACGCAGGTCGTTCGGGTCGATCTCGACGTCGACCTCGTCAGCCTCGGGCAAGACGTGCACGCCCGCGGCCGAGGTATGGACGCGCCCCTGCGACTCGGTGACCGGCACGCGCTGAACGCGGTGCACGCCGCCCTCGTACTTCAGTCGGCTCCACACCGGATCGTCCGCCTTGCGGGCGCGGACGGCGACGGTGGCCGACTTGATGCCGCCCAGATCGGTCGGCTCCTCCGCGAGGGGCTCGGTGGTCCACCCGCGGCGTTCGGCGTAGCGCAGGTACATGCGGAGCAGGTCGCCGGCGAACAGCGCCGACTCGTCGCCGCCCTCGCCCGCCTTGATCTCGAGGATGACGTCCTTGCTGTCGTTGGGATCCTTCGGCAGCAACAGCTCGCGCAGCCGCTGTTCCAGCTCGGTGATACGACCGGCGGCCTGGTCGGCCTCGGCCGCGAAGGCGGTGTCTTCGGAGACCAGTTCCTGGGCGGCGGCCAGATCGCCGCGGGCCGCTTCGAGCTCGGACGCTGCCGCCCGGATCGGGGCCAGCTCGGCGAACCGTCGCCCGAGCGTGCGCGCCCTCGTCTGGTCGGAATGCACCGCCGGATCCGACAGCGCCGTCTCGACCTCGGCGTACTCATCCAGCAGCTCGGGGAGCCTGCCCTGCTGAGCCATGAGAACTCCTTCTCGATTGTGCAACGTCGACCCGTCCGACGAGTGCCAAAGTTGCACGATGTGCCCCGGCGACAGAGAACGGCGCCCGCCGCCTTGCCACCTGGGCAAGGACGGCGGGCGCCGTTTGGGTAGCTAGGAGTTCGAGTCAGACGATCCGGAGCGCACGCGCTTGCCGAACCGCTTCTCGAACTTGTCGACGCGGCCGCCGACATCGAGGATCTTCTGCTTGCCCGTGTAGAACGGGTGGCAGGCCGAGCACACGTCAGCGTGCAGGCTGCCGGACTTGGAGGTGCTCCGAGTGGTGAACGTGTTGCCGCACGAGCACGTCACCTCGGTGACCACGTAGTCCGGGTGGACTCCAGTCTTCACTGCATAGGTCCCTTCGAAGATGGCGCCGGGTCCCCTGTTCGGGGTGAACCGGAGCCGGGTAACTGGCGTCCAGTCTGCCAGGGCAGTGCCCGGCATACCAAAACGACGGCGAAACGCCCCGGGTCGCGGGAACATTCCCCGGCCCGCCTTGAGGTTGGACGGCTGCGGGTCGACACTGAACCCGTGGGTACCCCGCTCGCGCTGGTGGTCGCGCTGCTGCTCCCGACGGCGCTGGGTGGCGCCGTGCTCGTCGGCGCCCGGCTGACCAGGTGGTACTCCGAACGCCGCCGCCGAGCGTCGGTGCAGATCCAGCCGATCGAGGCGCTCGGCGCGGACCTGCGCCGCCTGCACAGTCAGCTGGACGCGGCGGAGAACCAGCCGCCCGCGCCCGGCAAAGGACTGCGCATCCGAGCCCTGCGGGGCGCATATGTCGATGTCCTGTGCACCGCCTGCCAGCGCCTGGGGGTCGCCGCGCCGCGCGCGATCGGTTCCGACCGGGTCCCGCTGACCGAGATCTACCGGGTCGAGGCGGCTCTGCGGGAACGCGGCCTCGACGTCCGTCGCCCGGTCACTTCCTAGGGCGCCCACTCGACGGCACGTCCCCGACCGGCGCAGAATCGAGCGATGGTCCGCGTGCTCGCCGTCTCCGACGAGGTCGACGAAGCGCTGCGCGCCGATGCGGGCGCGGCGCACGGGACGGAGCTCATCCTCGCCTGCGGCGATCTGCCCTTCGACTACCTCGAATATCTGATGAGCGCGCTCGATGTTCCGCTCGTGTTCGTTCCCGGCAACCACGATCCCGACCTGTCGGGGTACCGCTCGGCCCGGAACGGGCTGATCCTGCGGGCCGGGATGCCGGCCAAGCCGCCGTGGCCGCCCGGCGCCATCAACGCGGACGGCCGGGTGGTCGACGTCGCCGGGCTGCGCATCGCCGGGCTGGGCGGGTGCCGGCGCTACAACGACGGGCCGAACCAGTACAGCGATCGGCAGCAGGCCCGCCGCGCCGCAACGCTGCGCCGCCGGGCCCGATGGCGTCGGCTCCGCGACGGCCGCCGGGTCGACGTGTTGCTGACGCATGCGCCCCCACGCGGGGTCGGCGACGGAGACGACGCTCCGCACTGGGGATTCACCACGCTGCGGCCACTCGTCCAGCGGCTGCAACCCGCACTGCTTCTGCACGGTCACGTCCACCCCTACGGCGCCGCCACGCCCGACCTCCACCTCGACGCAACCGTCGTGCGCAACGTGGTCGGGCGCCACCTGTTCGACTTCGCGCCGGGTGAACCGGTGCCGGACGTCCGCCCTAGCCGTCATGCCTAGCGATACCGGCTTCCCTCGCGCCGACGTCGAGAACGACTTCCTCCGGGCGCGACGCCGTCAGGTGCTGGCCAAGCTCGTCACCCGGCTGCGCCGCGAGCCGGACGACGTCAACCTCATCCTCCCGTTCGACGACGTCGTCGCGGCGTTGGGCCTGCGCGGTGAACGCTCGCTCGGGCTGCAGACCATCCCGCTCGACCGGGTGGTGGGTACCGTCGATTCGCAGCGAGACTTCGATCGACGCTTTCGGCCGACGTCGAGCCGGGTGCGCGAACGGTGGGAACGGCTGGCGCTGGCGCAACGGCGCGGCGAAGCGATCCCGCCCATCGACGTGTACCAGGTCGGCGAACTGTACTTCGTCCGAGACGGCCACCACCGGGTGTCGATCGCCATCGCGACCGGGCAGAAGACCATTGACGCCTACGTCACCGGGGTGCTGACGACTGTGCCGGCGAAGGGGATTCGCCATCGCGGCGACCTGATCGTCAAGAGCTACGAGCGCGAGTTCCAGACGCGGGTACCGCTTCCCGCCCAGGCCGAACAGTCGATCACAGTTACCGATCCGTGGTCGTACGCCCTGCTGGGCCAGACCGTCGAGGCGTGGGGATTCCGGTGCATGCAGCACGAGCACCGCTTCCTCGACCGCAACGAAGTCGCCCGCCGCTGGTACGCCGAGGAGTACACGCCGGTGGTCCGCATGCTGCACGAGGCGGACCTGGTCGGTTCCGGGCGCACCGAGGCCGAGGCGTACCTGCGCGTCGCCTCGGAACGCTACCGCCTGCTCCGCACGCACGAGTGGAGCGACGAGATCATCGCCCGGTTAAAAGCCGCCCGGGATACTAGGACTCAGTGAGGGAGCCGGCCGCAGCGGGGTCAGGGTTGGCCAGGGTCAGGTTGCTGCCGTTCGCCGGATCGAACACGTGGATCTTCCGAGTGTCGGCCCACAGCTCGGCGTTGTCCCCCTCGCGCACCCGGGTCGCGGCATCCAGCCGGGCGACCACCTGATCGGCACTCGCGCCGACGTCGGCCATCCCCGAGTCCCGGGCCAGTTCCTCGAGCTCGGCGCTGGACACGTCCTGCTTGCCCTCGAGCGTGAAGTAGACGAACACGTCCGAGCCCATCGACTCGACGACGTCGATCGCCGCGTGGAACGTGACTCCGTGCGGGCGGTTCTCGGGGGTGACGAGCGAGGCGTCCTCGAAGCTCTCCGGCCGGATGCCGATGATCACGTCGCGTCCGGTCGCTCCGCCCACGACGCGGCGCAGCTGATCGGTCAGCGGGAGGTCGGCCAACCGGGTACGCAGCTTGCCCTCCTCGATCGTCGCCGGCAGGAAGTTCATCGACGGCGAGCCGATGAACCCGGCGACGAACAGGTTTCCCGGCCGCTCGTAGAGCTCCTGCGGGCTGCCGACCTGCTGCAGCAAGCCGCTGCGCATCACGGCGACCCGGTCGCCGAGGGTCATCGCCTCGGTCTGGTCGTGCGTGACGTACACCGTGGTCGTGCCGAGGCGCTTTTGCAGTCGCGAGACCTGCGTGCGCATCTGCACCCGCAGCTTCGCGTCCAGATTCGACAGCGGCTCGTCCATGAGGAACGCGGCCGGGTCGCGCACGATCGCCCGTCCCATCGCCACGCGCTGGCGCTGCCCGCCGGACAGGTTGGCCGGTTTGCGATCGAGGTGCGGCTCCAGTTCGAGCACTCGCGCGGCCTCGCCCACCTTCTGGTCGATGATCTCCTTCGGCGTCTTGGCCAGCTTGAGCGCGAACGCCATGTTCTCGCGCACCGTCATGTGCGGGTAGAGCGCGTAACTCTGGAAAACCATCGCGATGTCGCGGTCCTTGGGCGCCATGTTGTTGACGACCTTGCCGCCGATGCGTAGCTCACCCTCGCTGATGTCCTCGAGGCCCGCGATCATGTTCAACGTCGTCGACTTCCCGCAGCCGGAGGGACCGACCAGGATCACGAACTCGCCGTCGGCGATATCGAGGCTGATCTTGTCGACGGCGAGCGCGCCATCGGGGTAACGCTTGGTGACCTCGTCCAGAACGATCTCTGCCATTTCCGTTATCCCTTCACGGCACCGGACGTCAGCCCGGCGACGATGCGGCGCTGGAAGAACAGCACGAACAAGATGATCGGGATGGTGATGACGACTGCCGCCGCCGCGATCGAACCCGTCGGCGCGGTGAACTGCGAACTGCCGGTGAAGAATCCGATCGCGGCCGGCACGGTGCGCGCGTTGGTGGTCGACGTGAGCGAGATCGCGAACAGGAAGTCGTTCCAGCAGAAGATGAACACCAAGATGGCGGTGGTGAACATGCCCGGCGCGGCGAGCGGCGCGATGACCCTGGTGAAGGCCTGGAACGGTGTCGCACCGTCCATCTTGGCGGCCTTCTCCAGCTCCCACGGGATTTCGCGGAAGAACGCCGAGAGCGTATAAATACCCAGCGGTAAGCCGAAGGCCACGTACGGGATGATCAGTGCCGGCCACGTGTCGAACAGCCCGAGCACCCGCTCGATGTTGAACAGCGGGGTGACCAGCGAGATCGCCGGGAACATCGCGATCAGCAGCGACATCCCGATCAGCAGGCCCTTACCCGGGAAGGCCAGCCGCGCCACTGCGTAGGCCGCCATCGAGGCGAGGACGACGGCGATCAGCGTCGAGATGAGCGCGATGCCGATGGAGTTGATCAGCGCCCGGGTGAACTCCGAGGTCTTGAAGATGCCGCGGTAGTTCTCCCACGTCCACTTCTTCGGCCAGAAGCTCGCGTCGGTGATCGTCGCGGGATCCTTGAACGACAGCGACACGATCCACAGCACCGGGACGATCGCCAGGAACACCGCGACGGTGTTCGCGGCGCCCCAGCCGGCCTTCTGACGAGCAGTGGTGGCCATCAGCGCCTCACTTGTCCGCGCCCGGGGCAGCCGCCCCGAAGCCCTTGATGAACAGGAACGCGATAATCGCGACGCAGAGGAAGATCAGGATCGAGATCGCGGACCCGATGCCCAGGTTCAGTGCGGTGAACAGGTTGTCGTAGCCGAGGATCGACACCGACCCGGTGTTGTTGTTGCCCGCGGTCAGCACGAAGATGTTGTCGAAGATCCGGAACGCGTCCAGTGTTCGGAACAGCAGGGCCACCAGGATGGCCGGTTTCATCAGTGGCAGCGTGACGCGGACGAACCGCTGCCAGGCGGTGGCACCGTCGACCTTGGCCGCCTTCTGCAGATCCTCGGGCACCAATGCGAGCCCGGCCATGAGCAGCAGCGCCATGAACGGAGTCGTCTTCCACACCTCGGCCAGGATGACGATCGCGATCGCCTGAACGGTGTGCGTCAGCGGCGCGCCGTTACCGAACATCGCGGACAGGTAGCCGGTGCTGGGCGTCCAGGCGTACTGCCAACTGAACGCGGCGACCACCGTGACGATGCCGTACGGCACCAGGATCGCGGTGCGCACCGTGCCCCGACCGAACAGCGTGCGGTGCATGAGCAACGCGAGCACCATGCCCAGAACCAGTTCGATGCCCACCGAGATGGCGGTGATGATCAGCGTGACCCACAGCGCGTGCCACCAGTACGGCGAGCTGAGCACCGCGCCGTAGTTGCTCAGCCCGATGAACTTGGCCTGGCTCGGGAAACGCAGGTCGTAGCGCTCGAGGGAGAGGTAGATCGCGTAACCGATCGGGTAGGCGGTCACGGCGATCATCACGATTACCGCGGGTGCGCACAGCAGCCAACCCAGCCGGCGCTCGGCCTTCGCGCCCTCGGAGATCTGCTTGCGCCGGCGGCCTCGTCTCGGCGATGCGGCGGAGGTGACGACGGGCTCGGTGTCGACGGTCACGGGATCAGCCCCTTGGAGACGAGAGCGTCCTTGAGCTGGCTGGTTATCTTGTGTTCGGTCTTATCGGGCTTGATCGACGTCGGCGGCGACACCGCGTGCGAGATGACGATCGATACGTTCTGGTACGCCGGTGTCTGCGGTCGCACGCTGGCGTTCTCGAGAGCGGTCAGGATGTCCTTGCGGAACGGGTAATCGGCCTGCAACGACTCGTCGTTGTAGAGATCGGCGAGGGTCGGCGGCAGGCCGCCCTTGGTCGCCGCGATCTTCTGGTTGTCACGATTGCGCAGGCACAGGGCCGCCTCGAACGCCAGGTCCGGATGCTTGGAGTACTTGCTGATCGCGAGGTCGATGCCGCCGATCGTGACGTGGCTCGGCTCGCCCGCCTTGACCGACGGGTACTGCGCCCACTTGAAGTTCTTGAACAGGTCGGGCTTGTTCGCCTTCATCGATGGATACACGAACGGGTAGTTGAGCTCGAAGGCCGCCGTGCCGCTCTCCATGGCCAGCCGGTTCGCGTCCTCCATCTGCACCGACAGCGACGGATCGGCGGCCGGCGAGTGCGCGAGCTTCTGCATGACGGTCAACGCATCGATAGCCGGTTGACCCATGGACGCCTTCTTGGCATCCGGGGTGAGCACGCTGCCGCCGGCACTGGCGATCAGGGAGTTGAACCACACGACGACGCCCTCGTACTGGGCGCCCTGGATCTCGATCAGGTGTGGCTTGCCCTCCTTGGCCAGCTGGATCGCCATGTTGATCATCTCGTCCCACGTCTTCGGCGGGGTCGGCACGAGATCCGAGCGATACCACAACAGCTGGGTGTTGCTGTTGTACGGGACGGCGTAGAGCTTGTCCTTCCACGTCGCGGTCTGCAGCGGCGCCTTGAGCGTTCCGTTCTCGGCCTTGGCCTTGTTGTCGCCGGTCCACTCGCGAATCCAGCCGGCCTCGGCGAACTCGGCCTCCCAGGTGACGTCCAGGCCAAGGATGTCCATGGACTTGTCCTTGGCCGCGAGGCGCCGGACCATCTGCTGGCGCTGACCGTCTGCGCCGCTGGGCAGCTTGTTGTACTTGATCTTGTACCGGCCGCCGCTCTGGGCAGAACAGGTGTCGGCCGCCTGCTGGACCGCCCCGGAGTTGTCGGGGAAGTTGTAGAAGTTCAGCGTGGCCCGGCCGCCGCTGCTCCCTCCCCCGCAGGCGGTCAGCGCCGCCGCGACCAGGATCGTCGCCGACGCCGCCGCGGCGACACGGCGAACAAATGTCTTCACTAGCGCCTCCTCGCACCGAACCCGGTCCGACGTGCGCAGGATCTGGACCCTGCGGTGGCACCGGTTGCCGTTCGTCGGCGCTGTGAGCCACCTCACTGGACGCTATCGGCCGGACGCACACAGCCGCAAGCGTTTGCGGGGCGTGGCGCCGATCAACTGACTCAGCCCTTGACGCCGCCCGCCGTCAATCCGGACACGATCCGCCGCTGGAACAGCAGCACCACGATGACCAGCGGGATCGTGACGACGACACCGGCGGCCATGATCGAGGTGAACGGCACGACCTTCGGGTCCGAGCCGGTGAAGCTGGCGATTGCGACAGTGACCGGCGCGACGTTCGGATTGTTGTTCGAGAGCTGGCTGGCGAGCAGAAACTCGTTCCACACCGACAGGAAGACCAGGATGGCTGCGGTGAACAGCCCCGGCGCCGCGATCGGCAGGATCACCAACCGGAACGCCTGCCCGGGCGAGGCGCCGTCGACCTTGGCCGCCTGCTCGAGCTCCCACGGCATCTGGCTGAAGAAGCTCGCGAGCACGTAGACGCACAAGGGCAGCGCGAACGACAGGTTGGGGATGATCAGCGCCTGGTAGGTGCCGAGCCAGCCGAGGTTGGTGAAGAGCTGGAACAACGGCGTCACCAAGGCGACGCCCGGGAACATGCTCGCGGCCAGGATCAGGCCCAGCACGGCGAACTTGCCCCGGAAGTGCAGCCGGGCGATGGCATACGCCGCGAAAACACCGATGATCATCGCCACCGCGGTGACGACGGACCCGATGATGATGGTGTTGAGCAAGGCCCGGCCGAAATGGTTGCCGCCCTTGAAGATCGCCCGGAAGTTGTCGAACGTCACGTGCTTCGGGTACGGCGTCGAGTCGAACGTGAAGTCGACCTGGCGCAGGGACGCGACGATCATCCAGTAGAACGGGGCCAGACACCACAGGACGATCAGCACGATGCCCAGCCCGCGACCGAGCGCGCGGGCATCGAACTTCCGGCGCCGGCGGATCGGGGTGGCGCGCTGCGGCCGGGCCGGTTGGGCCTCGGTGGCTACGGCGGTCATGCCTTCACCGTCCTCGCCTGGGTCTGTACGACGTTCATGCTGAAAACCCGGACCAGGATGAACGCCACCGCGAAGATGAACAGGAACGTGATCGTCGAGAGAGCGGCCGCGGAGTTCGGACTCGACCGCAACTCCTCCACCGCGAGGATGGAGAGCGTGGTCGTGTTGTTGCCGCCACCGGTGAGCAGGTAGGGCGAGTCGAAGATGCGCAGCACGTCCAGGATTCGGAACAGCGCCGCGACCATCAAAGCCGGCTTGACGAGCGGCAGCGTGATGCTGGAGAAACGCTGCCAGGCCGAGGCACCGTCGACCCTCGCCGATTCGTAGAGCTCGTCGGGGATCACCTGCAACCCGGCGAGCATGAGCAACGCGATGAACGGCGTCGTCTTCCAGATGTCGGCGACGATCACCGCCCATCTCGCCGGCCACTCGCTGCCGGTCCAGATGATGTGGGTGCCGAACACTGCGTTGATGACGCCGTGCGGCTGGAACATGTACTTCCACATCAGCGCGGTGACGGCCGTGGGGATGGCCCAGGGCACGAGGATCGCCGCGCGCACCAGCGAGCGTCCCCGGAAGGCTCGGTTCATGACCAGGGCCATGATCGTTCCGAGAATTATCTCGAAGAACAGCGTGATGACGGTGAAGATCACCGTCGTCGAGACGGCTGGCCAGAACTCGTGCCCGGTCGTCCCGTTCGGGCACTTACTGCCGCAGTGCAGCCAATATGAGTAGTACTTGCCGCCGACGAACTTGCCGCCGGACTCGAAGAAACCGCTCGCATTGATTCCCGCGTCGGCCTTGTCGAGCTTGAGCGACTGGACGATCGCGTAGATCACCGGGTATCCGATCACCAACCCGAGCAGGACGATCGTCGGCAGGATCAGCCTGAACGCCAGCCGAGAGTCACCGCGGGTGGCGCGCGCCCGTCGTCGCGCCCGGTCGCGGCGCGTGGTGCCCGGATCGGTGGGGCCGTGCTCCTCGGCGACCTGACCGGTAGCTGCAGTCATCGGGCCCTCCAGTCAAGGACGGGTCGGGGTGACGGCGGGGTGGGCAAGCCGACCGGCGACCTGCCCACCCCCCGTTCGAGCGCTCAGCCCTTCGCGGCTTGCGTAATGCCGGATTGGATGTTCTTCAGTGCAGCATCGACCGAGAGGCTGCCTTGTAGGGCCTGGTACACGTTCGTCTCGATCGACTGGGTGACGGCCGGATAGAACGGTGTGACCGGACGCGGGATCGCCGAGTCGATCGCCTTCTCAAGCGTCGGCAGGTACCCGAACTTGGCGATCAGCGCCGGGTCGGAATACGACGACTTGAGCGAGGGCGCGAGCGAACCGACGTTGAGCAGCAGGTTCTGGGCGGGCTGGCTGATGATGAATTTCAGGAAGTCCAGCGCCGTGCCCTTGTGCTTCGAGTACTGGCTGATGGCGAAGTTGTGTCCGCCGAGCGTCGAGGTTCCCGGGCCATTGAGTCCCGGCAACGGCGCCACGCCGAACTTGCCCTTGACCTTCGAGTCGGCGTCCTGCGCGAGGTGGTTGTACACGTACGGCCAGTTCCGCAGGAACATCGCCTTGCCGCTCTGGAACGCGTTGCGGCTTTCCTCTTCCTGGTAGGTGATCGCCTCCTTGGCGATGTAGCCCTGCTTGAAGCCGTTGACCAGGAAGTCCAGACCCTGCTTCGCCTGCGGCGTGTCGACGTCGGGCGTCTTGCCGTCGGCCTTCACGATGTTGCCGCCGGCGCCGTAGATCGCCTCGGCCGCGTTGCAGGTCAGACCCTCGTACTTGGAGAACTGGCCGGAGTAGCAGGCCATGCCTGCGGTCTTCTTCGCGCAGTCGGCGGTGAGCTCGGCCCACGTCGTGGGCGCTGTCGGCACGAGGTCCTTGCGGTAGTAGAGCAGCCCACCGTCGGACGTCTCGGGCGCCGCGTACAGGGTGCCGTTGTAGGTCGCGGACTTGACCGGGCCGCCGAGCAGCTGGCTGGTATCTATGCCGAAGTCACCCTTGAGCGGCACGAGGTACTGCTTGGCCGCGAACTCGGCCGTCCAGATGACGTCGACCGAGACCACGTCGTAGCTGGGATCCTTGGCCTGGAAGTGCTGCACCAGGTCGTCGTGCTGCTGGTCGGCCTGATCCGTCTGCTGGATCATGTTGACCTTCTCGTTCGGATGGTCCTTGTTCCACAGGGCCGCGAGCCCCGGCAGGATGCCGCTCGTGTCCTTGCCCTGCACCATGTTGATCGGGCCGCGGTCACCGGCGCCGCCGCCGCTCCCGCTCTTCTTCTTGCTCGAGCTACAGCTGGTGGCGAGTGCGACGGTCGTCAGGACCGCGACGGCGACGACCATGAGTCTGCGGTATTGCATCCGGATGCCCTTCTTCCAACTCTGGACCGAGAGCGGCTGATACCGCTTACATAGGCAAGCACCATGGCATTCGCAGGCCCGTCCGGGAAGAACCTCTGATCGGCGCGATACCTAACCGTTACCTAAGCCGGCCTGGGGCGAAACGCCCGGTCGGTATTGTCTGCGCGCGGTTCCTCGCACACCCGACTATTGGGCCACAACGGCGTCCGATCCCCGCGTCGTACGCTGCGTCGGGTGACCGGTTCGGCGCCCGCACCACTGACCTGGCGAGTCCCGCCTTGGCAGCCGGCGCTGCTCTTCCTACTCGCGGCGGGGTGCGCCGCGGCGAATCTCTACGCGCACCCGTCGGTGGCGATCCGCGTGCTGACGATCGGCTTCGGCCTGGCTGGTGTCGTCATGGGGATCCTGGCCACTCGGATGTACCTCGTGGTCGACGAGGACGGCATCGGGGTGCGCCGCCTGTTGCGTGAGCGATCGGTCGACTGGGACGAGTTCGACAACGTCGCCGTGGTGTACCGGGCATTCGACTCGGTGACGCTACGCATCACCTGCCGCGACGGCCGCTACCTGGACGTGCCGCAGTCCCTGGTGATGCCGACCAAGCCGACCGGCAAGGTACGCGTGCAGGCCCAACTAGGCGACATGGCCCGCCGGGTCGACGCCTACGGCGAGCCCTACCGCTGACGCTACCGATCGTGGTCGATTAGCCCGCACCCGGCGGGCTAATCGACCACAATCCTGGTTACTCGGCGCCGGGCGTCGTCTTCGCGATCTGCATGAGGAACTCGACGTTGGTGCGCGACTTCTTCAGCCGGTCCAGCAGCAGATCGATGGCCTGCTGCTGCTCGAGCGCGTGCAGCACCCGGCGCAGCTTGATCGTGACGGCCAGCTCGTCCGGGGAGAGCAGCAGCTCTTCCTTGCGGGTCGAGGACTGGTCGACGTCGACGGCCGGGAAGACGCGCTTGTCGGCGATCTTGCGGTCCAGCTTCAGCTCGGCGTTACCGGTGCCCTTGAACTCCTCGTAGATGACCGTGTCGCCGGCCGAACCGGTCTCGACCAGCGCCGTGGCGATGATCGTCAGCGAGCCGCCGTTCTCGATGTTGCGGGCCGCGCCCAGGAAACGCTTTGGCGGGTAGAGCGCGGTCGAGTCGACACCACCGGAGAGGATGCGGCCACTGGCCGGGGCGGCCAGGTTGTAGGCCCGGCCCAGGCGGGTGATCGAGTCGAGCAGCACGACGACGTCGTGGCCCATCTCGACCAGGCGCTTGGCCCGCTCGGTGGCCAGCTCAGCGATCATCGTGTGATCCTGCGGGCGCCGGTCGAAGGTGGAGGCGATGACCTCACCCTTCACCGAGCGCTGCATGTCGGTGACCTCTTCCGGGCGCTCGTCGACGAGCACCACCATGAGGTGGACCTCAGGGTTGTTGGTCGCGATCGCGTTGGCGATGGCCTGCAACACCATGGTCTTACCGGCCTTGGGCGGCGAGACGATCAGGGCCCGCTGGCCCTTGCCGATCGGCATGACCAGGTCGATGACGCGCGTGGTGAGAATGTGCGGCTCGGTCTCGAGGCGCAGCCGCTCCTGCGGGTAGAGCGGGGTGAGCTTGTTGAAGTCGATGCGGTTCTTCGACTCCTCGGGATCGCGGCCGTTGACCGTGTCGAGACGGACGAGCGGGTTGAACTTCTCCCGCCGCTCGCCTTCGCGGGGCTGCCGGATCGCGCCGGTGACCGCGTCGCCGCGACGCAGCGCGAAGCGGCGCACGAAGGAGTTGGCGACGTAGACGTCGTCCGAGCCGGCGAAGTAGCCGCCGGTACGGATGAACCAGGTGTTCTTCTCCTCGATGGCGTCGAGGATGCCGGCGACCGGCAGCAGGACGTCGTCGTCGGTGACGGTCGGCTCGGCATCGGTGTTACCCGGTGCGCCACCCGGCACACGTTCGCGCGTGCGGCCGCGACGATCGCGGTAGCGCCGCCCACGGCGGCGGTTGCCGTCGAAGTCGTCGTCGCGGTCGTTCTGGTCCTGGTTGTTCTGGGTCTGGTTGTTCTGAGCGCCGCCTTGATTTTGACCGCGCCGGTCGTTTTGGCCGTCCTGGTTATTGGCCCGGCGTTGGCCGTTCTGACCTTGGGTGTTCTGGTTCTGGTTGCTCTGACCGCCACCCTGGTTCTGACCGCGCTGGTCGCTCTGCCCCCGCGGCTCATTGCGCGTACGGGCCGGTGCGGCGTCAGCGCTGTCAGCGTTGTCGCTCGCCGATGCGTCCGCGGACGGGCTGCCGGCGGCGCGGCTGGCGCCACGACGTTCCCGACGCTGGCCGCTGGGCGCCGCCTCGCCGTCACCCGTTGCGGGTGAGTCGACGAGCGTGGGCTGAGCCGACACCTCCGCCGCCGCGGGGTCCGACTGGGTGGACGAGCCGGAGCGCGCCTGCTGGATAGCGGCGACGAGCTCGCTCTTTTTCAGCTTGGTGGTGGCAATGCCAAGGCTGCCGGCCAGCTGCTGCAACTCGGGCAGCAGCATGGACGACAGCGAGCCGGCACGGCGCTTGGCCGGGCGGGCGGAGTCGTTGGTGGGGGCGACGCTGGGAGAGTCGCTCGAGGGCGCCTGTTCCGCCGGGCTCGTGCCCTGGGCGGTTGCGCCGTCGGATGCAGGACTCACGGCTAGCAGCGTCTGCTCCGATGTGTCTGTCACAGTGATCTCGGATCCTTCCGAAGGTGGCCCGCGCGCGTCATTACGGCGCTGGGCCTGCCATGACCCGGCCATGGTCCGGTCGGGTCGTCCCGGGCGTGAACGCCGGGATGTTCTTGATTGGTCAATCGGCATGCATATGAGCAGCGAACCGACGCAGATGAATTCGATCCAAAATCTCAATGAAACGGCGGAGCCGAACGCCGCTGCCTCGAGGCGGGCGAAGTCGCTGCGTCGCGACTGACGATGATGAGCGTAGACGCTCCCATCACCATGGGCAACATAGGGGGTGCCCTGGTTGTTCCGTGTCGCGCCAGATCACAGCAGCGGATTTCACCGGACCAGGTGTGCACCAATGGGCGCAACGGCCACCTGTTCGACGCGCCAACCGTCCGGGGCCTGGGCGGTGGAAGCGTCGGCTTCGGCCGCACCACGGGCCAGCACGAGCACGCTCGGCCCGGCTCCGGAGATGACCGCCGGCAGCCCCGCCGCGCGCAACTTCGCGACGAGAGCTGCACTTTCGTGCATCGCCTCGGCCCGATGCGGTTGATGCAGCCGATCGTCGGTGGCGGCCAGCAGCGCCTCGCCATGACCGGTCAGGGCGGCCACCAGCAGGGCCGAGCGGGAGGCGTTGAACGTGGCGTCGGCGTGGGAGACGTGCTCGGGCAGCAGCCCGCGGGCCTCGTCGGTCAAGGCGCCGGTCGGCGGGATCAGCAGCACCGGCGAGATCGCCGGGTCGACATCGAGCCGCACCGCGTCGGCCCGCCCGTCATCGGACCAGGCGACGGTCAGCCCGCCGAGCAGGCACGGCGCGACGTTGTCCGGGTGGCCCTCGATCTCGGCGGCCATTGCCAGCACCTCGCCGTCGGGCAGGGTGTTGTCACCGCCCACCACCAGGGCGCGCGCGATCAGGACGCCGGCGGCGATCGCCGCCGCCGAGGACCCGAGTCCGCGGCCGTGCGGGATGCGGTTGGCGCAGACCAGCTCGATGCCTCGGGGCTGGCCGCCGAACTGCTCGAACACCGCCTGCATCGCCCGCACGACGAGATGCGAGTCGTCGCGGGCGACGTCCTCGGCGCCTTCGCCGGCCACGTCGAGCACCAGGCCGTCGTCGCCGATGCGGGCCACGACGTCGTCGTACAGGGCGAGGGCCAGGCCCACGGCGTCGAAGCCCGGCCCGAGATTGGCGCTGCTCGCCGGCACGCGCACGTGGATCGTGCCGGCGCGGAAGGCGGGTTTCGCCATGTCAGGCCAGCCCGAGGTGTGCGGCGGCGGCGTGGCCGTCGACCGGGACGGTGATCGGCTTGGGCGCACCCGAAATGGCCCACTCCGGGTCCTTGAGTCCGTGACCGGTCAGCGTGCACACCACCGTCGATCCGGCCGGAAGCCGGCCGTCAGCAGCGGTCGCCAGGAGACCGGCGACGCTCGCCGCCGAGGCCGGCTCGACGAACACCGCCTCGGTGCGGGCGAGCAGCCGGTAGGACTCGAGGATCTGCTTGTCGGTCACGGCGTCGATCAGACCATGCGACTCGTCGCGCGCCGCCTCGGCACTCGCCCAGGACGCCGGATTGCCGATCCGGATCGCCGTGGCGATCGTCATGGGTGAGAGCACGGGCGCCCCGAGCACGATCGGGGCGGCGCCGGCGGCCTGGAAGCCGAACATCCGGGGCGCGTTCGCCACGATGCCGTCGTTCATGTATTCGCGGTAACCCTTCCAATAAGCGGTGATGTTGCCGGCGTTGCCGACCGGCATGCAGTGCACGTCGGGCGCCCGTCCCAGCGAGTCGCAGATCTCGAACGCTGCCGTCTTCTGGCCGGCGATCCGATCCGGATTGACGGAATTGACCAGCGCCACCGGGTAGTCGACGGCGAGCTTGCGGGCGAGTTCGAGGCAGTCGTCGAAGTTGCCGTCGACCTGCAGCAGCTTGGCTCCGTGCACGAGCGCCTGGGCCATCTTGCCGAGCGCGATCTTGCCCTGCGGGACTAGTACCGCGCAGGTCATGCCGGCGCGCACCGCGTAGGCAGCGGCGCTGGCCGAGGTGTTGCCGGTGGACGCGCAGATGACCGCCTGGGCGCCGTCGGCGGCCGCCTTGGAGATCGCCACTGTCATGCCGCGGTCCTTGAACGAGCCGGTCGGGTTGGCGCCCTCGACCTTGAGATAGACCTGGCAGTTGGTCCTTCGCGAGAGGCCGGGCGCCGGGAGCAGCGGGGTGCCGCCCTCGAACAGGGTGATCACGGGCGTGGCGTGGGTGACCGGCAACCGCGACCGGTACGCCTCGATCACACCGGGCCAGGCGCTCTTCGGTTCAGTCACCGGGCATCCCTTCCACGCGCATCACGCTCGCGACGCGGCGGATGAACTCCATGCCGGTGAGCCGATCGACGGTCTTGGCCAGCGCCGCATCGGCCGCACTGTGCGTGACGATGACCAGGGTCGCGGCGTCGCCGCGCCCTTCCTGGCGGACGGTCTGGATGCTGACGTCCTGCTCGGCGAACGCCCCGGCGACGCCGGCCAGCACGCCCGGGCGGTCGGCGACGTCGAGGGCCACGTGGTACCGCGTCGTGACGTCGCCCATGGGCTGGACCGGCAGGTCGGCGTAGGCGCTCTCGCCGGTGCCCCGGCTGCCGCTGACCCGGTTGCGGGCCACTGCGACGAGGTCGCCGAGTACGGCGCTGGCGGTGGGCGCTCCCCCGGCGCCGCGGCCGTAGAACATCAGCGACCCGGCGGCGGCCGCCTCGATGAACACGGCGTTGAACGCGTCGCCGACGGCGGCCAGCGGGTGGGCCCGCGGGATCATGGCCGGGTGCACCCGGGCGGCCACGGCCGGGTCGCCGCCCGGCCCGGTGGTCCGCTCGCAGATGGCCAGCAGCTTGACCGTGCAGCCCATCGCCTTGGCGCTGGCGAGGTCGGCGGCGGTGACCTCGCCGATGCCCTCGCGGTAGACGTCGCTCGCCGTGACGCGCGTGTGGAACGCGAGCCCGGCGAGGATCGCCGCCTTGGCCGCCGCGTCGTACCCGTCCACGTCGGCGGTCGGATCGGCCTCGGCGTAGCCCAGCGCGGTGGCCTCGGCGAGGGCCTCGTCGAATCCGGAGCCGGTGGCGTCCATCCGCGACAGGATGAAGTTCGTGGTGCCGTTGACGATGCCGATGACCCGGTTGATGCGGTCTCCGGCCAGCGACTCGCGCAGCGGGCGCAGCAGCGGTATGGCCCCGGCGACCGCCGCCTCGTAGTAGAGGTCGACCCCGGCGCTCGCGGCCGCGTCGTGCAGAACCGCACCGTGGTCGGCGAGCAGTGCCTTGTTGGCGCTCACCACGCTCTTGCCGCTTCGCAGCGCGTCCAGCAGCAGTGAGCGCACCGGCTCGATGCCGCCGATCACCTCGACCACGACGTCGATGTCGTCGCGCTCGACGAGTGCGGCCGCATCGGTGGTGAGCAGCTCGGCCGGGATGTCGGCGTGCCGCTGCGGACGGCGTACCGCGACCCCGGCGAGTTCGAGCGGCTCGCCGACCCGGGCGGCCAGATCGTCGGCCTGCTCCTGCAGCAGCCGGACGACCTGCGAGCCGACGACCCCGCAGCCGAGCAGCGCGACCTTCACGGCACGATCCCGGTGTCGAGGCGGAGCAGGTCATCCTCGGTCTCGCGGCGCACCAGCACGGTCGCCGTACCGTCGCGTACGGCCACGACGGGCGGACGCGGCACGTGGTTGTAGTTGCTGGCCATGCTGCGGCAGTACGCCCCCGTGGCCGCCACGGCGAGCAGGTCGCCGGGCGCGACGTCGGCGGGCAGCCACGTGTCGCGGACGACGATGTCGCCACTCTCGCAGTGCCGGCCCACAACCCGGGCCAGCTTGGCCGGCGCGTCCGAGGCGCGGTTGGCCAGCGTGCACGTGTAGCTCGCGTCGTAGAGGGCGGTGCGGATGTTGTCGCTCATGCCGCCGTCGACGGAAACATACGCCCGGGTATGGCCACCGTCGAGCACGACGTCCTTGACGGTGCCCACCTCGTACACGGTGATCGCCGTCGGTCCGACGATGGCCCGTCCGGGCTCAACCGACAGTCGCGGGACAGCCAGGCCCGCTGCTGCGCACTCACGCTCGACGATCGCCGCCAGCCGCTGCGCGATCTCCTTCGACGACTCGGGATCATCGCCCGTGACGTAGGCGATGCCGAGCCCACCCCCGAGGTTGAGCTCGCTGATCTCCACGCCGAACCGATCACGAATCGTCGCCGACAGCTCGACCACCCGGTGCGCCGCGATCTCGAACCCGGCCGTGTCGAAGATCTGCGAGCCGATGTGCGAGTGCAGCCCGACGAGCTCGAGGGATGGCGCCGCCAGGATGGCGGCGACGGCCCGCTCGGCCTGCCCGCCGGACAGCGAGAACCCGAACTTCTGGTCCTCGTGCGCGGTGGCGATGAACTCGTGGGTGTGCGCCTCGACCCCCACCGTGACCCGGACGAGCACCTTCTGCCGCACCCCGGCGTCCGCAGCAACCTCAGCCAGCCTGTCGATCTCGGCGAACGAGTCGACGATGATGCGCCCGACGCCGGCTGCCACCGCGCGCTGCAGTTCGGGCCGCGACTTGTTGTTGCCGTGCATGGCGAGCCGCTCGGGCGGGAACCGCGCCGCGACCGCGACTGCCAGCTCGCCGCCGGTGCAGACGTCGAGGTTCAGCCCCTCGTCGGCAATCCATCGGGCGACGGCGGTGCACAGGAACGCCTTGCCCGCGTAGAACACGTCGCCACCCTCGAATGCGGTCGCGTACGCACTGGCCCGCTCGCGCAGGTCGGCCTCGTCCAGGAACAGCGCCGGCGTGCCGTGCGTGGCGACCAGCTCGGACACGGGTGCGCCCCCGAGCTGCAACTCGCCGTCAACGCGCCGCGCGGACGACGGCCAGATCGCGGGCGCCAGCACGTTGAGGTCGTCCGGCGGTGAGGACGGCAGGTGCTCGGCCAGCACCTCGCCGTGGCGCGGCCCCGCGGGATGGGCCGACCTGCTCACATTCGCTCCGGCGCGGTTACGCCGAGCAGGGCCAGGCCGTTGGCGAGGACGACGCGGGTTGCTTCGCACAGCCACAGCCGGGCGTCGGTCAGGGGCGTGGCCGGCTCGTCGCCCTGCGGCAGCACCCGGCACGCGTCGTAGAAGCGGTGGTAGATGCCGGCGAGGCCCTCGAGGTAGTGCGGGATGCGGTGCGGGGCCCGCAGCTCGGCGGCCGACGCCACGATGCGCGGGAACTCGCCGAGCGCGCCCAGCAGGTCGGCCTCACGTTCGTGGGTGAGCAGCGCCAGGTCGGGCTCCGCCGTCCGGGTAATGCCGAGTGCTGCGGCATTGCGCTGCAGCGACGACAACCGAGCATGTGCGTACTGGACGTAGTACACGGGATTGTCGTTGGTGCGCTTGACGAGCACGTCCACGTCGACGTCGAGCGCCGAGTCGATCGCGCCCCGTTCGAGCGAATACCGCGCGGCGTCGACGCCCACCGCATCGACCAGGTCCTCCATGGTGATCACGTTGCCGGTGCGCTTGCCCATCCGCACCGGCTGGCCGTCCTTGACCAGGCGCACGATCTGCCCGATGAGCACCTCGAACGCGTCCGGATCGTCGCCGAGCGCCGCCGCGCCCGCCTTGAGCCGGCCGATGTAGCCGTGGTGGTCGGCGCCCAGCAGGTAGATGCACAGGTCGAAGCCGCGGGCGCGCTTGTCGGCGGCATAGGCGATATCGGCGGCGATATAGGCCGGCCGGCCGTCGCTCTTGATGACCACTCGATCCTTGTCGTCGCCGTACTCGGTCGAGCGCAGCCACCACGCACCGTCGGCGAAGTAGATCTTGCCGATCTCCTTGAGCTGCTGCACCAGCTTGTCGACCGCCCCCGACTCGTGCAGCGAGCTCTCCAGGAAGTACACGTCGAAATCGACCCGGAAGGCGACCAGCGAGGTCTTGACCTCGTCGAACATGATCGGGACGCCCTCGCGGCGGAACACCTCCTGCGCGTCGTCGCGGGGCAGGTCGAGCACGCCCGGCACCTTCGCGACGATGGCCGCCGCGATCTCGTCGACGTACTCACCGGGGTAGCCGTCGTCCGGCGTCGGCTCACCGTGCGCCCGAGCGAGAAGCGAGCGGGCGAACCGGTCGATCTGCACGCCGTGGTCGTTGAAGTAGTACTCGCGGGTGACAGTGGCCCCCTGCGCGGTCAGGACGCGGGCCAGCGAGTCACCGATCGCCGCCCAGCGAGCCCCGGCCAGGGTCACCGGTCCGGTGGGATTCGCCGAGACGAACTCGAGGTTGATGCGCCGACCGTCGAGCAATGCGCCGTTGCCGTAGGCCTCGCCGGCCTCGACGATCACCTCCGCCAACTGGCCGAGCGTCCCGGCCGCCAGCGTGATGTTGAGGAAGCCCGGCCCGGCGACGTCGACGGACGCGATGCCATCGGTGGTGCGTAGCCGGGCGGCGATCGCCTCGGCGATCTCGCGCGGTGGGCGTCCGGCGCCCTTGGCCAGCCGGAGGGCCACGTTGGTGGCGTAATCGCCGTGGTCGCGGTTCTTCGGACGCTCGATGACGACGTCATCCGGACGCGTCCCGGCGAAGTCCCCCGCGTCGAGGCACGCGGCGACGGCCGCCGAGACGGCTGCGGCGAGTTCTGCGGGGTTCACCTGATGAATGTTAGTGGGCTGCGCGCCCCGAATTGCCGGCCGCCCGGTGGCCCGGCGCCGGCTCACACGGCGGCAACCTACACTGAGCCGGATTTCCGTCTAATCGTGCCCGAAGGCAGGCCCATGGCCCAGCGCAAGCCCACCACGTCCGCGTCGCGCAAGACGCCGCCCACCAAGCCCAAGTCGGGCGGAGCGCGGCCGCCGGCGAAGAAACCCGGCAAGTCGATCGTCAACCAGAAGCAGACGCCCTGGGGACTGGTCGCGACCGCCACCGTGGTGGTGATCTTCGCGGCGGCGATCATCGTGTACGCCGTCACCCGGAACAAGTCGTCCGGCAGCACCGATTCCTGGTCGAGGCCCGAACTCGCGGACGCGAAGGCCATCTCGGGACTCACCTACAAGACCGAGCCCAATCACAACCACGTGCAGGGCGTCCTCAAGTACGACACCTCGCCCCCGACCGGCGGCAACCACAGTCAGTACTGGGCCGACTGCAGCGGCACGGTCTACCCGAAGGCGATCGCCAACGAGAACGCCGTGCACATGCTCGAGCACGGCGCCGTGTGGATCACCTACAAGCCCGGCCTGGCCAAGTCCGAGGTCGACGCGCTGGCCAAGCTGGTCAACGGCCAGGACCGGATGGCGATGAGCCCCTACCCGGATCTGAAGACGAACATCTCGTTGCAGGCCTGGGGCTATCAGCTCTTCGTCGACAAGGCGTCCGACCCGCGCGTCCAGCAGTTCATCGACGCACTGAAGTTCAACCCGAAGACCACTCCCGAGCCGGCCGCGTCGTGCTCGCAGCCGTCGTTCAAGACCAGTCCGAGCACGTTCGGCCAGCCGCTCTGGGCACCAGCCGGATCATGAGCACCGAGGTCGACCTGCCCAGCGGCCTCGACGACGAGGCTCCCGACGCCGGCACGTCGACGTTCGGGTCGCTCCGGGTCGTGCTCGTCTGCGTCGTGGCGATCGGGGCCTTGGCAATCGCCGGGGCCGTCGGCTGGCTGATCGCCGACCGCGGGTCGGGCAACTCGATCGGATCCGGGTCGGTCGACGCCGGGTTCGCGCGCGACATGTCGACCCACCACACCCAGGCCGTGCAGATGGCCGGCTACACCCGCGATCACACCAGCAACTCCTCGATCGAGCTGCTGGCCTTCGACATCGAGACCTCCCAATACACCGAGCTCGGCCAGATGCAGGGCTGGCTGGACGGCTGGGGCCTGACGCGCGTCTCGAGCCAGCCGGTGATGTCGTGGATGGCCGGCCACAGCCACGTCGAGTCCGACGGGCTCATGCCGGGTATCGCCACGCCGGCCGAGATCGACAAGCTGCTGCGTCTGACCGGCAAGCCGCTCGACGTGTTCTTCCTGCAGCTGATGATCCGCCACCACCAGGGCGGCCTGCCCATGGCGCAGTACGCGGCCGAGCACGCCAAGGAGCCCTACGTGCGTAACCTCGCCCAGAAGATGGCGCAGAACCAGAGCAACGAGATCGTCCAGATGGAGCAGCTACTGCGCCAGCTCGGCGGATCGCCGCTGCCCGCGCCGGACTGACCGTTCGTGGCCAACGGCACCGTCCGCATCGTCGGGCACCACCTGCCCGGCGCCGAGTGCGTCGGCTACCGCAACGTTCACGTCGGCGTCCAACGGCGGCGCGAGGTCGTCGATCGGGTTCGTGGCGACGCGGCTGAGGCGGTGTTCACCGTTCCGATCGAGGTCGTCGACCGCGCCGACGGCAGCCGCGACTATCGCGGACCGTTCGCGCAGGGCCGTCCGGGCGAGCGGTTCGTCTATCTCAGCTGGGGCGAAGTGGCCGACGACGGCACGTTCGCCATGTTCCGCCGGGCCAAGCTGCGGCTACCGCTGATCCCGGCCTCTATTGCCGACGCCCTCGCCGGCGGGGTGACCGTGCAGGCCGAACTCGGCCTCACCGACTCGTGCGGCGGCCCGCTCTGCGCGTCGATAGCACCCGCGCTCATCACCTGGACCGTCGCTCGCTGCTAGGCTGTGGCGGTTTGCGGCCCCCGTAGCTCAGGGGATAGAGCACCGCCCTCCGGAGGCGGTGGCGCAGGTTCGAATCCTGCCGGGGGCACCACGCTACAGGTCCTATTTTATGGGGCCTGTAGCTGTTTCTGGACTTGTTCCATGATCACGATTGGGCCCGCGGGTACACATCGGGTACACATCAGGACCAAGCTTGTGCGCTTGTTTTCTCGCTCGAGTGGGGTCGTTCGATTCCAACTGACCCGCAACGCCCGGGGCACGAGCAGTCGCCGACCGCCGCACGATCGCCGTCTGCGCGTGTTGGCCGAGCTGGCCGACTTGCTAACCGCCGACGTGCATCGACGGACGTCGCGTGCCGGCCGCCACTCAGTCCCCGACGATGTACTCCGCACGGGCCAGCAGCTCGTCATAGGTGATCACTTCCGGGTGGGCGAGCGTGCCCCGATATAGCTCGAACGACCGGAATTTCGCCTCGTTATCCGTGCCGGGAGTACCCGCCGTCAGCTGCTTTGTAGAGCCGATAACAACGAACGAACGCGGGTAGACCAAGTGCGCGTACCTCGTGGTCGCGTTGCCCTCGTCATCGAGTTCTTCCAGCTTCTTCCCGAAGTCGTACATCGCCTCATCGACAGTGCGCTGCAACTGCGCGACGGCCTCAACCAGAGGACGAGACGGCGCCCACACGCCGGAGCGATTCGGGTCCTTCTGTAACAGCAGCCCGCGGTGATTTTTGATCTCCACGAAAGCGAGCGACCGGACGAACCCGGTAGTCCGTAGTAGGGCATCCGTCCGCTTGCCCGGCCCCGACACCGACTGTCCAGTCGTGACCTGTTCAAGCCGCGAAGGGTCCCACGCGGTCAGGAACGTGTGGCACAGCCCGAGGCCGAACAGCCAGTGGTGCTTCTCGAAGAACTGCTGCCACAACCGCTCGGGGCCGCCCGCCGCTGCGGCGGCCTTGTCGAAGTATGGGTCGTCCTCCAGCATCCTGCGAAACTCGGTGACCTGGGCGCGGCGTGCAGCCGCAGCGACCACGTCCTGCGCCGACACGTCCGCTCGGATGATCGCATCGAGCCTCTCCCTGCCACCGTTGTCATACAGCTTCTGCAGGGCTGACTGGTCCTGGCGAAGGGCTTCCAGCAGCGCCTCGTCGACGACAGCTGTAGGTGTGTCCTCATGCTGGCCTGCGGCGATGTCCTTCAGCAAACGGATGACCTGGTGCGCCTCCGCCTTGTCGAAGCTGATGGACTGTTGCATCGGCCGACCGTTCGCGGCGAAGAACCGCTGAATCAGCAACCGCCGCAGCTCCCGTGACTGTGCACCGAAAGTCGCAACAACTTCCTGCCGACCTGCGGGGGTGGTGCGAAGCGTCGTCCGCCCATCCTCTTCGTGCCACTCGACGTGGTCCGTCTGGTCAATCACTCGGGTCCCCGTCTGAATTGGCTCTGTCTCCTGAGGCTCATGCGACCGGTGGGCGCCGCTCAAATACGTGACATCCGGCGCTTTCGCATATGCCTCATCCCTCTCGTCGCCGCCGGTCACGGCGTGACCCTCATACCGACGACCGGCGCTTCACGAGCGGACGCGACGGATGGTGTGGTGGCAGCCTGTGACGCTCGGGATGGTGAACGCGTCGCGCACGCGGACACCGTCGCGAGGGTGGTACGCGATCCGATGTCCTTTGACCACGTCCTCCAGCGAGTACGTCTTCTCCTCGTGAACCGAACAGGCGCCCTGCGTGTAGAGCGGGTCAGCTGCCCGATACACCTGGCAATGCGTTTCACTCTCCGACACCAAGATGTCGGCCAAGCCGGCCACGTACCACGTGTTGAACTCGGTCAAGGCCAGGCCGACGGCTCGTGACGGCATGTCCACGGTCTTGCCCGCGGAGTCGGTCTCCTTCCAGTAGCGCGGCTTCGTCAGGGCCGCACCGAACGACACCTCGTCTCCGCGGTCCAGTGCCTCGCGCACTAGCACCAGGTAGGCGTCGTGCCCCTCCTCTGTGAGCAGCTTGGACCGGAACGGCCGCTCACTCGCATCTTCGGCTTCCAATGCGGCCAGCATCGACGCGCGGGTAGTCAGGGTAAGTTCCTCAAAGTTCATCGCCACGATGCGCACGTTATCTGGGGTCGCTGCCCCGCGCATCAAACTTCGCGCCGATTCGGTTCTGCGCCGTCCTCGCGCCAGAGCCAGGTCCGCGAGAACGACGGTTTATGCGCGTCAAGTCGGCAGCGATCTGACGTTGTCTAGAATCTGGCTCGTTGGTACGACGAACGCGTCCGCAGCCGCGTCCAGTCGATCGGCGACCTCATCGAGGCGGTCATCGAAGAGGTGCCCGTACTGGTCAAGCGTCATCGTGGCCGCTTGTGCCCCAGCATCTTCTGGACGACCTTGATGTCGGCACCGGCGGCGATGGCCAAGCTGGCGGCGGTGTGGCGCAGCGCGTGCGGATGCAGACCAGGTATGCCGATCGCATCGGCTGCGCGGTCGAAGGCGGCGTGACGGAAGATCGGGTTGCGCAGCGCTCCCCCACCGCGCACGCCGGCGAAGACGAGGTCGTCGGGTGCCTTGCCCCGCACGTGCTCGGCGAGCTGGTCGACGAGGAAGCGCGGGATCGGCACCTCTCGCTTCTCGTGACCCTTGGGCGTTCCCCACACCTGGTTCGCTCCCACCAGCGTGACCGACTCGGCAATCATGGCCCGACGGCGAAGGAAGTCGATGCGGCGCACCCGAAGCGCAGCCATCTCGCCGAAGCGGACGCCGGTGTAGGCGAGGAACAGCACGATGAGCCGGTACTGGTCGTTCCGCCGTTCGTGGGCGCGGCGCAGTTCGAGGATGCGCGCGCGCAGGTCGGGGTTGGCGGCCACCGGGCGCACCGCATCGATGATCAGCTGCTGCCGTGCTTCGTCCGGATCGACGGCGTCCGCGAGGGCCTTGGCCTGAACATCGGGGTCGACGGCGTCCACCAGGTGCCGTACGACGGCGCGCAGGGATCCGCTTGCCACAGCGTCCAGTTCGGCTCGCTCGTCCGGCGTGATCTGAGCTTCGAGAGCGGCCAGGCGAGAGGCGAGGGTCGCGGTCTCGTCCTCGGTGATGGTGAGGTTCGCAGCCTTCTCCAGCAGCTTCACCAGGCTGATCGACTTGTCGCGATTCAGTGGCGGCTCGACGAACGCGTGCTCGGTCACCCCGACCGCGTCGACCAGCACGAAGCGCAACTTCTCCTTCGCGTCCGGTGTGACGGCCTGGAAGTCCGCGCTCTTGATCGTGCGGGCGCCGCGTCCTTTCATCTGCTCGAAGTACTGCGGCGAGCGGACATCGCGAAGGAAGAACACGCACTCCAGCGGCTTGACATCGGTGCCGGTTGCGATCATGTCCACGGTGACAGCGATGCGCAGCGTGGCGCTCTTGCGCAGTTCCGCGAGTTGCCTGTCTGCGTCACGTGCACTGTAGGTGATCTTGGCGGCGAAGTCGTTGCCCTTGCCGAACACCTCGCGCGCCTGCATGACGATCTCCTCGGCGTGCGCGTCGTCCTTGGCGAAGATCAATGTCTTGGGCACAACCGAGCGGCCGGGGAAGACCTCGGTGAAGAGCCCGTCGCGAAACGTCTCCAGCACGGTGCGGATCTGGTCGGTGGCGGTGACGGCGCGGTCGAGCTGGCGGGCGGTGTAGTCGAGGTCCTCGTCTAGCGCCTCGTAACGCTGCGCTCGTGTGCGGCGATCGACCTTCGGCACGACGGTGCCGGCGTCGATGGTCGAGCCCTGCTCGCTGATCTGCGTCTTGATCCGGTAGATGTCGAAGTCGACATTGACGTTGTCGGCCACGGACTGCGGATACGTGTACTCACTGACAAGGTTCTGCTTGAAGAACCCGAAGGTCTGCTTGCCGGGCGTCGCAGTCAGGCCGACGACGTGGGCGTCGAAGTACTCCAGCACACCCCGCCACTGGCCGTAGATCGAGCGGTGTGCCTCGTCCACGATGATCAGGTCGAACGTCTCCGGCGGGATGCTCGGCTGGTAGGCGACGATCACAGGTTGGTCAGGCACCCAGCCGTCCAGAGCGGGGTCGTCGTTCTCCCCTGGCTCCTCATCACGCAGTGCTTTGAAGACCCGCTGGATGGTGGAGATCGCGACGCTGGTCGAGTCGGGCATCGGGCCGCGCCTGATCCTGTTGACGTTGTAGAGCTCGGTGAACTTCCGGCCGTCGTCGGGCGTCTGGTAGGTCTCGAACTCGGCCATCGTTTGCTTGGCCAGGTTGTTGCGGTCGACCAGGAACAGGATCCGGTTGAACCCGCCGAACTTCAGCAGTCGATAAGCCAGAGTGACGGCGGTGTAGGTCTTCCCGGCGCCGGTGGCCATCTGGATCAAGCTGCGGTCGAAGCGCTGCTCGCGCAGGCTGGTCTCGACGCCATCGATCGCCGTGATTTGCGCCGGTCGCAGCGGCTGCTCGTCGAGCGTTGGCAGCTCGCGCACCTTGCCGCGCCACGTCGGATACCTCTCGTCCTTGTGCTTGAGGATGTTCGCGAGAGTGGATGGCTTGGGGGCGTTGAAGATCCGCCGCGCCCGCGGTTCGGGGTCGTAGCCGTTGGTGAAGTGGGTCTCGGTGCCGCTGGCCTCGAACACGAACGGCAGCCGCCCGCCCGTCGTGAGCGCGGCGAGCTTGACCTCGGCCGGCAGTCCCTCGGCGTACTTGCTCGACTGCCACTCGACGCCGGACAGCGGGGTGCCCTCGGGCTTGGCCTCGATCGCCCCGACGACGCGCTGGTCGACGTAGAGCAGGTAGTCAGCGCGGCCGTGACCGGGCTTGAGCGTGACCTCGCGGACGGCGACGCCCTGTGCGGCGAACAGGTTCATTGCCTTCTTGTCCTGAACCGACCAGCCGGCCTCGGTCAGCTGCCGATCGATGAGCACACGGGCGCGCGCTTCGGCCGCTACCCGGCCCGCGTCCTCGCCGGTACTCACGCCGAAAGGTTATCGGTGCCGCCGACGGTTCGTTGCGACCAGGACGTCCTCGAAGCCTCTTGTCGATCTTGTTGGAACCGAACCCGACTTGATCACCAGACACGGCAATATTCCAAATCACGACCTTGGCTCGCTATTTGGAATACACTGGCCTCGTGTGGATCACGACGCTCGAGGAGAACGGCATCGCGGTGCTGCCCGTCGACAGCGAGCACGTGCGGCTAACCAACGATGACCACTCGGCAGTCTTCTTCGTCCTGACCGTCCCGCGAGTGGCTCGAGCCCATGACGTCAAACCCGTGCCGCAGAACGACGCCCTTCTTGTCGCGCGCAGCATCACGAGCGATGCGCTTGAACGCGCCTGGGCAGCGGGCTGGTCAGTGGTGACCGACGACGGTACCGGACGGCTTCGGCTCGCGCAGCGAACATTTCGCATGGACTCAGCTGACTCGACGCAGGCGCCGAAGCGAGCCCCGGGCCGGCCGGGCCGCAGCGTCTTCTCCGTGGTGCGCGCGCTGTTTGCGCTAGAGAACGGAGCACGACAAGGCGAGATCGCCGAGTTCGCCCACGTCGGTCAGGCCGCGGTCTCGAAGGCGCTCAACCGGCTCGCCGAGCGAGGCCTGGTCGCGCGAGGCGAGCACGGTTGGGAAGTGAGGGATCGCGCCGGTGCGGTCTCCTGGTGGCTTGCGCACTACCCGGGACCAGGCGGCATCGAGACTCACTGGTTCGGGGTCGACCCGATCAACGAGCAGGCCTACCGCGCGTACGAGGCGCTCGACAGCGGACGGGCGAACCCGGTCGTCTCGGGCGACGTCGCTGCCGACCTCGTAGTCCCGTGGCGGACGCCGCGCCGCGCCACTCTGTACGCGCAGCGCGGCGCCGACTTCTCCGCCATCGGCCTGACGCCGAGCGATTCCTCGGCGTCGACGTTGACCCTCGTGCTGGCCGACGACCCCGGTGTGTGGCCGATCTCCAAGACTCCGGTCCTGATCGAGATGCGCGGCCACGGCGACGTCGCGAGAGCCAACGCGTTCCAAGTGCTTTACGACCTGTCGCGCAGCCCGGGCCCGGACGCCGGTGAAGCATTGGAGGCCTGGCGTGCCTGGATGATCGAGTCAGGCGCCGTGCTGTGACCGCCCTTCGCGTCCGCGCGTCATCTCAGGCCGAGGAGGCTGGCTTCCTCGCGATGCGCGACCTCGCGGCTGTGGCTGACGACGTAGGCATCGAGTACCGACTCATCGGCGGGCAGATGGTCCGCCTGCACATCGCTCTTGCCGACGTACCGGAGCCGGTCGTCAGGGTCACGCAGGACGCCGACATGGGGGTCGCGGCGACGTCGGCCCGCGATCCGGCACTGATCCCCGGGCTCGAGGCGCTCGGCTACACCAGGCCAGGTGCGTCCAACCGATTCATCCGGACAACTGACGACGGCCTGCGTCTCGTTATCGATGTGCTCGCTCCGGCGTACGGCCGGCGGCTGATCCCGAATCAGCAGCACGGAGACATGGTGCTCGACGAGATCCCCGGCCTGTCGTTGGCGTTGGCGCGCCCAGGCGAGCAGCTCGACCTCATCGTGACGATGCTCGATGGCAGCGCTATGTCATTTCCGGCCGTGATTCCCGAGATCAACTCGGCGCTGTGTTTGAAGGCGCTCAGCTGGTCGAGCCGGCTGGCGGCGAAGGATGCCGTCGATGTCTGGCGGCTGCTGCGCGCGCACCGCCAGCGGATTCCGGAACCCGTCGAGTGGGGCGACTCCGGCGTTCAGGGCGACGCCGCGGCCGTCCTCCGCGCCGACTTCGCCCGACCGGCAGGTGGCGGCGTCCGCGCCGCGACGACGGATCGCGCCGAACAAGCCGAGATCCGAGCGCTGACGCTTGCTGTGCTGCGCACCTGACGCACGTCGATGGGCGAGAATCGAACACTCGCCGGCCACGAAGTTGATCTTCACGGGTACACATCGGGTACACATCAGAACTGAAGAGGACCGATGTTGATCAAGGCCAACAAACGCATCTAGGCCAGTGAATCCGGGGCCTGCAAACAGTTTCCAACGATCTTCAAAATCGCAAAAATCGCCCTCCGGAGGCGGTGGCGCAGGTTCGAATCCTGCCGGGGGCACAAATCACGCGCACGCGCCGTGCTCGGACATGGCCCGGGTCAGCTGGTCCACGCTGAGGGGCGCGACGGGGAGGGGGGTACCGCCGGGGCGAAGGCCGTCGAGCAGCATCGGCAGGTAACGACGCCACAGCTGCGGGTTCTCGTCGCTGGTGAGGTCGGTGAGGGCACTGAGCATGTGCAAGATCAGACCGAAGTCGGTCGCGACGGCGTCCTCACGGACCACGCCGGCCTCGCGCGCCTGGTGAAAGATCTCGTCGAGCAACCCGGTCAGCAGGTCACGTTCAGCCTCGAGTTGGTCCCATGTCGGCACGCTGTTGAACACGTCCCGCAGTCCCCGATTCTGACCCTGCATGGACATCGCGTACGTCGAGAAGTCGGTGATCGCCTGCCACGGGTCGTCCAGGGCCAGGCAGCGTTGGCCTTCGGTGATCAGGTCCTGGAACGCTTCCTGCACGACGGCGGTCACGAGTTGGTGCTTGTTGGCGAAGTGACGGTAGGCGGTGCCGACACCGAGGCCCGCGTGTCGGGCGACATCGTCCAGGGTCGCCGCCACCCCGCGTTCGGCGAACACCTCGTAGGCCGCCCGCAGCAGCAGTTCGCGGTTGCGAACGACATCCTTCCGAAGCGGACGGATGCTCGTCTCCTGATCGGTCATGAGGCCCTCCATCACACGGCGACGACGGGTTGCGCGTTCGGATCGACCTGCGGCACGCCGTTACGGAAGATGATGGCGCACAGCACAGCCGCGGCGGCCATGATGCCCCCGGCCCACCAGTAGGCGACCGAGTAACTGTGCACCGCGGCCAGGCCTTCAGCGCCCGGCCCGTGGTGCGAATGCAGGTAGCTGGTGGCGGCACTGGCCGCCAGGGTGTTCAGCAGCGCGGTGCCGACCGAGCCGCCGACCTGCTGCGTGACGTTGAACAGTGCCCCGGCAACCCCCGCGTCGTCCGGGTCAACGCCCAGGGTGGAGTTGTTGGGGGCCGAGGCGAACGCAATCCCCATCCCGACACCCATGATCAACATCGGGGGCAGGACGTCGGCGGCGTAGCTGCTGTGCACGCCCAGGCGCGTCAGCATGAACATCCCGATGGCGCCGAGGGCCAGCCCGATCGGCACCGTGATGCCTGGGCTGACGCGCGTACCCAACACGCTGGACCCCACCGCGGCAGTCACGGTCAGCGCGCCGATCATCGGCAGGTAGGCCACTCCGGTTCGCACGGCGCTGTAGTCCTTCGTGACCTGCAGGTAGTAGGTCAGGAACAAGAACACCGCGAACATTCCGATCGAGACCATGAAGATCGACAGGAAGGCGGCGCCGCGATTGCGATCGAGCAGCACCCGCAACGGCATCAGCGGGTGCGCGATGCGCCGTTCGATAGCGAAGAACGCGACGAGCAGTACCACCGCGACGGTCAGGAACGCGACGGTGACGCCGTTACCCCAGCCGTCGGTGTCGGCGTGCGAGAAGCCGTACACCAGAGCGAACAGCCCGGCCGACACGGTGAGTGCGCCCGCCAGGTCGAGGCGTGGACGCTGCTGGCTGGGCTGATGCTGCAAGAACATCATTGCGCCGACCAGCGCGATGCCGGCGAAGGCCAGGTTGATGAACAGGGTCCACCGCCACGACGCGTACTCGGTCAGCACACCGCCCAACAGCAACCCGAGACCACCGCCGGCGCCAGCGATCGCGCCGTAGATGCCGAATGCCTTGGCCCGCTCACCGGCCTCGGTGAAAGTCCTGGCCATCAGGGCCAACCCGGCCGGGGCCAGCAGCGCGCCGAATCCACCCTGCACGGCTCGCGCGATGACCAACATGGTGAATCCGTTCGCCGCGCCGCCCAGCGCGGACGCGGCGCCGAAACCGATCAGGCCGATGATGAACATCCGCTTGTGCCCGAGCAGATCCGCCAGCCGTCCCCCGAGCAGCAGCAGGCTGCCGAACGCCAGCGCGTAGGCGGTGATCACCCACTGCCGATTCGAATCGGAGAAGCCGAGATCACGCTGTGCCGTCGGCAGCGCGATGTTCACCACGGTCGCGTCCAGCACCACCATGACCTGCGCGAGGCCCAGCACGCCGAGGATCCACCACCGGCGCG
This sequence comes from Jatrophihabitantaceae bacterium, assembly GCA_036502575.1. Taxonomy (GTDB): domain Bacteria; phylum Actinomycetota; class Actinomycetes; order Mycobacteriales; family Jatrophihabitantaceae; genus DASXRA01. Next base: position 41,391 of record DASXYL010000029.1, on the reverse strand, counting down.
CGTGATGCGGATCGATGTGGTCGGCGGATGCGGCGCTCCGCTCGAGCGCCGCATCCGCCTGGGGGGCGGCAAGGTCGTTGGCCATCCGGTCTCCATCAACTAAAGCGGAGATGCCCTCTCCGTCTTGCCGTCGACGCTACACCACGAACCGGAGATACGCTCTCCGAATCGTGAGGTAGATCATCCGTGGGTAGGGACTTAGACCCGCGAGACTCGTGGCGGGTCTGGAATCTGAGGTCGTGACGAGGCGGATCTAAGTGGGCTTCCCGATGCGGCGACCCCGCCCTTACTCGGAGTCTGTTGTTATCAGGCCAACCGAGGAGCAAGCGATGAACACCTACCTCAACGCAGCACTCGCCACCGAGCACCAGCACCAGCTCATCACCGAGGCAGCCGACGCCCGGCGCAGCCGCACCGAGCGCAAGGCCAAGGCCGTTCGGACGCCGGCGCGCAGCCGCCGCGTCTCAGCCTTCCTGAAAGACCTGGCCGCCGCAGCGCTCTGAACGAAGCCACGCCCGGCTCTCAGAAATCCCAGACAATCCACCGACATCAGATCCGCGATTCGACGTCTAGTAAGTGTCGACCGCAGCGAAGGCGGCAGAGGAGACAGTCATGCAGGACGTCAGCAGCATCCCGAGCACGATTCATCCCGCCGTGGTGCACTCGCACCAAACGCAGCAACAGTCGAGGGACGAGAGGCACGTGCAGGCTCGTGACCTACATCCCGGCGACGTCCTGCAGGAGCATGACTGGCCACTGCACGTCCGCGAGGTCACGCTCAGCCTGGCCGCCGTGACGGTCGCGGTCACCGAGTTCAAGTTTCCCCTGCACTACGCGGCCGACGCCGAGGTTCAGCTCACCGCTTGAAGATGGGCTAGGCCGGCAGTCGCCGTCGCGACCGCCTCCAGGCCGGGAGCCGGCGCCGCCGGCGAGGCTCGTGAGCCTGCTGGCCGAGGGCGAGCAGGTGCTCGCTGCTGCAGGCCGTGACCAGCTTGCCCTGCCCGGTTACCGGGTCCCGGAACGTGTCGAACAGGGCGTCATCGGCCGGGAACGGGCTCCCGCACCATTCACATAGCTCCGTGTCCACCACAGCCGTACTCTCCCCGGCTAAGCGCCGGCCTAAACCCCCGCCCGCCGCGCAGCCCGGTGCGACGGATTATCGTCCGGGCCTGCTGCTAGACAGGGCGCATGACCGAACTGCTCGACCGCACCGCGCTGCGCGTCCAGGCCGAGACCCACCTGCGTGCGCTCGCCGGGGCTGACGCGGTGCTCCGCGAGGACCAGTGGAGCGCGATCGAGGCCCTGGTCGCCGACCGCCGCCGGGCTCTGGTCGTGCAGCGCACAGGATGGGGCAAGTCGGCGGTCTACTTCATCGCCACCGCCCTGCTCCGGAGCGCGGGTGCGGGCCCGACGGTGATCATCTCGCCGCTGCTCGCGCTGATGCGCAACCAGATCGCGGCGGCCGAACGCGCGGGCATCCGGGCGGTCACCATCAACTCGACGAACGTGGACGAGTGGCGGCGCACGTATGACGCCGTGGCGCGCGGCGAAGTCGACGTTTTGCTGCTGTCCCCCGAGCGGCTGAACAACCCCGAGTTCCGCGACAACGTCATGCCGCAGCTCGCGGCGACGTGCGGGCTGCTCGTCGTCGACGAGGCGCACTGCATCAGCGACTGGGGCCACGACTTCCGTCCCGACTTCCGCCGCCTGCGCACGCTGCTGCCCGAATTGCCGGCGGGCATCCCGGTCCTCGCCACCACGGCGACCGCGAACAGCCGCGTCGTCGAGGACGTCACCGAAGTGCTCGGCCTGCGCGAGGGCGATACCGCGGACGTACTCGTGCTCCGGGGCAGCCTCGACCGCGAGTCCCTGCACCTGACCGTGCTGGCCCTGCCGTCGACCCCGCACCGGCTGGCCTGGCTGGCCGAGCACCTCGCCGAACTGCCCGGCTCCGGCATCATCTACACGCTGACCGTCGCAGCGTCGCACGAGGTCGCGGGCTACCTGCGCGAGCACGGGATCAGCGCCGTCGCCTATTCGGGGCAGACCGAGCAGACCGAGCGGCTGGCCGCCGAGGACGACCTGATCAACAACCGGGTCAAAGCGCTCGTCGCGACGTCCGCCCTCGGCATGGGGTTCGACAAGCCCGACCTCGGCTTCGTGATCCATTTCGGCGCGCCCGCCTCCCCGATCGCCTACTACCAGCAGGTCGGACGCGCCGGGCGCGGAGTGGACAGCGCGCAGGTGGTGCTCCTTCCCGGCACCGAGGACGAGGCGATCTGGCAGTACTTCGTCTCGGTCGGTTTCCCCACCGAGACGCAGGTGCGCACCGCTCTGAACGCCTTGAACGAGACGCCTATCAGCACGCCCGCCCTCGAGACGCACGTCGACCTGTCGCGCACCCGCCTGGAGACGATGCTCAAGGTGCTCGACGTCGACGGTGCGGCGAAACGGGTCCGCGGCGGGTGGATCGCCACCGGAGCGCCGTGGCACTACGACGCCGATCGCTACGCCCGCGTCGCGCAGGTGCGGCGCGACGAACAGCAGGCGATGCGGGACTATCTGGCGACGTCCGGATGCCGGCTGCGCTACCTGCGCGAGCAACTCGACGATCCCGAAGCGAGCGATTGCGGGCGCTGCGACAACTGCGGCGGCGTCAGCCTGCCGACCGGCACGTCCGAGCAGACGGTGGCGGCGGCCGGCCTCGCCCTCGAGCGCCCCGGCGTGCCCTTCGACGCACGACGCATGTGGCCGAGCGCCATGCCCACTCTGGGCGTCGACGTCCGCGGCAAGATCAGCCCGGATGAGCTCGCCGAGAGCGGCCGCGCGCTCGCACGGTTCACCGACCTCGGCCTGGGGCAACGCGTCCGCGCCCTGCTCGGCGGCGACGCGCCGGACGGCCCGGTCCCCGACGAGCTGATCCGCGCAACGGTGCAGGTGCTCGCCTCGTGGGACTGGGCCCGGCGACCGGACGTGGTCGGGCACGTGGCCTCGAACCGACGTCCGCACCTCGTCGCCGACCTCGCCGGACGCCTCGCCGACATCGGCCAGCTGTCCAACCTCGGCGCCGTCCCGCATCGCGGCCCGACCTCGACCTCCCGCTCGAACAGCGCACTGCGCCTGCGCGACGTCTGGGACAGCTACCGGCTTCCCGACGACATCACCGACCGGGTGGCCGGCCGCGCCGTCCTGCTCGTCGACGACACCACCGACACCGGATGGACGCTGACCGTCGTCGCTCGACTGCTCCGCCGAGCGGGCGCCGAGAGCGTGTACCCGTTCGTCCTGGGCATCGCCGCCTAGCGTCCTGAGCCACACGTTCTGTCGCCGTCTCCGGGCCCGAGCGACGCACGCCTCGCCTATGCCCCGCCCCGCTACCCCCGCGGCCCCGCGGCCCCGCTGCCCCGCGACTTTGCATTCGAGATCGACGCTGGGGACGGCGATCCAGCCCGCGATTGCGCCGATCTCAGATGCAAAGTCGGGGAGACGACGTTTGCCGGTCGCTCAATCTCCGTGAGCAGTCGTCCACCGCGGGACGTCTGTCGGGCGACTGGCCGTGACCGCTACTTGCCGGTTCTTGACTGGCCGAAGCCTGCCACTACCAAGCCGTCGCCGGAGATTGCCGCACGTCGTAGCGTGGCGTTACACGACCCCGATCACCTGGCACCCCCCGGCTTGGTGACCGGGGTCGTCCAATGCCCGGCCCCGCCAGTCGATACACCACTCGGTATACTTGCGGCGTGAGCATAACCAAGGACCTGCCGGCGCGCGAGCGGCTGCTGCGCGCCACCTCGGAGTTGATTTACGCCGGCGGCATCGAGGCGACCGGTGTCGATGCGATCGCCACGCACGCCGGGGTCACCAAGCGCACCCTGTACCAGCACTTCCGGTCCAAGGATCAGCTCGTGGGAGCGGCGCTCGCCGCGGCCGACGGAGCCGCAATGGCCGCCCTTCGCGCCGCTGTTCAGCGGCGCATCGCGAAGGGTGAGTCCCCGGTCGAGGCGTTGTTCGCCCATCTGGAGCGGTTCGTTGCGCAGCCGGCCTTCCGCGGCTGTTCCTTCCTCAACGCCGGACTGGAGATGCGCGAGCCCGATCACCCGGTACGCGCGGCGGTCCGCTCACACACCGACGCTCGCCGCGCCCTGGTCGCCGAGTTCGTTCGGGCCGAAGGCGTGGCGGACGAGACGACCATCGATGCGATCTCACTGCTCGTCGAAGGCACGTTCGCGCTCAGTGCGAGCCGGCACGACCCGTCGGTCGCAGTCCGCGCAGCCGCGGCAGCCAAGCGCCTCGTAGAAGACGGACGCAGCCAGTCGTAAAGAGTTTTGGTATACCGATCGGTATGTATACTGATCGCTCGACGATGTTGACCCGCAACGTCCTCGCGAATCAGGGAGATACCAATGCCGCTAGTGCAGATCAGCGTCCCGCAGGGCGTACTAACCCCGGAGCAGAAGCAGGAAATGATCTCCCGGGTCACCGACGTGGTGGTCGATGTCGAAGGCATCCCGCAGCTTCGCCCGAACGTCCACGTGCTCGTCAACGAGGTGGCTGACGGGGGCTGGGGCACCGGCGGCAAGGCCTGGACGCTCGAAGCGTTGACCGCCGCATTCCCCCGCTAATCGCCCAGCCCGGTAGTGACGGCCCCGCCGCGCAGGATTGTGACTTCGGGCCGGGCCGTCACTCGGTTGGGCCTAGGTTGGCATCGTGGGATTCGACGCGCGAGCGGTCCGCGAACAGTTTCCGGCGCTGGCCGAGGGTGCCGCACATTTCGACGGGCCGGGCGGTACCCAGGTTCCCAGGGTGGTGGCCGAGGCCGTCGCCGGCGTTCTCACGTCGGCCGTCTCGAACCGGGGGCGCGGTACGGAATCCGAGCGCCGCGCCCCAACAACGACCAAGCCGACGTCGATCCCGCAGTGGCCGGGATCGCCGAACTGGCCAACGCCTAGGTGTCCCGTCGTCACATCGGCAGCTTAGCTGCCTTCCCATCCTAGACAGCGCGGCTGTACAGTCGAACAATGGACGATGTCGATACTCTTGCCGAACAACTACGCGTCAACGCCAGCCGCCTGGTCCGTACCAGCGGTCGCTCGGAGACGTTGCCGCCCGGCGAATCCGCGGTGCTAGCCACTCTCGAGCGCGAGGGTCCGCAGACCATCGCGCAGCTGGCCGAGGAGCGTGGCGTGCGACACCAGACCGCCGCCAAGATCGTCGCGCAGCTGGAAGCAGCCGGATACGCCGCCAAGCGCAACCATCCCGACGACGCGCGGATGGTTCTGGTGCGGGTGACCCGGTCCGGCGCGACGGCGCTCCGCCGCGATCGCAAGGCCCGCGCCGCGTGGCTGGCCGAGGCGATCCGCGCTCAGCTCACGGTCAAGCAGCAGGCCCGCCTCGGTGAGCTGGTGACGATCCTCGGAGCGCTCGCCAGCTACGACTCGGACGAGTAGCCGCTGATCAAGCGGGTTTGCGGCCGACGACGGTGAAGCAGACGACGCCCGAGCACAGCCACCCGTCGCGCTCGCCCTCCTCGAGCTCGGCCCAGAACTCGGTCACGTGCTCGACCGTTGTCTCGCCGGCGTCAACCATCTGCTGAAGCGGGTTGGCGAACACCATGCGCATGAACGCGACATGGTTCTGGACGACGATCGGCGCGCAGCGCACGTCCTCCAGGCCTGCGGCGACGAGATAGCGCCGCAGGCGCCGTCCGACCCAGCCGTTGGCCAGGCCGCCGGCCAACCGCACCGCAAGCCGGGTGGCGAGGGGGCGGTCGGAGCTGTTCACGAACACGGTTCCGGCGTCGAGGTCCGACGCGACGACCAGGCCGCCCGGGCGGACCACCCGCGCCAGCTCGCGAATGGCGGTTTGCGGATCGGCGACGTGGGAGAGAACACGATCGCAGCGACACCGATCGAAGGACGCGTCCGCGAAATCGAGCGCGTGCGCCTCGCCCAGGCGGAACTCGACCGATACCTCCGAGCCGCCGGCGCGCCGCCGCGCTTCCCCGATCATCTCGGGACTGTGATCGATTCCGACGACGTGGCCGCCGGGCGTGACGAGTTCGGCTACCTGCAACGCGTCGGTGCCGGCGCCCGTTCCGACATCGAGAACGCCCAGGCCGGCGCGGAGTTCGAGCAGCGCGGTGATCGCCTGCTCGACCAGGACCTCGCCCTCGATAGCGGCCCGCACATCGAGCGTCTCTATGTGGTACTCGGGCCGACTCTCGATCGTCCCGTACTTCGCCGGTTCAGCCGCTGATTCCATCGCCCGCCCTCCCAACGCAGTTCCTCGGAACGCTATGTCGCCGGACGCCGCTGTACACGCGTGATCCCACCCGCAGGCACTGCCCGAAAGGGCGACAGCGCTATTGCCCGTTCGGCCCGAGAGCTCTACCGTGTCTGCGTACAGCATCGTGAACTTCGTTCATGTATATGAATCGAGGCAACCATGCGTCACATCACCCGCACTGTCCGGCTCACGGCCATCGTGGCTATCGCGGCCGGGGTGATCGCGGCGCTTCCGGGCGCCGCTTCCGCCGCTCCCCCGCTGCCATTGCCGCGGACGGTGACCCTCGACAGCACGCAGCTGCTGCTGACGAAGGTGCGCTATCACCTCGGCGATCCGGCGGTCACCGTGCCGATGCGGACGCTCCTCAGCGAGGCCGACGAGGCGCTCACGGCCGGCCCGTGGTCGATCGCCGCGAAAACCGAACTGCCACCGAGCGGCGACCCGCACGACTACCTCAGCGAAGCGCCGTACTGGTGGCCGACGCAGCCCAAGACCGCCGACAACCCGTGGGGTTGCCCGTACGTCCAGCGCGACGGCGTGCGCAACCCGGCAGTCGACGACATCACCGACCACGCCGTGCGTGGAAGCGCCTTCGACGCGATCTACCGGCTCAGCCTGGCCTGGTACTACACCGGCAATCGGGCCTACGCCGAGCGGGCCCGGCTCGACCTGCGCAGCTGGTTCCTCGACGCCGCGACGCGCATGAACCCGAACATGAACTACACCCAGTTCATCCCGTGCGTGGTCGACGGGCGCGGCACCGGCATCATCGAGTTCTCCGAGGCGTTGCCCGATGTGATCGACGCCGTCGCGATCCTCGACTCGGGTGCCCCGTCGTGGACCTCGGCCGACCACGCCGGCATGACCTCGTGGTTCACCCAGTTCCTGCAGTGGCTGCAAACGAGCAAGAACGGCACCGACGAGGCCACCACCACGAACAACCACGGCAGCTTCTTCGACGAGCAGGAGGCTGCACTCGCCCTCTACACCGGCCAGCGCGACCTCGCCCGCACCATCGTCCGCTCTGCCGAGACGACCCACCTGGACGTCCAGATCGCCGCCGACGGGACCCAGCCGCTCGAGCTCGTACGCACCCGCAGCTGGCACTACTCGATGTTCAACCTGATGGCGCTGACCCGGCTCGCCCAGATCGGTAAACACGTCGGCGTGGACGTGTGGCATTACCGCAATGCCAATGGCGCAACGCTGTTCGACGCCATCGACTACCTGATCCCGGCCGCGACGCAGGGGCAGAGCGCGTGGCCGTATCCCGAGCTGACGTTCCAGTCCTACTACGCGTCGGACGCGTTGCACGCCGCGGCCGACGCCGGCGATCGGGCCGCCGCGAAGGCGCTGCGGCTCACGCCCCCGCCACCGGGCGGAGACATCTGGGCGGTTCGCCCCGCCGCCGAGGACCTGGGCTAGGCGGCGGCAGCGCTAGAAACGGTTGGCCTTGTCGACCACGTTGCGCAGCACCCGGCCGGCGGCGAAGCGCTCGGCGTTGTCGCGGACGACGGCATAGCGTCGCTCGTCGGTCTCCGGGCCCACCCCGGCGACGTGCGGCGTGATCAGGACCTGCGGCATCGTCCACAGTGGATGGTCGTCGGGCAGCGGCTCGCGCGGGACCACGTCGATGGCTGCGGCCCGCAGCTGCCCGGCCCGCAGCGAGACGACCAGATCGTCCAGGTCGACCAAGGCACCGCGGCCGACGTTGACGAGCACCGCCGACGGTTCGAGCAGCGCGAGCCGACGCGCCGACATCAGCCCGTCGGTGGCGGGCGTGTGCGGCACGGTGAGCACGACGGCGTCGGCGCGTGGCAAGACGGCATCCAGCGCGTCGGCCGGATGCAGCTCGGCGACGCCCACGGGCCGCTCGACGAGACGCGCATCCGTCGCAATGATCGTGGCGCCGAACGGCGCGAGCTGGCGGGCCACCTCCCTGCCCACGGCGCCCAGCCCCACGACGAGGACAGTGGCGCGCTGTAGGTGCAGGACGTCGTCCATCGGAGCCCACGTGCGGGCCCGCGCGTAGGTCGGGATATTGCGGGCCAGGGCCAGCAGCATCGCCACGGCGTGCGTGGCGACGTGGTCGGTGTAGGTGTCGCGCAGGTTCGTCACCACGACCGGATGCGCGACCAGCTCAGCGAAGTAGAACTCGGGCGGCGGACCGGCTTGCGGGGCCTGCAGCCAGCGAAGCGCGGGCGCGGCCGCCAGCAGCGACGGCGTCAAGGTGCCGTACGCCGCCTCGGCGCCGGCCAGAGCCGCCGCGGCGGCGCGGGCGTCCTCGGCGACGACCACGTCGACGTCAGGTAGCTCGTCGGCCAGTCGGCGGGCGTGATCACGCGGGGCGTCCGGCAGCACGACCAGCCGATAGGTCATCGCATGTGCTCGCCGAGCGGCACCTCCGTGAAGTGGCCGCCGAGGTAGCGGGCGTCAGCGTCCGACCCCGGTGGCCCGGCGAGGATCTCGGCCGCGTACGGCTCGGAGTCGTCCTGCGGTTCGTAGCCCAGCTTGCGGGCCGGTTCGATGTCGAACCAGCCCCGAGTGTTCGCCGAGATGCCGAACGTCACGACGTAGCCCGGTGCCAGGGCGCGCAGGCAGGCGTCGAACAGCCCCACGGCGTCGCGCGGACTCAGCCAGGTGGCGAGCTGGCGTCGCGACGTCGGTCGCTCGAAGCACGAGCCGATACGAATGCACACCACGTCCAGGCCGAACCGGTCGTGGTAGAGCCGGCCGAGCCCTTCACCGAACGCCTTCGACAGCCCGTAGTACGAGTCCGGACGAGGCGGGGTGTCCACTCGCGCGAGCACGCCGACCGGCTCGAATCCGACGACGTGGTTGCTGCTGGCGTAGACGATGCGGGTGACGCCGGCCCGCCGGGCGGCCGCGAACAGGCGATAGGTGCCGTCGATGTTCGAGCCCAGGATGTCGTCGAACGGCGCCTCGACCGAGATGCCGGCCAGGTGCACCACCGCATCGACGCCGTCCAGCGCCGCATCCAATGCCGCGTCGTCGCGCAGATCCGCGACCACGGCATCGGGCGCCTCGGGGATCGGGGCCCGGTCGAACAACCGCAGATCCCAGCCGAGGCCGGGTAGGCCGTCCCGCAGGAACCGGCCCACCCCGCCGGCCGCACCGGTCAGCAGAACACGTGGCATCGCGGACTCCTCGAACGTTTCCCCGACCCTATCAGCGTGGTGAATCGGAGTCAGATACATGAACACGGTTGCCGCGGGTGATCCGGTCGATCTCGTCGCGAGCCGCCAGCATTGCTTGCGCGATTTCCTTCTCCCGCTCGGCCGACATCCGGGCCACCGGCACCGAGCAACTGATCGCGTCCCGGGCCGGACGCTGGTAATGCAGCGCGACGCCGAGGCAACGCAGGCCGATCGTGTTCTCCTCCCGGTCCACCGAATAGCCGCGCTTGCGCGTGCGGCCCAGTTCGGCCATCAGCTTGGACCGGTCCACGATCGTGTTCTTCGTCAGCGCTTCGAGCTTAGGCGGCAGGATCGCCCGCACCTCGTCCTCGTCCCGATCGGCGAGCAGCGCCTTGCCGAGCGAGGTCGTGTACGCGGGCAGCCGCCGCCCGATGCGCGAGAACGGGCGCAGGTAGTGGTGCGACTCCCGGGTGGCCAGGTACACGACGTCGCTGCCGTCGAGGCGGGCGAGGTGGCAGGTCTCGCCGGTCTCCTCGGCCAGTCGGTCCAGGGCAGAGCGCGCTCCGGCGACGACGTCGTCGGAGTCGATGTAGGACGTGCCGACCAGCAGCGCACGTAGCCCGATGCGGTACAACGTGCCGGTCGCGTCCGTCTCGATCCACCCGACGTCGACCAGGGTCCGCAACAGGACGTACAGGCTGCTCTTCGGGTAACCGAGGCTCTCCTGCAGGGATCCGAGCGAGTGCAGCCCCGGGTGGCGGGCGAAAAAATCCAGCACCTCGATCGTGCGCACGGCCGACTTGACCGGTTGACCGTTGCTCTGCGCAGCGCTCATTCAAGACTCCTTGACTCGGCGACCTCAACGGTCGTACCGTCTGTTCACGTTCATAAACTTAGTTCAGCATACTGAACGGAGTACGTGATGTCCTCGGTTCGCCGCCTCCGGTTCGCCGTTGTCCTCGTCGTATCGGTGATTCTCGCAGCAACAGCGTGCAGCAGCAGCTCATCCAGCGGCAGTGGCGGCGGGACGTTGCAGGTGTGGGTGCGCGGCGCCGGCGATGCGCAGAAGGCGTATCAGGCTCTGCTCGACGCGTTCACCAAGAAGACCGGGGTGAAAACGCAGCTCTTCATGACACTCACCGACTTCGAGACCAAGGTGAACGCCGCCGCCTCGGCGCACAAGCTGCCCGATGTCGTGGTCGACGACGCGGCCCAGACCGGGGCGTTCCGCTCAGAGGGCATCGTGCAGGAGGTCGATCGTGCCTCGATCACCGGCGGGAACCAGATCGCCGACGCGACCTGGAACGTGGCCAAAGACCTGAGCGGCAAGTACTACGCGGTGCCGTTCTCCGTCCAGGCCAATCTGCTGTTCGTCCGCAACGACTGGCTGCAGAAGCTGCATCTGTCCGCGCCGACGACATGGGACGACCTGGCCACCGTGGCCCAGGCGTTCACCAAACAGGACCCCAACGCCAACGGCAAGGCCGACACCTTCGGCCTGGACGTTCCGGGTTCCACGTCACGCGGCTACATCTCCTGGTACTGGTCCACCTTCCTGTGGCAAGCCGGCGGCGACTACTTCAAGCCCGCCGGCGAGGGCAAGTACACCTCGACGATCAACTCACCCGAGGCCGTCGCCGCCGCCACGTACTTCGAGAAGTTCTTCTGCACCGACCATTCCGTGCAGCCCAGCGCGGTCAACGACGTCACGTCGGCGACCAACAAGGTCTTCCAGTCCGGGACGGCCGGGCTCTACCTCACCGGCCCGTACGCGTTCGCGACGGCCGATGCCACTGCGGTGAAGGGGCACTACAGCGTGGTCGCCCCGCCGGCCGGGCCGAAGAGCGCCCAGACTCTCGCCGAGGCGACGAACGTCTTCCTGATGGCCGGTTCGAAGCGCACCGACGAGGCCAAACAGCTCGCCGAGTACATGATCACGCCCGAGGCGCAGCAGATCGGTATGACCGCCGTGCCGAGTTCGACGATCGTGCGGTTGCCGGTCAACACGACAGTCAACGCCGCCACCGCCCACAAGGGCGACCAGCGCTGGACGCTCGCGCAGCAGCTGTACACGACGCACGGGCATTTCGAGGCCGACTACATGCCGAACTGGACCGCCTTCCGGCAGGCAACCTCGGACGCGCTGAACAAGATGGTGGCCAGCTGCGGTGATCCCCAGTCCACGCTCGACTCGCTGAACGGCACCTTCCAGAACCTGCTCAAGCAGCAGGGTGTCGCCGGCTGACCCGCGTGGAGACCTTGGCTGCTCCGGTCACGTCGACCGAACCGCGAACCGCCGCACCGCCCTCGGGGATGCGGCGGCGACGCGGCCACTGGCGTCAGTCAGTGAGCCCGTGGCTGTTCCTCGCGCCGGCTCTCGCGTTCTTCGGCGTCTTCAAGTTCTGGCCGACCATCTGGGGGATCTGGCTCAGCCTGTTCCACGTCCGCCCCTACCTGGGCAACCAGTGGGTCGGATTCGCGAACTACCGCCACGCGTTCTCCGACGCCCTGCTGCACGCGGCGGTCTGGCACACCGTGCTCGACGCGCTGGTGACGGTGGCATTGTCCGCGCTGATCGGGTTCTTCCTGGCCCTGCTGCTCGAGGGGCCGTCGCGCACGCTGCGCATCGTGCGGACGGCGGTGTTCCTGCCGGTCGTGACGGCGATGGTCGCCGTCGCCGAGCTGTGGGGCGTGCTGCTGTTCCCGGCGAAGTACGGCACGGTCAACTCGCTCATCGGCCACCTCGGACTCGGCCCCGAGCCGTTCCTCAACAGCCCGCATCAGGCGCTGGCGTCGGTCATGCTCGTCCAGATCTGGAAGAGCGCGCCCTATGACATGGTGATCTTCGTGGCCGGGCTGGCCGGCATCGACCGGCAGCTCTACGAGGCGGCCAACATCGACGGGGCCAACGCCTGGCAGCGGCTGCGGCACGTGACCCTGCCGGCGCTGCGGCCCATCACCACGATCGTCATCACCCTCGGGATCATCCGAGGCCTGCGGGTGTTCACCGAGATCTACGTGCTGACCAACGGTGGGCCGGCCGGCGCGACCGAGACGGTCACGACGTTCGGCTACAAGCAGGCGACCACCGGCAACGACACGGGCTACGCAACGGCCGTCTCGACCCTCTTGCTCGCCGTCACCGTGCTGATCACCGCCCTGTTCCTGTGGTGGCGCCGCCGTCGGGAGGACGCATGAGCGCCGCGTCCAGCACCGCGCTCGGGCTGCGCATGCCGCGCGGTCGGGCTCCGCAGCGGCTGGTCCGCGTCGCGTTGATCCTGCTCGTGCTGGCGATCTTCCTGCTTCCACTGTGGACGCTCGCGATGACGGCGCTCAGCGGCGCGACGCTGCAGAGCGGCGAGGCGGCTCTCGTGCCGAAGAAGCCGACGTTCTCCAACATCACCACCGCCTGGCACTTCGGCGTGGCCCGCGGCCTGGTCAACTCGCTGATCGTGGTGGCCGTCGGCCTGACCCTGCAGGTGACCGTGAGCGCGCTCGCCGCGTATTCGCTGGCCCGCAAGCGGTTCCGCGGCGCGTCCCTGGTGCTGCTGTTGTTGCTCGCCACGATGATGATGCCCGAGGAGATCATCGCGATCCCGCTCTACCTGGTGCTGGGCAAGATTCCGCAGCCGTTCACCGGCGGGACGCTGATCGACTCCTACGCCGGGCTCATCCTGCCGCTCGTCGGCTGGGCGTTGCCGATCTATGTGCTCACCGGCTTCATGCGCACCATCCCGATCGAACTCGAGGAGGCGGCGCGTATCGACGGCGCCGGCGACTTCGGCATCTTCTGGCGGGTGATCCTGCCGCTGTGCCGCCCGGCGCTGGGCACCTGCGGCGTGTTCGGCTTCCTGATGATCTGGGACCAGTACCTGCTACCGCTACTGGTCGCCCAGAGCAAGAACACCTACACACTCACGCTCGTGGTCACCAGCCTGCAGTCGAGCGAGGAATTGGGCGAGGGGGTCCGGCTCGCCGCCGCGCTCATCCTGCTCGTGCCTAGTGTGATCGTGTACTTGCTATTGCAGCGGTTCTTCGAACGAGGGCTGCTCAGCGGGTCACTGAAGGGATAAGAACATCTTGCCGAATGCACCACTTGCCGACCGCCTCGACGGTCTGCTCTTCTTCCCCGTTACGGCCTTTGACGACACCGGCGCCGTGGCGCTCGACCCGTTCCGCGAACACGTCCGCCAGGGCATCGGGGCCGGCGCGGCCGGGGTGTTCGCGGCCTGCGGCACCGGCGAGTTCTCCGCGCTGGACCTGGACGAGTTCTCCGCGTGCATCGCCGCCGCGGTCGAGGTCGCCGACGGCCGGGTGCCGGTGGTCGCGGGCGCCGGGTACGGCACCGCGCTGGGCAAGCAGTTCCTCGACCGGGCGGCGGCCGCCGGTGCGGACGGCGCCCTCGTGCTGCCGCCGTACCTCGTCGACGGCGGGCAGGAGGGGCTGCGTGAGCACTACGAGCAACTGGCCGACGCGGCCGAGATCGACCTGATCATCTACCAACGCGGCAGTGCGATCTTCGAACCCGCGACGGTCGCCGCGCTCGCGCGTCATCCCCGCATCGTCGGCTTCAAGGACGGCCACGGCGACGTCGACCTGATGCAGCGCATCCTCACGACTGACCACTCCGACCTGCTCTACCTGAACGGGCTGCCGACGGCCGAGGTGAGCCAGGCCGCGTATCAGGCAATCGGCGTGAACGTCTACTCCTCGGCGGTGTTCTGCTTCGCGCCGGAGATCGCGATGGCGTTCTACACCGCCTTGCGCGGCGGCGACGATGCGCTGGTGCGGCGGCTGCTCGACGAGTTCTACGTGCCCTTCGTCGAGCTGCGACGCCTCGGTTCGGGCTACGCCGTGGCCCTCGTCAAGGCGGGAGTGCGCCTGGGCGGCCTGGATGTCGGGACGGTGCGGGCGCCCCTGCGCGAGCCCGACGACGAGCACGTCAAGGCCCTCGCCGAGCTGATCGAGCGCGGCCGCCGGATCGTGCGCGCATGAGCGAACAGATCACCCAGGTTCGGGTTACGCCGGTTGCCGTCACGGATCCGCCGCTGCTCAACTCGGTCGGCGTGCACGAGCCGTATGCGCTGCGCGCCGTAATCGAGGTGTACGCGGGGCCGGACCTGCTCGGACTGAGCGAGGCCTACGGCGACGACCCGGCGCTGGAGCGCCTGCGCCGCGTCGCCCCGACGCTGGTCGGCCTGGACCCCTTCGACCTGCACGAGCTGCACCGGCGCACCGCCACCGCTCTGGGCGAGGCGCCCGAGGACATGCCCACCGACATGATCGGACCGCCCAGCGCCAGCAAGACACTGGCCGCAACGTTCGCCGCGTTCGAGGTGGCCTGCCTGGACCTGCAGGGTCGCGCGATCGGCCGGCCGGTGAGCGACCTGCTCGGCGGTGCCGTGCGCGCCGCCGTCCCGTTCAGCGGCTACCTGTTCTACCGCTGGGCCGGGCATCCGGGTCACCCGGCGGACGGACCCGAGGCGTTGACGCCGGACGGCATCGTCGCCCAGGCGAAAGACCTCGTCGCGCGCTACGGGTTCGGTTCGCTCAAGCTGAAGGGTGGCGTGCAACCCCCCGACGAGGAGATCGCCGCGATCCGGGCGCTGCGCGCGGCGTTCCCCGACCATCCCCTGCGTCTGGACCCGAACACCAACTGGACGGTGCCGACCAGCATCCGGGTCGGCACCGAGCTCGCCGGCGTGCTCGAGTACCTGGAGGACCCGACCGCCGGGCTCGAAGGCATGGCCGAAGTCGCCCGGGCGGTGCCGATGCCGCTGGCCACGAACATGTGCGTCACCACGTTCGAGGATCTGCCGGCGGCCATCGAGCAGCGCTCCGTGCAGGTCGTGCTCTCCGACCACCACTTCTGGGGCGGGCTGCGCGAGTCGGTGATCCTGGCCGGCATCTGCCGGACGTTCGACCTGGGCCTGTCGATGCACTCCAACACGCACCTCGGCATCAGCCTGGCGGCGATGACCCAGCTCGCGGCCGCCATCCCGAACCTCACCTACGCCTGCGACACGCACATCCCATGGCAGGTCGAGGACGTCATCGAGCCGGGGGTGCTGCGCTTCGTCGACGGCTCGGTACCGGTACCGGCGACGCCCGGGCTCGGCGTGACGCTCGACCGCGACGCGCTGGCCCGGCTGCACGAGCAGTACCTGAGCTGCGGCGTCCGGCGGCGCGACGACATCGGCTACATGCGCTCGATCGTCCCGTCCTGGGCGGGCACCCGGCCGAGGTTCTGATGGGCGTCGGCGCGTACCTCTACCCGTGGGACGTGGTCGGTGATCCGGCCGCGGCCGCGCGGGTGGCCGACCTCGGCGTCGACGACGTGGTGCTGGCCGCGGCGTATCACTCGACGCGGGCGCTCACCCCGTTCCACCCGCAACACCGCATCGTCGTCGCCCGGCACGCGGCTGCGTACTACCCGATCGACCCGACGCGGTGGGCCGGCCGCCGGTTGCGTCCCGTTCCCGCTACCTGGGTTTCCGGCGAGGACCCGTTCGGCGCCGCCGCCGCTGCTGTGCGGGGCGCGGGCCTGGGCGTGCACGCCTGGGTGGTGCTCGCGCACAACACCCGGCTCGGCGAGGCGTTCCCGGACGTCACGGTGACGAATGCCTACGGCGACAGCTATCCGTGGGCGCTGTGCATCTCGCCGGACGAGGTGCGCGAGTACGCCGCCACGCTCGTCGCCGAGATCGCGTCTCGCTCCGACATCGACGGCTTCGAGTTGGAGGCCTGCGGCTGGTACGGCTACGACCACCAGAGCGCACACGACAAGTCCGGCGGCGTGCCGCTTCGCGCCGACGAGGAGTACCTGTTCTCGCTGTGCTTCTGCTCGGCGTGCGGCCGGGGCTACGCGGACGCCGGCCTGGATCCGGACGAGCTTCGGGCGACCGTTCGGTCCCGGCTGGACGACACGTTCACTGGTTCAGACCAGCCGGTCGGGCTCGACGCGCCGACCGCCGACGCCGTGCTGCAGATGCGCCGGCGCGTCGGCGATCGGTTCCGGGCCGAGGTGGCCGAGGCGGCCCGTCCGCATCGGGTGCTGCTGCACGCGCATCCCGACCCGCGCCGCTACGGCGCGAACGTCGGCCTGGACGCCGGTCCGGCCCTGAAGGTCGCCGACGGGCTGGTCCTCAACTGCTGGCGCGACATGGACGATGCCGGCGCCGCGCTCGCCGAGGTGGCCGCCGCTGCGGGCGACGGGCAACAGGTCGTCGCCAGCCTTCTCGCGATCGCGGGCATGGGCGCTGACCTGACGGGCCTTCGGTCCCGAATCGAGCGGGCGCGGGCCGCGGGCGCCACCGACCTGCGCTTTTATCACGCTGGCCTCGCCTCCCGCGCGGACCTGGCGACACTTAGACAAGGATTGAGGGCATGACAGCAACAGTCGAGAGCGTCGACCCACGTACCGGCCAGGTGGTGGAGGTCGTCGCCCACGAATTCACCCCGGACGAGGTCGGCGCGACCTGCCAGGCCGCGGCCGCGGTCGCCCCGGCGCTGGACGACGCCGGCCCCCGCGGCCGGGCCCAAATGCTGCGCCTGATGGCCGACGAGCTGGACACGGACGGTGACAAGATCGTCGAGCTGGCCGACCGCGAATCCGCCCTCGGCGAGACCAGGCTGCGGGGCGAGCTCGCCCGGTCCAGCTTCCAGCTGCGCCTGTTCGCCACGGTGCTGGACGACGGCGGCTACCTGAATGTGACGATCGATCACGCCGACCCCGATGCCGCACCCGCGCCCCGTCCGGACCTGCGCCGCATGCTGGTGCCGCTCGGCCCGGTGGGCGTGTTCGGGGCCAGCAACTTCCCGCTGGCGTTCAGCGTGCCGGGCGGCGACACGGCCAGTGCGCTCGCCGCCGGCTGCCCGGTGGTCGTCAAGGCGCACCCGGCCCATCCGGCCACCTCGGAGCGTTGCGCCGAGGCGTTGCGCCGCGGTGCCGTCGGGGCGGGGCTGCCGGCCGAGGTGCTCGGCATCGTCCACGGTGGACCGGCCGGCGCCGACCTGGTGCGCCATCCGGCCATCCGGGCGATCGGGTTCACCGGCTCGGTCGCGGGCGGGCGGGCCCTCTTCGATATGGCGTGCGCCCGGCCCGATCCCATCCCGTTCTACGGCGAGCTCGGCAGCCTAAACCCGGTCGTCGTTACCGCCGCGGCGGCGGCCGAGCGGGCCGACGAGATCGCGACCGGGCTGCTCGCTTCGTACACCAACGGGGTGGGCCAGTTCTGCACGAAGCCCGGCGTTGTCTTCGTTCCGGCCGACGCCGGCGGGCAAAACCTGCGGGCGGCCCTCGCCGACGGTACGCTCGGCTATCAACCCGGGGCCATGCTCGCCGAGCGGATCCGCGACGGATTTCGCGCCGGCGCCGACGCCCGGGTCGGCCGCACCGGGGTCACGCTGTTGGCCGAGAGCCCGGTCCCGGACGGATCCGGATTCTTCGCACCGGCCCGCCTGCTCGGCGTCACCGCCCGGACCCTGCTCGACGGCAACGACCTGCCTACGATCTTCGACGAGTGCTTCGGACCGCTGACTGTTCTGGTCGAGTACGCGGACGAGGCCGAGCTGCTGGCCACGCTCGCCCGCCTGCCCGGGTCCCTCACCGCCACCGTGCACGCCGGCGCGGACGAGGCGCCCACCGCGGTGGTCGATCTGCTGCGCCCGCGGGCCGGACGGCTGGTGTGGAACGGCTACCCCACCGGTGTCGCGGTGGCGTGGGCCATGCAGCACGGCGGCCCCTATCCGTCCTCGACCGACTCCCGTTCCACGTCGGTCGGCACGGCCGCGATCGAGCGCTGGCTGCGCCCGATCGCGTACCAGTCAACCCCGCGGCGAATGCTGCCGGATGCCTTGCAGGAAGCCAATCCATGGCAGCTACCGCGCCGCATGGACGGCGTGTTGCAGCTGCCCTGATGTGTTACCAGCGCGTAGCCGAAATCCCTCGCGATTACATCTAGCGCATGCCGCGCAACACACTGTAAGGTCACTCGCGCGACCCGGTCACCTGGCAACCCTCCCGCTTGGTGACCGGGTCGTCCACCTGTCCGGCCGGGCATTTTTCGGCTCGGAACGGGGGCGCGTTACCGGTACGACGCGAGACCTCGCGACCAGCCCGGATCGCGTCCGGTGAGCCCGATCAGCCGATCGAGCGGCGGCGCATCGTCCGGGACATCGACGGCAGCTGCGAATATGCCCTCGCGCGGGCCATCTTGTGACACCAGGTCGATGCAGGCGGCCACCGCCTGCGGGTCGGTATCGAAGTCCTGGTCGCTCGCCCGGCTGATGTCCCACCCGTGCACGACCACCTCGTTCAGCCCGAACCCGGCAGCGGCCGGCGCGGGCAGGTCGACGCCGCCTACTCGGGTCATGCCCTCCCACGCGGTCGGATCACGCCACGCCTGCGCCAGCGCAGCCAGTTGCTCCGAAATGCGCGTGCGCCAGCCCGGCGCGAGGCGACTGGCATCACCGGACCGGCCGGCCGAACCCCGCGACTCGGGCGACTTGCGGGCCGCCCAGGCGAACGCCACCGACAGGCCGTCGACGTGCTGAACGAGATCGCCGAGCGTGTAGTACTCGCACGGGGTGGACGCGGCCAGTTGCTCGTCGGTGAGGCCGTTGACCAGACGGGCCAGATTCGTCGTCGCGCGTTCGAAGTCGAGCATCGTTTGCCTCCTCCGGTGGACTACGGATTCGGCCCCACCTTGCCATGCTGGTCCGACCGTTCGCCGCGCACCAGGACCCACAGTGCGACGAGCATCGCCGCCACGAACCCGATGAGCGAGAATGCCGAGCCGACGAAGAGGTGGCTGAAGCCGTAACCGTTGGTGCGCCCGAACTTCCAGGTAGCCCACGCGATTCCGGTCATGCGGAACACGTTCACCCCGAGGATCAGCGCCGAGCCGGCCAGTAGAGCGCTCACCTGCCTGCCGAGGCTCATCCGAGTGAAGATCGCGAACGAGCCGATCACCACGAACAGGGGAATCAGCAGCAGCGCAGACGTGCATCCGCTGCTGATGTTGAGCCCGAACACCCGGGGTGTCCCCCGGGCGAACCAGATGAGCGTGTCCGCTGCGACGGCCGGATGCCGACCGGTGACAAAGCCGGTGAGCGGCGTGATCAGATCGGCCTCGAAGCGACGGAACCGCGCGTTGTCCAACGCCATCCACAGCGCCATCCCGTACATCGTCAGGCCGACGACCAGGCCGGGACGCGATCGACGACGCCGGATGTTCGGCTCCTCGCGCGGCAGAGTGAACTCGAACGGACGCAAGGCCGGAGTCTCAGATGTCACTGGCCACCGGTCCGGCCGTCATCAGCTCGGCATTGCGGCGCGTCTTGGCCCAGCCGTGGCGCCCTCGCAGCATGCGAACCACCGCACGGGGCGTTGCCAAGTAGGTGTAGCAGACGTATGCGGCGTTGCCGAACCCGAGCATCCAGGCACGCCGGCGGCTGATACCGGGTTCGACCCTGCTTCGGTAGATCGGCCCCCACATGATGAACGGAAGGGCGCCGAACAACACGGCCAGTAAGGCAACCGGCCAGAACTGGGTAATGAACGAGACAACGCCCGCCGGGTAGTGAAGCGCCTGCATTCCGGTCAGCACGAGGAACATCGGCCACAAGATCACGCCGATCACCTGTAACCACGGATTGAGCAGGAAGTAGCACGACTCGACCATGCCCGCGTTGCTGAAGTTCGGCGAGCGCACGATCTCTCGCACGTAGGTCGAGCACTGCATCGCGCCCTGCGTCCATCGCGAACGTTGCGCAAGGAGGCGGCGCACCATGAGCAGGCCTTCCTGCTCCACGTGCGTGTCGTAGACGAAGCGGTTGCGGTAGCCCACGAGCAGGATGTGCAGCCCCAGCTCGTAATCCTCGAGCAACGCGCCGTGCCAGGGCTGGGCGTAACGGCGAGCGATCTCGTCCAGTGCGGAGAGCCGGCTGAACTGACCGTTCCCGCCCATGCCGACCGAGCCGGTGTGCTCGCGCAGCAGCTGCATGGCCGACATCGTCGTCATGAACTCCAGGTCCTGCATCCGCACCAGGTAACGCGAGAAGCGCTTTCCCAGCCGGGACGGCGTCGCGAGATCGCCGAGATCGTTGCGGTTCTCCATCCGCACGGCGATCTGGGCGGCGCCGACCGACGCGTCACCGAACACGGAGTCCGAACTCACGTAGTCGAGCGCGTCTCGTGACATTCGCCCGTCGGCGTCGAGCACGACGACGATTGCCCGGGTGCGATCACCGTCCGCGGGGAACCACGCGTCGAGCGCGCGGTAGGCGCTGTTGAGCGCCGCACCCTTCCCGGCCCGGGCCTGCGGCATGATCCGCCGCACGAGGTGGACTTTGGGATCGCCGGCCTCGGTCTCGGCGACGATCTCCGCGGTCCGGTCGTCGCTCGCGTCGTCGATGATCCACACGTGCGCGGTGGGAAAATCGGCGCGACAGCGAGCCATCGTCATCTCGATGACGGCCTCTTCGTCGCGGGCCGGAATGAACAGGTGCCACTCGAACTCGCGATGATTGCCCCGCACCGTGCGCTTCCGGCGCAGGAACGGCAAGACGATCATCACGACGTAGGTCATGTAGACCACGGCCACAAAGAGTCCGACGAACTCAAGTAGAACTAGTCCCACGCGTTACTTCCCCTCGATATGCCGTGCCGCGTCTATGGCGAACAAGGCGCCGTGGCGTTGCCCGCGCTGTGGGCACGCAGGCAACGCCACGGCTGGCTTCGGCTACGGGCGGGTCCGGCGAACCCGGCCCCACCGCATCATGAGCAAGCCGGCGCTCAAAAGCACGACGGCCGCCACGATCGCGATCGCGACCGGTGCACCGGTCATGGCCAGGCCACCACCGGTCGCGCCGCCGACAATCACACCGCCGCCCTTGGATCCGTACATTCGTAGATCTCCTATCCGTGGATTTCGATCAGACGAACGCGCGGACTCGACGAACGCCGAAGCGGACGCCGTAGCCCAGAGCGATGAGCATCGCGATACCGCCGAAGATCACCGGCAGGTTCTGGAACGAGAAGGCGTCGACCTCACCGGTCGTTGCATTCGGACCAACCGTCACCTTGGCCAGATCGGCCACGGCGAGGGAGTCCTGCAGCAACGAGATGTGCAGGCCAGAAACCGACGGATCGCTGCCGGCCGCGTCGGCCTTAGCCTTCGCCTTCACGATGTTCGACTGCAGTGGGGTCTCGGGCTGGTAGTTCGTGGTCAGGCTGACCACACCCTTGATCAGGTTGCTCACGGCCGTGCCTACCAGGCCGAGCTTCGGCGACAGGGCACCGAGCACTGCACCGAGCAGATCCTGGTTCGGCTTCGGGTTGATCGGCACGACAACGTCGGCCAGGTTGCCGAGGTGCGCGTGGACGTTGACCAGCGTGGCCCCGAGTAGAGCCGGATCGGTGCCCTTCTGGTAGCCGTGCGCCGTGATCGCGTCCACGGTGATCTTGATACCGGGAACGCCCAGTGGCTTGAGCAAACCGTCCAGCGCGTCGAGCCCGGGCAGCTTGCCCAGGTCGATCGTGATGCCGCCCTTGCCATTGTGGGAGGGGTAGCACGACTTGCCGGCGTCGCCGATCTGGATCTGGCCTTCCGGCGAGACGATGCCGGCGCAGCCGTAGGACGACCCGTTCTTGTTCGCCTCTGCGGTCTGGGACAGGGCGCCGACCTGGAGCAGCTTCTGCTTGCTGAGCAGCGAGACGAGCGGCTGCGCGTGCACCTCAGCGTTGGACTGAGTGCCGTCGTTCGTGGCCGAGGTGGGCGGATTGGAGACCGCAACGGTCAACGCCCCGCTCAACAGGTTGAGGTTCACCGCCTGGGCGGTGGCTTGCGAGATGGTGTTCGCTGCGAGTGCTGAGGACGGCGCAACGGCCATTACCCCGCCGATCGCCACCATCGCGCAGAGGACGACCCGTACGGGCCGGTTCCTCGTCATCTTCATGTTTCGCGTCCTCCTTGACGTGTCTTGACAGCATGATCGCTAAACACTGACCACACACAGAGGGCCCGGCGCTCGGCCCGGCCCTGCGGCAATCAGCGTTTGGCGATCGGGCGGACAGTACGGGCTATGAGTTTTCTGCGAAAGGCGAGATCTTTATCCGAATCCGACATCGGACTACGTTTCGTGCCGTTACAGCTACAAGCGGTACTCGCGCAAATCGGCGTCAGTTGATCTTGAAAATCACGCTTTTATCATGCGCCCAGTCGGGTTGCCACTCGGCCCGCCTCATCGCGGTGCTCGGGGCGCCGCGACCGGGCCGGCGTCCCTACTGGCCGAGGGTCGCGCACGTGGGCCCGATCGGCGGCGGCATCGACGATCTGGTGGCCTCAGCGGCCAGCGGCCCCGATGATCAAGGGTCCGCGGGCGTGCTGGTTGCCACCCATCGCGGACCATTGATCAACAACTCGCAAGCCCATAATCACGAGGCCAGCGCGACTGCAGATCACCGATGGCACGGCCACCGCGCATACGCTCAGACCCCAACGCGACGCGGTGCGTGCGGCCTGGCCCAGCTGACACGGGGCGCCGGCTAGCACCCAGCCGGGCAGCCGACTTGGCGCCGGAGTAGGCGGCTACGGCGCACCCGGCAGCACCACCGCACGCACCACCGCACGCACCACTACGCCCGCCCACAAACAAGCCGCTCGCGGGCTCCGATTGAAGCCCGCGCATCATTCCACGGATATTGGATCGCGCAGTGTGTTGCGGATCGGAGTTCGATCAAGATCAATATGCGCAGGCGGGATCCACCAGGGACGGCCGTCACGCATAGTTATCCGCCATCCACGTTTCTCGAACTCCCGGTGATGGTAGCCACACAACAGGCACAGATTAGGGAGGTCGGTGCCGCCGCCGAGGGCCCAGTTGAGGATGTGGTGAACCTGGGTCCAGCCGGGCGGGGTGTCGCAGCCGGAGAAACAGCACCCGCCGTCGCGGGCGGCCAATGCGAGGCGTTGGTTGGTGGTGGCGGTGCGGCGGGCTTGTCCGTAGGCCAGGATGCCCTCGTCGCCGATGACGACGGGGATGATGTGGGCTTCCCCGGCCGCTTGGAGTGCTTCGTGGACGGAGATGGTGCCGCCGTGGGCGGTGGTGACGTGTCCGGTGCGGGTCTCGAGCTGATCGAGGGTCAGGGTGAGCAGCACCGTGGCCGGCATCCCGCCTGACGGTGGTAGGTCACCCGAGGCGAGGAGTCGGTGGGCGGCGTCGGCGAGGGCGTCGTGCATCCGCTGCCCGGGTGAGCGAACATCGGGGCCGTCGGCGTCTGACGGGCGTGGTGCGGCGAGTGGGTCGAGCACGGCCTGCCATTGCGCCAACGCGGCCGGGGTCAGGTGCGCCCGCAGCATCCCGGACCCGTCGCGATTCCCGGTCAACGACGCGTGGCGGCGCCGGTCGTGCTCGACGTCATCGGCCAGGACACCGTCGGGGTTCAACAGCGCGACCACCCGCCGCGCCAACGTGGCCAACACACCCGGGTCGAAGCGGCGAGCCTCCGCGACCAGCCGGGCCTCCACCGCGGCGCCGTGTTCGGCCTCGACCTCGGCCGGCAATTCCGCGATCACTTCGCGGATGACCTTCGCATGCTCAGCAGAGATGGACCCTTCGGCTTGAGCTGCGGCCACCACCGGCAGCAGCGGCGGCCGCGGCTGCCCGGTCAACGACCAGCCCGGACCCAGATCCAGGGCGGCCTCATGACGGGCCTGCGCCTCCCGCGGCGTCACCCGCAACACCTCCCGCAACAACGTGGGAGTGTCCCGGGCCATCAACTCACCGGCCGCACCCCGATGATCCAACTCAGCAATCAGAGCGTGATCGACAACCGGCAACCGGCGACGCTGCGTCTCCACTCCACGCAGCAACTCGAGCAGGTGGTCCCGGTCCAGACGGGTCAGATCCAGGGCAATCAGCGCGTCCATCGTGGTCGAGAGCTGGTCCAGCAGGGCAGCCACCGGCGCGACGGCACCCTCCTCACCCTCGAACATGCGTACGACTCTACCAGCGCATTCCGGCTACGTCCAGAGAGATTCCCCTTATTCTGCAGGGAGGATCGAGCCAAGCAGACTGACCGCAGCGTGCCGCAAGCCGGGCGCCCGGCAGAACGGAGAGACCCACTCCCCGTCGCCGCCGCCCTAGACCGGACCACAACGCAACCGCAACGTCAGCAGCGCGACCCGGCAGTGCCCAGATGAATCCCTGATCTATTAAGGGACTCGCTTCGAGCGGAGTTGACCGCAGCAGCCACAGGAAAGTCCGCGCCAAGAGCGTAAGCCGCAAGCGCATCGACCGTGACGACCAGTACGGCGTTGATCACACCGGCAGCCAGGCTGTTGAAGAACCAGCGCAGCACGGCGTCCGCGAGCTGGTCGTCAATACTGTGCGGTATGCCTCCGTCGTCACCGGACGCGGCGTCCACGAAAGCGTGGCGACGTTGCGTCGTTGGGGTTCTTGAACGACATCGAAGCGATCCACAACAGCGGCGCGATGAAGATGATGCTCATGACCGGCATCGATCCACGAGGCCGGGTGCACGATCAGGCGGGCAGTCTGCAAGGAACACCTCCGGGGCCGTCGGTTGCCGAACGTTGTACAACGTTGTGTACATCGTTGTAAAGCCCTGGCTCGTTCAGACTTCGGGCTGGGGCCGCGCACGGTACGGTCATGGTCGCGAGCACCGAGGGAGGTGGACGCTTTCGTGGGAGCAAGCCTGAAGGACGTCGCGCTGCTGGCCTGCGTCTCGATGAAGACCGTGTCGAACGTGGTCAACGACTACCCGTTCGTCACGCCCGAGACTCGCGCCAAGGTGCAGCAGGCGATCGAGGCTCTCGACTACCGGCCCAACCTCTCCGCGCGGCTGCTGCGGGGTGGGCGCACCGGCCTGGTCGCGTTGGCGGTGCCCGAGATCGGCATGCCGTACTACGCCGAGCTCGCCGAGGCGGTCGTGCAGCAGGCGAAGACGCACGGCTGGACCGTGCTGATCGACCAGACCTTCGGCGATCGCGACACCGAGCGTCTCGTTGCCGAGGGCATCAAGTCGCATCTCGTCGACGGGCTGATCGTCAGCCCGCTGACACTTACCGCCCGCGACATCGAGCGGCGCCGGGCGACGACTCCGCTCGTGCTACTCGGCGAGCGACTCTCCAACGCTTCCGTCGACCACGTGGCGATCGACAACGTGGCCGGCGCTCGCGCCGCGACCGAGCATCTGGTCGCGATCGGCCGCACGCGCATCGCGGCCATCGGTGCCCAACCCGGCCAGCCCGGCCCGGCGGCCCTTCGCCTCAAGGGCTATCGCGAAGCGCTGCGCCGGGCCGGAATCCCTTACGACAAGGCGCTTGTGGCCCCGGCGACGAACTACCATCGCGTCGATGGCGCGTCCGCGATGCGTGACCTGCTGGACAACGCCGCGCCGGACGCGGTGTTCTGCTTCAATGACACGCTGGCCCTCGGCGCGATCCGCACGTTGCTGAGCTCCGGACGACGAGTGCCCGAAGATGTCGCCGTCATCGGGTTCGACGACATCGACGAGGGCGGATTCAGTACGCCCAGCCTGTCGACGATCGCACCGGACAAGGCCCAGATCGCCGAGCTCGCGCTCGCCCTGCTCGGACGGCGCATCGCCGACGAAGGCGCCGAGCCGCAGGAGGCGACGGCCGATTTCGCCCTCGTCGTGCGCGAGAGCACAGCCGGACTGTAGCTAATGTGCGCGCCTGCGCCTGATCGCGGCGCCAAAGGCGACACCTGGTGATCAACAGCCCGTCAGCATGCGATTCTGCTAACTGACGGGCTGTTGATCACGTCTCTCGGACGGGACCGCGCCCGACCAGTTGCCAACGAGTGCGCACGGGCGCGGTTCGACTACTTCCGCATCTACCGTGACGGGGTCCGGCTCCGACCCGACCGCCCTCACGGACTCCCACCGAGACGACTGATCAGCCAGTCCCTCGTTACGCCGTAGCTGGCGAAGATCGCCAGGACCCGCTCCAGATCCGCCGGATAGGGCAGCGCCAAGATGCTCTGCTCCTGCTCGGGAGTCAGGCCAGCATGTCGGAGAACGTCGCGCACATGATCACGGCTCACCTGGGTCACGTCACACCGATCCGGTTATGGTTCGGACGAAGCAGGAAGATTGCGACGTCGAAAACTGTAGTCGACCGTGCGCCTACGCTCCCGCAGGCCGCCGCCGCACCAATTGACGACCGGGGCCGGACGGTTCTCAGTGTCGGTGCCAGCTGGTGAACTGCACGCATGACTTCGCAACAGGACAAGGCCGAGCTCTTCCACGCCCTCCACACCAACGACCCGGTGCTCGTCCTCGCCAATGCCTGGGACGTCGCGAGCGCCCGCATCGTCGAGTCGGCCGGCGCGGCGGCGGTGGCCACGACGAGCGCCGGCGTCGCGTGGAGCCTCGGGTACCCCGACGGTGACGCGCTCGATCTCGATCGCGCGGTGGACCTGATCGCCCGGGTCGTGGCAGCGGTCGACGTGCCGGTCACCGCTGACATCGAGAGCGGCTACGCGGACGACGCGGCCGGGGTGGGCCGCACGATCGGGCGGGTGCTGGCGGCCGGCGCCGTCGGGGTGAACCTCGAGGACGCTTACCACGGCGGCGACGCACCGCTGCGTACCGTCGCCGACCAGACCGAACGCATCGCCGCCGCTCGTGCGGCCGCCGACGACGCCGGCATCGCGCTCTACATAAACGCGCGGATCGACACCTACCTGCGGTCGGTCGGTGATCCGGCCGGACGTCTGCAGGAGACGATCGACCGCGCGGGCGCCTACCTCGAGGCCGGCGCCAGTGGCATCTTCGTGCCCGGCACCACCGAGCAGGCGACGGTCGCGAAGCTCGTCGCGGGCATCGCGGCGCCGGTCAACCTGCTCGTCGGACCGGGCGCGCCGCCGGTGCCCGAACTCGGCAAGCTGGGCGTCGCTCGGGTCAGCGCCGGCTCGTCGATCGCTGCCGCCGCCTACTCGCTCGCCCGAGCGGCGGCCATCGAGATGGCCACGTCGGGCGGATACGAGACGATCACCGGCGAGCTCGAGTACGGCTCCATCAACGCCCTGTTCGGGTAGCGCCTATCCGGTCGGCACCGCGTGCAGGTCACGGCCGGTGTCGGCGAGCACGTGGCCGTCGTCGCAGACCAGGCGGGTGTGCACCGGGGCGCCGCAGCCGGCGTGATCGATACGCAGCGGCGGGCCGCCGGGCGGCGGCCGATGCCTGTCACCCCATTGCATCAGGGCGGTGACCACGGGCTGCAGCTCGCGTCCGGCCTCGGTCAGCCGGTACTCCGCCCGGGCCCGAGCTCCCTCGTCGCGGTACTCGCGCCGGACCAGGATGCCCGCATCGACGAGTGCCCGCAGCCGGTCGGCCAGCACCGCTCGAGGAGCGCCGGTGGCCGCCCGGATCCCTTCGAACCGACGGACGCCGAGCAGCAGCTCGCGCAACACGAGCAGCGACCATCGCTCGCCCACAACCTCGAGAGTGCGGGCCGCCGAGCAGACCCGGGGACCGTCCATGAGACGAGTATGACATCTACATTCGAAAATCGAACTCAGCCTGTTACGGTGCCAAGCATGACCGACCTGCAGGCGCAGACGACACCCGACGCCCCGCCCAGCTGGGGCGAGCCCCGGCAGAAGACGATCACCTGGTACGACCCGCTGGCGGCCGCACAGCAGGGGGCCGCGCTGGCCGGCATCGACCACCTCCGCGCCATCCTGGCCGGCGAGTTGGCGCCACCACCGATCGCGGCGCACTTCGGGTTCGGCCTGGCGAGCGTCGAACCGGGCGAGGTCACGTTTACCTGCACACCCGACGAGTCGGTGTACAACCCGATCGGGCTGGTACACGGCGGGCTGGTGTGCACCCTGCTGGACTCGGTCACCGGCTGTGCCGTGCAGTCGACGCTGCCCGCGGGAGTCGGCTACACGAGCATCGAGATCAAGGTCAGCTACCTGCGCCCGGTGCACGGCCACACCGGCGCGATGAACGCCCGCGGCTGGGTGACCAAACCCGGACGCCGGGTGGCCTTCGCCGAGGGCGACGTCCGCGACGCCGCGGGCAAGGTCCTCGCGACGGCGTCGAGCACCTGCCTCATCATGGCCTGATAGCCACCTGAGCGGGCCTCCCACCCGGGCGGATGCGTCCATGTTTGGATAGCGGCCGTGGCCAACGTCTACGCCCCGCCGCCGGGACCCGGAGCGATCCCCGGTGCGCCACCCGGCTCGGACGGGCGCATCGTCGTCAACAACCTCAGCAAGGTCTTCAGCGGCAATGTCCGCGCAGTCGATCGACTCAGCTTCACCGTCGAGCCCGGCTCGGTCACCGGCTTCCTCGGACCGAACGGCGCCGGCAAGACCACCACGCTGCGGATGATCCTGGGCCTGATCCACCCCACCGGCGGCAACTCCACGATCGGCGGCGTGGCGTACCGACACCTGCCCAACCCAGTCACCGTCGTGGGCGCCGCGCTCGAAGCGTCGAGCTTCCATCCGGCCCGCACCGGCCGCAACCATCTGCGGATCATCTGCGCGGCGGCCGGCCTGCCCGATCGCCGGGCCGACGAGGTACTCGACCTCGTCGGGTTGCACGACGCCGCCCGGCGCAAGGTGCGGGGCTACTCGATGGGTATGCGGCAGCGTCTGGGCCTGGCCGCCACGCTCCTCGGCAACCCACGGATCCTGGTGCTCGACGAGCCGTCGAACGGCCTGGACCCCGAGGGCATCCGCTGGCTGCGCGGGTTCTTCCGGCACCTCGCCGGTGAGGGCCGCACCGTGCTCGTGTCCAGCCACCTGCTCAACGAGGTCCAGGAGTTCGCCGACCGCGTCGTCATCCTCAACCGCGGTCAGCTCGTCCGCCAGGGCTCCATCGCTGAGCTCACCGCCGGCACCGACACGGTGGTCGTGCGGTCGCCGCAGCCGGCCGCGCTCGTCGAGGCGCTGCGCACCGCCGGACACCAGCCCGACCAACCCGACCCGCGGACGGTGCGGGTGCGCGGCATCGACATGGCCGAGGTGGGCCACCTCGCATACGTCGCCGGCGTCGAACTGCACGAGCTGAGTACCGAGAAGTTCGACCTCGAGGAGCTCTTCTTCACTCTGACCGAGGGCGCCTACGCGGGCCAGACAATGCAGCAACCGCCTCCGCAAGCCGGTTATCCGCTCCAGGGAGGTGCGCCATGGTCGGGCTGATCCGCGCCGAGTTCCGCAAATTGAGCACCACCCAGGTGTGGTTCTGGATGCTGCTTCTCTGCGTGGGGCTCACCATCCTCGGCGTCGTCGCGAACATCGCCAGCCAGGAGACCGACCTCGACCTCGCCCTCCACATCCGCGACGTCATGGTGGCCCCGAGCGCCGCGGATACCTACATTCCGCTGTTCGTGCTCGGCGTGCTGTCCGTGACCACCGAGTATCGCTATCAGACGATCACGCCGACCGTGCTGGTCACGCCGTCCCGCTGGGCGCTGATCACCGCCAAGGTCGTCACCTACGCGATCGTGGGCGTCCTGTACGCCCTGATCTGCCTGGTGATCCAGCTGGCCATCGCGCTGCCGTGGATGTCGTCGCGACACGTCCACGTCTCGTTGGGCGATCAGAAGGGCCCGCTGTTCGCGGTGTTCGCGGTGCTGGCCCTGTTCGCGCTGGTCGGGCTGGGAACGGGTGCACTGCTGCGCAACCAGATCGTCGCGGTCACCGTCGGCGTCATCTTCATCCTGGCGATCACCCCGCTGCTGCTGATCATCCCCGGGGTGAAGTACGTCTACCCGTACCTGCCCTCCGGCGCGGTGAACTCGATCGTGACCGACCCGCACAACCACGACGATCGTGTGATCAACCATGTGCACCTCATTGCGCCCGGCGCCGGCATCGCGGTGCTGCTCGCGTGGGGGCTGGTGCTGGCGATTCTCGGCGCCGGCATCAGCATGAACCGCGACATCAGCTGACGGCTGGGATGCACCGAGCGCTGGCCGCCAGGCTGCTCACGATCGTCCTTTCGATCGGCTCGATCGGCGTCGCGAGCTGCTCGATCGGCGGATCGTCGGGGTTCGTCACACGCAGCAACCACACCTGCGCCGACGCGACGAGGACCATCGAGGCTCTCGAGTCGCCCCGAGATCCCCATGCGGCGCTGGCCTACGCCCTGGACCGCTACGTCCAGGTCGAGCACGCCGTCAGCACCCTCACCGACTCGTCCCTGCCCGGTGGCGCGGTGGGACGCGACCTACGAGACCGGTGGCTGCGCCCGGCCCGGGCCTCGCTGCGGACGGCCGACACCAGCCTGAACCGGCTGCGCGACGCCGTACGCGACGGCGACCGGAACGGTGTGTCATCGGCCTTTGCCGCAGCGGCCGAGGCCGGCACGTCGGGCGTGGACACCGCGCTGCTCCGCGAGCGAGCACTGTCCGCGTGCGCAACGCTGTTCACCCCGTCCGCTCCCACGCTGGCGTAGGCGTAGGCGCTTGGAGTAGACGCTGGAGAAGGCACTGGAGGGGGCCTGTGAGCAACCGCACCGGACCCGGCACCACCGGTGCCCGCTTGGGCATGACGGGCCCTAGGTGCCCGGCGTAACCTGAGAGATCGGTGTACTTCGACATCCGACCTCTCGACATCGAGAGATCGAAACGACTACCAAGGCGGCCGAAAAAACGTGGCGACGACGGAACAGTCGACATCCGAACCAAACCCCGTCAGCGGCGCTGATTTCGGCGCGAACGAGTGGCTCGTCGAGGAGATGTACGAGCGCTACCTCGCCGACCCGAACAGCGTCGACGCCGCGTGGCACGACTTCTTCGCCGATTACCGTCCGGCGAAGCCCGCCGCCGCGAACGGCACCGCCCCGACCACCCCGCCTCGGGCCGCCGACCCGGTGCCCACTCCGGCCAGCGCCGCACCAGCGGCCCAGCCGACGCCGACCACACCGTCACCCGCCCCGGCAGCGCCCGCGCCGGCATCGACGTCGTCCGCGCCGGCCCCAGCCGCGCCGGCAACACCCGCACCGGCATCATCCCCCTCGGAGCCCGCGAAGGCGGCCGCTCCCAAGCCGCAGAGCGCTCCGGCCGTCCAGCCGGCGAGCGGCGACAAGACGATAACGCTGCGTGGTGCCTCGGCCCGGGTCGTGGCCAACATGCAGACCTCGCTCACGGTGCCCACCGCGACGAGCGTGCGCGCCGTCCCGGCCAAGTTGCTCGCCGACAACCGGGTCGTGATCAACAACCACCTCAAGCGCTCGCGCGGTGGCAAGATCAGCTTCACCCATGTCATCGGCTACGCCGTGGTGAAGGCGCTCGTCGACTTCCCGGAGATGAACAACCACTTCGCCGAGATCGACGGCAAACCGCACCTGGTCACGCCCGAACACGCCAACTTCGGCCTGGCGATCGACCTGCCGGGCAAGGACGGGCAGCGCTCGCTGGTCGTGGCCAACATCAAGGGCGCCGAGGCGATGGACTTCGCCGCCTTCTGGGGCGCCTACGAGGACATCATCCGGCGGGCCCGCACCGGCAAGCTCACCGCCGACGACTTCGCCGGCACGACGATCAGCCTCACCAATCCCGGCACGATCGGCACCAACCACTCGGTGCCGCGGCTCATGGCCGGCCAGGGCACGATCATCGGCGTCGGCGCGATGGAGTACCCGGCCGAATTCAGCGGCATGAGCGAGGACGCGCTCTCCCAGAACGCGGTCAGCAAGATCATGACGCTCACGTCGACCTACGACCACCGCATCATCCAGGGCGCGCAGTCCGGCGAGTTCCTGCGGCGCATCCACCAGCTGCTGCTCGCCGACGACTTCTACGACGACATCTTCACCGCACTGCGCATCCCCTACGAACCGGTGCGCTGGCTGGTCGACCGCGAGTTCGCCCACGAGGGGCAGATCGACAAGAACGCCCGCGTCATCGAGCTGATCAACGCCTACCGCACCAACGGCCACCTGATGGCCGACACCGATCCGCTCGAGTACACCGTCCGCAGCCACCCCGACCTCGACATCACCCGGCACGGGCTCACCCTGTGGGACCTCGACCGCGAGTTCCCGGTGGGCGGCTTCGCCGGCGAGCGGCTGATGAAGCTGCGCGACATCCTCGGCGTGCTGCGCGACGCGTACTGCCGCCGGGTCGGCGTCGAGTACATGCACATCACCGACCCGGTCCAGCGCCGGTGGATCCAGGAGCGCATCGAGCGCAAGCACGAGCAGCCCACCCGCGAGGAGCAACTGCACATCCTCGGCCGGCTCAACGTCGCCGAGGCTTTCGAGACGTTCCTGCAGACCAAGTACGTCGGCCAGAAGCGCTTCAGCCTGGAGGGCGCCGAGACGTCGATCGCGCTGCTCGACGCCGTGCTCTCGCAGGCCGCCGACCAGGGCCTGGACGAGGCCGTCATCGGCATGCCGCACCGGGGCCGGCTCAATGTCTTGGCCAACATCGTCGGCAAGCCGTACTCGAAGATTTTCAACGAGTTCGAGGGCAACATGGACCCGAGCACCGCGCAGGGCTCGGGCGACGTGAAGTACCACCTCGGCGCGCGCGGCATGTTCCACGCGCCGAGCGGCAAGGACATCACCGTCCAGCTCACCGCCAACCCGTCCCACCTCGAGGCTGTCGACCCGGTGCTCGAGGGCATCGTTCGGGCCAAACAGGACGTGCTGAACAAGGGCGAGGCCGGCTTCACCGTGCTGCCCGTGATGATGCACGGCGACGCTGCGTTCGCCGGTCAAGGCGTCGTCGCCGAGACGCTCAACCTCTCGCAGCTACGCGGCTACCGCACCGGCGGCACCGTGCACCTGGTCGTCAACAACCAGGTCGGCTTCACGACGTCGCCGTCGCAGTCACGGTCGTCGTTGTATGCGACCGACATCGCCCGCATGATCGCGGCGCCGATCTTCCACGTGAACGGCGACGATCCCGAGGCATGCGTGCGCGTCGCGAAGCTCGCGGTAGAGTACCGCCGCGAGTTCAACAAGGACGTCGTCATCGACATGGTGTGCTACCGGCGGCGCGGTCACAACGAGGCCGACAACCCGTCGTTCACGCAGCCGTTGATGTACGACATCATCGACCACAAGCGCAGCGTCCGGAAGCTCTACACCGAGGCACTGGTCGGCCGAGGCGACATCACCCTCGAAGACGCCGAGGCGGCCCTGAAGGACTTCCAGGCCCAGCTGGAGAAGGTCTTCATCGAGACGCGCGACGCCAGCGACCGCCCACGGCCCGAGCCGATGATGGACGACGCGGTGCCCATGCACCCGGCCACCACGGCCACGAGCGCCGAGGTCATCAAGCGCATCGCGGACGCCTACGCCAACCCGCCCGACGGCTTCACCATCCATCCGCGGCTCAAGCCGCAGATCGATCGTCGGGTGGCTATGGCCAGCAACGGCCACGTCGACTGGGCTACAGCCGAGCTGTACGCCTTCGGTTCGCTCGTGCTCGACGGACGCGCGGTGCGGCTGTCCGGCCAGGACTCCCGCCGGGGCACGTTCACCCAACGCCACGCGGTGCTGATCGATCGCAAGACCGGCGAGGAATACACGCCGCTGAAGTACCTCGGCCCCGAACAGGCGCCGTTCTGGGCGTACGACTCGTTGCTGTCCGAGTTCGCGGCGATGGGGTTCGAGTACGGCTACTCGGTCACCCGCGAGGACGCCCTCGTGTGCTGGGAAGCCCAGTTCGGCGACTTCGTGGACGGCGCGCAGACGATCATCGACGAGTTCATCGCATCCGGCGAAGCCAAGTGGGGGCAGCGCTCGGCGGTGTCGTTGCTGCTGCCGCACGGCTACGAGGGCCAGGGCCCGGACCACTCCTCCGGACGCCCCGAGCGGTTCCTGCAACTGGCCGCCGAGAACAACATGACCGTGGCCATGTGCTCTACGCCGGCGAACTACTTCCATCTGCTGCGCCGGCAGGGGCTCTCGCCGGTGCGCCGTCCGCTGATCGCGTTCACGCCCAAGTCGCTGCTGCGCCTCAAGGCCGCGGTGAGCGACCTCGACGACTTCACGACCGGCACGTTCCGCTCGGTGATCAGCGACCCTACCGTCGATGCTGTGAGCACAGCCGGAGTGCGCCGCGTCCTGCTGTGCAGCGGAAAGATTTACTACGACCTGGCCGCCGAGCGCGAGCGCACTGGGCGCACCGACATCGCGATCGTGCGCGTCGAGCAGCTCTACCCACTGCCCGCCGCCGACATCCGCGCCCAGCTCGACCGATACCCGGACGCCGAGCTCGTGTGGGTGCAGGAGGAGCCGGCGAACCAGGGCGGCTGGCCGTTCATCGCGCTCAGCCTGCCCGAGCACCTCGACGGACGAGTGCTGGCGCGCGCGTCCCGCAAGGCGTCGGCGTCGCCGGCGGTCGGCTCGATCAGCGTGCACGAGGCCCAGCAGCGCGAGATAGTAGCCACCGCCTTCGGATAGCCCCGTTCTGGCAAGTTGTCCGCGCTTCGCGACGTCCTGGCGCTGCCACGCGCGGACAACTTCACGTGGACCCCGCCGCCGTTGAAGTTGTCCGCGCTTCGCGGTGCTGTGGCATCACGAAGCGCGGACAACTTGCGGGGTTGGCGTGCCGGATAGGTTGGGGCAATGGCTGATTCCATACGCTGGGGCATCCTGGGGGCTGGCGGCATTGCGCACACGGTAGGCCCCGAGATTGCGGCGACGCCGGGGAATGACGTTGTCGCCGTAGGCGCTCGCGACCTCGACCGGGCGGCGGCGCTCGCGGCGAAGGTCGGCGCACCCCGCTCGTACGGCTCGTATGCGGAGTTGGTGGCCGACCCGGACGTCGACGTGGTGTACATCGCGACGACGCACGGCCAGCACCACGAGCACGCGTTGCTGACGCTTCGGGCCGGCAAGCCGATCCTGGTCGAGAAGGCGTTCACCCTGAACGCCCGGGAGGCCCGCGAGGTCGTCGCCGAGGCCCGGCAACGGCGGCTGTTCTGCATGGAAGGCATGTGGATGCGGATGAATCCCCTCATCCGCGAGGCCCAGGAGATCGCCGCATCCGGGCGCATCGGCGACCTGGTCAGCGTCCACGCCGACCTCTCCCGGCGATTCGAGTTCGACCCGGCGCATCGGCTGTACAACCTGGCGGCCGGCGGCGGGGCGCTGCTCGATCTCGGCGTCTACCCCACGACATTCGCGTGGCTGTTCCTCGGCCGTCCGGACTCCGTGCACACGACCGGGGCGCTGTCGCCGACCGGATCCGACGCGAGCGCCGCGATGCAGTGGGGTTATCACGACGGACGCTTCGCGCAGATCTCCTGCTCGGCGCTGGGCCCGAATCCACTCACCGGCGTCGTCGCCGGCACCGACGGCTGGATCTCGATCGGCGAGCGCGTGCACCGGGCGCCGTATATCACCGTGCGCGAGGGCGACAGTGAGCAAGTGCTGCACCAGACGATGGCGGGCACCGGGTTCGACCACGAGATCGCCGAAGTGGCCCGCCGCCTGCGCGCCGGTGAGATCGAGAGCCCGCTCGCCCCGCTCGACGACACGGTCGCGATTCTCGAGGTGCTCGACGAGGCCCGGGCCCAGCTCGGCGTCCACTATCCGGCTGATCAGGAGTAAGCGATGTACTTCACCGACCGCGGCATCGAGGAGCTCACCGAACGCCGGGGCGACGAGCAGGTCAGCCTCGCCTGGGTGGCCGATCGGTTGCAGGCATTCGTCGACGCCCACCCGGACTTCGAGATCGCGGTCGATCGGCTGGCGACCTGGCTGGCCCGCGACGACGAGGATCTCTAGCCGCGGATGATCACCGTCGGCGTGTGGCTCGAGCAGCGGGTCGCCCGGCTGCGCTCGTTCGGGGTGCGCGACGCGTTGACGATTGAGGGGGCGACGCTGCGCCGCCTCGTCAAGTCCACGGTGGCGGGCACGCTGGCCTGGGAGGTGGCCGCGCTGATCCACAGTCCGCGGCCAGTGCTCGCGTCACTCGGCGCGATCCTCGTCATCCAGGTGACCGTGCGGGCGTCGTTCTCGCGCAGCATCCAGCTCACGGTGGCGGTCACGATCGGGCTGGCCGGCGCGTTGCTGCTCGGACACGTGCTGGGCCTGCACTGGTGGAGCGTCGGCGTGACGATCCTCGCCGCCTTGATCGTCGGCGAACTGCTTCGGCTCGGGCCGTTCTCGGCCCAGGCCGCGATCAGTGCGCTGCTCGCGCTGTCGCTGGGCAGCACCTACGGCTACGAACGCATAATCGACACCGCGATCGGCGCCGGCATCGGGGTGCTCGTCAATGCGCTGATCGCGCCACCCACCTACGTACAGGAGGCCTCACAGGCCCTCCGGCGGATCGGCGACGACCTGAGCGCCTTGCTCGGCGATATCGCCGGTGGGCTCACCAAGTCACCGGAGCGCGGCAGCGTGGAGCGCTGGCTGGCTCGCGCGCGGGAGATCTCAGCTGCCGTGCGCGCCGCCGAGGCAACCGTGAGCCAAGGCGAGGAGAGCCTTCGGTTCAATCACCGCGCGGCCGCCGAGACCGAGAATCTGGAGCGCCTCGGTGAGGCGCGGTTGGCGCTGGAGCACACCGTGACCCAGACCCGCGGCATGGTGCGGTCGATGCTCGAGTTGTATCCCGAGCTCCACTCCCCGCAGGTAGCGCCCGTGCTCCAGGCGCTCAGCGACCTGCTGCGCAGCGCCGGCGTCCAGGTCGCGACGTTCGGCCGACTGCAGCAGCAGCCTGATCTTGCTGCGGACCGCGACGAGTCCGAGCGGGCGCATCAAGAAGCCTTGGCCGCCCGAGATCGAGCGGCGGTTGCGCTGCGGGCGATGCCGCCGTCGACCGACGGCACCACCCGGCTGCTCGCCTCGATTCTGGTCGACGGTGAGCGGTTGATCCGAGAGGTCGATGTGCGCGACGGCGCCCATCTGACGGCCGTCACGGACGTCGCGGACCCCTGAGCTGTTCGCTCAGTTGGGGCTGCTGGACGAGCGCTGGTGGTCGTCGTTACCGGAGTGCGTGGCGATCGCGGCCAGCGCACCCAGTGCGACCACCAGCATCCCCACGCCAATACCGGTCAGTGTGATCATGGTGATCACCCCCTTGTCGGTCCGAATCGGCGGTTGCGGCTTTGCGGTACCGCCAGTATCAGTTAACCACAGTATCGATTACCGCATTCCAGGGATCGCGTCTGACGTTCGCGAATTCCCGCTATATCCGGTCGTAATGGACTGTGACGTCCCCTACTCGGCGATCGCGACTCGCGGTGCGCGGGTCGGGTACGCCAGGCCAATGACGCCTGAGCGATGGCAAGATGGCCTCGGATCCGCCGTCGATCCG
This sequence comes from Jatrophihabitantaceae bacterium, assembly GCA_036502575.1. GTDB lineage: Bacteria > Actinomycetota > Actinomycetes > Mycobacteriales > Jatrophihabitantaceae > DASXRA01. Next base: position 3,659 of record DASXYL010000029.1, on the reverse strand, counting down.
GCCAATCAGCGGGCCATATCTCGGTGGCTAGCGCGGAAATCGGCTACCCAGGCAAGCCACTTGGTGTGACGATGGCCTGGTGACCCCAGTCTTTCGTATCAGCGGACGCGCTCTCGCCCTGCTGTTGCCGAATCTGCACTTCGCGCCGGGCCCGGTGTACAGCGCGCTCGCCGACAGCATCACCGCACTCGTCCTCGACGGGCGCATCGCCCCGGAAACGCGGCTGCCGTCCGAACGCGAGCTGGCCAAGCACCTGGCCCTGAGCCGGGCGACGATCACCACGGCGTACGACACGTTGCGGGACAGTGGCTTCGTCGTGAGCCGGACCGGGGCGGGCAGCTTCGTCACCGTCCCGGCAACCGCCCGGCGCGTGTCGGCCACCCGGTGGTCCCCGGCGCCAGTTGGCACGGACGACGAGATCGACCTGTCCTGCGCGGCCCTGCCCGCCCCAGCGGCCGAACTGGCCGAGGCCCTGCGCATCGCCGCCGCCGAACTGCCGCCGCTCGCCGCCGGCACCGGCTACAACCCGTTCGGCCTGCCGCAGTTGCGCGACGCGGTGGCGGCTCGCTTCACCGCGCGCGGCCTGGCCACCCAACCCGAGCAGATCCTCATCACCAACGGTGCCCTGCACGGCTTCGACCTGCTGCTGCGGTTGCTCGTCGGGCCCGGCGACCGGGTGCTCACCGAACTGCCCACCTACCCCGGTGCGCTGGATGCCCTGCGCGCCAACGGCGCTCGCGTGGTGCCGGTGCCGGTTTCGGCCGAGCACGGCTGGCACGTCAGCGAGATGCAGGCGGCGCTGCGCCAGACCTCGCCGCGGCTGGCCTTCCTCATCCCGGACTTCCACAATCCGACCGGCATGCTCGTCGGCGAACGTGAACGCCGCGAGGTACTGCGCGTCGCCCGGCATACCGGCACCACGGTCGTGATCGACGAGACGTTCGTCGAGTTGGGCTTCGCCGGGCCGCGCCGCCCGACCGCGACGCTGGACTCGTCGGTGATCACGCTCGGGTCGCTGTCCAAGCCGGTGTGGGGCGGGCTGCGCCTGGGCTGGATTCGCGCCTCCGCCGACATGATCCGTCGGCTCGCCGTACAGCGCGCCGCGACCGATCTGGCCGGCTCGATCCTCGATCAGCTCGTCGGCGTCGCCCTGCTCGAACGCCTCGACGACATCGCGGACCTACGCCGTGAACAGCTGCGCGGACAGCGTGACGCACTCGTCGAAGCGCTGCACGAACACCTCCCGCAGTGGCGAGTGACCGTTCCCGAGGGCGGCATGTCGCTGTGGGCCGAACTCGATGCGCCGCTGTGCACGTCGCTCACCCTCGCGTCCGCTCAGCTGGGCATCCAACTCGTACCCGGCTCGCGCTTCGGCGTCGACGGCACCCTCGAGCGCTTCCTGCGCATCCCGTTCGCGCTACCCCCGGAGCAGCTGGTCGAGGGCGTACGCCGCGTCGCGCTGACCTGGCAGCGCCTCGACCACTCCGCAGCCTCCGCCCGCCAGCTCGTCGTCGCTTGAGAGCGAAAGCAACCAACAGGAACGCAACCACGAACGCGATGAGCGCTTGCGCGAAGAGCCCGCCGGCCGCGACGCGGGCGTGACGAAGTCACGCTCGGGTTTCCGGATCCACCCCGCAGCGGAGCAAGTGGGTGGTCCGCAAACCCGAATCCGGCGGGTTAGCTAGCAACTCCGTCGGCGACGGCTTGCTCGGCGACGGCGCGCGCAACAGCCGGCACCACCCTGGGGTCGAACGGCGTCGGGACGATCTTGTCCGGGGCCAGCTCGCCGGCCACCACTTCGCCGAGGGCCGCCGCGGCGGCCAGCTTCATGTTCTCGGTGATCGAACGCGCCCCGGCGTCGAACGCCCCGGCGAAGATGCCCGGGAACGCCAGCACGTTGTTGATCTGATTCGGGTAGTCGCTGCGTCCGGTGGCCACCACGGCGGCATGACGGTGCGCGACGTCGGGCGCGACCTCCGGCGTCGGGTTGGCCAGCGCGAAGATGATCGCCTTGGGGGCCATCTGCGCCACCGAGATCTCGTCCACCGCGCCGGCGCTCACCCCCACGAACACGTCCGCGCCGGCGAGGGCATCGGCCATCGACCCAGTGACGCCGGAGCGATTCGTCAACGACGCGAGCTCGGCCTTCACCGGCGTGAGGTCTGACCGTCCACTGTGGACGATGCCGCGCGAGTCGGCGACGGCGATGTCGCCGATACCCGCCGCCAGCAGGATCTTCGCGCAGGCCACACCGGCGGCCCCCGCGCCGGAGATGACGACGCGCAGGTCGCCCAGCTCGCGGTCAGTGATCGCCGCGGCATTGCGTAGAGCCGCCAAGACGACCACCGCCGTGCCGTGCTGGTCGTCGTGGAACACCGGGATGTCGAGGCTGTCGCGCAGGCGGGCCTCGATCTCGAAGCAGCGTGGCGCCGAGATGTCCTCGAGGTTGATGCCGCCGAACGACGGCGCGATCTGCTGCACGACCCGCACGATCTCATCGGCGTCGGTCGTGTCGAGCACGATCGGCACCGAGTCGAGCCCGGCGAATTCGCGGAACAGCGCCGCCTTGCCCTCCATCACCGGCAGCGCCGCGGCCGGGCCGATGTTGCCGAGTCCCAGCACGGCCGTGCCGTCGCTGACCACGGCCACCAGCCGGGACCGCCAGGTATAGCGGCGAGCCAGCGCCGGGTCGTCCGCGATCGCCGAGCACACTTGCGCCACTCCGGGCGTGTAGGCCAGCGAGAGCGCTTCGCGATCGGTCAGTGCGGTCTTGCTGCGCATAGCCAGCTTGCCGCCCTCGTGGAGCCGGAAGACCGGACTGGACGGATCGAATTGCGCGGTACTACCCATGAGCTGCGTTCGCCCCACAATCAGCGTTGATTGAAAACTACCCGGGGCCAGGGGTACGGCGCCGCACGTCAGAGGTATCCAGGGTTCACCCGGTGATTCGAGTTTGGCACGGTTGGCCACCGGACGGGTAGGCGAGATCCGTCACGCATCAACGCACGCGACTCGGCCGGCGGCGGCGACGCCCGGGCAGGCGCAGCACCACCCGGGCCAAGACATCGGCCACGCCGTGGCTGCGGCTGTCGCCGCCGGCGACCTCGTTGTCGCTGCGCAGGGTCCAGCCGTCACCGTCGCTTCGTTCGACGCGCTTGACGACGAGGCGATCAGGCAGGCTGCGAAACCGGGCCAGCACCACATCGCCCGGACGTATAGGGGCTCCGTGCCGCACCACGACGACGTCGCCGTCGTACAGCGTCGGCACCATGGACGGTCCCGCGACGCGCACGATCTGCCAGGGCAGCACCGGCATATCGTGCCCGAAGCCCGGGAGTAGGGTCGGCGCAGTAGGTGTCTCGGCGTTTCCGCAGGAGGTCATAGCGATGCCACTGTTCCGTCCGATGATCACGGCCCACGCGCACTGCGATCTGCCGTGTGGCGTGTACGACCCGGCGCAGGCCCGGATCGAGGCCGAGTCGGTGAAGGCGATCATGGAGAAGTACCAGGGCAATGAAGACCCGGTGTTCCGTACTCGGGCGCTGATCATCAAGGAGCAGCGGTCCGAACTGGTCAAGCATCACCTGTGGGTGTTGTGGACCGACTACTTCAAGCCGCCGCACTTCGAGAAGTACCCCGACCTGCACGACCTGTTCAAC
>DASXYL010000028.1:0-60247 GCA_036502575.1 Jatrophihabitantaceae bacterium | reverse complement strand
GAGTGCGATGGAGGTCGCTCTGAGCGCGCGGAGGCTGCGCGTGCCGGACAAGCTGCCAGAGGGGCGGGCGCTGGCTGCCGAGTTGCAGGACTTCGGCTGGACGATCAGTGCCGCGGGGCGTGACAGCTACGCGGCGAAGGGATCGGCGCACGACGACTTGGTGTTGTCGGTGGCGTTGGCGTGTTGGTGGTTGCACCGTGATGCGTCGTCGGGGGCGGCCGGGTGGATCGAGTTGTATCGGAAGCTGGGTCAGGGTGAGCCTCTCGATGGCAGCGCCGCGCAGTTGAGCACCGTCGAGGAGCCGGAGGTGCCGGCCGAGCCTGCGGCTGATCCTGATGATGGCCGGTCGGTGATGCAGCGGGCCCGTGATGCGGTGTTCCGTGACCGGTACCGCGACTTCGGCGGGTCTCGGTGAGCGTCGAGGATCCGTTCGCCGGTTGGGGCCTGGTGGCCGAGGACGTCGAGTTGCCGAATGGCGATCAGGCGGCGATGGTGGTGTCGGAAACGGGCGGCTCGTCGTATTGGATTATGCGGCCGGGTAGCTGTGATTGCGCGTCCTGCTGCGGTGACGCGTCCGTGGACAGCGCTCCGCACGAGCAGCACGGACGGCTCCCGGAGATGTTCCGCGACCGGCTCGCAGCGCGGCGGCGGCCATGAGCGCAGTCATGGGCGACGTCGTCATGCTCGACGGCGTCGAGGCGCGGTGGTTCGCTGCTCGCCGCGGGGTGCTCGAGCGGGAGGAGCGCGCCAACGGCCGGACCATACCGAAGCGTATGGGCAAGACGTTCGCTGATTTGGCTAGCGCGGCTCAGGCAGCTGAGGGGCGGGCACTCGCTGCTGCAGCCGTCGCAGGTTCCGATCCCGGAACCGCCAAGGTTCCGGAGCTTGGCGGAGATGGTTCCGCGGCTCCACAGTCGAGAGAGCTCACCGTGGATGAGGCAATCGACGTGATCGGAGCGATCGGCAACAGAGGTGTCCGCAAAGCGTGCAAGAGCGGCCGGTTACGCGGTCGAAAGCACGGCGGGGCCTGGCTGATCGAAGAGACGTCAGTAGTCGAATTCGCCAAGAGCCGACGGCGGCGGTCCACAGCCGCGACTACAACACCGGAGGCCTGATCATGGCAGCTCCGACACAAGGGCAGATCGTCTTCGCGGTCGTGTCCCCGTACACCAATAAGGGCAACGATCTCGCGCCGGCGGTCGTGATCAACAGTCCGGGCGGCGCCGGCCCGAACTACGTCTGCGACGCCGCGGTGATGCGTACCGGCACGCCGGGCAGCCTCAACGGACCCGGCGAGCTCTGGACCGTGACCGTGTACCCCGACCGGGCGACCGCCCGCGCGGCGGTGCGCGCCGGCCCGGACACCGGCTCGCAAGTCCTCGCCGCATCCGCAGTCTGACAGGGAGAAGGTCCGATGACGAACGAGGCCGGCCGCTATGACGCGGCTTTCGCCGAGATGCGCAGCCTGCACAAGCGCGCCGCGATCAACGCGGGCTTGCGCCGCAAGGGCGGCGAGTTGCGTAAGGCCGCCGCTGACGCGGGCCAGGCCGAGATGTCGACCGCGTCGGTCGCCGATCTCATCCGCGCCTTCGTCGCAGGTTCCGCCGAAGCGTCGCGAGCAGCCGCGGACGAGATCGCTGTCCGCACGTGCCAGGGGATGCTGCAATCGTCCACACCAACCTTGGGGGTCCTATGAATGCGACGTCGTGGCTCGACGAGCTCGGCAAGGCGGCACCGGAGGACTACCGCGCCGCGGTCGACGCGGAGACGCGGGCCCGTGACCGGCACGCATCGCTGGCCGGCCGGATCATCGACCTGGAGACGCGGCTGGCCGCTGCGGTCGAGGCCGATCGCCGGGCCCGGCTCGTGGCCCGCATGGGCGGCGAGCTCGTAGGCCTCCGAACGGCGCTCGACCAGTTGCCGGCGATCCCGGTGGTGTCTGACGCCGAGCATGCCCGTGTCGCTACGCAAGCGGCCGTGCTGTGGGCTACGGCCGCGATGCCGGCGCCGCCGATGATCGCCGCCGAGATGGTCCACTGGCGGGTGAATCACAACATGGGCGCCCCGGAGCCGGGACCGGCCGAGCAGGGCCTGGTCAACGCTTACGAGGCGCTCTCCGATCGTGCAGCGGCCGCCCATACCGCCGCCCAGGACCTGCGGCAGAGCCTGCGCGAGTCGCCGGTCGCCGCGCAGATCGAACGGTGGCGGCAGACACGCGACGAGCTGGACGGCGTCAACGACGCGGTCCGCGAGATGACCGATCGGATCACGGTCGCGGACACCGAGCGGCGTGAAAGCGGAGCGCAGCACCGGTGCCACAGCTTCGAGGGCGCGACCCCGCTGCCGCTGCGAGCGCCGGCGGTGGGCTGGCCGTGGCGGCTCGAATACCAGCCCGACCCTGGGCTCACCGACACAGCGGAAGGTCGGGCGGCGTGGCTGAACCGGCCCCGGCCGGGCTTCAACCCGCGGCCTGAGCCCGGCAGTCTGTGGGCGACGATCGGAGCCGGACGATGACGGCGCCGCGGTCGTTCCTCGACGACGACGTCGACGACGAGTTCACCGAGGTCTTCGACGCCGTCATTCCGCGTGTCGATCTTGTTGGCAAATCCGCGAACGGCGCGAGGTTTTTGCTCGCGAAGAGCGGGAGGCCGCTCATGTCGGCGAGCACTGTGCGGGCGATGATCAAGGCGGCGTCGAAGCCGACCGTCGTCGCGGTGTACGACGCGAACGGACGCGTCATCGGCACCGCGAACCAGGACGACATCGTCCCGCTCGGCGAGCTGACACGACCCGGAGACAAGCCGCCGAAGCAGAAGCTCCCGGACGGCCGTCCGGTCAACCCGCCCAAGGATCTCGAGCCCGCGCCGCCCGCGGAGGTCGGCACACCGGCTGACGCCGTCGTCAAGGCGGTCCGCAGGAGGGGCCACTGGGCCGGCTTGACTGACGTGGTCGAGCAGAAGATCGCCGCCCGGGCCGTGGATCGCGTCGTGAAGGCAGTCGCCCGCGGTGACGCACCCGCGGCCGTGGCCTGGGTCCGCGCGCAATCCGCCGCGGTCGCCGCGCGGGAGATCCGCGACCACCGCGCCCGCCGGCGCCACTGACCTGGTCCCGGTCTGTTTCGGTGGCGGATCGGGGACCGGAAAGAGGGCGTCCGCGCATTGGGGGACTGGTCTCCTTGCCGACGCGCGGACGCTCTCGCCCCACCAACAACTGCCCGACGACGAAACCGTCCCGCATGGAGGCGATGAGCGATGGCAGCACCAGCTCGACGAGGCAACGCACCGCGACAGGGCAAGATCCCGCTACCCGGTGGCGGCACCGCGACCATCCGCGACGCCAGCCAACTGACCGGGCGGCAGCGGCGACCTATGGAGTTGGCGGGCGCCCGGATGGGGCCGGTCCTGGACCGGTTGCAGCGGGCCACGCGGGTCCTCGTCGAGGGCGAGGTCTTCGAAGACCGCAGCGGCGAGGTCGACAAGCGCGGCAGACGGCTATACACGGGCCCGGACGTGGACCTCACCGAGAAGCAGTTCGAGCGTCTCGCGCGCATCAACGACGCGCTGGCCTGGGCGCTGCTCGAGTCGTGGACGCTTGACCTCGAGCTGCCCGAGTCGCCGGATGATCTGCTCGACCTACCGGGCGACCTGTACGACACCCTCATCGCGGCTGCGATCCACGTCGGTACCGGTGCCGTCCTGGACGCGGCCCCCGCCGACCTCGACGAGCCGGCAGCAGCCCCCGACCCGGCCGAGGCGCGTGTCGTGGTCGCCTACACCAACCTCAACCCGGAGACGGCGCAGCTGCTCGACGAACACGCACCCGGCCACATCCGCGTCGAGATCGACCCGACCGACATGGAGGCCTACTGGCGGCTGCTCGCCGACGAATGGACACGCCCCGGTGATCTCGTGGTCGTCGAGCAGGACATCGCCATCCACGCCGACGTCCTGCCCGGGTTCGCGTCGTGCCGGCAACCGTGGTGCGGCCACCCCTACCCGATCGGAATGCAGAACTGGATCGGCCTCGGCTGCACACGGTTCACCAGCGCACTCAAGCAGGCCGAACCGGACCTGTTCGAGGTCGTCGGCCGGCCCGACGACGACCAGCTGCTACCCGCGCGCGACTGGCGGCACCTCGACCCGCTGCTCAGCCTCGAGCTCAAGTCCCGCGGCTATGTGGTCCACTCCCACACCCCGACCGTCGGCCACCTCCGCGACCAGACCCAGGAAGAGACCTGGCGGCGGCTCGCGCTCCCGCCCCACGAACCGGATCCGGACCGAGCATCGACGCAGGCCAGCGGAGAGGCTCAGCCTTCGCTGCCGGCTCCTACCTCATGAGCGACGAACCGCGAGGTGCCACCCCATGACCCCCCTGGCAGGCAGCGTGGCCATGTTTGTCCGCTCCGGCCACATAGTTATCCACAGGTGTGTATAAATTGGGTGAGGTGTGCCCTATCCGGCGCGGGGTCAGCTGGATACGCTGCATCACGCTCCGCAAACAAACGCACCCGATCCCATAGTCGCCCCCCAGGGGCCGGGTTCGTTTGTTCCGCCGGGGCGACGGGCCGGCGGCAGATCCTCCGCGACATCGGGGGGCGCGGAGTTCTCACCCCTGCCGCCGGCCCCGTCTTACCCAGCCGGCTCGGGAACGGCGGTTGCCGCCACGCTCGGCGCCTATCAGCGCGCGGCCGCGGCGAAGTAGGCGCGTCGCCATGCCTGGGCGATGTCTGCGAGGCGGTCGTCGCGGAACGGGCAGCGGGTCGGCACCCCGGTTTCCCGGAATGCCGACCCTGCCCGCGCACCCATCCGCGCAGCGTGCGCAGCTGCTCTCACCGGCAACACCTACCTCAGCGGCAGATCGTGAGCTGCGTGGTGTTGTCGAGGTTCCCGGGTGTACCGACGAGCGAACTGCTCAGCGCGTAGACGGTCTCCCACGCCCTCATGCCGGCCGGGCACGGCGTAAACCCCTGCACGACCACGGCCGGCCACGGCACGCTCGTAGCGGCCGATGCCACGCCGGGCAGGCCGGCCGGCCCGGTTCGTCCCACGGGCCCCACGGGCCCCTGAGGACCTTGGCGACCGGCTGCGCCCTGCGGGCCGGCTGGCCCTTGGGCACCCACGGGACCGCGTGGTCCTGGCGAACTGTGATGAAGCGACGCCGCGACGGCCGCTGATGCGGGCGAGAGGACCAGAGCGGCAATGGACAAGATCAATGGCAGTCGTTGGCGCATGTAGCCCCTCCAAGTAGTGCTGCTTTGAGCACGGCTCCCCGGCAAGGTCACCGCCGACGCCCGAACCGCCAGGACAGGCCGGGCGCGATCCGGACCCGGCCACCGCCGCGGCTGTTGAGCGTGACCCGGCCGACCCGCCGGGATACCGACGCCCCCGACCGCGAGACGTTCACCGCCGTGTCGTCGGTGAGCTTGACCCGCTTTCGGAAGATCAGCCCCATCGCTCAACCCTCCTCTGTGACCAGATGCAAGTGTCGCACCGGCGGCTCACCACTCAGCTCTTCCCGCGCTATACGCAGCTCCCGCGCTATCGCCGCATCTAGCTCGTCCTCACGGGCGAGTTGCTCCCGCAATATGCGCATGTCGCCGTGGAGCCGCCGAAGCGCACGCAGCATCGCGGAGGCCAGCACCCCGATGATGGCTAGACCCGCCAATGCGATCAGCGCGATGATCACGACGCGGCCGGCCGGTGCTCGACCAGGGTCACACCGTCGAGCAGCGCGGTCGCGATCCTGCGGGCGTCCTCCGCACCGAAGCGGCCGTTACCGCCGCTGTACTTGACGCACATGTCCAACGCGAGCCACGCCGTGCCGTCGGTGAAGCGGGTGACGTACACGACGGCGAGCGGGTCGCCGCCGTCGTCGAACACGTCGATGCAGGTTGACGTGTCGTTGTCGATCTCTGCTGTGTTGCTGGCCAGAGCCTTCGCCTCGGCCGCCGGAACACCGCAGGCCAGCAACACATACTCGTGCGCCTCCCGTTCGGTCATCGTCTCGACGTCGTCGATTGTGCCGGTCATGGTGGTTGAATCCCCCCGGTTGCTGGTCATTGGCGTCTGTGGCTGGCGCGGGGGCCAGCCGGTTTCCTTCCTGTTGGTGGGTTCGGGCCCGTTCGGGGCCCGATAGGTGCTGCGTGTGCCGTGTGTGGGCGAGGTTAGACGTAGGTGCGGTTCCTGTCACTGCGTGGTTTCGCTGCCGCTTCCTGGGCGCGGCCGTGGTGGCTGCCCGCCGACCCGCCTTTGCTCGTCCAGGACACCGGCCACCACGGCGGCGATCTCCGGGTGCAGCACCGACAGCTCGTCGTCGGTCGCGTCGTGCCGCACCAAGACGTGAAGCGCGGCCGGCCGAGCCTGCCCGCCGAGCAACCCGCAGACGAACACGACTCCGCTGTCCGCGTCGTTCACGACGACCTCGACCGTCAGGCCGCGGATCACGACGCACCGGTGGGGTACACGGGCGGCCAGTGGGCGTAGGAGTCGGTGGGGTGCTCGGCGAGCCGCTCCCGCAGGTACGCGACGTCCCAGCTGGTGCCGTCCGGGCGTTCGAGGACGGTCCGGGCCGAGATGACCGCGTGCATCGCTCGCTGCTTGAGCACCTGGTCGTGGATCTCGCCGTCGCCGATCGTCGCCGGGTGCGGAAGGTCGATCGCGTCCAGGACCGCGGCGAGCATCTCCCGGTAGGCGCGGCCCCGCCACGACGGGACGTAGTTCTCGCCGCCGTCGTCGTGGGCGTCGACGTCGTGCTCGGCGGAGTGGTCGACGAACGTCGGCTGGCCGTCGACGGTGAAGCCGTGCTCGCAGCCGTCCGGGTAGCCGAGGACGTAGCCGTCCTCTTGGCCCGCGCCGGCGGGGGTCACGAGCTCGCCCCGTCCTGGTCGTCTCCGACGATCCAGCGGTAGCGGGGGTGGTTGGTGGGCGTCCGGGTTGCATCCGGGGCGCGCTTGCCGCGCCTGGCCCGTCTGGGCGCCGCCGCGAGCAGCGCGTGGCCGACGCCGGCGAGCGCCGCGACCTGCTGAATGCGTCGGTCGGTGCCGGCCGACTCGGCAACGGCGAGCAGCCGCTCCGCCTCGGCGTAGTGCTCGCTGGGCGAGCGTGGTTGTGTAGCCATGGGTCATCTCCTGGTCAGTGCAGGTTGGTGATCAAGGCCCTGGTCGGTGTTGACGCACCGGCCGGGGCCGCTCAGGGGGAGCAACACCCCCTGGGCGTTCGATGCTTCGTGATACTCGGCGTGATACTGCCGACGGCGTAGCTAGATGCGCCGCGATGTCTCCCGGCTGGTCGGAGGGGCGCGAGCGAGCCCGGAAACACGGGCACAGATGCGTCTCGGTGTACCTAGATGCGGGTCGCGTTGCGGGAGTTCAACTCCCCCCTTGCCCACCAACGAAGGCTCGGAATCCCGGGCCTTCAGTCATTTTCGGGCGGACGGCACCGGCTTCGCGAGCGAGTAGGACGCCGGCCGGGTGTCCCACGAATACGGCGGCCACACCGACACCGCTGATCGGCTCCGTGTCTAGACGGAGACGCGCTACCACCACTTCCGTTCGAGAGCTTGGTCGGTGCCGCCGGTGCGGTCGAGCCCGTCGAGTTGGGCCATGTCCTCGTCGGACAGCTCGAAGTCGAACAGCTGGCCGTTCTCGGCGATGCGTTCGCGGTGGGTCGATTTGGGGATGACGGGAATGTCGCGTTGGACGCACCAGCGCAGCAGCACCTGGGCCGGCGTGCGGCCGTGGTGCTGCGTGATCTGGATCGCGGTGTCGCTGGTGAGGTGCCGCCCCGTGCCGAGCGTGCTGTAGGCCTCCAGCGCGATGTCGTGCTGGCGGCACGCGTCGAGCAGCGCCGAGCGGTAGGCGTACGGGCCGAACTGCACCTGGTTCACGACGGGCGCGACGGTCGCCGTTGCCGCGAGCTGCTTCAGCTCGCCGGCGTCGAAGTTGGAGACGCCGATCGACCGGGTGTAGCCCTGTTCGCGAGCTTGCTCCATCGCGGGCCACGCCCACGTCGGGCCACCCTGCGGCCAGTGAATGATGTACAGGTCGACGTGATCGATGCCGAGGCGCTGCAGGCTCTGCTCGATCTCGGCGACGGGATCGCGGTGCGCGGGATAGAACTTGGTGGTGATGAACACCTCGTCGCGCGGGACGCCACTGTCGCGCAGACCCTGTCCGACGCTCTGCTCGTTGCCATAGGCCTGCGCCGTGTCGATGTGCCGGTACCCGACCTCGAGCGCTGACCGGACGGCGCTCACGCACTCGGGGCCGTCTGGGACCTGCCACACCCCGAGCCCGACCAGCGGGATCGAGTTGCCATCAGCCAGCGAGCGCCGGTCCGCGGCAACGTCCATCGTGATTCAGCTCCTTATGTGACAGTGGCGAACTGCCACCGAGCCTATCGACGCCGCCAACTTAGCGAGCGAGCGACGGCACCCCCGGCGAGCTGACGCCGCCTCCAGCGCACGCGCAGGCAGCGGCGCGCGACCGTCATCTACCTCGAGCTGGCTCGACCAACGCGGACCCAGGCGGGGCAGCGTCAACGGGTGACCGATGCCCCAGTTGGGCCGATAGACCCGGTCTCCTGTCAGACCGGCCGCCGGATGCAGGCTGACAACACGATGTTTTCGCCGAATTTACGGCGCTAGCGGCGTCAATCCGGATTCGGATGACGTCAGGGATCTGTCGGACACGCGTGAATTCGTCGACAGTCTGACCTGCCGGCCTCGCCCCGTGGGGGTCGACACCCGGCGGTCCCACCCGACGCCCGCCGTGAATCTGTTACTCGGAGGATCGATGAAGCTTCTGTCCTACGCTGCCGGGCTCGCCGCGGCGGCCGTGCTGGCACCCGTCGCCGCGTCCTCGGCGTGGTCGTCTCCCGCGACCGGCGGCTCAGTCCTTCCCAGCGTGAACATGGAGGCCACCGTGAAGGCGGCGCAGATCGACCCGCGCCGCGCCGACGACACCCTCACCCCCGGCGCGAAGAGCAGCGTGCTGCTCGTCGAGCAGGCGCTGCAGGCCAAGCAGCTGCTCGATGCCAAATGGGTCGACGGCTACTTCGGCACCACCACCGTCGCCGCCTACACCGAATATCAGAAGTCGCTCGGCTACACCGGTCTCGACGCGAACGGCCTGCCCGGCAAGACCTCGCTCACCAAGCTCGGCACCGGCCGGTTCACCATCGCGAACGTGATCGGCCCCGGCACCCGGATCGACACCGGCGGCGGCATCACCATCAACACCCGCACGAAGGACATGCTCGCGGCCGCAGAGACGATCCTCGGCCGCACCCTCACGCTCTCCCAGGGGTCGTACAACCCCGGTGGCGACCCGTCGTCGGCGGGCACGCACGACGGCGGCGGCGTGGTCGACGTCTCGGTCGCGGGCATGACGCCCGCCTACCGGGTCACGGTCGCCACCGCCCTGCGCACGGTCGGCTTCGCGGCGTGGGTACGCAACCCGAGTCAGGGCGACTGGCCGTATCACATCCACGCGGCCGCCATCAGCGACACCGATCTCTCCCCCCAGGCCCAGCACCAGACCGGCGACTACTACCTCGGCAAGAACGGCCTGGCCAACGGCGCGGCCGACGACGGCCCGAAGGTCACCCCGATCCGCACCTGGGAGGAGTACCAGCGCCTGTGAGTTCGCCCATCGCCGCAACCACACGACCCCACCAAGGAGACCCCCAGCATGAAAATCCTCACCAAGGTCCTCACCGTGGCCACCGCCGCAATTGCGGTCGCCGCGCCCATCCTCGTTCTCGCCGGTCCGGCCAGTGCGGCCGCGCGGGACGGCGTCTGCGACAGCGGCGAGTTCTGCTACTACTACAACAGCAATGAGGCGGGATCGATATCGGACTTCACCGGTTCGATCAGCGACTACGGCACAACGCAGCCCAGCTGCTACGAGTTCAAGGGCGCGGGGGCCGGTCAGGGCGTGTGCGTGAAGAACAACGCGGCCTCGGTGTGGAATCGCACCAGCAAGACGGTGCGGGTGTTCTTCAACAGTGACTACGGCGGCGCTTACCAGGACTTCGCCGCCGGCACCAAGGGCAACCTCAACGCCACGCTGAAGAACAACAACGCCTCACACCTGATCGATCCGAGCAGCACCGGAACCTGCTCCACCAGCGGCACCGGCGACCCGAACACCTGTGCCCAGGCGGTCGCCTGGGCCAACAGCCACATCGGCAGCACGTCCCTCGGCACCGGTACCTGCGACCACGTCGTGGGCCTGGCCTACGGCTGGTCCAACAGCGGCTCCCACGACGCTTACGCCCACTGGACGCAGGTGCCCTCGTCGTCCAAGCACGCGGGCGTCCGATCGGTGCCGGCCGGCGGCCTGGCCTTCTTCAGCGGCGGCTCGCAGGGCTACGGCCATGTGATGCTCTCACTCGGCGGGGGCAGCTTCGCCTCGACGGACGTCGGAACCGACGGCCGATACCACGCCGGGCGCTACGGCAAGACCACGATCGCCACGATCGAGTCGAGCTTCAACGAGACCTACCTCGGCTGGACCCAGCCGTGGTTCAACCACTGATCGGCTGACCGAACATGATCAAGCGATCGTTCGTCTCGCTGGTCGCGTCGTTGTTACTGCTCGCGGGGGTTGCGGTGGTTCTCGCCGCACCCGCCTCGGCGGCCGGACGCGACGGCACGTGCGACAGCGGCGAGTTCTGCTACTACTTCAACAGCGGGGAGGCCGGGTCGGTCTCGGACTTCACCGACTCGCTGGACGACTACGGGGCGACGCAGCCGACCTGCTACGAGTTCAAGGGCGCCGGCAACGGCCAGGGCGTGTGCGTCAAGAACAACGCGGCGTCGGTGTGGAACCGCACCAGTAAGACAGTGCGGGTGTTCTTCAACAGCAACTTCGCGGGTGCGCACCAGGACTTCGCCGCCGGCGCCAAGGGCAACCTCAACGCCACGCTGAAGAACAACAACGCCTCGCACGAGTTGCTCACCGCCGCACCGCCGACGGGGTGCAAGACCGACGGCACGAACAGCACGCTGCCGACCACCATCCTCGTGTACCGGGTCTCGCTGGGACGGGTCGACCGGGTCGACTTCAAGACCTACGTCAAGAACGTCCTGCCCAACGAGTGGGTGACGAGTTGGCCGGCGGAGTCACTCAAGTCCGGTGCGATGGCCGTCAAGAGCTTCGGCTGGTACTGGGCTCTGCACTCGACCCGGAAGACGTCGGGCGGCGCGTGCTTCGACGTCTACGACAACACCACGAGCCAGGTCTACCGGCCCGGCTCCGCGGTGGCGTCGACGAACTCCGCGGTGGACGCCACCTGGAGCATCCGGATGACGCGTAGCGGCAACATCCTCCAGGCCCACTACTGCTCGACGACGACAGCGTGCGGGGCCTGGGTCGATGGCGACTGGTTGTCGCAGTACGGCTCACGCGACCAGGCGAACGCCGGCAAGGGCTACGCCACGATCCTCCGGTACTACTACGACGGCATTGCCCTGACCTGATCGCCCGACCCGGGGCCGCCCGCCGTCTACCGACGGCGGGCGGCCCATTTCTGGCGTGATGTCGCTGAATCCTCGACTGACTCTTTCGGCCGCATATGATGGCCGTTATGGCGGTACGCTCGCCTCCGCGGCGGGTCGCCGCAGCCGGGTGAGGGTACAGAGGGGCAGAGCGTGGCCGACCAGGCGGCGAAGACGCGAGCTGAAGCGATCGAGGGCTTCGCCGGACTCCTTCGCGACCTCCGCGAGTCGGTTGGGAATCCCGCCTTCCGGGAGATGTCCGGTCGGTCACGGGCGATCTCACACACCACGTTGCACGAGGCCGCGCAGGGCAATCGGCTCCCCAGCTGGGCGACCACGGTGGAGTTCGTCAAGGCCTGCGGCGCGGAGCCGGCCGAATACCGCGAACGGTGGGACCAGGCGAACCGGGTGGTCAGGTCGGTTACCTCGCTGCAGCTGACCAGAACCGCGAGCGATTCCGTGTCCCGGCTGAGCACCGGCAGCGCGATTCTCTCCGCCCGAGTGACGGACCGCCGCGGCATCGACCCACGGGCGGAGCAGCCGCACCCCTCGAGCGACCGGCTGACGCCACCGGACTCTGTTGCGAACGACGAGGCACCCGTCGCCCCCGCACCACGGAACCGGCGGCGGCTGTGGTTCGTGCTGCCGGGGGTGGCCGCCGCCGGTGCCATGGCGGTCGCGGTGGTCGTCGCCCTCGACTCCGGCAACGATTCCCCAGGGGCGAAGCGGACTGGGACGAGCCAGCCGCTGACGGCACCGCTCTCTGCCGCTGACTGCCCCATGCACTCGCCCAACCCGCCGGCCGCCCCTCCGGCGCACGCCGGGGATGCGAGTGCGTTCATCGCGGACATCACGTTGCCCGACTGCAGTCACGTCCGCCGCGGCCAGGCAGCCAGCAAGGTGTGGCGACTCAAGAACGTCGGGACGGTGCCCTGGACGGGATACTCGCTGCACCGCCTCGACGTCCCGCAGCAGCGTGACCAGTGCCAGACCATCTCCGATATCCCCATCGACGACACTGCGCCCGGCGATCTGGTGGACATCCGGACCGAGATCACGGCTCCGAAGAACCCGGGCTTCTGCTTCGTGCGGTTCAAGATGGTGGACGCCTCGGGGCAGGTCGCCTTTCCCGGGAGCCGACCAGTCAATTTCCAACTCATCGTCGACTGACCAGCTCATCGGGCCGCGATCAGTCCAGGCGAGTGCGGTACAC
The DNA here is from genome assembly GCA_036502575.1 of Jatrophihabitantaceae bacterium. Taxonomy (GTDB): domain Bacteria; phylum Actinomycetota; class Actinomycetes; order Mycobacteriales; family Jatrophihabitantaceae; genus DASXRA01. The sequence goes on along the minus strand of DASXYL010000028.1, from coordinate 47,535 downwards.
GCTGCCGCCGCCCGTTCCGGCGTAGAGCCAGCGGCCGTCCGGCGAGAGCGCGAGGCTCGACGCGTCGAGGTTCGCGAGCCCGGCCGAGATGTTCTGCCAGCTGCGGCCACCGTCGCGGCTGGCGAGCACCCCGCGGCCACCCAGCGGCAGGCCGGCACCGTCCGTCGTCGCAGCATCGGCGGCGTAGACCGCCCCGTGCGACCCGAACAGGAGCGCGCTGATGCTGAGCGGGTAGCCGGACGTCGACGCCGCGGTCAGGTGCCGTCCGCCGTCACGGCTGGTGTACAGGCCGGAACCGCCGACGACGAGCTGCGACGAGTCGTGCGGGTCGAGGGCCAGCGCCGTCACCGGCGTACTCGACAGGCGGGTCATCGTCTGGCCCTGGTCGTCGGAGCGATACAGCCCGGACGGGCCACCCAGCCAGATACGGGACGGGTCGTGCGGGTCGGCGGCGATCGCCGTCACGAGCGACGGCAGGTTGTTCTTGCGCCAGGTCTGCCCACCGTCGCGGCTGACGAGCACGCCAGGGCTCAGCGCGTCGTTGATCGTCGCGTAGACGTAATCGGGGTCGGCCGGGTCGACCAGCACCTGGTAGCCCCGCGAGCTCGACCGCACAGCTTCGACGGTGGTCCAAGTCGCGCCGCCGTCGGTCGAGCGCTGGACGTTGATCCGGGAGAACGCGTTGGCCACGATCGAGAAGACGGTGCGCGGATCGCGCGGACTCACCGACAGCGACACGACCCGGGTGCCGATCGCGGACTGCTGGGCGGTGATCCCCCAGTCCGGGTTTACCGTGTTCTCGGGCACGGGCGCCGAGAACACCGAGTACGTGGTGCCGGCGAGCAGCGCGGTCTGCCCGGCGGCGTCCTGGTCGACGACCAGGGCGTGGACGTCGGCGCCGGCGAGGCCGACCCGGTGGTAGCTGGCGCCGGCGTCGGACGTGACGAACATGCCGGTGTTCTCGGCCGAGACGACCAGCTGGGTACCGGCCGGGTCCCACGTCCCGACGAAGAAGGTGTCCTGGTCGACCGGCGCCGGCATCGGCGTCCAGTCGGCGCCTTCGCCGTGGTCGACCCAGATGTGCGAGCCGCCCGCGACGTAGATGTCGCCGTGCACGATCTGCACGGACGACAGGAACGGGTCGTCGTCCGGAGGCGTGAACAGCGTCTGCCAGGTTGCCCCGCCGTCGCGCGAGGCGAAGACCTGCTGCGCGGTCCGGGCGAGCACGACGTTGCCGTCGCCGACGACGTCGAGCACGCTCTGGTACCAGATCGGCGCGCTGAAGATCTTTTGGGCCGGCTGCGGCGAGCCGTCCACGTCCCGGACGACGTAGAGGTCGGCGCCGTCGGCGATGTAGAGGTCGTGGCCGACGACGCGGGTCTGTTGCGGATAACCGCCCGGGCTCGGGTAGGCGTTCCAGGTCTGGCCGCGGTCGGTGCTGACGTACACGTTGCCGTTGAACGCCGGCACGGTGAGGATGCGCCCGGTCGCGTCGATGCTGAGGTCGTGCATCGCGACGTCCGGGAACGGCAGGGTCGTCCACGTGGCGCCGGCGTCGTGGCTGGCCAGCAGCCGGCCCTTGTAGGTCGGGTCGGCGCCGCCCTCGACAGCGAGGTACACGGTGCCGGGCTGGGTCGGGTCGGTGGCCAGACCCATGTCGACGCCGTCGCCCACGGGCAGGCGGCGCAGCTCCTGCCAGGTGGAACCGCCGTCGTCGGTGCGGAACAGCCCGGCGTGCGGTGAGCGTCCGGGCATCGCGAACATGCGTCCGGGTTGGGACGTGAACGCCATCTCGTAGGCGCCCTGGCTGTCCGGACCGACCTGCTGCCAGCCCGGCCCCTGGCTCCCGAGCTCCTCGAACGACGTCGTGCCGGCGAGGGTGGCCCCGTCCGTGGCCGGCACGGTGGCGGTGACCCGGTAGGTGCCCGCCGGGCCGGCCGGCACGGTGACGCGCCACCAGCCGGTGTGGTCGAGGATGGCCGTCGAGGTGGCCCGGCCGGCGGGGCCGGTGACCGTGACTGTCGGCGCGGCGACGACGTCGGGTTCGGCGTGGACGTAGACGGTGGCACCGGACACCGTCGGGTCCGGGTCGGCGTGCAGGTCCAGCGGCCGCACCGCGAGCAGGTACGGCACGGAGACGGTGGGCGAGCCCGACGCGGTCGCCCGGACCCATCCGGTGAGGTCGGCCGACTCCGACGGCTTCGGGCCGGTGACCGTGAGCCGGGCAGTGAGCCGCTTACCGGGCGCCAGCCAGGCCACGGCCGGCGTGACGAACGCGTGCCCGGCGCTGCCGGCGGCCGGCTGGGCGTCCAGGCGCAGCAGCTGCGACTTGGTCGACACGTTGGTGAAGGTGACCGTCGTCGTGGCCGTGACCGACGGGTGGCGGAGGTCGGCCAGGCCGAGGTTGGCGACGCGCTGATCCGGCAGCACGGTCACTCGGTCGGCGGCGGCAACGTCGAGGCGGCCGGCGCCCTGGGTGGTGGCGTCGTAGCCGGGCAGCAGCTTGGCGCCGCCGGTGAGGGCGGCGCCGACCTGGGTGGCCGTCCAGGTCGGATGCGCCTCGCGCAGCAGCGCCGCCGCGCCCGCGACGTGCGGGGCGGCCATGCTGGTGCCGCTGTCGTCGCGGTACTGCCCGCCCGGCCAGGTCGAGCCGATCTCGACGCCGGGCGCCACGAGGTCCGGCTTGAGCGCGTAGCTGTGCGGGGCCGGGCCGTGCGCGCTGAACGCGGCGATCTCGTCCGTGGCGTCGGCCCCGCCGACCCGGATGTGCACCGCACCGTCGCCGAGCCACTGGCGCAGGTCGGTGGCGTCGGTGCCGGTGATCACCGTCGCCACGATGTCGAGCTTGTCGGGGTCGTCGGGCGTCCCGGCGGCTACGTCGGGCAGCGGCCCGGGTTGCGTCCCGGTGCCGCTGTAGTAGTTCGGGGTGCTGAGCAGGACGGCGGCGGCCCCGTGCTGCTCGGCGGTCAGCAGCGCCTGCGTGAGTAGGAAGGCGTTGTAGCTGACCAGGACGGCCTTGCCGGTGGCGTCCACCCCGTCGTAGTCGGACGGCTGCCCGTTGCCGACGTCGATCAGGTCGAGGTTCCGCGGCGTGGCGGGCGGGTTGGCCGACAGGTCCAGCCGCTGCACGCTCAGCGCGTGCTGCACCGGCGTCGTCACCGAGATCGTCGGGATCTCGATGCCGCTGATGCTGGCGCCGACGGCCAGCACGTCCGGCGCCTCGGCCGGTGAGCCGACGGTGCTCTCGCCCGGACCGTCGTTGCCGGCGGCGGCCACCACGACAACGCCGGCGTGGATGGCGTTCTCGCTGGCCTGCTCGAGCGGATCGTCCACTGTGGACGGTCCGCTCAGGCTCATATTGACGATGTCGGCGCGGTGGGGATTGTCTGTTGCTACGGCCGCTTCCAAGCCGGCGATGACCGTCGACTCGTAGCCGTTGCCGGACGAGTCGAGCACCTTGTACGCGGTGAGCTCGGCCTTCGGGGCGACGCCGGTGCGCGTGCCCTCGCCGGCGACGATGCCCGCGACGTGGGTGCCGTGGCCGTTGTCGTCCATGGGGTCGGCGTCGCCGTTCACGAAGTCGTACCCGCCGACCACCTTGTAGCCGCGGCCGAATCCACCGCCCAGGTCGGGATGGGTGTAGTCGATGCCGGTGTCGACGACGGCAACAGTCTCCCCGCCACCCTCGACCGGCTTGCCGAGCGAGTCGCGGGTCTGCCACACCTGCGGCGCGTTGATCAGCGACACGTCCGCGTCGACGCTCGCGTGCATCGCTTGATCGGGATAGACGGCCGCCACGCCGGGCACCGCGCGCAGCCGGGCCGCGCCGGCGGCGTCGGTGGTGACGGCGACGGCGTTCAGCGCCTGGGTGAAGTCGTGGGTGATCTTCACGTCGGCCCGGCGGGCGAAGCTCGCGTGCTCGGCCTGCAGAGCGGTGGTCCGCTGGTGGGCCTGCGTCCCGGCGGCCAAGGCTCCGGTTCCGGTGAACTGGACGATCACCCTCGTGGTGGCCGGCGCCGCCGCCGCCGCGGCCGGCACGGTGGCGAGCGAGGCCAGCAGGACGAAGACCAGCGCGACCCGACGCATCTAACGCCCCGTCCAGTAGCGGGAACTGGCGTTCGGAGTGCCCAGCCCGGTCGGCCCGTCGAAACCCGGCACCGCGTTGCACAGGTAGGTGTTGCTGCAGTTCGTGCCGTTGCTGCCGCCGACGACGTCGAACACGGCGGACGGGGCGCGGTAGAGGTCACTGATGTCAGCGCCGCTGATCGCGTAGAGGCTGGACACGATCGGCGTCGCCAGGCTGGTGCCGCCGACCTGCAGCCAGCCGTCGTACCCGAAGGTGTCGTAGACGGCGAGGCCGGTGGCCGGGTCGGCGACCGCCGAGACGTCGGCGACGGTGCGCATGTCGCAGAGCCGGTCGCGCTGCCACGACGGCTTGTGGATGTACGCCGAGCAGCCGCTGGTCGCGCCGTCCCAGGCCGTCTCGGTCCAGCCGCGGCCGTTCGCCGCACGACTGAGCGAGGTTCCGCCGACGGCGATGACGTAGCGCGACGCCGCCGGATAGCTGATGCCGCCGACCAGGATCCGGCCGTTGCCGTAGCCGTAGTCGCCGGTGGCGAAAAGTGTCGGGCTGCGCAGATCGCGGTAGTAGTGCTCGAGCGTCTGCTCGCCGGAGAACTCGCCGGCGCTGCCGTAGCTGTTCGAGATCGCGTCGACGTGCTGGGCGTCGGCGGCCAGGACGCCGGTGAGCAGGTCGCCGACGTTCGAGCTGTCGGCCTCGACGAGCAGGATGTGGCAGGCCGGACAGGTCGCCGACACCGCGTCCAGGTCGAGCGACGTCTCCAACCCCCAGCCCGGATCGGGGTTGGGCAGCGGCGCGGACTTGCCGTGCTGGTTGACCTTGCGGAAGCAGCCGTTCGCGGTGGTGCACGGCGGGAGGTGGTACTGCGCGCGGTAGGCGGCGAGGTCCGCCTCGGCGTTTGGGTTGTCGTAGGCGTCGACGATCGCGACGGTGCGCCCCTTGCCGCCCGCTGGGACCTCGTAGGCGGCCTGGATGTCGGCCGGGCCGTAGCCCGTCGGGGTGTCCGAGACGCCGGCCGCCGCGTTGATGACCGCCATGCACTGCAGGTACGGCGCCGCCGTCGCGGTGTTGCACGCGCGCACCTGCGGGGCACCGGGCACCCCGGTCGGCGGTGGCAGCGGCGCGGTGACCGCCAGCGGATAGGCGCGGGTGATCGTCTGGTCGATGGCGGAGCCGCTCGCGTCGGCTGCCGTGATGTGCAGGGACGCGAAGCCGGTCGTGGCGCTGAGTACAGGCTGGCTGTAGTCGAGGCGGTAGCGGCCGTCGGCCAGCCGGGTGGCGGGCACGCCGGTCCAGGTCGTCCCGTCGTCGTAGGACACCTGTGCGGTGAACGACGTGATCGGCGGAGCGTCGGCGCCGAGCTGATGCGCGACGTCGACCTCGACCTGGGCCGGGCCGGCGGCGGGGACGACGTCGTCGGCGCCGGCCCCGGTGGCGTAGCGGGTGAACAGCAACGGTTCGAAGCTGCACCCGCCGTCCGCCGCCGACGCCGCGCCGCGGCCGCCCCCGCCGCCCTTGCCGCCGCACGTCCAGCCGGGGGGCAGCTGGTCAGCGGGGCGCTCCGCGGACGTAAACGTCCACGCGGTATGGATGCGCGTCGACGAGGGCCACCAGGCCCCCTGCCGCGCGGTGTCGTAGACCAGTTGGTAGGACGCCGGCGACGCGCTGAGCGGGAACGACGCGAACCCGATCGGCGCTTGGCCCACCTGCTTGCCGTCCTGGTAGAGCGTCAACGTCTCGGTCGACGACGGGTCGGGCAGCATCAGATGGCCCGAGGCGTCCGTGCTGCCGAACAACGTCAGGTCGAGGTTGTCGCCGGTGCGGCAGGCAGGACAGGCCTCGCCGGCCGCGGTCTCCTGCTCGACGCCCGGCGCCACCGGCTGGGCCGACCAGTCGGCCGTTGTGTGCTGGCCAGGTTGGTAGACGCGGACGATGTCGGACACCATGCCGAGGAAGTTCGTCTCGTCGAGTACGACTTGTTGCAGCCAGAACATGCCCGGCTCGGCCAGGACGTGCTCAGTTCGTGTGTCGGGCGCGACGACCTCGTTGCCGGCGAACACCTGCACCGCCTGCCACGGCAGCTGCCCCTCGCGCGCCTCGTACTCGGCCCGACCGGGAACGGGGCTGTGGTAGCGCGCATCGATCGTCGCGAAATCGCCCGACGTGAAGGTGCGACTCAGCGTCGAGGGGATGGCCCCGACGTACGGGAACTCCAGGTCGTACAGCTGCTTCTGGACGCTGCCATCCGGGCCGCCGAGGCGCAGCCCCGGATAGAAGTACAGCTGCCCTGTACGTACTGGGGCGGTCGGAGTGGCATAGAGCGGGGTCGGGCCGAACGAGACGAACGAGTCGGTGAAGCTGACGCCCGTCGCCGGGTTGCGCTGCAGGTTGAGCTGGGCACTCACCTGGCCCGCCGGCTGGCCGACGTCGGCGGCCAGCCGCGTGCCCTTCCGCGCATCGAGCACGACGGTGGTGTCACGCGTGACGCGCACGTCCGGCTCCGTCGCGAGGGTGAAGTCGATGCTGTTGTCGGCGTAGCTCGTCCCGATGTAGGACGCGATGCTGTAGGTGCCGGCCGGGACGCTGAACGCGAGCGTGCCGTTGTAGAACCCTTGCGCAGCAAGGAAGTTCTCGACGTTGTCGGCATTCATGACCGTGCCGAGATCGCCGGCCGCCCGCCGCCCGCGCCGGTCGACGGCCTTGACCGTGACGGTGTACAGCTTGCCGGCTGGATTGGACGGGCGGCTCGCGTCGGTACGGGCCAGGCGGCTGATCCCGTCGAAGAGGTGCCCGGACGTGGCGTGGCGTTTCGCGGCCGACCAGTCGCTGGCCAGCGCCCGGCCGAGCGCCGCCGGGTCACGCAGGGTCAGCTGCCCCGAGCCGGTCACGGTCGTCCCGGGTGGTACGGCGTGATTGGCCGAGTAGTTTGCGGTCAGCGGCAGCGCGTAGTTGGCGGTGTTCGGGACGGCGTAGTTCGCGGTGTCGCTGCCGACGTCGAACAAGCTGAGGTCCAGCGGCGCCCCGACGTATCCCGCCGCCACCTGCGGTATGACGTACAGGTGGCTGCCACTGGCCAACACCTGGAAGTTGCGCGACGTGGCGGCGCCACCGGGCGCGACGGTCACGGACGGCTGGCCGCTCGCAGTCTGCGCCACCACGACACGGTCGCCGGTGACGAGCATGACCGTGCGCGGCCCGCTCGCCACCGGCGCCGCTGGTGCGGGATCCGCCTGGGTGGCAGGCGAATGCACCGCACCCCCCAGGAGGAGGACGAAGGTCAGGACAGGGACGATCCGTCGTCGCATGAGGTGCTCCCCGAATAGCTACCACTGTGCGTGGTACAGGCAACGTACGCGCGGGTCACGCAAGGGGTCAAGGGTGCGACACGCCTTAAATCCCGGCGTTGAAAACGCCTTAAAACCGGGCAGAAACGATCAGGACGCGCGGCCGCGCGGAGCAGGGATGCCGAGACGTTGGCAGGCCTGGGCGAAGGTCACGCCCGTGGCCCACACCGACTCGAATCCGATCTTGAGCGTGCGCGCGAGATGCGGATTCTCGATCACCAGCGTCGTGATGTCGTCGCGGCCGGCGATCGGGTCGGGCATGGCGAACAGCACCGTGCGCTCGTCGATGATGCCGAGCTTCATCGGCAACTCGTCCACGAAGCGAGCCTCCTCCCCCGCGTCGAGGAACGCGCGGACGCCGCCGAGCTGCGACGCGTCCTCGAGGACGGAGAACTCGTACATGCTGCGCAGCACACCCCGCCGGGCGAGTTCCAGGCCGACGACATTCTCGTCGACACTGACCGCCACGGGCGCCTTGGAGAACACGAGCATCTCCTGCTCGACCGTGCCCTGCAGCTCGTTGAACTTGGTGGCGACCGCCTCCGGTGAGCGGATCACCTCGATGTAGTCGAGTGGGTCGGTGTGCTGCTGGCCGGCTTGGTAGGCCGACCGCAACTCGTCGACCAGGTCCCGGGCGTCGTCGTCCAGCGCGGCCACGCGATCGCGGTGCACGAGCATCAGTTGCGCGGCCACGCGTTCGGGCGGCGTCGCAACGTACTTCGCGGTACGGCCGGGACGATCCTCGGCGAGCCCCTTGCCGACCAGGCTCTCCAACACGTCGTAGATCCGCGGGCGCGGCACGCCGGCGAGGCGGGCGACCTCGGCGGGCGTCGACGCGTCCCGGCGCACCAGCGCGACGTAGGCCCGGGCCTCGTACAACGTCAGCCCGAGCCGCACCAACCGCTCGACCGAAACCGGATCTGCCACGGCGGCGAAGCTTAGAGCCTGGCGGCGCTAAATCAATGCCGCGGTGTCCGGCCGCGGGCCGAACCGTCGTGAACAGCTTGATCATCTCCGGGCGCCGAACCCTCGATGATCATCCGTGGGGGCTGACCAGACCGGTAACTACCTGTAATCGGCGCAGAGACGAGCAGCGGTGACGACTGCACACCGGGCAGTCTCGGCTGACTACGCAAACCGGGGCGCCAGCTGCGGAATACCTCGCACTCCGGTGTTTTGCCGCAGTGAGCTAGAAGAGTGGTCAAGTTGAAGCGAAGATGATCACGTGGTACTCACAGTATTGCCAGCGTGACAGGCAACCAACCTTGTAACGGGGACAAGGACGTGCCTCGCCATCTTGAGTTGAACCTTGCCTGACACCAGTCACCCCATGAGGAGTTGGCATGGTTCCAGCAAGACGCTTCGGTGTACGAGCAACAATCCGACGGCCCGCCGTCCTGATCGCCGGCCTGGCCCTGATCGCGACGGCGGTGGTGTCCGTCCCCGCCGGCGCAGCTCCCGTTCCGCTCACCCGGAATCCGAGTTCGGGCCTCATCACCAACTTCGGCTGCGCGGCCAAGGTCTCGGCCAACCAGCTGACCTGTCAGGGCAAGATGCGCGCCCAGCGCGCGTCGAACGGACGCATCGCCCCGTTCACCACCACGACGCCCACCGGGCTCGGCCCGGCTGACATCCGGTCCGCGTACAAGCTGGCCGGCTTGCACGGCAGCGGGCGCACGGTCGCCATCGTCGACGCCTACGACGACCCGAAGGCCGAAGCCGACCTCGCGGTGTACCGCAGCCACTTCGGCCTGCCCCCGTGCACGACGGCGAACGGCTGCTTCAAGAAGATCAACCAGAACGGGGCGACGTCCCCGCTCCCGGCCGGTGACTACGGCTGGGCGCTGGAGATCAGCCTCGACCTCGACATGGTCTCGGCGGCCTGCCCCGACTGCCACATCCTGCTCGTCGCGGCCAACTCGGCCTCCATGAACGACCTCGGCACGGCCGTCAATCGAGCGGCGGCAACGCCGGGAGTGGTAGCGATCTCCAACAGCTACGGCGGCGGCGAGGACGCCTCGATGGCTGCCGCCGACCACTTCTTCAACCACCCGGGCATCGCGGTGACGGTCAGTTCGGGCGACTCGGGCTACGGCCTGAGCTACCCGGCGTCGTCGAAGTACGTGACGGCCGTCGGCGGAACGTCGCTGGCCAAGGCGTCGAACTCGCGCGGCTGGACCGAGACCGCATGGAGCGGGGCCGGCTCGGGCTGCTCGACCATCGAGGCCAAGCCGTCCTGGCAGCACGACACCGGCTGCGCGAAGCGCACCGTCGCCGACGTGTCGGCGGTGGCCGATCCGAACACCGGCGTCGCCGTCTACGACACGTACAACCAGTGCGGCACCAACGCGGTGTGCGACCTGCTGATCTCCCTCGGCCTCATCCAGGGCACGGACGGATACGTGCAGGTCGGCGGCACCAGCGCCTCGTCGCCGATCATCGCGAGCGTGTACGCGCTGGCCGGCTCCGGCCTGAGCAACTCGACCCCGTACAGCCACACGTCGGCCCTGTTCGACGTGACCTCCGGCTCCAACGGCAGCTGCAGCAATAGCTACCTGTGCACGGCCAAGGCGGGCTTCGACGGCCCGACCGGGCTGGGCACGCCCAACGGTGCTGGTGCCTTCTAACTAGTCACCCTCGCCCAGATCGTGCAACTCTCGGCGTCCCCCGGGCGTCGAGAGTTGCACGATTCGCTGGTTGCCCGATCAGAGGGCGTCGACCTTGGGGTGCCGGCCTCGCCGATCCACCGATCGCGCAACGTTCGGCGGTGTCAGGCCGCCAGATGTTGCCCGATCGGGTTAGGTGGTCGGGACCTCGTCCACCTCGGTGTTGTCCTGGTGGTGGCGGAAGCCGTCGATGCCCAGCCCCTCGTGCGGGCCAGCGCGCCGGCGGCGACCTGGACCGGGACGATCTCGGGTACCGCGCGCGACACATCGCCCGGCTGGTCGTCGGCGTCAATGAGCGTCGTCGACCCGGGTCTGGTCGTGCTCGGCGGAGGCGTCGGCCAGAACCGCTGTGCTGCCCGAGGTCCGTCGCGTCGTCCGGGCATTGGCGTGGAACACCGAGATCACCACCGGGGCCCTCGGCGAGCAGGCGACGGTGCTGGGCGCCGTCCACGTCGCCATCTCGCGGGCCCTCGACCGGATAGCGTGACCCGCGTGGACATCGAGCTAGAGGGCACCCTGGTTCGGCTGCCGATCGTCACGGGCGACGAGGCGGCGCTCATGGTCGACGGCGGCCGGCTGGCGTGGTTCGCCGCGGGCTATCCCCGTCCGGACGACATCGACGCGGCGAAGATGGCCGACGGCAGCGCCTGGTCGGTGCGCCACGTCGTCCGCCGCGCGGACGGGCTGGCCGTCGGCAGCATCGGGTTCTTCGGTCCGCCCGACGAGGACGGCCAGGTCGAGATCGGGTACGGCCTGATCGAATCGGCGCGCCGGCAGGGGCTGATCAGCGACGCGCTCACCGTGGCGATCGCCGCGGCCGAGGCGGCCGGAGCGCAGGTCATCGCGCACACGAGCGACGACAACGTCGCGAGCCGGCGCACGCTCGCGAAGTTCGGGTTCGTCCGCGAGGAGGCGATGAACGCCGACGGCGAGCGACTGTACGTGCGCCCACGGCCGTGAGCGCCTCCCTGTTTTGGTCACCCAGCCGCGTATTTGACGGCTGGTGACCAAAACCGGGTTAGGCCGGGCCTTCGGGGTCGGTCAGCCAGGCGCCTGACCTCCGATTGTCCGGTCTTACCCCGGTACAACCGTCGGGTCGGTGCCCGAGCCCGCCGACGTGCTGCACGTCAGGCGGATCTTCGTGTCGCCGTTGACCTGGAACGGGCCGACATTGATGCCACGATGGTTGCCGTCCGCGAGCGTCCCTGACCAGATCAGGGCCGAATCGGAGTCCACCGTCAGCTTGCAGGTCGAGGCCAGGCCGTGCGAGTTCAACTCGTAGTCGATGACCAGATTGCCGCCGTCGATCTCCCCGTTGTTCAGCGCGACGTCCGGCGGTGGCCCGCTGTAGTGGACGGTCCGCGAGGCGGCCGGGCTCTGCAGTGCGCCACCCGCGTTCGGGTCGGTGGTCAGCGCGACGACCTGCACGTCGGTGTCGCCGTCCGCATCGGCCGGGACCGTAGTGCTCGTGCCGGTGACGGTCTTGGTGGTACCGCCCGTCACCGTGACCCGGTAGCCGGTGAGCCTGCCGCCGCCGAGGTTCCCGGGGGCGGCCCAGGTCAGGTTGACGCCCGCGTTCGCGCCGACGACGCTGCCGGCGAGCGCGGTCGGGGCCGACGCCGGGGTGTACGGGACGACGGTGCCGGTCGAGTCCGACACCGTGCCGCCCTGGGCCTCGGTGCCGCGCACGGTGAAGCCGACACGGGTGCCGAGTGGCCGGCCCGAGATCACCGCCCGGGTGCCGCCAGTGGTGGCGACACGTTGCCCGCCGGACGTCGTGACGGTGAACGACCACTGTCCGGGCTCGGCGGCCCAGGTCACGGTGACCGAGCCGTCCGCGGCAGCAGTTGCCTGGGAGTTCAGCGGCCCGGGGGCGGGCGGCTTCGCGGCGGTCGACGCGGACGAGGTGGCCGGGCCGAGGCCGACGGCGTTGCGGGCCGCCACCGAGACCACGTACCGCAGGCCGATGGCCGTACTGATCTGCGCGCTCCGGGCGCCGGGCCCGACATCACGGTGGCCGGTGCACGAGCCACCCGAGCAGCTCCACGTGATGGTGTACCCGGTGATCGGCGAGCCGTTGTCGCCCGGCACGAACCAGCTGACGTCGAGGTGTCCCGCGGCGGCGGAGGCGTTCACCGTCGCCGGCGCATCGGGGACCTCCGGCGGCGGTGTGCTGGGCGGGGTGTCAGACGGCGGCGGGTTGGACGGTGGGGTGTCGGCTGGCGGCGGGTCAGAGGGAACGGTGCTGGGGGGCGGCACCCGAGGTCCTGCGGGCGGAGCCGGGGGCTCGCTCGGTGGCCGCGTCACCGGCGGAGGCGGAGTCGGGTGGGGCGTGGCCGTGGGCGTGGTCGTGGGCCTGGGTGCGTTGCCGTTGCCGTTGCCGTTGCCGTCGTCGCGACGAGCGGGCCCGGGGGTGCCGTCGTTGTTGTCGACCGCGGTGACGGTGCCGTCGCCGTCGACGACATAGCTGGTCGAGCCGTCCGAGGTGTCGACGTAGACCCGGCCGTCCTCGCCCCGGGAGGCGCGCAGCGGCCCGGTGCTCGGCGCGTGGACCGCGGCCGTGCGCCGACCGCGGTTGTCGAAAGTGATCACATCGTGCGCCGTGCGGTCGACCACGACGACCGCACCGCCCGTGGTGACCGGCGGGTCGTACTGGTCCGAGCCGAGCGGAACGGTGATCGGGGCGGCGGGCGTTCGCCCACTACCGACAGTGCTGGCGTCTACGAGCACGAGCGACGAGGCGCGGCCCGGCCGTCCGGCGACGACCAGCGGCAGCCGACCGCCGGCGTCAGTGTTGGCGAGCTGCCCAGCATTCAACGCGTCCGGGGCGCCGACCGACACCGGGTGCCCCACCCCGCCCGTATCGACGGGCGCGACGGTGCCGGCGGTGCGGTCGAGATAGACCGGGCGATCGTCAACCGCGGCCAGCGCGCCCTTGTGCCCGGCCGGCACCGACACCGAGCAGGTCAACGCTCCTTGCCCGCGCCCCAGCCGGCACAGCCGATCAGCGCCACGTTGCACCCACACGGTGCCATCGGTGGTTGCGATCGCCGAGGCCAACCGGCCGCCGGCCCGGATCGTGGCGGCCGGACTGCCCAACCGGACGATGGTGCCGCCCTGGCCGTAGACGAGGTACGGGCCGCCGAGGGTCTCGAGCACCACGGGCTGCTCGCCGGTCCCCAGCGACAGCGTGGACTCCACCTTCAGCGACGACTTACCGAACACGATCACGCGCCCGTTTCGCTGATCGATCACGTACCCGTGCTGGTCATCCTGGGTTACCTCATTGGCCGACCCGACCCCGGCGACCCGCACCGCGCTGTCGACGTGCTTGCTACCGCCGTTGACATGCACCACTTGACCGACGGAGCCGTTGTAGACCCAATGGCCGGCCTGGCGCATGGCCTCGGCCGGGGCGGTGCCCAGCGTCCCGGTGCTGGCCAGCCCGACCAGGACGGCAAGGCACCCGCACGTCCACGCGGCCACCGAGCGCCGACCGGAACGGGCAGCCTCCACGGACGCACCCCCCTTCGCGGGCACCACACCCGATGCTCCGGCGTTGGCATCCACGCCGGATACATCCTCGATACGTGATGTCGCCGCCACCCGTCGCGGCGGCTGCGCGAGGCGGGTCGCCAAACCGGAGCTAGGCCGGCTCTTCGGGGTCGACCACCCAGGCGGAGAAGACCGGTACGCCGTCCCATTCGCCGGTGGTGGCCCGGGCCACCACGGCGTACGGACGCCCGAAGCGCAGCGTGGCTGTGCGCTGGCGCCCCTCGGTGACCAATGACGCGGTCATGGCCATGCCCGTGACGGCGGCGGCCTCGAAGCCGGTGCGGCTGAAGCGGGCGAGCGCTGACTGCTTCGCCTCGACGCTGTACGCCCGCCCGGGCAGCAATTCGATCAGTCCCTGCGCCGCGGCCGGAAAGCCGAACTCGGGTCGCATCAGCTTGTGCTCGCTGCGGGCCGACCACGCTGGCAGCACGGCGACGTGGCGCTCGCCGGGCCGGCCGGACGCCTCGCTGATCGTCCACAGTGGACCATCGCCGAGCGGCAAGTCGAACAGCGACTGCCGCTCCAACGTCCGGTGCGCGACGGCGAGGACGTCGGCGGCCGGAGCGTCGGGGGCGGCGATCACCGACGTCACCTCCAGCCCGTCGGCCGACCGGGCGGCGTGCACGGCCACGTCGCCGACCGCAGACGACGCGATGTAGGCGGTGTGGCTCGGCACCGATCGCAGCGCCTGCGTCACCCGGTCCGACCAGGGGCTGTTCAGCTCGGCGGACGGCACGAGCTGGAACGGCGTCTCCCAGTCGACGCGGGTGGCCAGCGCCGACGCGAGCACGAGGATGGTGTCCGACTTGATCGACACCGGGAACTTGTCGATGAGGCCCAGCGTGTGCTCCGACGCCCACCGATCGGCCGCCGCCGGGCTCGGGATCTCACCGACCTCGACCGGCCCGGGCAACCCGGAGAGCCACGACTGCAACGCCGCCACGACGGACGGATCGCGCCAGACGGCGGCGGCCGAGGCGATCGCCGGATGCGGATGCTCGAGCAGGGCGGCAGCAGCATCACGCGCCGCCTCGGGCGACGTGCCGAGGACGTCGGTCAGCTCGTCGCGGACCTCTCCGACCGCCGCCGGCGCGGCTGGTGCCGCCAGGGCCAGCACCAGCCACGCTCCGAGCGGCGAGGCGACGTGGTGCCCGTCGCCGACGGCTCGATGGAACCGGTCGGCGTACCGGGCGATCAGCGGGGCGATGCTCATGGGTCCACTGTGCCCTAGGCGCACGATGGCACCGGTGCCGTGGGCGCATAAGGGACAGCCGTGCCGTAAGGTCCGGCTTGGCACTATCGGCTCTCACCCCCAGGAGTCCCGATGCGGCGTGTTCTCCTAGCGACCCTGTCGACGTTCGTCGTGATCGCCGCATTCGCGGCGCCGGCGGCCGCAGCACCCGCCCCACAATTCATCGAGACGCAGACCGACAATCCGGTGACGGCCGAGCCGCCCGTATCACGACCGGCCGGCCCGCACTGCACGGTCACGCTCGCCGACCACTTCATGTCCAACGCACCGGACCGCACGCCGCAGACGTTCTCCGGCACGCTCACACCGCCGAGCGCCTGCCCCGGCCCGTGGGCGAAGGTGGTCATGGACTACACGGTCAGCGTCAGCGGCCGCCAGTACGACCGGATCGGCGACCTGAACATCGGCGGCACCGAGGTGTGGTGGGGCACGACGGAGGAGCCGTCCGGCCCGACACCGATCACCTACACGGTCAGCAAGGACGTCACCGAATACACAGCCTTGCTGCGCACTGCGCAACCGTTTACCGGTGGCATCGGCAACTACGTGACCGACGTCTACACCGGCAACTACGACCAGACCGTGACGCTCACGTACTACCGGGGGCGCGCACCGGCCGACACCCCGGACGCCGTGGTCGGCTTCCCCGGGCAGGAGCTCGCGTCGTCGACGAACATCACGCATCTGTCACTGACCAACTTGCCGCGCAACATCACCCGCGCGTACCTCGAGGTCACGCTCGAGGGGCACGGCTGCGACGAGCAGTGGTTCAGCGACGTCCCGGCCGACGTCGCCGCGAAGTATCCGAACGCCGGGATGTGCACGCACGGCTCGTACCGCGAGGCCGACGCGTCACTGGACGGCACGCCGGTCGCCGCCGTGCACACGTTCCCGCACATCTACACCGGCGGCATCGTGCCGACGCTGTGGCGCCCGATCCCGGCGATCCACACGTTCAGCCTGTACGCCGAGCGCGTGGACGTGACGCCGTTCGTCGGCCGGCTCGTCGACGGCGGCACCCACGACCTGGCGTTCACCGTGCAGAACAACGGCGATTCGTGGAGCGTCGTCGCCACGCTGCTGCTCTACACCGACCACCATGCTGCCCAGACCCACGGCGCGCTCACCACCGACACCGTCGCGCCGGCCGCCACCGAGCACGTCGCCGAGACCAGCCAGAGCGGCGGCACGCGCATCGTCAACACGACCTCGCGCAACGATGTCACGGCCGGCTATGTCGACACCTCGTCCGGACGCGTCTACACCCGCGTCGTCCGTACCATGGCGTATCGAAACAACGACACCGTGACGGCGAACGGGCTGGCGCAGTACATCGTGCAGCACGACTCGGGCACGCAGACGTCCACCGCGAACGGCCGCGTCGTGAACCGGCACGCGTACGACTATCCGATCACCATCGACTACTCGGCGGCGGCCTACGTCGACGACCAGAACTTCAGCCTGACCGGCACGGTGGACATGACCCAGAGTCTGGTCGATTCGAAGCTGGGTGCATCCACCGAGAACGTGCACTCGTACGGCATCCTGTCGCGCGTGAACGGCGTCAACACCGAGTCCGACGGCAACTCGACGTCGTTCTACGCCAGCCCCGGGTACGTCCACTACCTGGCGAGCAACCACGGGCTGATCACGAGGGACGTCAGCCACTAGCCGTGAATTGGCGCTGGGCGCAGCGGCCGGCCGCGCCCTAACGTCGAGTCATGCGCATCCGGATCATCGACGCCTTCACCGATCGCCCGTTCGCCGGCAACCCGGCCGCGGTGTGCCTGCTGGACACCGACGACTGGCCGGACGAGACGTGGCTGCGCCGGGTCGCCATCGAGATGAACCTGTCCGAGACGGCGTTCGCGCATCCTCTACCCGCCGGCGCCGAGGCCGATTGGGCGCTGCGCTGGTTCACCCCGGCCGTCGAGACGAAGCTGTGCGGTCACGCCACGCTGGCCACGACGCACGCGTTGCGCGGTGACGGGCGCATCGACGGCGCGGTCCGGTACAGCACTCTCAGCGGCGTGCTGATCGCGACACCGCGCGACGACGGCACGATCACCCTCGACTTCCCCGCCGCCCCGGTGTCGGAGGCGGCTGCTCCGGACGGCCTCGCGGAGGCGCTCGGCGCCAAACCGGAAGCGACGTTCCGCACCGGTGCGCTCGGCGACCTGCTCGCGGTGCTGCCCGACGAAGCGGCGGTACGCGGCCTGGCCCCAGATTTCGCCGCCGTCACCGAGATCAACCGGCACGAGAGCATCCGCGGCGTCATCGTCACCGCGCCCGCCGATCACGGCGCCGGCTACGACTTCGCGTCTCGGTTCTTCACGCCGAACGAGGGCATCCCGGAGGATCCGGTGACGGGCAGCGCACACACTGCGCTGACCCCGTACTGGACGGCCCGGCTCGGGCGGGACGAGCTGATCGGGCGGCAGGTGTCCGCCCGCGGCGGGGTGGTGCGGGTCGCGCTGCGCGGCGAGCGCGTCCACCTGACCGGGAACGCCGTCACGGTGGTCGACGGCGAGTTGCTCAGCGCACCGTGAAGCCGACCGATCGTCCGTCCGCGTCGCCCCATTCGTAGGTCACGGCGCGGACGTCGCCGGGTGTGTGCGGCCCCTGCAGCAGGTCGAGCAGCGCTTGGCACGCGGCTCGCTTACCGTCGGCGACGACCTCGACCCGACCGTCGGCGAGATTGGTTGCCGATCCGGTGAGGCCCAACTCGATCGCGTACCGGCGCGTCCACCAGCGGAACCAGACACCCTGCACTGTGCCCTCGACCCATACGGTCAGCCGCACGTCAGCCACGCCGATCGACGCTACCGTCGCCGCGGCAGCAACTGGACGAGCAGGGCGACCGCCACGGCCAGGCCGACCAGGTAGGGAATGCTGACCTCGAAGGCGTGGACGATGCCCGCCCCGCCGCCCGCCGAGCCGGCCGCGCCGTAGAAGACGATGCCGATGAGCGCGACGCCGAGCGCGTTGCCGACCTGCTGCACCGACGAGAGCACGCCCGCCGCCGAGCCGGCGTGCTGCGGCGCGAGCCCGGCAACATAGCTTTGCAAAGCTATGTTGGCAACAGGCGCTCTGGGACCGGCTTCGCTCAGCAATCTTGTGCAGACACGCCGGCCGGGACACGCGTGTCGGCACAAGATCGGTGGGCTGGCGCGGACCGGCGCCGGGTAGGCGAGGCCACCGGCTATATGAGCGAACGGAGGTTACGCGTCGACGGCGTCGGCGTCCGCATCGGACTTGACGCCGAGCTCGGCGAGGATCGCCTCGGTGACCTCGTCGGCACTGCGGCTGGCGTCCACTACACGCAGCAGGCCGCGGTCGCGGTAATAGTCGATGAGCGGGGCGGTGGCCTCGTCGAAGACGGCGAGCCGGTTGCAGATGACCTCGCGGGTGTCGTCGCTGCGACCCTCGACGTCGGCCCGAGCGAGCAGCCGGGCGATCAGTTCCTCGCGCGGGGCGTCCAGGTAGATGGCGGCGCTGGCCGAGACGCCCTCTTCCTCGGCTAGCCGGCGGGCTTCCTTGGCCTGGCCGACCGAGCGGGGGAAGCCGTCGAGCAGGTAGCCGCCGTTGCGGCCGGCGCGCAGCACCCGCGGCATGACCAGGTCGATGATCAGTTCGTCCGGGACGAGCTCGCCGCGATCCATGTACGCCCGAGCCTTCTCGCCCAGCGGCGAGCCGCTCTCGACCTCGGCCCGCAACAAGTCCCCGGCCGCGATGTGTTCGAGCCCGAGCAACTTGGAGAGCCGTTCACCCTGGGTCCCCTTGCCCGATCCGGGCGGGCCGACCAGCAGCAGGTTCATTATGTAACTCTGGCATCACCCGCCGAGAATTGCGACAGAAGTCAGCAGATGTGTGCTGCTGCCAACATCTGCTGCCGCCCGAGATACTCGCGGACGTCACCCTGCGTTCACCCGAGTCGCCAAGAGTGATCGCCGCCCAACCTAATTTCGGAGGACTACGTGCGTGCTCTGCTCACCGGCGGCGTGATAGTCACGGCGATCGCCGCCCTGACCGTCGCCGTCCCGGCCACCGCCACACCCTCGAGCACGGTCGTCATCAACGAGGCGTACGGGGGCGGCGGCAACACCGGCGCGACGTACACGAACGACTTCGTCGAGCTGACCAACCGCGGTACCGCGCCGGTGAGCCTGGACGGCTGGTCGGTGCAGTACCACTCGTCCGGTGCCACGGGGGCCTGGCAGGTCACGCCGCTGTCCGGCTCGGTCGCTCCCGGGGACTTCTACCTGATCGCCGAGGGGAAGGGCGCCGCCGGGACGACTCCGCTGCCCACCTCGCAGGTCACCGGCACGATCAACATGTCCGGCACCGCCGGCACGGTCGCGCTGGTCAACTCGACGACGGCGCTCACCTGCGCCGACTCGGCCGCGTGCCAGGCCGCGTCCACCGACCTGGTCGGATTCGGGACGGCCGCCATCAGCGAGGGCACCCCGATCGCCGGCGCGTCCAACACCGACTCGGTCCAGCGCACCACTGCCGCCGACACCGACGTCAACTCCGCCGACTTCACCGCGGCCCCGGCCACTCCCGGCGCGGTCAACGCGACCGGCGGCGGCACCGGAACCGGCGATCCCGGCCCACTGCGCGTCCACGACATCCAGGGCACCAGCTTCGTCTCGCCGCAGGACACCAAGGCGGTCACGAACGTCCCGGGCATCGTCACCGGAATCCGGACGGCCGGCAGCAAGGGCTTCTGGATCCAGGACCCGACCCCCGACAGCAACCCCGCGACGAGCGAGGGCGTGTTCGTCTTTACCTCCTCGCCCGGCGTCGCGGTGGGCGACAACGTCCTCGTCTCCGGCACAGTCAAGGACTTCTACCCGCTGAGCAGCGGCGAGTCCCTCGCGTCCACGTCGAAGCTGTCGACCACCGAGCTCAACGGCCCCACGACGATCGTGCTCTCGCACGGCAACGCGCTGCCGGCGCCCGAGGTCATCACGCCCACCACCGTCCCCGACGTCTACGCCCCCGACCTCAGTGGCACCAACATCGAGTCCACCCCGATCACATCGGCCCGCTCCGCCCTCGACTTCTGGGAGTCGCGCGAAGGCATGCGGGTCGAGGTCGACGACGCCCGCGTGGTCGGCCCGTCGAACAGCTTCGGCGAGCAGTTCGTGACGACCAAGCCGTCGCAGGCGGCGACCGTACGGGGGGGTA
Organism: Jatrophihabitantaceae bacterium; assembly: GCA_036502575.1. GTDB lineage: Bacteria > Actinomycetota > Actinomycetes > Mycobacteriales > Jatrophihabitantaceae > DASXRA01. The sequence goes on along the minus strand of DASXYL010000028.1, from coordinate 27,444 downwards.
CGGAGATCACGGCGGAGAACGCCATCCCATCCGGACGCCTGAAAGTCGTACCCGCGGACGGCAGCAAGCTCGGTGTCAACGTGGGCGACGTCCTCACCGGCCCGACCATCGGCCCCGTCGATTACGGCGACTTCGGCGGTTACCTGATCGCCGCGACAACGGTCGGCGCCCGGCAGAACAACAACCTCGCGCCGATCTCGGCGACGGCACAGACGAAGAAGCAGCTGGCGGTGGCGACCTACAACGTCGAGAACCTCCAGCCGACCGACTCGGACGCCAAGTACCAGGCGCTCGCGCAGGGCGTCGTCACGCATCTGGCGTCTCCCGACATCGTCGCGATCGAGGAAGTTCAGGACAACACCGGCGCCACCGACAACGGCGTGGTTGCCGCCGACCAGACGCTGACCAAGCTCACCGCGGCGATCGTCGCGGCCGGCGGCCCCGACTACGCGTGGCGCGAGATCGACCCGGTCAACGACAAGGACGGCGGCCAGCCCGGCGGCAACATCCGCGTCGTGTTCCTATACAACCCCTCGCGAGTCACGTTCGTCGATCGGGGCGGCTCGACGGTGAACCGCTCGACCACCAGCACGCAGGTGATCAAGAGCCACGGCCAGCCCGACGTCAGCCTGTCGCCCGGACGCATCGACCCGGTGAACCCGGTGTGGACGTCGAGCCGCAAGCCGCTCGTCGGCGAGTTCCTGTTCCGCGGATCGCCTGTCTTCGTGATCGGTAACCACCTCGATTCGAAGGGCGCCGACCAGAACGCGGACGGCCGCTTCCAGTACCCGGAGCAGACCTCGGCGGTCCAACGGGCGGGTCAGGCGCAGGTGCTGCACGACTTCATCCAGAAGATCCTCGACATCGACAACAAGGCCGACGTGGTGGTGCTGGGTGACCTGAACGACTTCCAGTTCAGCCCGTCGGTGGCGTCCCTGCGCACCGGCACCGCCGATGGCACCGGGCCGTCGATCCTGACCGACCTGATCTCGACGCTGCCGGTGAACGAGCAGTACACCTACGTGTTCAACGGCGTCTCGCAGGTGCTCGACCACATCCTGGTCACCAAGGGCGCCGGCGCCGTGCAATACCAGGTCATCCACATCAATGCCGAGTTCACCAACCAGACGAGCGACCACGATCCGCAGGTGGTTCGCCTGACGCCGTAGCGCTCGCCGCCTTCGGAAGTTGTCCGCGCTTCGCAGTGCCCCGGCACCGTCAAGCGCGGACAACTTCATTGGAGGCCGCCTCGCTCAGGGCGCGATCGCGGTCGAGCGCATTGATGTAGTCGCGGGACTCGACGATCTCGCCGTCGCGTACCCGCATGACGAACACGCACGGCACGACGAACCGACGTCCGTCGACCGAGCCCCGGTAGCAGAACTCGGCGACGATCACCTCGGGGTCCACCGTGTCGTGGATGACGACGTCCGTGGCCCGGTAGTCGCTGAAGGGCGGCCGCGGTCCACCGAAGTGGCGGCGCAGATCCTCCCGTGACAGCAAGGGATCGACCGCGGGCACGGCCATGGGGTGTTCGACCCGGGTGCGTTCGGCGTAGAGCGCCGCCAAGGCATCGACCTGGCTCGAATCGCCGGCGACGAGCTTGCACACGCCGTCGACGAGGCGGTGGAAAACTTCGTGCGGGTCAGGCATCATTGCCTCCTGGACTCAACCGGAGTGGGTAGTCCGAATATACGGAGTGGTGACTCCGGAAGGCAAGGAGGGCTGATGCGTGCCGACGCCCAGGCCAACCGCGACCGGATCCTCGCCGCCGCCGAGGCAGTGTTCAGCGAGGCGGGCGAGGCCGGGTCGACGGAGGAGATCGCACGCCGGGCCGGCGTGGGCATCGGCACGGTGTTCCGCCACTTCCCCACCAAGCAGGAGCTGATCGAGGCCACCGTGGTGCGCCACTTCGACGAGCTCACGTCTCGGGCGCGCGCCCTGTCGAGCGCCCACCCGGGCGCGGCGCTGCGCGAGTTGATCGAGGTGATGGTCGGCACCGGCTCCACGAAGATCCTGCTGCTCGGGCTGCTCAACGACGCCGGCGCCGGCGGTGTCCCCGAACTCGCGGTGCAGGCCTCGCAGCGGCTGCGCCGGGCGGTCGGAGCGCTGCTGCGCCGGGCCCAAAAGGCCGGCACGATCCGCCCGGACGTGTCGGTGGACGAGGTCTTCCTGCTGGTCCGCGGGTTAGCCCTCGCCTCGGCGCAACGCCCGGCGAAGAACGCCACTCAGCGCAAGGCGCTCGACATCGTGCTGGCCGGCCTCGCGCCCGGCTAGGACGTGTCTGTCCACAGGTTCGACGGCGGGCGCGCGGTGAACGGTCCCCGCTGCGAGGATGGGCGGCGTGGCCCAGGCAACCGACGTCGTCCGGCGCCGGCGGCTCACCTCCACCGACGTCTTCTGCGTCATCCTGCTCCTGGCCGTGGTCGCCCGGTTCGCGCTCGGCGACGCCCTGTCGACGCCGAGCGTCGCGGCCTGGACGACCGTGTTCGCGGCCATCTGCATCCAGGCGGCGCCGTTCCTCGCCCTCGGCATCGGGCTCTCGACGATCTTCGCCGTGTTCCTGCCACCGGAGTTCTTCCGCCGGGCGCTGCCGTCCCGTCCGGCGCTGGCGGTTCCGGTGGCCGGGGTGGCGGGTGGCGTCCTGCCCGGCTGCGAGTGCGCCTCGGTACCGGTCGCCGCGTCGCTGATGCGACGGGGGGTGGCCCGCGGTCCAGCCGTCGCCTTCCTGCTGTCCGCGCCGGCGATCAATCCGGTCGTGCTCGTCGCGACGTCGGTGGCGTTCCCGGGCCATCCGATCATGGTGCTGGCCCGGTTCGTGGCGTCGCTGGCGACGGCGGTCGTGGTCGGCTGGGTCTGGCAACGCCTCGGCCGCGACGCCCCGATGCCCCGCCGATTCGTCGCGCCGGCGGACGCGAGCCCGTGGGAACGGGCGCGGCTCACGGCCGCCCATGACCTGGCGCAAGCCTGCGGACTGCTCGCCATCGGCGCGGCCACGGCGGCGACGCTCAACGTCGTGATCCCGCGGACGTGGCTCGATCACCTCGGCGGCAACGCCGTGGCCGGAGTGGTCACGCTCAGCCTGCTGGCGGTGGTACTCGCCGTGTGCTCCGAGGCCGATGCGTTCATCGCCGCCTCGCTCACCCAGTTCTCTCTCACGGCCCGGCTGGCGTTCATGGCGGTCGGCCCGGCCGTCGACGTCAAGCTCATCGCGATGCAGATCGGGACGTTCGGGCGGCAGTTCGCGTCCCGGTTCGCGCCGCTCACCCTCGTCACGGCCGCGGTGGCGGCATCGATCGTCGGGGCGGTGCTCCTGTGAGCGAGCGGAGGCGCGGCCGTCCTGGACTGAGGAGCGAGGAGCGTTCTGTGCGACGAGCGACGAGGGAAGGTCGGCCACCAGCGCCGCAGCGAGCGAACCAGATGGTGCTGTGAGCAGTCGGACGCAGGCGTTCGTACTGCTGCTGTTCGGGGGCGCGCTGCTGCGGTTGGCCACGACCGATGCCCTGCTGCGCTACGTGCGCCCGGTCGCCCGCCCGTGGGTGCTGCTCGCCGGCGCGGCCATCGTGGCGCTCGCGCTGTGGTCACTGTTCGCGCGCTCCCGAGAGGTCGGGGACGGTCCGGGCGACGCTGACGAGCACGGGCACCACGGATCGTCCCGGGCGGCGTGGCTGGTGCTGGCGCCGGTCGTGGCCATCCTCGTCATCGCCCCGCCGGCGCTGGGTGCGTACTCGGCGAAGCGACTGCCGGTGAGCGCGATCAAGCCGCCGTCCCGCTATTTTCCGGCGCTGGCCGACGCCGATCCGGTCCCGGTGAGCCTGCTCGACTACTACAGCCGGGCCGCCTTCGACGACGGCCGCACGCTGACCGCCCACCACATCGCGCTGACCGGATTCGTGCTGCGCGGGGAGCCGGGCGGCTTCCAGCTGGCCCGATTGGTGATCACCTGCTGCGCGGCCGACGCCCAGCCGGTCGTCGTGTCGGTTCAGACTCAGATGCCGGCCCCGAGCCGTGACACGTGGGTCACCGTCACCGGCACGTTCGACGGCATGAGCCCGTCCGACGCCACGGTGCCCGTGCTGCGCGCCGACGCCGTCACGTCCGTCCACCAGCCAGCGAACCCCTACGACTGACTCATCCACCGGCGCTCATCGCGAACAGGGAAAGATGTGGCGTATGGACATGACCGGGTGGCTCAACGGGCAGGTCTTCCTCTCGACGGTGGACGAGCAGGAAGTGCAGGAGGTGACCGCCTTCCTGAACGCCCGGGGCCTGGCGTTCCAGGTGCTCACGCTCAGCGAGCGGATGGTGCTCGACCCGCAGAATCCCGAGGACGGCGTGACCACCGACCGGTTCAGCATCGCGGTGCAGCTCGGCGGGTTCCCGCAGGTGCTCGGCCCGGTGCTCAACGACCTGATCCAGCGCTCGCACGGCGGGGGCTGGGAGGCCGAGACCGGCGAGCAGCCAGCGGAGTAGCTGTACCCACAGCCTAGGCACCGGTGTTGAACAGCGGCCTACTCGTGACCTGCGCTACGGCGGCGTTCAGTACCATCCAGCAATCGCACGAACGGGCGAGATCCGCTCGGTGTGTGTCTACGGGTGCGTAAGGCGACGATGCCTGCGCGGAGAAAGGGGCAGCATGCTGATCACTGACCGTCGATCACGGCACGTTTTGGCCGTGTGCGCAGCGGCGGCGGTGCTCGCCGGCTCGCTCGCGGCCTGCGGCGCCGGGAAGAAGAGCTCCGGCAGCAGCAGCTCCGGTTCGGGGGGCAGCACAGGGGGCAAGCCGATGACGATCGGCACCACCGACAAGGTGGTCGCGCTCGATCCGGCCGGCTCATACGACAACGGCTCGCTGATGCTCGAGACGCAGGTCTACCAGTACCTGATGGCCATCCCGCCCGGCGGCAAGACGCCGCAGCCCGACGCCGCCGAGTCGTGCTCGTTCACCACGCCCACCGAGTACACCTGCAAGATGAAGCCGGGGCTGAAGTTCTCCAACGGTGATCCGCTGACTGCGAAGGATGTCGCGTTCACCTACACGCGCATCGTCAAGATCAACGACCCGAACGGGCCGGCCTCGCTGCTGGCCAACATGGTCTCGGCCACCGCGTCGGACGACACCACCGTGGTGTTCAAGCTGAAGAACGCGAACGACCAGACCTGGCCCTACATCATCGGCACGTCGGCCGGTCCGCTCGTCGACTCGAAGGTGTTCCCGGCCGACAAGCTGCTCCCCGACGACAAGGTCATCGGTTCGGGCCAGTACAAGCTCGGCAGCTACAGCAAGAACAACCTCGTCCAGCTCCAGGCCAACCCGAACTACGCGGGTGCCTTCAAGCCCAAGACCGCCGACGTCACGCTGAAGTACTACACGCAGGCGTCCAACCTCAAGCTCGATATCCAGAGCGGGGCGATCGACGTGGCCTGGCGCAGCCTGACCCCGACCGACATCGACAGCCTCCGCAACGCGAGCGGCGTCAAGGTCCACACCGGCCCGGGCGGCGAGCTGAGGTACATGGTCTTCAACTTCAAGACGATGCCGGGCGGCAGCGACGCGCAGAAGCTGGCCGTACGTCGCGCGATCGCCTACTCGGTCGACCGCCAGTCGATCTCCGACAAGGTCTACAAGGGCACCTACAAGCCCGCGTACTCGATGATCCCGGACGGTCTGCCCGGCCACGTCGACGCGTTCAAGACCGAGTTCGGCGCCGCCCCGGACAAGGCCAAAGCCACGTCCACGCTGCAGCAGGCCGGCGTCAAGACCCCGGTCACGCTGAACCTCGAGTACACGACCGACCACTACGGCCCGAGCTCCCCCGAGGAGTACAACGAGCTCAAGCGGCAGCTGGAAGGCACCGGGCTGTTCAAGGTGGGCCTGCAGTCGACCGAGTTCGACACTTACAGCAAGGAGCGGGTCGCCGACGCGTACCCGATCTATCAGCTCGGCTGGTTCCCGGACTTCCCCGACGGCGACAACTACGTCGGTCCGTTCCTGGCCAACAACAACTTCGTGCACGCGCACTACTGCGACGCGGACGCGAACGGCACGCCGACCGGCACCAACCGTCCCTGCGACAAGGACGGCGTGCTGCCGCTGCTGACCGAAGAGGAGACCAAGACGGGCGACGCCCGCACGCAGGCGTTCTCGCAGATCCAGGCGAAGCTCGCCTCCGGGCAGCTGCCCTACCTGCCGCTGCTCGAGGGTCAGCAGATCGCGGTTGCCCGCTCGAACGTCAGCGGCGTGGACGAGACGCTGGACATCTCGTTCATCTTCCGGTTCTGGATGCTGAGCAAGAGCTGAGGTGTCGCAGCGACTACACGGATTCGGTCCGATCTTGATGCCGACGGCGGGTCATAGCCGGCCGTCAGCATCAAGGTCGACCTGACCATCGTGGCCACAACGACGGCGTCGGGGTCGCTGCGCACCTATTTGGTGACGCGGCTGCTCCTCGTCATCCCCATGGTGTGGGTGCTGGTCACCCTCGTGTTCTTCGTGATGCGGGTGATCGGCGACCCGATCTCGTCGGCGTTCGGCGGGCGGCTCCCACCCGACCAGATCGCGATCCGCAAGCACAACGCCGGGCTGGACCGTCCGATACTCACCCAGTACTGGGATTACCTCACCGGCGTGGCGCACGGCGACTTCGGCACGGCGCTCACCGACAACCAGCGCATCAGCCACGTGCTGTGGGTCAAGGGCGCCGCCACCCTCGAACTGTCGTTCTGGGCGCTCATCGTGGCGCTGATCATCGGGATCCCGCTCGGCCGAGTCGCTGCCCGCTACCGCGACCGGCTGCCCGACGTGGGGCTGCGGCTGTTCGCGGTGCTCGCCTACGCCATGCCAGTGTTCTTCCTCGGCCTGCTGCTCAAGCTGCTGTTCGCGATCAAGCTCGGCTGGCTGCCGGCGTCCGGTCGGGCGAGCACGAACGTCGAGCTGGCGATCCAGAATGTGTCGCCCAAGACGAACATCTACATCATCGACGCCATCCTCTACGGCGATACGAGCTACGTGGTCGACGTCCTGAAACACGCGGTGCTGCCGGCCGTCGCGCTCGGGCTGCTCGTTGGTGGTGGGTTCCTGCGGCTGGTGCGGGTGAACCTGTTGCAGACGCTGCGCGCCGACTACGTCGAGGCCGCCCGCGCGCGTGGCGTACCCGAGCGGCGAGTGGTGCGCGCGCACGCGTTCCGCAACGCGCTCATCCCGGTCGTGACGGTGATGGGCTTGCAGGTGGCGGCGCTGCTCGGTGGGGCGGTGCTGACCGAGGAGACCTTCGAGTGGCAGGGCATCGGCTATACGCTGGCCCAGTATTTGATCAACCGCGACTTCATCGCGGTCCAGGGCATCGTCACCGCGATCGCCGTCATCGTCGCGATCTTCAGCTTCCTGATCGACGTGGTCGCTGCGGTGGTCGACCCGAGGGTGAGGTACTGATGACCGCCTCGTTGCCGGAGGTCGAGCAGACCGAGGCCCAGCTCGAAGCGCGCCCCACCAGCATCCCGGGGCTCGCCGCGCTGCGGGCGACCTCAGGGTTCCAGCGCGGCATGCTCGTCGCGGGCGTGCTGATCATGCTGTTCTTCGTCGTCCTGGCCGTGTTCGCGCCGGCGATCGCGCCGTACGGCTTCAACGCCGACTCGGCCAAGGGCATCAACTTCCAGACCCTCCAGGCGCCGTCCGCGAAACACTGGTTCGGCACCACCGTCGGCGGCGAGGATGTGCTTTCGCGGGTCGTGTTCGGGGCCCGAACGGCGCTCGAGGTCATCATCTTGGCCGTGCTGATCTCGATCGTGGTGGGCGTGCCGGCCGGGCTCATCTCCGGATACCGCGGCGGCTGGCTCGACCGGGTGCTGGTGCTCGTCACCGATGCGCTGTTCGCGTTCCCGTCGCTGCTGCTCGCGATCATCATCGACATCGTCATCGCCGGGGGCAGCAGCAGCGCAACCGGCGGCATCATGGCCGCGGCCATCGCGATCACCGTGGTTTACGTGCCGCAGTACTTCCGGGTGGTCCGCAATGCGACGGTGGCCGCTCGCGAGGAGCCCTACGTCGAGGCCGCCCGGGCGCTGGGCGCTCCGCCGCGAACGGTCATGATCCGCTACATCTTCGGCAATGTCGTGCAGACCGTGCCGGTCATCGCCACGCTCAACGCGGGCGACGCGATCCTGACTCTCGCCGCCCTGGGCTTCCTCGGCTTCGGCATCGAGCCGTCCTCGGCTGCGGAGTGGGGCTACGACGTGAGCAATGCGCTGTCGGACACCGCGGCCGGAATCTGGTGGACCGGAACGTTCCCGGGCATCGCCATCATGCTGATCGTCGTCGGCGTCACGCTCGTCGGCGAGAGCCTCAACGACGTGCTCAACCCACTGCTGCGGACGACGAAGCTCACCCCGGTCGTGCTGCCACCGCGCGAGGACGAGTCGTGACCGTCGAGTTCGAGCCGATCGAGGTACGCGACGACACCGGGCCCGTCCTGGACGTGCGCGATCTGCGGGTCTGGTACGCCGGCGCCAAGGCACCCGTGCAGGCCGTCGACGGCGTGAGCTTCGCCCTGCGCCCCGGTGAGGTGCTGGGGCTGGTGGGCGAGTCCGGATGCGGCAAGTCGACGCTCGGACGCGGCCTGCTCGGGCTGCTGCCCCGCGGTGCCGCGGTCGACGGCCAGTTGGAGTTCCAGGGCCGCGATCTGCTGGAGTTGTCGACCCGCGAACGGGAGAGCGTGCGCGGCGCCGGCATGGGGCTGATCTTCCAGGAGCCGATGACCCGCCTCGATCCGCTCATGCGGGTCAGCGCCCACTTCAACGAAGTGCTCAAGGTGCACGAGCCGGACCTGTCGAAGGCGCAGCGGCGCACCCGGGCGCTCGAAGCCTTGCGTGCGCTGGGCATCCCGCCCACGCGGTACCGCAGCTACCCGCACGAGTTCTCCGGTGGCATGCGCCAGCGCATCATGATCGCCCTGACGCTGGCGCTGCGCCCGCGGTTCATCGTCGCCGACGAGCCGACCACCGCCCTGGACGTTCTGGTCGAGGCGCAGATCCTGCGCATCCTCGCCGACATCCGCGACCAGTACTCGCCGGCCATCCTGCTGATCACCCACAACCTGGGCATCGTCGCCGAGGCGTGCGACCGGGTGGCCGTCATGTACGCCGGGCGCATCGTCGAGCAGGGCCCGGTGCGCGAGATCTTCGCCGAGCCCAAGCATCCGTACACGCAAGAGCTGATGCGCTCGGTCATCTCGCTGCACACCCGCGAGCTGCACTCCATCCCCGGCGCTCCCCCCGATCTGGGCGACCCGCCGCCCGGGTGCCGGTTCCATCCGCGGTGCCCGCACGCGATGCAGATCTGCCCGACCAAGGTGCCGCCGGCGATCGACAACACCGAGTGCTGGCTGCTCGACCGGACCCTGTCGCCGGCCGACTCGGCACCGCTCGCGCGCGAGGAGGTGTCCGTTGCCGACGAAGCCTGACGCCGTCGCCGGTTTTGGTCACCCGGCGTCGAATAGCCCGCCCGGTGACCAAAACCGTGATGGGACCGACGAGCCGCTGATCAGCATCCGCGACCTGCACGTCAACTACGCGTTGCGCACGAACGCCGTCGCCCGGCTGCTCGGCCGCTCGTCGGGCACCGTACGGGCCGTCGACGGGGTGAACCTCGACCTGATGCCCGGCGAGGTCGTCGGCATCGTGGGCGAATCCGGTTCGGGCAAGTCGACGCTCGGACGCGCGCTGCTCGGCCTCGTTCGGCCCAGCGCCGGCTCGATCCGCTACCGCGGTCAGGACCTCGTCGGGCTGCGCGAGCCGCAGCTGCGACCGCTGCGCCGCCGGTTGCAGATGGTGTTCCAGGATCCGCACGCCTCGCTCAATCCGTCGATGACGATCGGCCGCGCCATCAGCGACGCGCTGCGCATCCACAAGCTGCACCCGGACGACCGCGAGCAGGCGGTCGCGGCGGCGCTCGAACGGGTAGGTCTCGCCCCGGCGTCGCGGTTCATGCCGAAGTACCCGACCGAGCTGTCCGGAGGCCAGAAACAGCGCGCCGTCATCGCCCGGGCGATCGCGCTCGGCCCCGAACTGCTCGTCGCGGACGAGCCGATCTCGATGCTCGACATGAGCGTGCGGGCGAAGATCCTCGGCCTGCTCGACGAGCTGCGCCGCGACCTCGGGCTCACGTACCTGTACATCACGCACGACCTGGCCAGTGCCCGGTTCTTCTGCGACCGCATCGCCATCATGTACCTCGGCAAAGTGATCGAGATCGGGACGACCGAGGAGATCTTCGAGAACCCGCGCCATCCCTACACGCAAGCGCTGCTGCGCGCGGTGCCCGATCCCGACCCGTCCCGCGGTGTCGCGCGCGACCTGCCCCGCGGCGAGGTGCCCGACGCCGCGGATCCGCCGGCCGGGTGCCCGTTCCATCCGCGCTGCTCGCAGGCGTTCGCGCCCTGCGGGTGGGAGAGCCGCGATCTGCGGATGATCCTCGAGCAGCGTTGGACGGCCGTGCCGTCGGATCAGTTCGCCCGCGAGTCCAAGGTGGTCGGCGATCCGGAACTGTTCGCCGCCGCCGAGACCTCGCCGAGCGAGGGCGTCGTGCGCCCGGCGTCTGGATCCGGGCCGGACCTGCTCGAGCTGCTCGAGGACCAGCGCGCCGCCGACCCGGACGACCCCCTCTGGAGCGGCGTGCGGCAGATGCGGGCCGACGGCAACGAGGTGCGCATCGAGTTCGCCGAGCGCGTCACCCCGCAGCTGCTCCCGGTCAGCGGCTCCTCCGTACAGGTGTCCTGCCACCTGCATCACGACCCGACGCAGTCCTAGTGGTCTGTCTACTGTCGTAACCAGGGCATAGGGGAGCCTCAGCCCAGGCACAGCGACTGCGCGGATGGTGGATGCATGACCGAGAGCTACCCGGCCAGCAATCAGCCCAGTGGTGCGACTTGGTCGTATCCCCCGCCTGCGCCGCCCTACTCGGGGTACGGACCGACCGACCCGGGCCCGTCCGATCTACCGGGCGGACCGGCCGGCGGCCCGTTCGGCCCAAGCGGCCCGACGGGCCCAGGCGGTCCGACGGGCCCAGGCGGTCCGAACGAGCCCGAGCAGCCCCGATCCGGCCGCTCGCGGACCATCGTCATCGCCGCGGTGACCGCGGCTCTCGTGGGCGGCGGCGTCGGCGCGGGAACGGTCGCGGCCGTCGACGACAACGGCAAGACCACGGTCGTCAACAGCCTCCCGCAGAACACCCAAACCGCTCCGTCCGCGGCGAAGATCGACGGCTCGATCAGCGCGGCGGCGGCCAAGATCCAACCCAGCGTCGTGACGATCGACGTCAGCAGCCAGCAGGCCCAGGGCAACGGCTCCGGAGTGATCATCCGCAACGACGGCTACATCGTCACCAACGACCACGTGGTCTCCGTCGCCGCCAACGGGGGCACGATGACGGTGCTCACCAACGACGGCCAGCAGGCCAAGGCAACGATCGTCGGACGGGACACCTCGGACGACCTGGCCGTCATCAAGGTCAGCGGGCTGAAGAACCTGACTGCCGCTACGTTCACGAAGTCCAGCAACCTGGTAGTGGGGCAGACCGTCGTCGCAGTCGGCGCGCCGCTCGGATTGGCCAACACCGTCACGTCCGGCATCGTCAGCAACACGGCCCGCCCGGTGCGTTCCGGCGACAGCGACCAGGCCGTGTTCGACGCGGTGCAGACCGACGCCGCCATCAACCCGGGCAACTCCGGCGGCGCTCTCGCCGACCTGAACGGCAACGTCGTCGGCATCAACGCCGCGATCGCCACCCCGAACACCGGCGGCCTGCAGATCCCGGGGCAGAGCACCCAGTCGGGCAGCATCGGCATCGGGTTCGCCATCCCCGCGGACGAGGTGAGCCGCATCGCTGCCCAGCTGATCAGCACCGGCAAGGCGACCCACGCCGTGATCGGCGTCCAGGTCGCGTCGCAGCAGAACTCCAGCCAGACGACGGCCGGCGCGACGCTGAACAAGGTCGATGCGAACAGCCCGGCGGCCAAGGCGGGTCTGAAGGCCGCCGACGTCGTGACCATGGTCGACACCCAGCGCATCGACGACGCGGACGCCCTGATCGCGGCGATCCGGTCGCACGCGCCCGGTGAGAAGGTGTCGCTGACCTACACGCGGGCCGGCCAGTCGAAGACGGTGCCGGTCACGCTCGGCAGTGCCGCCAACTGAGCTTTTGATCTAGGCCGGGCCGCGCCCCGCGACCCCTTTCCCGGGGCGCGGGCCCGGCCGTCGAAGGGTTTCTCTCCGATCGTGCAACTCCTGGCGTCGTAGCGACGCCGAGGGTTGCACGATCGTGGACGCTATCTCGGATTGACAATCGTTTTCATTCTCGGCAGGGTCGTCGTATGTCTCTTACTGTGACCCCCGAGCTCGTTGCCGCGGCCCAGAACGGCCAGGTCGACGACGCAGCATTCATCGATTGCATCCGCACCTCGTTGCCCTACGCGTACGGCGTTGTGGCTGGGCTCGCCGAGCGGGTGCCGGCCGACGGCTTCGCCGACAACCTGGTCGCGCCGCCCGACGACGCGGCGCAGGGCGAACTGTTGCGGGCGATGGCCAGCACCTCGATCCGGGGCGCCCTCGAGCGCCACTTCGGGGTGACCATCGCCTTCCAGAACTGTCACCGCGTCGCCGTCTTCGCGCCGGGCGCACCCGGGTACGACGCGTTCACCTCGCCCGAGGCGCAGGTCCTGAATCAGAAGCCCGAACTCGTCAACTGCTAGTCGCCCGCCTCGATCGTGCAACGTTCTGCGGCGTCAGACCGCAGGAAGTTGCACGATCGGGAGCAGACGGCGACGGCTACGCTCGGTCCGGTGAGCAGGTTCGTGATCATCGGCGCCGGCCTGGCCGGCGCGAAGGCAGCGGAGGCACTGCGCGAGCAGGGCTACGACGGCGAGATCGTGCTGATCGGCGACGAGCAGCTACCGCCGTACGAGCGCCCGCCCCTGTCCAAGAGTTACCTGGCCGGCGCGTCACCGTGGGAGGACGCGCTCGTCCATCCCGAGACGTGGTACGCCGAGCATGACGTCGAGCTGCGCCGGGGGGCTCGGGCCGACGCCGTCCATCCCGAGCGCCACGTCGTCGTGGTCGGCGACGACGAGCTGCCCTACGACAAGTTGCTGCTCGCCACCGGCTCGACGCCTCGGCACCTGCCCGGCGACGACGACCTGCGCCATTTCCGCCGCCGCGCCGACTCCGACGCGGTCCGATCCCAGTTCGGCGCCGGCCGGATCGTGATCGTGGGCGGCGGCTGGATCGGCCTCGAGGTCGCTGCGACCGCCCGTCAGGCCGGCACCGAGGTGACCGTGCTCGAGGCGGGCGAGCAGCCCCTGCTCGCCGCCCTCGGGCCCGAGATGGGGCAGGTGTTCGCCGACCTGCACCGCGACCACGGCGTCGACCTGCGCACCGGCGTCTCCGTGGACGAGCTGCGCGGCGACGGGGTGCGCCTCGCCGACGGGACGGCCGTCGACGCCGACACCGTGCTGATCGCGATCGGCGCCCGTCCCGACACCGAGCTGGCCGAGGCGGCCGGACTCGCCGTCGACAACGGCGTGCTCGTCGACGCGTCGCTGCGCACCAGCGACCCCGACATCTACGCCGTGGGCGACATCGCCAACGCCGAGCACCCGTTCCTCAAGCAGCGGGTGCGCGTCGAGCACTGGGCCAATGCCCTCAACCAGCCGGCGACCGCCGCGACGGGCATGCTCGACCGCAGCGCGCAGTACGACCGGCTGCCCTACTTCTACACCGACCAGTACGACCTCGGCATGGAATACGTCGGCCACGCCCCGCCCGGCAGCTACGCCGAGGTGGTGGTGCGCGGCGACCAGGCCGGGCGCGAGTTCATCGCCTTCTGGCTGGACGCCTCGCGCCACGTCCTCGCCGGCATGAACGTCAACGTCTGGGACGTCGGTGACCCCATCAAGGCGCTCATCACGTCGCGCACCCGGATCGACCCGAAGAAGCTCGCCGACCCCAACGTGCCCCTCGACGAAGTTACCAGCGAGTAGCAAACTAGAGGGCATGCCGACCCACGAGGTCCTCAACACGCCACCACCGCTCGTCGGCGTCAACACGTACAGCGCCGACGCCGCTCTGGTCCACGGACTGCGCGAGCTGACCGACGTCGACACCAAGCCGCTCGTCGCGCTCGGCGAGCTGGCCGGCAGCGACCAGGCGCAGGAGTGGGGGCGGCTCGCCAACGCCTACCCACCGGTGCTGCGTACGCACGACCGCTTCGGGCACCGCATCGACGAGGTCGAGTTCCACCCAGCGTGGCACGAGCTGACCACGGTCGCGATCGGCCATGGCCTGCATGGCACGCCGTGGCGCGACGGCGGGCACCTCGTTCGGGCCGCGAAGTTCTACGTGTGGGCGCAGGTCGAGTCCGGCCACGGGTGCCCGATCAGCATGACGTACGCCGTCGTACCTGCCCTGCGCCATGAGCCGGCCCTCGCGCGGCAGTACGAACCGCTGCTCACCTCGACGACCTACGACTTCGGGTTGCGCGCGCCGCTGTCCAAGCAGGGTCTGCTGGCCGGGATGGCCATGACCGAGAAGCAGGGCGGCTCGGACGTCCGGGCCAACACCACGCGGGCCGAGCCGGCCGGCGATCACTACGTGCTGACCGGGCACAAGTGGTTCTGCTCGGCGCCGATGTGCGACCTGTTCCTGGTGCTGGCGCAGGCGCCGGGTGGGCTGTCGTGCTTCCTGGTGCCGCGGGTGCTGCCCGACGGCACCCGCAACCCGTTCCTGATCCAGCGGCTGAAGGACAAGCTCGGCAACCGGTCCAACGCGTCGTCTGAGGTCGAGTTCGACGGGACGGTCGGCTGGCTGGTCGGCGCCGAGGGCGCGGGCGTGCGCACGATCATCGAGATGGTCACGATGACCCGGCTCGACTGCGTCACGGGCAGTGCGGCCACGCAGCGAGCAGCGCTGCGCCAGGCTGTACATCACGTGACTCACCGCTCGGCCTTCGGACGGCCGCTGATCGAGCAGCCGCTGATGCGCGAGGTGCTGGCCGACCTGGCCGTTGAATCCGAGGCGTCGACGATCACGTGGCTGCGCCTGGCCCGTAGCGTCGACGACGGCGAGTCGGCGTTCCTGCGGCTGGCCGTTGCGGCGGCGAAGTTCTGGGTCTGCAAGCGCACTCCGACCTTCGTCGTCGAGGCACTGGAGTGTCTCGGCGGCAACGGCTACGTCGAGGACAGCGGCCTGCCCCGGCTCTTCCGCGACTCGCCGCTCAACGGCATCTGGGAGGGCTCGGGCAACGTCATCGCCCTGGACGTTCTGCGGGCGGTCCGTCGCGATCCGGACAGTGTCGCCGCCGTGTTCGCCGAGCTGGCTACCACCGAGGGCGCCGATGCTCGCCTGGACGCGTCGGTCGCATCGCTGCGCTCACGCGTGGACGGTTTGGGCGCGGATCCGGACGCGGACGAGCGCGGCGCCCGGGCGCTCGCCGGGCTGCTCGCCCGCTGCTTGCAGGGCTCGCTGCTCGTCCGCGAGGCGCCGTCCGAGGTGGCCGAACGGTATCTGGGCCAGCGCCTCGGCGAGACGACGCCGCATGTGTTCGGCGATTCGCCCGGCGCTGTTTCGACGAGCGTTCTCGACCGGCTCATCGCCCCTTACGTCGGCTGACGTATCGCCGTCCCGGCCCGGAACCAACCGGGCCAGTCGTGCCCCAGCGGTCTCGTCAGGCCTTGCGCTGCCGGAGCTCTCGTCGACGTGCTCGCGCGCGAGCCGCGGCGCTATCGACCGGCTCGTTCTCGGCGGGCTCGTTCTCAGCTGCCCGATTCTCGACCGTCGAAACGTCGCTGGATCCGGCGTCCTCGTCCTCGGCGTCCGCGCGCGGGATGACCACCTTGCCGGACTCGAGATCGATCCGCTTGCCCCCGGAGGCGTCACCGATCTCCTCGCGGGTGGACTGCAGGCGCCGCTTCTCCTCGTCCATGTGTCGCTTGGCCGGGTTGAAGAGCACGTCGAGACCCCACTGCGTCATGACGCGCTCCTGGCGGGCGCGTTCTGCGCGGTCGGTGCGGGTGCCATATGACGAGGTTACGTCCTGGGAACGCAATCCGCCGAACGGTGTTCCGGAGCCGTAATCTTGACGCATGCTGCTCTCTCGCGCCAAGACCGACCTGGTCAGCGCCGACAAGGCACTACCCGGCCGCGACGCCTACGCGTATTCGCTCCCCCGCGACCATTTCGTCACCGGACGCTCGATCCAACCGCCGTTCCCGTCCGGGACGGTGACCGCCATGTTCGGGCTGGGTTGTTTCTGGGGCGCCGAGCGCGAGTTCTGGCAGACCCCGGGCGTGTGGACGACCGCGGTCGGCTACGCCGGCGGTTTCACGATGTACCCGACCTACGAGGAGGTGTGCAGCGGGCTGACCGGCCACGCCGAGGTCGTCCTCGTCGTGTTCGACCCCACCGCCACGCCGTACGAGACCCTGCTCTCGGCCTTCTTCGAGTCACACGATCCGAGCCAGGGCATGCGCCAGGGCAACGACGTCGGCACGCAGTACCGGTCGGCGATCTACTACACCGACGACTCCCAGCGTGCGGCCGCCGAGGCCGCCAAGGCGGCGTACTCGCAGCGCCTGCAGAGCGCCAGATACGGCCCGGCCACCACCGAGATCGCCCACGCCGGACCGTTCTACTACGCCGAGGACTACCACCAGCAATACCTCGCGAAGAACCCCGACGGCTACTGCGGTCTAGGAGGTACGGGAGTGGCGTGCCCGGTCAGCTTGTTCGCGCCGGACGGAGCCGACTAGGCACAGGCGCCCACGGTCACTCAGCTGAGGTGAAACTGGTACTTCTCTCCGGTGGACACCGCGCCCGCGTACGCAACAAGCTCGGCATCAGGCAGGCTGACGCCGATTCGCCGGAGCGCGAGGACGGCAAGCGGCTTGATGTCCTCCAGAGGTTTGCCTGTGTGCTTGTCGCGCAACTCCGCATCGACCTCGTTCACCCGTGACGCTGCCCCAGCGAAGATCGACTGCCCTCCGCCGACGTTCATGTTGAACACCATCTGTCCAGCATCGCACGGTCGAGCGCCTTCGGCGTCGCGCTCGGATACCGCCGGCCAGCACACCATGCAGGAACACACCGTCGCCGCGCTCGCGGCCCGGATCGAGCAGGGCCACCGTGACGGTGATGTCAGTCCCGGCATCGACGCACCGGCCTTCGCGGAATTCCTCGCGAACACTGTCGCCGGGCTGCGCATCATGGCCATGACGTACGACGCACCGACGCTGTACCGCGTTATCGACTCGGCCCTCGCCCCTCTGCTCTGAACCCGGCCGCCTCGACGACGGTCCTTTTTTTTGCCCCAGTTTTTGTCCTGCAGTTCTAGAAAGGAAAGGTCATGGATCTTCAACTCCAAGGCAAGACGGCGCTCGTCACCGGCGCCAGCCGCGGCATCGGGTTGGCCGTCTCCCAGGCGCTCGCGCACGAGGGCGTCCGCGTGGTCGGCGCCGCGCGCACGATTACCGCTGAGCTGGAAAAGGTGGCCGTTGCGGCGGTGCCCGTCGACCTGTCCACTGCCGAGGGCGCGACGGCCCTGGTGGACGCTGCACTGGCCGAACTGGGCGGCATCGACATCTTGATCAACAGCGTCGGAGCCGGAGACGCGGACCGGATGGTCCTTGGCGGATTCCTCGACATCAGCGACGAGCAGTGGCAAGAAGTGTTCGACCTCAACCTGTTCAGCGCCGTCTGGACGACCCGCGCGGCGCTGCCGAGCCTGCTCGAGCGGCGGGGCGCAATCGTCAACCTCTCGACGATCAACTCCCGCGTGCCGGCGCCCGGACCGGTCGGCTACAGGGAGGCCAAGGCGGCGCTCACCGCCTTGAGCAAGCGGCTGAGCGAGGAGTTCGGACCACGCGGCGTGCGCGTCAACACCGTCTCACCAGGAGTCGTCGGCACCTCGTTGTGGCGCGATCCGAACGGCTTCGGCGCCAAGGTTGCCGCCGCCAACGGCGCCGGGCACCAGGATTTCCTGGCCGCGATCCCCGAACTGTTCGACATCGCCAGCCGCCGCATCACCGAACCCGAGGAGGTGGCCGCACTCATCACGTTCCTCGTGTCCGCCGCGGCGACCAACATCGTCGGCGCGGACATCGTCATCGACGGCGGCACCATCAAGACCAGCTGAACGGAACACGGCATCGAAGGCGGTGTCGCTGTCCGGCCGTAGTAGACCGGCTCGTGCACATCGGTGAAGCTGACGTCCGTGAAGCCGGCCGCCGCCAGGATGCCTTCGGTGATGGTCGGATCGGCGAGTGAGAACGGGCCCGGACCGCTGGTGGGCGGGGCGGTTGCGGTGGTCAGGGTCGGCCGGATCGCGGTGGCCCATTCATTGCGGACACTGTCTTGCCAGACCAGCAGGACCAGCCGTGCTGCGGGGCGCAGCGTGCGCCCCGATATTGGTGAACGCGGCGACCGGGTCGGCGAAGAACATCGCTCCGAACCGGCCTCGCGTGTGGTCTGACCCGTGCCACAACCGATGTCGAGGACGCATCATCTCGGCCCACCCGCGGTGTGCTGGAGCAGCGCCGGTACGAACACGTCCCACAGCGGCCGGGGCAGATCGTGCCCCGCGCCTTCCAGGATCAGCAGCCTCGCGCCGGGCACCGCGTCGCGCAGCGCCTGCCCGTGTGGCAGCGGCAGGAGCGGGTCGTGGTCACCGTGCACCACCAGGGTCGGCGCCTTGATGTCACCGAATCCG
This sequence comes from Jatrophihabitantaceae bacterium, assembly GCA_036502575.1. GTDB lineage: Bacteria > Actinomycetota > Actinomycetes > Mycobacteriales > Jatrophihabitantaceae > DASXRA01. The sequence goes on along the minus strand of DASXYL010000028.1, from coordinate 8,693 downwards.
CCGGACGGCCCGTCGAACGTCATCGCGTAGTGGTTGACGAGGGTGGACGCGATGTTGCGGGCGCGGGCCACATCCCGCTGAACCAGTGCCCGCACGGCGGCTTCGTCGAAGTAGGGCGAGCCGCCTGAGCACGCCCTGACCGAGGCCACGACGTAGTCCACCACCGCGGCGGAATCGGCGAGGTCCGGCTCGGCGGCGGTGTTGCTGGCCAGTTCGTCCGACGGCGATGGAAGTCCGTCTGCGCCCGTGGTCGTGGAGACGAACGTCAGCGACGCGACCCGGTCGGGGTGCTCCGTCCCGAGGATTAGCCCGATTCCGCCGGACATGGACCGGCAGACGAGGTGTGCGCGTTCGATGTTCAACGCGTCCAGGATCCCGAGCGCGTCCGCAGCCAGGTCGGTGTACTTGTAGCCCGGCTTCCCCGGCGGGTAGCTGGTGGATCGGCCGGTGTCCCGGTTGTCGTAGCGAATGACGAACCGGCCGCCGCGCGCGATCTGTTCACACAGCTCTGCTTCCCACCACAGCATCGAGGCTGACGCCCCATCGATGAACAGGACAGCCGGGTTCGTGGGGTCTCCGAAGGTCTCGACGCACAGCTGGACATCACTGATCTCGACGAGCTTCTCTCCGTTGGAGAGGTGATCGGTCATGAGCACCACGCTAGGCCGAACCCTTCATCGGCAAACGATGGTTTCTGTGGCAGGCAAACCGCGCCCACTCCCGCTCGAGCTACGGGCGATCGAGATCGCCGAGACGTCACAAGCAAGATCGCCGGCTAGCGGACGTTCTGCTTGGTGGTCACTGGTCACGAGTCGGGCTGGGTGGCTGTCCGGGCACGGCGTCCTGGTCGGCCGGTATGCCGAAGGATTCAGCGAGACCGACGATCGTCAGGACCCGGGCGGCGCGTCGGGATACGGCTGTTATCTCCAGGGTGACCCCACTGTCACTCGCCTGCGTGCGGGCTCGAGGAGGAGGTCCGGCAAGGCGTGCGAGTCCCGATCGGCACCGGCTTCGCCGGCAGCATCGCGAAAGACAAATCACCAATGGTGCTGGATCAGGTGGACGCGACGAACGCGGCGAACCCGATCCTGTGGGAAAAGGGAATCCGCAAGATGCTCGGCGTCCCCTTGCTCGGCGGCGAGGAGGTCATCGGCGTACTGCACGTCGGTCGGCTCGACGATCGACCATTCACCCGCAGCGACACCGAGTTGTTGCAAGTTGCCGCCGAGCGGGTCGTCGGCGCGATCCAGTCACGGCAGCTCGCGGAAGAGTCTGCCGCTGCCCGGCTGCTCGAGCGCGGTCTGCGCCCAGGCAGCCTGCCGCGGCTGCCGGGCGTGCAGCTGGCCGCTCGTTACGTCGCGGCGGAAAATCGCCTGATCGGCGGTGACTGGTACGACGCGTTCACCGTGCCGTCCGGACAGCTATGGCTGGTCGTGGGCGACGTCGCCGGACACGGTCTGAAGGCGGCAGTCGTCATGGGCCGGGTCAAGAGCGCGCTGCGCGCCTACGCGCTGTGTTGCGATACACCGCACGAGGCCCTCGCCCGCACCGACCGCAAGATCCAACACTTCGAGGTCGGCACGATGATCACCGTCGTTTGCGCCGTCTCCTCTCCTCCGTACGACCACTTCGAGATCTCTTCGGCCGGTCACCCGCCTCCCGTCATCGCGCACCCGGGCGAGCCGGCGGAGTTCGTGCCCGTTGCGCTCGCGCCACCACTGGGCGCACTTCCCGACGTGGAACGCACCGCCACGTCTGTCCACATGCCCGAGCGCGCAACTCTCCTGCTCTACACCGACGGCCTGGTCGAAAAACACGACCAACCAATCGACGGCGGCCTCCGTAAGCTCCGGACCGCCGTACACGCCGACGATCCCGCCACCGTCTGCCAGCAGGTGATGCACGCACTGGTCGGCAATCGGGAACCCCTCGACGACATCGCCGTGCTAGCCGTCCGCCGCACCGTCGCGTCGACGAGTGGAACCACTCGATAGCGATCACACCCGATCCGGTGGTCTGCCCAGGGCCCAACCTGGGTAGACCGTCCGGAGACCGAGGCCTCACGAGGTGGGATGCGCTATGGCGATGAGCAAGGGACGGGGCGTGCTGTTCGACGTGGACGGCACGCTGGTCGACACGACGTATATCCACACCATGTGCTGGGCCGAGGCCTTGCACCAGGGCGGCCACGACGTTCCGATGGCCAACGTCCACCGCGGTATCGGTCTCGGCTCGGGCGAGTTGATCGATCACCTGCTCGGCGCCGATCGCGATCACTCCGGCGACGAGCAGCTGAAGACCGTGCATCTGGGTCTGTACCGGCAGTACTGGGGCCGGCTGCGCCCGCTGCCCGGGGCGGCCGAGCTGGTGCGGGCCTGCGCGGCGCGGGAGTGCTCGGTGGTGCTGGCCTCCTCCGCCTCGGCCGACGAGCTGGCCGCATTGCACTCCGCCCTGGACGCCGACGACGCGATCACCGAGGCGACGAGCTCATCCGACGCCGAGGCCGGTAAGCCGGCACCTGACATCCTGCAGGCCGCGCTCGACTCGAGTGGGCTGCGCGCCGAGGACGTGGTGTTCGTCGGCGACGCCGTCTGGGACGGGCAGGCGGCCGGCAAGGTCGACATCCCCTTCATCGGGCTGACCTGCGGCGGCACCAGCGCAGCCGAGCTGCGCGACGCCGGTGCCGTGGCGGTCTACCCCGATCCGGCCGAGCTGCTGCTCGACCTGGACCGATGGGTCAACTGAGACACGCAATCGTCGGTTTCCCGGACTGGCCCCGTGGGTACGGCGTAGGTGACCGTCGAGAAGGGAACGCCAACATGCCCAGTGACTTGAGCGGTGAGAAGGTCGCTTTCCTCGTCGCCAACGTGGGAGTCGAACAGGTCGAGCTGACCAGCCCGTGGCAGGCCGTCCAGGACGCCGGCGGCGAGCCGGTGCTGCTCGCGCCGGAGGCCGGCAAGGTGCAGGCGATGCAGGGGGACCTCAACCAGGGCGACACGTTCGAAGCCACCCAGGCCGTCGGCGACGCCCGCGCCGACGACTACGCCGCGCTGGTGCTGCCCGGCGGGGTGGCCAGCCCGGACAAGCTGCGGATCGTGTCCGAGGCCGTCGACTTCGTCGCCTCGTTCGCGCGGGCCGGCAAGCCGATCGCCGCTATCTGCCACGGTCCGTGGACGCTGGTCGAGGCCGACGTGGTGCGCGGCAAGACGCTGACCAGCTGGCCGAGCCTGCAGACCGACATCCGCAACGCCGGCGGCACCTGGCAGGACGCGGAAGTGATCACCTCTGACGACAACGGTTGGACGCTGGTCACCAGCCGCAAGCCGGACGACCTCGACGCGTTCAACCAGGCGGCGATAGCCGCCTTCGCTTCGGCCTGACCCACGATTGAGTCCGGTCACGGTTGGGAACACCGTTGACGTGCATGCTCAAACCGTTGTTGTCACCGGTGCCAGTGGTGGGGTCGGCCGGGCCGTCGCGCGTGCGTACGGGGCGCGCAGCGCTTCGGTCGGACTGATCGCACGGGGCGAGGAAGGGCTTGCCGCCGCGGCCGAGGACGTCGAGGCGGCGGGGGGCCGCGCGTTGCCGCTACCGGCTGACCTGGCCGACGCCCAGGCGGTCGACGCCTGCGCTACCCGGGTCGAGAAGGAGTTCGGACCGATCGATGTCTGGATCAACGACGCGTTCAGCTCGATGTTCGCGCCGTTCGACCGGATCCACCCGGACGAGTTCCGCCGCATCACCGAGGTCTGCTACCTGGGCTTCGTGTACGGCACGCAGGTCGCATTGGATCGGATGAAGCCCCGCAACCACGGCACGATCGTGCAGGTCGGCTCGGCGCTGGCCTACCGCGGCATCCCGTTGCAGTCGGCGTATTGCGGCGCCAAGCACGCCATCCAGGGCTTCACCGAATCGCTGCGTTGCGAGCTGCTGCACGACAAGTCGCGGGTGCGCGTGACCATGGTGCAGCTGCCGGCGGTGAATACGCCGCAGTTCTCCTGGGTCCTGTCCCGGCTGCCCCGGCGTCCGCAGCCGGTGCCGCCGATCTACCAACCCGAGGTGGCGGCCCGAGCGATCGTGCGCGCCGCTGATCACCCACGCCGACGCGAGTACTGGGTGGGGTCGAGCACGGCCGCGACGCTGATCGCCAACGCGGTCGCACCGGGGCTGCTCGACCGCTACCTGGCCCGCACCGGATACGCCTCGCAGCAAACCGGCGAACGGCACACGTCGCACGACCCGGCCAACCTGTGGACACCGGCCGACGCGAACGCCGACTTCGGGGCGCACGGTCACTTCGACGAGCAGGCCACCCGAACCGACCCGCAGATCTGGGCGTCCGAGCACCACGGCGTGCTGGCCGCGGCGGCCGCCGCGGTCGCCGGTGCCGCGTTGTGGCGACGACGCCGGTGACCAGCCACCGCGTCGAGTTCCCGCCCGAGGCACTGCGCAACTACGCCCTGATCGCCGACGGTGAGCGGGGCGCGCTGTGCGGTCCCAACGGCGACCTGGTCTGGTTGTGCGCGCCGCGCTGGCACGACGACGCGGTGCTCTCCACGCTGATCGGCGGCCGCGGCGTCTACGCAGTCACGCCGGCGGGACGTTACGTGTGGGGTGGACATTACGAGCACGGCACGCTGATCTGGCGCAACCGCTGGGTCACCGACACCGACGCCGTCGTCGAGTGCCGCGACGCCCTGCCCCTGCCGGCCGACCCGAAACGGGTGACCGTACTGCGGCGTATCGAGGTCCACAGTGGACAGTCCCGGCTGCGCCTCGTGCTCGACCTGCGCGCCGGCTTCGGCCAGCATCCGATGCGCGACCTGCGGCTCGTCGAAGGTGTCTGGACGGCGAGGTCGGGCGATCTGCAGGTGCGCTGGACCGGTGCCGCCGAGGCCGCGGTGGACGAGCACGGCCGGCTGGTCGCCGAGATCGCAGTGGCTGCCGGCGATACGCGCCAGCTGGTGCTGCAGGTCGGCGCCGACCTCGGCGAACCGGTGGATGCCCGGACCGCCTGGGCGACGACCGAACGCGAGTGGCGCAAGGCCGTTCCGCCGCTCGACGGCTGCGTCGCACCACGCGACGCGAGGCATGCGTACGCGGTCATGCGCGGGCTCACCAGCGCCACCGGCGGCATGGTCGCCGCAGCGACCACGTCCCTGCCGGAACGGTCGGGCGCCAACGCGAACTACGACTACCGCTACGCCTGGATCCGCGACCAATGCCTGGCCGGGCTGGCGATCAGCGCCGACGGCCCGCATCCGTTGCTGCACGACGCGGTCTCGTTCGTCACCGCCCGGCTGCTCGAACACGGACCGGACCTCAAACCCGCCTACCTCATCGACGGCGGCCCGGTGCCGGACGAGGGACCGGTGGACCTGCCGGGCTACCCGGGCGGCAGCGACGTGCGCGGCAACGCGGTGGGCCGGCAGTTCCAGCTCGACACGATGGGCGAGATCCTGCTGCTGCTCGCCGCCGCGGCCCGACACGACGTGCTCGACGCGGACGGCTGGTCCGCCGCCCGGCTGGCCGCCGACGTGATCGAGAAGCGCTGGACCGAACCCGAGGCCGGCATCTGGGAACTCGACGACGCGTGGTGGACGCACTCGCGGCTGGCCTGCGTGGCCGGCCTGCGCGCCGCCGCCGAGATCGCCCCCCGCTCCGACGTCGGGACGATGAGGGCGCTTTCCGACACGCTGCTGGCCGAGGTGTCCCGGCGCTGCGTCCATCCCGACGGCTACTGGCGGCGCAGCCCCGACGACGCGCGAGTCGACGCCGGGCTCCTCCTGCCGTTGGTGCGCGGTGCGACGCCGCCCGACGACCCGCGCACCGCTGCCACGCTCGGCGCCGTCCGCCGCGAACTGGTCGACGACGAATACGTGTATCGCTACCGCCACGAGGGACACGAACTGGGCGAGAGCGAAGGCGCCTTCCTGCTCTGCGGATTCGTCCTCGCGCTCAGCGAGGCTCAGCAGGGGAATCCGGTCGCCGCCTTCCGGGCATTCGAGCGCAACCGCGCCGCGACCGGACCACCCGCCCTGCTCGCCGAGGAGTTCGACGTCGAACAACGACAGTTGCGCGGCAACCTGCCCCAGGCATTCGTCCACGCCCTGCTGCGCCCTGCTGCTCGAGTCCGCGGTACGGCTGGCCGGCTAGTCGGGTGCCCGGTCAGTTCTGGCGGTCCGACAGCCGGGCGTCACTCGCTGCGTCCGGGCAGCAGTTGCTGGATTTTCTGCTTGACGCCCTCGCGCACGACCCCCCACTTGTCCTCGTCACCATGGGCCAGCGACGAGGCAAGGGCCTTCACCTCGTCGAAGGTGGTGTGCGGCGGGATCGGTGGGACGTCGGGGTCGCAGCGGACGTCCAGCACGGCTGGACGATCGGCGTCCAGGGCAGATTCCCAGGCCGGACCGAGCTGGTCGGGCTGGTCGACGTTGATGCCGATCAGGCCGATGTCCCGGGCGAACTTCGCGTAGTTCAGGTCCGGGATGGTCTGCGATTCGGCGAACTTCGGCGAGCCTTCCATCGCCCGCATCTCCCAGGTCACCTGGTTCAGGTCGTTGTTGTGCAACACCGCCACGACCAGCCGCGGATCGCCCCATTGCGTCCAGTAGTGCTTGATCGTCAACAGCTCGGCCAGGCCGTTCATCTGCATGGCGCCGTCACCGACGAGCGCGATCGCCGGGCGGTCCGGGTGGGCCCACTTCGCGCCGATCGCGTAGGGAACGCCCGGTCCCATCGTCGCGAGGGTTCCGGACAGCGAGCCCCGCATGTGACCCCGGAAGCGTAGGTGCCGGGCGTACCAGTTCGCCGCGCTGCCCGAGTCGGCCGTGACGATCGCGTCGTCGGGCAATCGCTGCGAGAGTTCGTGGAAGATCCGCATCGGGTTGATCGGAGTGGCGTCGGTCATGGCCTGGCGGTCAGCGGTCTCCCACCATTGCTCGACGCTCTCTTCGATCTTGTCCCGCCAGGTGCGGTCGTCCTTGCGGTTCAGCTTCGGGATGAGCGCCTGCAGTGTCGCCTTCGCATCGCCGACCAGGTTGAGCTCGTACGGGTAGCGCAGGCCGATCCACCGGGCGTCGCGGTCGATCTGCACGCCCCGGGCCTGATCCAGGCCGGGCAGGAACTGCGTGTACGGGAAGTTCGAGCCGACGGTCAGCAACGTGTCGCAGTCGCGCATCATCGTGTAGCTCGGGATCGTGCCGAGCAGACCGATCGAGCCGGTGATCCACAGCTCCGTGTCGGGCAGAACGTCCTTACCCAGCAGGGCTTTCGCGACTCCGGCGCCGAGCAGGTCGGCCACTTCGGTCACCTCGTCGGCGGCCGCCCGGGCGCCCTGACCGACGAGCATGGCCACGCGGTGGCCGGCGTTGAGCAGCTCGGCGGCGGCCTCGACCGCCTGGTCGTCGGGCCGGGCGGTGGCGCGCGTCGTACCCAGCGACGACGGCACGTGCTTGAACGCGTGCTCGGGTGGCTCGTACGGTAGGTCGAAGACGTCGGACGGGAAGATCACGCAGGTCGGTGCGCTCGCGGCCTCGGCGATCCGGATCGCCCGGTCGATCAGGTTCGGCAACTGTTGCGGCACCGTGGCCATCTGCACGTAGTCGCTGCACACGTCCTTGAACAGGCTGAGCAGATCAACCTCTTGCTGGTACGAGCCGCCCATGGCGCTACGTGCGGTCTGCCCGACGATCGCCACCACCGGCACGTGATCGAGCTTGGCGTCGTACAGGCCGTTCAACAGGTGGATACCACCCGGGCCGCTGGTCGCCGCGCACACGCCGACCCGGCCACTGAATTTCGCGTAACCCACCGCCTCGAACGCCGACATCTCCTCGTGCCGCGACTGCACGAACTGCGGGTCGGCATCAGCTCGACCCCACGCCGCCAGCAGGCCGTTGATGCCGTCCCCGGGATAGCCGAACACCTGTCGGACGTTCCACGCCCGCAGGCGTTCGAGAACAACATCGGCAACGGTCTGAGCCACGAGTGACCTCCAGTTCGAACGCGCCAGGCCGGTTCAGGCGAATCGGCCCCTACGGTCAGGCGTTCCCGAGCGATCAACGGGCCAAACGTCAGTTGCGCAGCCCGACGAATACGACGCCGGCCCGGCGGGTAGACCGCGGGCATGGCCACTACGAAGCAACGCAACGCCGCTAAACGCAACGTCACGAAGGCCCAGGAGGGCGCCAAGAGCAAGCGCTCCCTCGCACACCTGCCGAAGGCGACGAAAACCGCTCTCGGCAAGCAGGGTGCCGCGGTAGCTCAGCGCAAGCGCACCGGAGCCTCCAGCCCGAAGACCCGGGCCGAGCTGTACGAAATCGCGAAACGACACGACCTGCCCGGGCGGTCGAAGATGGGCCGTGACGAGCTCGCGCGCGCCCTCGACCAGAAGTAGCTCGACTAACCGAGGAGACCACGTGCGCATCATCCGTCCGACGATCACCGCCTACGCCCACTGCGATCTGCCGTGCGGCGTGTACGACCCGGCCCAGGCCCGGATCGAGGCCGAGTCGGTGAAGGCGATCATGGAGAAGTACCAGGGCAACGACGACCCGGTGTTCCGTACTCGGGCGCTGATCATCAAGGAGCAGCGGTCCGAACTGGTCAAGCATCACCTGTGGGTGTTGTGGACCGACTACTTCAAGCCGCCGCACTTCGAGAAGTACCCCGACCTGCACGACCTGTTCAAC
>DASXYL010000027.1:0-52210 GCA_036502575.1 Jatrophihabitantaceae bacterium | reverse complement strand
CCGCACCGCCGTCCGCGATCAAGGCGCCACCGTGCGCGACCTCGGCCGCTCCCACCGACTGGTCACCGACCGCCAATACCGCGCCCTGCTCCTGCGCGACCACGCCCGCTGCACCCACCCCGGCTGCACCAACACCCGCGGACTAGAAGCCCACCACATCCGGCACTGGATCCACGGCGGCCGCACCCACCTCGCCAACCTCGTCCTACTCTGCCCCCGCCACCACCACACCCACCACGACGGCCAATTCCGAATCGACGCCCTCGGACAAGGACGGTTCCGCTTCACTCGCAGCGACGGCACCGACCTCCCCCACCACATCAACCCCGCCGACCACATCACCACCGACACACCCATCGAAGCCGACCACCCCCACGTCGCCGGCAACGCCGCCACCACCCGATGGGACGGACCACGCCTGGACAGCCACTACGCCGTCGCCGTCCTCGCCCAACGCCGCGACCAGGCACGGCAACTCGCCGGTTGACGCGGGGTCTGTCAGACCAGGAACTGCTGCCGGCGATGGTGTGGCTGTTCGATCTCGTCGAGCACTGCCCGGGCGAGGTCGGCGAAGGAGAACGAGTCGCCGGCTCCTTCGAGTAGGTGCTGATCGCCGATGCGGTAGCCGTCCGCAACGTCGGTGTCGGTGAGGATCAGCGGTGGTGGGGTGATCACACTCCAGTCGAGATGGGATGCCTGGAGCAGTTCGAGCTGAGCCATGTGCCCGAGAGAGAACGCCCGGGCCTCCTCGGGTAATCCGGCCGTGGCGTAGAGAAGTTCGTCGTCAGCTGCCGGTGCAAGTGCGGTATGACCGGACGCTGCGGGTGAAGACTGTCGATTCGTGCGGGATGACGTGCACGTTCTGCCATACGAGTGGACCCCGGTCGTTGCGGACAACGCCGGCCGCACCTCGCAATGTTTTGACGGCACGGGGTCGTTCAGGTCGGGTGTCGATCTACCTCGGGACGAATGGCGCCCGGTTCCTGCCGGCCACGGTATTGCCCAATGACGAGTTCGCGTCGGCGGCGACAAGGTTGCGGGATGCGTTGGGGTTGGAGGAGCTGCATCTCACCGGCGGTGAGCCAAGGAGCTTCGACTTCTGAGCGCCGCCGAGCTGCGACCGGCACGGATCGCCGGTGCATCGAGCCGTCAACGTGACGTAGCCGAGGCGGGTCCAGTTCGTGACGCGTGCGGACGTGATTACCATGACCTAGACGCCTGACCCACTCGGGCGTCCCAGACAGGACGAGGGGGTAGCCGTGGCCCGCATGTCCGCCGACGCCCGGCGCGCCGAGTTGCTCGCCGCCGCGCTGCGCGTGATGTCCCGCGACGGCGTGGCCGCCGGGACCACGCGAGCCATCGCGGCCGAGGCCGGCATGGTGCTGGCGACGTTTCACTACTGCTTCCGGTCACGCAACGAGCTGCTGCGCGAGTTGATCATCATGCTGGCCGGGATCGAGCGCGAGGCGGCCCGGGCGGCGATGCAGCCGGGCCGCAACATCCGCGAGACGCTGCGCCAGGCCGTCGACGGATACCTCGAGCATCTCGAGAAGAACCCCGGTCACGAGCAGGTGCTGTTCGAGCTCAACCACCACGCGCTGCGCACGCCCGAGCTGCGCGACCTGGCCGACGAGCAGTATCGCCAGTACTACGAATCGGCCACGATGCTGCTGACGACTGCCGCCGAGCTGGCCGGCGTCGAGTGGCAGGTCGAGATGCCCGTACTGGCCCGTATGGTTGTGACGATGATCGACGGAGCGACAACGACCTGGCTCGTCGATCACGACACCGACCGCACCCGGGCGGTCCTCGACGTCATGCTCGACTACGTCGCCACCTTGACCAAGCCGGCCCGCCGGCCGCGCCAGCGAAGCGCCTGATGCGTAAGAACATTCTCATCACCGGAGCGAGCTCGGGGCTGGGCGAGGAGATGGCCCGGCAGTTCGCGGCGAAGGGCCGCAACCTCGCCCTGTGCGCCCGCCGCGTCGAGCGTCTCGACGCCCTCCGGGACGAGCTGACAAGCACCGGCGTCACCGTGATCACGCGCGAGCTGGATGTGAACGACCACGACGCGGTCTTCGCGACGTTCACCGGATTGGGCGACGAACTCGGCGGCCTGGATCGGGTGATCGTCAACGCCGGACTCGGCAAGGGCGCACGTATCGGCACCGGCCGCTTCGACGCCAACCGAGCCACCGCCATGACGAACTTCGTCGCGGGGCTGGCCCAATGCGAGGCGGCGATGACGCTCTTCCGCGAGGCGAACGCCGGCCACCTGGTCGTCGTCTCGTCGGTATCGGCGCTGCGCGGCATGCCGGGGTCGATCACCGTGTACGCCGCGACCAAGGCCGGCATTGCCGTGCTGGCCGAAGGTATTCGTTCCGACGTGTTGGGCTCGCCGATCAAGGTCACGACGCTGTTCCCCGGCTACATCTGCTCGGAGATGAACGAGCAGGTCGCGCAGAGGGTGCGGTTCATGGCCGACACCGAGCCGGGTGTTCGGGCGATGGTCGCCGCGATCGAGCGCGAACCGGCCGAAGCCGTCGTGCCGGCCTGGCCGTGGCGCACGCTCGCCCCGGCCATCCGGCACCTGCCCCTTCGCCTGGTGCGCAAACTGACCTAGACCGGCGTCAGCGGTGCGCCGGATACTGGACGACCTGCTGGAACGTCGGGCGGTTCTGCCAGTTCGTCGCGGCGTCGGTGATGCCACCCAGTGCGCTCTGGATGATCGAGTCAGCGCACCACTGATCGCCCGCACTGCAGTTCGCGTCGCCGGGGTAGACGGTCGTCGCGGGAGTCGCCGCGGCCTGGGCCAAGGTCGCCAGCAGCACGGTCCGGCACTGCGCGACCGAGCCGCCGCCGCAGTACTTGTCGACGAGCCCCCCGGCAACCGGCTGGCCCAGCACGGCACGGATGTCCTTGTCCACGTAGGACCACCAGCCGCTCTGGAACGACGAGCCCTGGTGCGACACACCACTGTGGGTGGCCGCCGGCGACTCGTCGACCGGCGCGGCCGCCGCGAGCGCGTTGTAGAGATCGTCCCCGAGCGCCGGGCCGAACTCCGCCTTGGCGAGCAGCGGCCACCACGCGTCCACGGTGCGGACGGCGTCGGCGTTCGCGTACGTCTTGGAGCCCGCCGCCGTCTCGCGCCGTTTCGCGCCGGCGCTCAACCAGGTCCGCAGGTTGGCCACGGCCGCCTGCTGCGCGGGGTCGCTCACCGGCGCCGTGTTGATCACCTGCAGCAGTTCGGGCAGGACGTCCTCACCGCGTAGATCGGTGAGGGCAGCGTCCTCCATCGCCTGAGTGAGCTTCGCCCGAGTGATCTTCCGCCCGCTGGCGATCAGAGCCTTGATGCGATCACCGAGCAGGTTGCTGCGATACACCGAGCCGTCGGCGAACCCCGATACCGTGTAGTCCTTCGCGATCTTGTTGTTCCACGACTCGTAGTAGTCCTGGTCGATCGAGTTGGGATGGGCCGCGAACGGCGTATTGGCAACGGTGTTCGTCGTGGGGTTCCAGTTCTGCCACTGATAGGCCGGCGCGGCGAGGATGGGCAGGTTCGGGTCGACGCTCGGGGCGCGGGTCGGGTTGAGCCCGGAGTTGTAGTACGCGATGTGATGCGCGTCGACGTAGAACCAGTTGAACGTGTACGTGATGTTCGACGCCGCCCGCTGGAAGTCGGCCGGCCCGGTCATGGCCACCGGGTCGTTGAACATCTGGAAGCCGATGATCGTGTCGACCTCGTGCAGGTAGGTCGAGCGCAGCGTCGTGTACGCGACGGGTTTGCCGCCGACCGTCGCCCGGTACTGGACGATGCCGTACTTGGTCCGGAACGCGATCAGCTTGTACGAGCCGGCCGGTGTGCTGTCGGCGATGGTCGGACTCCACGCGTCGTCCCGCTCGATCTGCTCCATCGGTGTGCACGCGCCGTTGTACAGGTAGGCTGCTGAATTCTTCGTGGCCGGCGTGCGGTCCGTGTTGCACAGGGTCACGGCGAACGTGTCGATGATGTTCTGCCCGGAAGAGGTGGCGCTCCACGAGTAGTCCTGCCCCCGTCCGAGCTGCACGTAGAAGTTCAGGCCGGCGAAGGCGGCGCCGCGCGCGGACAGGCCCGGCCCCTGGATCTCCTCGAGCATCAGCAGCTGGGGGGCGAAGTACCCCGTCTGCGGACCGAATACCGCGATCGGGTGACCGTCGTCGGTGTACTGGCCGTTGACGACGAGCGCGTTGGACATGCCGTGCTTCGCACTGAACAGGTCGCCCGGCAGCACGCCCTTCGCCGAACTCGACGCCGACGTCGCCGATCCGGTCGGATCGAACACGATCTGCTGCGGCGTGACCGAACCGGCGTCGGGCATCGCCACGCCGACCGGATTCGCCGGCGACGCCGCATAGGGGAACGTCTGTCCACTGTGGAGGGTGAGGTCGGCCTCGGGATCGTTCTCCTCGCGGAAGGCCTGCCACACCTGATCGCCCTTGGCGGTGCCGTACTTCGCGTCGGCGGCCAGCTTCACCAGCGCCGACTGCACCTGGTTGCCACCGCCCGCACCGAACAGCGCACCGATCACGGTGCCGATCGCGACCAGGTCCGTGGCCTGGAACGGCTGGATGCCCTCGCCGGTGAGGATGTTGGCGTTGCCGGTCAGGTCGTACTCACCGGGGAAGTAGGCGCCGGCCTTGGAGTCGGCGATGTAGCGGTTCAGACCGGCGAGGTAGTCGGTCATGTCCTGGAACGCCTGCGCGCCGCGAGCGCCCTTGGCGGCGACCCGATCGACCTGGGCCTGCAAGTCGGCCTCGGTGTAGGCGCCGTTGAGGTAGAACTGCTGCTCCAGCGCCCGGTTGGACGGCGCACCGCCGGCGAAGCCACTGAGCTCGCCGCGTCCGACGTGACGGAAGACGTCCATCATCCAGAGGCGGTCCTGTCCGGCGGCGTAGCCGGCCCCGTACTCCGTACCCCCGCGTGTGGTGCCGGAGATGTGCGGGGTGCCGGTGGCCTTGTCGCGCACGATCGTGACATCGCTGCGGCCCCCGGGCCGGATGGTGCTCGCTACCTGGTTGGACGGCACCCCGAACGACGAGTTATTGAAGTAGTTGCCGAGCGTCTGGTTGGTCAGGCCGGTGTAGTTGTCGACGAGGCTCGCATACGGGCCGAGTTGGTCGTCGGTGTGCGCGGGCCTGATGCCGAGCGCCTTGAACGCGAGGATCTCCGCGAGCGTCGCGTTGCCGTTCGTGCCGGGCGGCAGGATGTCGTTGCACTGCCCGGCGCAGTAGTCGTTCGCCACGGCTTTCGGCGCCGGCGTCGCCTGCGCGGTGGCGGTGGCCGCTCCCGCGAGCAGCACGAAGGCCGCGAGCGGTGCGCTCAGGTGGCGGATGCTGGGGGACATGCCAACCTCCTTGCAGTTATAGGAACGTCTTGGCTTCTCCGCGATAGGTAGGAACAACGGCCGCGATCTCGTCGCCCTCGACGAGATGCAGCGAGTCGACGTGTTCGCACAGCTCGCCGGCCTTGGCGTGCCGGAACCACACCCGGTCACCCACCCGCAAGCCGTCCGCCGCGGCGCCGACCAGTGGGGTCTGTACCTCACCGGCGCCCTCGGTGCCGACTAAACGCAGCCCGGCTGGATAGGTCGGGACGGGCTGGCGGTCGGCGCCGGACGGCCCGGACGCGATCCAGCCGCCGCCCGCGACGGTGACGATGCCGGGCGCCGGACGGCGGGTGACCCCGAGCGCGAACAGCGCGGCCGGCGCCGCGTGGAATGACCGGTAGTGATCGAACAGCGCCGGGGCATACAGGCCGGAGCCGGCGGCCACCTCCGTGACCGCGGACTCGGCCACCGTCGACTCGACACTGCCGGTGCCGCCGCCGTTGACGAACTCCAGCTTGGTGACCTGCTCGACGGCCGCCACCACAGCCGCCCGCCGCTGCGCCAACTCTCGAACGGACGCCGCCTTCATCGCCCGGATCGCCGGGGCGCGCAGCCGCTGCCCCACCGGATCGTCGGCCAATCCCGCGACCTGGCCCTCGTAGGCCATCAACCCGACCAACCGGAACCCGGGCCGATCGGCGACCAGCTGGGCCAGGGACGCCGCATCCGACGGCGAGTGCACCGGGGAGCGACGGGGCCCGAGGTGCACCCGGCCGCCGAGTGCCCGCAGCGACGCGTCCAGGTCGAGGCAAACCCGCAACGGAGCGCGCTCGGGTGGTACGACGTCGTCGATGAAGTTCAGCTGCTCGACGCTGTCGACCATGAGCGTCACCCGCGCGGCCGCCTGGGGGTCGGCCGCGAGTCGCCGCAGTGCGGCGCGTTCCACCGTGGGGTAGGCGATGACGACGTCGTCGAACTCGTCGGCCAGCCACAACGCCTCAGCGAGCGTGTAGGCGAGGATGCCCTCGAACCCGGGCCGCGCCAGCACCGTGTGCAGGATCGATCGGCAGCGCACCGACTTGCTGGCGACCCGGATCGGCTTGCCGGTCGCCCGCCGGGTCAGGTCGGCGGCGTTCGCCCGCAGCGCGTCCAGGTCGACTACGGCGAACGGCGGATCCAGATCGCGGGTGGCGACATCCAGGCGTCTCATCCGGCGATCCGTTCGACGAACGACGACGCGAGCTGGTCGGCAAAGGCTTCCAGCACGCCGGCAGCGGTCGTCCGGTCGCGATCGACCAGCCATTGCAGGGTGACGCCGTCGAGGATCGCGATGACCATCCGGGCGAGCACCGGGTTGGCGCTGCCCAGCGCGTCGAGAACCTCGGCGGCCCCGGCCAGATAGGCCTGGTACTGCCGCGCGGCCAGTTGCTCCAGCCCCGGCGTGCGCAGCGCGTACTGGGTGAGCTCGTAGCTGAGCAGGTGCTGCTCGGGGTGATCGACCAGGTGCTGGCAGTACGCCTGCAGCGCGGCGTGCAGGCCCGACCGCACGTCGCCCCCGACCCCGGCGCGCACGGCGTCGAGCACGCTGGTGACCTGATTGCGGACCATCGTCTCGACGACCTCGTGCAGCAACTCGGCCTTGGAGCGGAAGCAGTAGTGGAACCGCGACTGCGTCATGCCCGCCTCGGCGGTGACCGCTCGGGTCGTCGCCGCGGCGACCCCGTCGCGAGCCATGACGCGCAGCGCCGCTTCGACGAGCTCGCGCCGCCGCTCGTCCGACGAGCGCCGGGGACGCCCGGACGCCCGGGAAGGCACGATTGATGCCGATAGGGAGGTCATGATGAGCCAGCATCTGCCGGGCAGACGTCAAAGTCAATAGTCTGGAGCGCTTGACTTGGGCGGTCGTCCAAGTCATCGTGTGCGGATGGCTGGGGACACTGGCTGGTCGAACTGGGCCGGCAACCAGAGCGTCGACGGCATCGCCGTCACAAGGCCGCGCGGCACCGACGAGATCGCCCGGGCGATCGCGGATGCCCGGCGGGCCGAGCGGCGCATCCGGCCCATCGGCAGCGGCCACTCGTTTACGGGCATCGGCCGTCCGGACACCGGCGCCGGCCGCCTGGACACCGTCCAGTTGCGCCTGGACCGCCACGCCGACCTCGTCCACTTCGATGGCGCCACGGGTCAGGTCACTGTCCAGGCCGGCATGCCGCTGCACCGGCTCAACGTCTTGCTGCAGCATGCCGGACGGGCGCTCACCAACCTAGGCGACATCGACGTACAGACCGTCGCCGGAGCGTTCTCGACCGGGACGCACGGCACCGGCGCGCGCTTCGGCGGGTTGGCCACGCAGATCCGCGGGCTCTCCCTCGTTCTCGCTGACGGCTCGGTGCTGAACTGCTCGGCGACGTCGCACGTGGACGTCTTCCGGTCGGCCCGGGTCGGGCTCGGCTCGCTGGGCGTGATCTCTACAGTCACCCTGCAGACCGAGCCGGCGTTCGTGCTGCACGCGGAAGAGGGCCCGGCCGAGCTCGCCGACGTGCTGGCCAGCTTCGACGAGTTGGCCGATGGCACCGATCACTTCGAGTTCTACTGGTTCCCGCACACGACGCGCACGCTCACCAAGCGCAATATGCGTGTATCGCCGGAGATTCTGAATCCGCTGCCGCGCTGGCGGTCCTGGCTGGGCGACGAGTTCCTGTCGAACACCGTGTTCGGCGGGCTGGTCGCCGCGGGTCGGCGAGCGCCGCGGCTGGTCCGTCCGCTCAATCAGCTGGCCGCCCGCGCCCTCGGCAGTCGCAGCTACTCCGACCTCTCGCACCGGGTGTTCACCTCGCCGCGCCGGGTGCGTTTCGTCGAGATGGAGTACGCGATCCCCCGCGCGTCGTTGGTGCCCGTCCTCTCCGAACTGCGGCGTACGGTCGACGCGAGTACCTGGAACATCGCGTTCCCGGTGGAGGTGCGCGTGGCGGCGGCGGACGACATCACGCTGTCGACCGCGTTCGGACGAGATTCCGCTTACATAGCAGTGCATGTGCCGCTGGGCGCCCCCGATCAGGAGGCGTACTTCGGCACCCTGGAACGGCTCGCCGGTGAGGTCGGCGGGCGTCCGCACTGGGGCAAGCTGCACGGTCTGGACGCCGCGATCTTGCGGGCGCGCTACCCTCGGTTCGACGAGTTCGTCGCCCTGCGCGATCGTCTCGACCCGGATGGGATGTTCGCCAACGAGTACCTGGACCGCGTGCTCGGTCCACCCGTTGCCGCTCGATCGGTGGCGTGATGACCGCACCCGCCGCCCAGCTGGTCGAGCCGACCGTTCCGGTGTCGCGCGCGTGGACGGTGCGGTTCTCGCTGGTGTGGCTGGGCGTGTGGATGGCGACCCTGGTGCCGGTACAGCTGGCGCTGCCCGACCAGCTCGACACGATCGACCACGCGCACAAGGTGCGCGACTTCGGGCTGATCAACGGGCTGGTCGGCATCGTCGCGCTGGTGACGCTGCCCCTGTTCGGTGCACTGTGCGACCGGACGCGTTCACGGTTCGGACGTCGGCGCGTATGGGTGATCGCCGGGGTCGGCGTCTACGTCGGCGGCCTGCTGCTGACCGGCTTCCAGACGAACTGGGTGGCCGTCGGCCTGGCCTGGGCGGCGGCGTCGCTCGGCGCCAACATGGCGATGGCCGGCTTGACCGCGGCGATCGCCGACGAGGTGCCCGACAGCCAGCGCGGCATGATCTCCAGCGCCATCTACGGTCCCCAGGCGGTGGGCATCGTCGTCGGACTGATCGCCGTCGAGAGCTTCAAGACAGCATCGATTCGCTACTCGATCCTGGCCGTGGCGCTGCTCGTGTTCGCGCTGCCGTTCATCCGGCGCTATCGCGACGTGCCGGCCGTGGCGGCGGCATCGCCGTTGTCGCTGCGGGCCGTCGTCGCCAGCATGTGGATCCGCAGCCCCGACTTCGGCTGGGCGTTCGGCGCCCGCCTGCTCGTCAACCTGGGCAACGCGTTCGGCACGACCTACCTGCTGTACTTCCTGCGCGACGACCTCAAGGTGCACGATCCGGACGGCAGCCTGCTCGTCCTGACCGTGATCTACCTGGTGTTCACCCTGGCCGCCACGTACGCGGGCGGCATCCTGTCCGACCGGACGGGCCGTCGGCGCGTATTCGTCGCCGTCGCGTCGGTCTCGCAGGCGATCGCCGCCCTGCAGCTCACGTTCTTCCCGTCGTTCGGCATGGCGCTCGTCGCCGCTGCGTTCCTCGGCGCGGGGTACGGCGCGTTCATGTCCGTCGACCAGGCGCTGATCACCGCGGTGCTGCCCGACGCCGCCGACCGGGCGAAGGATCTCGGCATCATGAACGTCGGTTCGGTCGGTCCCCAGGCGCTGGCCCCGCTCGCGGCGAGCGTGATCATCGGATCCCTCGGCGGCTACAGCGTGCTCTTCGGCGCGGCCGGCGTGACCACGCTGGTCGGCGCCGCCATGGTGTACCGCGTCCGCACCGTCCGCTGATCTCGCGCGACGATCCCTACGCCTTCGCCACTTGACAGGGGCCGCCGCCCGTCCATATGGTCAACCAATCAGTTAATCAAGGAAGTAGTTGAATAGGAGCTGGCTCATGCGCCGGATCGTGGTATCGGAGTTCGTGACGCTCGACGGCGTCATGGAGGCGCCGAACGAGTGGTCGTTCCCGTACTGGAACGACGACATCGGCCGGTTCAAGTACGAGGAGCTGTTCGAGGCCGAGGCACTGCTGCTGGGTCGGGTCACGTACGAAGGCTTCGCCCAGGCCTGGCCCAACATGGTCGAGGAGACCGGCGATTTCGGCGAGCGGATGAACGGCATCCAGAAGTACGTCGTCTCCACGACGCTCGACAAGGCGGAGTGGACCAACTCGACCGCGCTGCGTGACCTCGACGAGGTGGCCGAGCTCAAGGAACAGGACGGCAACCCGCTGCTCGTCGGCGGCAGCGCGACACTCATCCAGGCCCTGATCGAACGGGATCTCGTCGACGACTATCGGCTACTCGTCTACCCGATCGTCGTCGGCAAGGGCAAGCGGCTCTTCGCCGACGGTACGGCGGCCAACCTCGACCTGGTCGAGGTGCGCGACATCGGCTCCGGCGTCACCGCCATGCGGTACCAGCGTGCGGAGCCGAAGGCGTAGTCGTGCCCACCGACCAGCTCAGCCGCACCTTCGCGGCGCTCGCCGATCCGACGCGGCGGGCCATCCTCTCGCGCCTGCGCGACGGCGAGGCGACAGTGAACGAACTGGCCGAGCCGTTCCCGATCAGCCTGCAGGCGATCTCGAAGCATCTGAAGGTCCTGGAACAGGCGGGGCTGGTCTCCCGCAGCCGCACGGCACAGCAGCGCCCGGCGCGGCTGCGCGCCGGACCGTTGGCGGACGCCGCCGATTGGCTTACGTTCTATCGCAGATTTTTCGAAGGCAGCCTGGATCGCCTGGACGAGCATCTCCGCACCATGCAGAAGGGACACACCGATGGCTGAGCTGACGATCACGCGGGTCTTCGACGCCCCGCGCGCCCTGGTGTGGCGGGCCTGGACCGACCCCGTTCAGGTCGCCCAGTGGTGGGGGCCCCGCGGCGTCAGCACACCGCTGGACCTGATTCACATGGAGCTGCGCCCGGGCGGGGCCGCCAACCTGGTCATGGTCGACGACGCCACCGGTGAGCAGTACCCGAACACCGGCACCTACCTCGAGGTCGTCGAACCCGAGCGGCTGGTGTGGCAGGACCACGGATTCGCCGACGGCACCGGCGCCGGCATCGTGACGATCACGTTCGTCGATCTGGGCGCCAAGACCGAGCTGACGGTGCACGCGATCGCCGATTTCACCGACACGGTCCGGGCCGACGCCGAGATCGGCTGGGGCACCATGTTCGACAAGCTCGCCGAGTTCCTCGCCCGTTGAACGTTTTTGGTCACCGGACCGGATATATGACGGCCGGTGACCAAAACCGGAGGCCGCCGGCCAACCGGAGGCCGGCCAACCGGAGGCGGCCGGCCTAGCTGAGGGCGGCGGCGCGATCTTGGAGGTAGCGCTGCTCGGGGAAGCTCGTGGTCCGCCGAGCCGCGGCCAGATAGCTGCGCCGCGCTGCCGCGTGCGACCCGGCCAGCTCGAGCAGGTGCCCGCGGACGGCGTCCAGGCGATGGTGTTCGGCCAGCCGCTCGTCGCCGTCGAGTTGCGCCAGCACGTCGAGGCCGGCGGCCGGGCCGTCCACCATGGCGACGGCCACCGCCCGGTTGAGCGTCACCATCGGGTTCGGTGCCAGCCGACCCAACACGTCGTACAGCGCGACGATCTGCCGCCAATCCGTCTCGTCGGACGACGGCGCCGACGCGTGCAGCGCGGCGACGGCGGCCTGCAGCTGGTACGGCCCGAGCGGCGCTCGCTCGAGGGCGCCCGACACGAGCGCCACCCCCTCGTCGATCGAGGCGCGATCCCACTGCGACCGGTCCTGGTCGGCCAGCGGGACGAGGGCACCGTCCGGGGCGGTACGGGTCGCGCGGCGTGAGTCGGTGAGCAGCATGAGTGCGAGCAGCCCGATGACCTCACCGTCGTCCGGCAACGCGCGGTGCACGTCACGCGTGAGCCTGATGGCCTCCCCGGTGAGATCGCTGCGCTGAAGCGAGGGCCCGGACGACGTCGTGTAGCCCTCGTTGAAGATCAGGTAGAGGACGTGCAGGACAACCCGCAGCCTGGCTGCATAATCCGACGGCGGCGGGGGCGCGAACGACGCGTCGCGCAACCGCTGCTTGGCCCGGCTGATGCGCTGGGCCATCGTCGACTCCGGAACGAAGAACGCCCGGGCGATCTCCAGAGTGGTCAGCCCGCCCACCGCGCGCAGCGTCAACGCCAGTTGCGACGGGCCGGACAGCGACGGGTGGCAACACAGGAACAGCAGGGTGAGCGTGTCGTCACTGTCGGCGATGCGCTCGGCGTCCGCCGGGGCCGCGACGACATCGGCCTGCGCCGCGACGTTTGCCTCGCGACGGGCCCGGGCCGAATCGGCGCGCAGGTCGTCGACCAGCCGGCGCGACGCGACGGTGATGAGCCAGCCGCGAGGCGAGTCGGGCCGGCCCGACGACGGCCACTGTGTCGCCGCGGCCAGCAGCGCCTCTTGCACCGCGTCCTCGCACAGGTCGAAGTGCCCGTAGCGCCGGGTGAGCGCGCCGAGGACCTGCGGCGTCAGCTGGCGCAGCAGGTCCTCGGTCGACCGATCCAGCGTCACACGTCGGCGCCGGCCGTGTGCATGATCGGCCGTACCTCCAGGGCGAAGTGCTTCGCGTCCGGCCAGCTCGCTGCGATCTCGACGGCACGATCGACCGTCTCGGTATCGACGATCAGGTAGCCGCCCATCTGCTCCTTGGCCTCGGCGTACGGGCCGTCGGTGACCGCAGGGACGCCGTCGCGCACCCGGACGGTCTTGCTCTGCGACGGGTCGGCCAGCCCCTGACCGCCGACGAACTCGCCGGATCCCTTCAGCTCGTCCATGATCCGGTCGACCTCGCCGAAGAGCTCGTTGCGCTCCTCCTCGGAGAGTGCTTCGTACGTCGCCGGGTTGTTGTAGATCAGCAGCAGGTACTTCATCGTTTCGCTCCTTGTAGTAGGTGCCGGTACGCGTGAGACGTCGGAGCCGGCCGCGCGGCTTCGACATCGGATTCAGAGCCAGCCGGCGTCCCGGGCAATTCTGATGGCGTCGATCCGGTTGCGGCCACCCACCTTGGCGATCGAGTTGGACAGGTAGTTGCGGACGGTGGCCGGCGACAGGGACAGCTCGGTGCCGATCTGCTCGGTGGAGATGCCGTCGGACGCCGCCCGGAGCACGTCGGCCTCCCGCGGCGTCAACGGGCTGGCTCCCGTCTCGAGCGCGGCGGCCACCAGATCGGGGTCGATGACCCGCTCGCCGGCGGCAACTCGCCGGATACCGTCGGCCAGCGTCGCCGCCGGTGCGTCCTTGACGATGAACCCGCGTACGTGCACCTTGAGCGCGCGCAGCAACGTGCCCGGCTGGCTCAGCCCGGTCAGCACCAGCGTCCGACACTCGGGCAGCTGCGAGGACAGCTGCTCGGCGGCGCTCAGCCCGTCCAGGCCCGGCAGGTCGATGTCGAGCACGGCGACGTCGGGGTTGGTGCGCAGCGCGGCCTCGAGAATGGAGTCGCCGCGGTCGAGCTCGGCCACGACCTCCATGCCCTCCTCGAGCGAGAGCAGGGCGACGAGCGCGCCGCGGATCATGTGCATGTCCTCGGCGATCAGTACCCGGATCACGACGGCACCTCGACCACCAGGCAGAACCGGCCCTCGCCGGTCGGGCCACCGGACGTCGATCCGCCCAGCGCGCGGGCCCGCTCGGACACGCCCTTCAGACCTCGGCCCTCGCCGGCCGGGCCACTCGGCATGCCGTCGTTGACGATCTCGAGCCGCACCATCCCGTCCCGGCGGGTGGCGACGAACGAGCAGTGGCTCGCCGTGGTGTGCCGCAGGATGTTGGTCGCCCCCTCGCGCACGGCCCAGGCCAGGACGGCTTCGAGCTCGGGCGTCAGATCGTCGAGCGAGGCGTCCGCGCTGGTCTCGATGTCCGCCGCTGCGAGGACGGCGGCGGCCGCGTCCAACTCGGCCCGCAGCGACACGACGTGCTCGTCCCGAGCCACCGCCCGCATGTCGCGCAGTGCGGATCGGGCCACCCCGGTGAGGCTCTCTATCTCCGCCTGGGCGGAGGACGGGTCGCTCGGCAGCAGCCGCATCGCCAGATCGCCCTTGAGCGACACGGCCGACAGGCTGTGCCCCAGCAGATCGTGCAGGTCGCGCGACACCCGCAGCCGCTCGCGTCCGACCGCCAGCTCGGCCAGCTCGGTGCGGGCCGCGTACAGCTCGTCGAGGACGCCGGCGAGTCGCGCGGATCCGTACAACGCACCGCCGCCCATGACCATGATCGCAAGGTAGTAGACAGACCAGACGATCACCGCCGAGACGGATCCGTGCGCGTCGGCGATCAGCACGGCGATCGCAACGGCCAGGCCGACGATCGGACCGACGATGCCCAGCACCGCCAACGGGCCGCGCAGCAACATCGCCGCGGAGGCGATCACGAACCACTCGACGGTGGTCCAGTCCAGGCCGAACCACCAGAGCGGCCCGAACGCGCAGACGCACACCCCGGCGAACGTCAACACCCAGGCCCGCGGACGCTCGCCGTGTCCCGCCGCGAAGCTGTGCCGCAGTTGCAACACCATCGCGGTCAACGCCGCGACCACGACGATCGTCCGGCTGACCGGCGACAGCTCCGGGTGGCGGGTGAACATGAACAGCGGCGACACCGCCGCGAACGGCACGAGCATCGCCACGAGGAACAGCCGCGCGTGCCGCACCGCCCACAGCGGGAACCCGGCCGGGACGGCTACCACCGCGGTCATGACGGATCTCTCACGAGCTCGCGGTCGCCGGTGAGCTCCAGTCGCGCCTGGCCGTCCCGACTGGTCACCGTGATGACGCATCGGCGCGTCGACCCGTCCCGCAGCAGCGCCGCCGTCGCCGAACGGATCTGCGCCCGGAACTGCGGGCCGGCGGTCTCGAGCTGGGTGGCGGGTGGCAGCACCAGCGTGGTCTCGATGCCCGCCGCCGTGAGCAGCGCGGCGGCCGTGGACAGCTCGGCACGCAGGGACGGACGGTGGTAGCTGCTGACCATCTGCCGGGCCTCGCCGAGGGTGCGCCGGGAGCTGTCCACGAGTTCTTGCAGGTCGCCGGGCAGGGCCAGGGGATCGCGGTCGACGAGCGCGGCGGCCCGTTCCCCGCGCGCGGCGATTCCGGCCAGGGCGATGCCGAGCGTGCGGCGCAGCTCGGCGTCGATGTCGAGTCGCTCGCGTACCACCGCCTCGTGGGCCAGGGCTTGCCGAGCGGTATCCAGTTGCCGGATCGTCCCGAGCAGCCACACCGGTACGAACACCGCCGTGCTGCGCCATAGGACCGTCAGCGTGTAGTAGCTGGCGCCGGCGGTGATCGTGCTGTCGAGCGCCAACGCCAACGGTGCCTGGGCGATCACGACGGCGGCGACAACCGCCAGCGACCAGCGGGGGCGCAGCACGATCAAGGCCGATACGGCGACCGCGTGGAAGCTCGGCAGCCAGATCGGCCCGGCGAGGGGCGCCGCGCCGGCGATCACCGCGGACATCACCAAGAACGACCACACGGCGTCCGGCGGCCGCGTCCCGCGCACCGCGGAGAGGACGTGCCGAAGGTGCAGCGGCAGGAAACACGCGGTGGCCGCCAACGCCCAGGCGGCCCGGCCATAGCTGCCATCGGCGGACTCGGCAATAACGCCGACCTGGACGATCGGGAAGACCATGCAGTAGGCGATGACGCCCCCGGTCGCGTAACGCATGAACGAGAGGGGCCGGACGCTGTTCGGTGCCGTCACTACCACCACCCGCGACCCACCGATGAGACGCGCCCAGCGTAGGGGGCGCAGCTGCAGCGGGGCGAACGAGATAGCCATCGTCGGTCAGGCTCGCTGCTGGGCGCCGCCCTGGGTAGATGCAGATGTCACCAGCTGCCAGTGAGTCGCTCCTCGGGCTTTGCCTACATCCACATCTGTCGGGCACGGGGCGCCCGCGGCAAGACTCGTACCCGTGAGAAAGCTCGTAGCCACGACGTTCCTGACCCTCGACGGGGTCATGGAGTCGCCCGAGAAGTGGCACGTCCCGTTCTTCGACGGCGAGCTCGCCGCGACGATCGCCGAGCTGCTGCACGACACGGACGGGCTGCTGCTCGGGCGGATCACGTATCAGGAATCCGCCGGACAGCAACTGAAGGGCATCCACACCTATGTCGTGTCGACGACGCTCGGATCGGTCGCTTCGGCCAACGTGACGGTGCTCAACGGCGATCTGGCCGAATCCGTGGGCGCGCTCAAGCACGCGCGCGGCCGGGACATCGCCGTCAGCGGCAGTGGCACGCTGATCCGCTCGTTGCTCGAACACGACCTGGTGGACGAGCTGAACCTGCTCGTCCACCCCGTGATCATCGGCCGCGGCAAGCGGCTGTTCGCCGACGACACCACCGCGAAGTCGCTCAAGCGGACAATTTGTAAAGCGTTCGGTAGCGGCGTCGTACACCTGTGTTACGAGCCTGTACCCGGCTGACCCAGAAGGAGGCTGCCCCGGTGGCAACCGACCGCTCGCGCTGGCTGGCGCTCTATGTGCTGTGCACCGGCACGTTGATGATCGTGCTGGACGTCACGATCGTGAACGTGGCCCTGCCGTCGATCCAGGACGACCTGCACTTCTCGCAGAACAACCTGACCTGGGTGGTGAACGCCTACCTCATCGCGTTCGGCGGGTTGTTGCTGCTCGCCGGACGCATCGGCGACCTCATCGGCCAGCGGCGGATCTTCATGATCGGGCTGACCGTGTTCACCATCGCCTCCGTGGTGTGTGCCGCGGCGACGAACCAGGCGACGCTGGTCATCGCCCGGTTCGTGCAGGGCGCCGGCGGCGCGCTGACGTCGGCGGTGGTGCTGGGCATGATCGTCACGATGTTCCCCGAGCCGCGCGAGCAGGCGAAGGCACTGGGCGTGTACGGCTTCGTCGCATCGGCCGGCGGCTCGATCGGCCTGCTCGCCGGGGGCGCCCTGACCTCGGCGATCAACTGGCACTGGATCTTCCTGGTCAACCTGCCGATCGGCATCGTCACCGGCGTCCTGGCCCTGCGGGTGGTGGACCCCTGCCCGGGCTTCGGCACCGGCCGCGCGGACATCCCGGGCGCGGCCACGCTGACCGGCGGGTTGATGCTCGGCGTCTACACGATCCTCGAGGTCGAGCGGTACGGCTGGGGTTCACTGCACACGATCGGGCTCGGCGTCGTCTCGGTCGCGCTCGTCGCCGCGTTCGTCGCCCGGCAGACGCGTATCGCCGAACCGCTGATGCCGCTACGCCTGTTCCGCTCCCGCAACGTGTCGGGCGCGAACATCGTCCAGCCGCTGCTCGTCGCCGGGATGTTCGGAATGTTCTTCCTCGGCGCTTTGTACCTGCAGAAGGTGCTGCACTACGACGCCATCGGGGTAGGACTGGCCTTCCTGCCGACCACGATCGTCATGGGCGCGATGTCGCTGCGCTTCGCCGAACCGCTGACCGCGCGGTTCGGGGCCCGGGCCGTGCTCATCGCCAGCCTGGTGATCATCGCCGCCGGCCTGGCCCTGTTCACCCGCACCCCCGCGCACGCCGATTACTGGACGGACCTGTTGCCACCACTGCTGCTGGTCGGCTTCGGCTGCGGGGCGTGCTTCCCGGCCTTGATGGGGCTGGCGATGTCCGGGGCGACGCCGAGCGACTCGGGGTTGGCGTCCGGGCTGGTCAACACGACCGCCGAACTCGGCGGCGCGATCGGCCTCGCCGTCCTCAACACGCTCGCGGCAGGACGCACCAAGAACCTGCTCGCCGGCGGGGCGTCGGAGGCGTCTGCGCTGAACGGCGGCTACCACCTCGCCTACGCGGTCGGCGCGCTGTTGCTCGTCGCCGCGGCCGTCGCCGCCGTCGTGCTGCTGCGCCCGGCCGACGCCCCCGCCGAGTCGCTCGTCGACGCTGATGAAGCAGCCGATGAAGCCGCAGTCCGGTAACCCGGTGCCGGGCGTGACCGCGCGGCGGGCGATCGGCGCGCTAGTGACGGCAGCGGGTGTCGCCACCGCCGGCATCACGCAGGCTTCGGACTGGCAGCCGGACCGGTTGCGATTGGGCGTCATGGTCGCCGGGTTGGCGATGGGACTCGTCGGCCTGCTGATCTGGAACCCCGAGCCGACTGCGCACGAGCGTTATCTCGAGGCCCAACGGTCGACCTGGCCGGCGTGGCGTCAGGCCGTGGCCCCGGCGGGCGCCGCGGCGTTCGTGCTGCAGATCGCGCTTCGGATGTTGGGCGCCGACCGTCACCACCTCGTCGATGCCCAGATCGCGACGGTCAGCGTTCTCGTTCTCTGCCTGGGGATCGGCGTCGCGTCCTACGTGCGTCGCTTCGTCACCGCGGCCCGGCAGAGCGACTCAGGACCCTAGCCCGGCGGGGACCAGCGGGGGATCGAGCAGACGAAGCATGCGCGCGTCCGCGTCCAGCTCGGCGGCCACCCCGATCGGGTAGGTCTGGTTCTGGCCGCCGTGGCCCACGTTGGCCCAGCTGATCATCGGAACGCCGAGGGAGCCCAGCCGTTCGTCCAGGATGGCCGCGATGTCGTTCGGCTCGCCGCAGTTGACGAACGATCCGGCGACGATGCCCGCGACGCCGTCCAGGTAGCCAGAGCGGCGTAGCTGGGTGAGCATGCGGTCGATGCGGTAGTCGTCCTCGCTCTCGTCCTCGACCAGCCAGATTCCGCCGCGGGCCGGCCAGGACGTGTCGGTGCCCAGCGAGGACGCGAGGACGGTGAGGTTGCCACCGCAGGTCACGCCCCGGGCCACACCGGCCGTGGTGGTGCGCGCGGCCTCGAAGCACAGCTCGGTGGCGCGGTCGGGGGTCATCAGGCTGCGCAGCATCGACGCGAATTCGTAGGCGTCGAAGAAGCACACCATCGTGCTGTGCAGCGACGCCCAGCCCAGCCGGACCGCCACCGCCTCGAGGATCGCCGTCACGTCTGAGTACCCGGCCAGCACCTTGGGCGCCACCCCGGCCAGGGCGTCCCAGTCGATCGCGGCGAGCGTGCGCTGCGCGCCGGAACCGCCGCAGGCGAAGACGATGCCGGCGATGTTCGGGTCGCGCAGCGCCGAGGTCAGATCGGAGGCGCGCAGCGCGTCGTCACCGGCCAGGTAGCGCCGCAGCGTGCCGCCGTCGCGCGCGGACGGATACACGACGGGCTCGAGCCCCGCGAAGCGCAGCGCGTCCAGGCCGGTCGCCAGCCGTTCCGGCTTGGGCGGGCTGCTGGCCGACAGGACGGCGACCCGGTCTCCCACGCGCAACGCGGGCGGACGGGCGAGCGAGGCCGTCATCCGCGACCGGCGATGTCGATGTGCATGGAATAGCTATACAGGTTTAGCTCGGCCAGCAGCGAGGCGGTGACCGAGCTGGCCAGGCGGAATCCGTGGCCCTCGCCGTCGAAGATCAGCAGCCGGTGCCACAGCCCGCGTTGCCTTACCGCGTCGATGATCGACTCGGCGTGCTCGGGTGGGCAGATCGTGTCCTCGGCGCCCTGCAGCATGACGATCGGGCTGGTGATGCGGTCGGCATTGTGCAGCGGAGAGATCCGTTCACGGTCCGCCGGGCGGACCAGTCCGTCCATATAGCGCGCCTCGAAGTCGTGCGTGTGCTCGCCGGACCAGCGGGTCGCGTCGGCGATCGGGTAGTAGACGGCGCCTGCGCAGAAGACGTCGGAGTGGGCGAGCGCGGCCAGCGTCGTCCAGCCGCCGGCCGAGTCGCCCCGGATGGCCACCCGCGTCGCGTCCACCTCGCCGGCGTTGGCGAGCGCGCGCACGACAGTCACGCAGTCGGCGACGTCGACCACGCCCCACAGGTGACGCAGCCGTTCCCGGTAGGCGCGGCCGTATCCGGTCGAGCCGCCGTAGTCGACGCTGGCGACGGCGAAGCCCCGGCTGGTGAACAGCGAGAGCTCGACGCTCGGGGTGGCGTTAGTGCGGCCGGTCGGGCCACCGTGCACCGTGACGATCAGCGGCGGCCCTTGCGGCGGTGCGTGCGACGGGTTGTGCGGCGGGTAGTAGACGTAGTGGACGCCGTCGGCGACGCGACGTTGCGCCGTCGACAGCCACGGGTCGTTCGTCGGCGGCGTGCACCGGATCGGCTCACCGCCGTCGAGCGGGACGCGCAGTACCGCGAAGCGCTCCCGCGCCGACCCGGCGCAGATCACCGCGTGCTCGCCGTCGGCCCACACCGAGGTGCCGAAGTCCGTCCATCCGGGGGCGAGGTCACGCAGTTCGCCACTGCCCGGATCCCACACCGCGAGCCGCTGGGCGCCGACGCCGTGGTGCAGAACCACCCGGCCACCGGCGAGCGCGAACCACGAGGCCCCCACCCGCCACAACGCGCCGGCACACTCCTCGGGCATCGGCAGCACGCACGCGACCTTCTCCGATCGCGCAACATCTGGCGGCGTAGGACCGCCGAGCGTTGCTCGATCGGGGACGGTGGGCAGTTCGATGCGGTGCAGGTTCCACCATCCGTCCGGATCGGCCATCGCGTACAGGGTGTCGTTGCCGTCCCATTCCGCCTGCGGTACCGATACGTCCGGGCCGCCCAGCACTCGGCGGGCGTCCACGGCCACGCCGTCGACGAGGTCGGCCACCATCAGGTCGGTGCCGTCCCAGGACATGCGCGGGTGGTCCCAGCCGATCCAGGCCAGCCGCCGTCCGTCCGGGCTGATGCGCACGCCGGACAGGAAGTGGTGCGCGCGGGCCACGGTCCTGATCGCACCGGGATCGTCGGCGCCGGATCCGTCCAGCGGCACGGCGACGATGTCGCGGGACGTGCGCGGCACGGGGTCACCGCCGCCCGGGGCCGTCGTCTCGCGGAGGCACCAGACCTCGGCCCCGCGCACGGTCGGGTCGGCGTACCAGGTGGTCGGGTCGCCCGGCGTGAGCGGGCGCGAATCGTGGTAGAGCCGCTGGTCGCTGTGCTCGGTGAACACCACGCTGCCGTCGTCGCACAACGCGTAGGGGCGGCCGCCGTAGCCGCACATCCGGTTGCGCACCGACCGACCGGCCCCCAGCACGTCGACGACCTCGCCGGCGGCGCTGCGGCGCATCAGTCGCACCGTGGCGGTAGCCGGACCCGATGCGCACCACCACGTCTCGCCGGCCCGTCCACCGACCCAGATCAGGCCACCGGATGCGGCCGCCGCCCGCTCCGGCGTGATCGGCGACGACCACTCCCCGGGCGCCTCGCTCACCAAGGGGCTCGCGCGATCGGCAGGCGTCCGGCAAGATCACAACTCGGTTGACACGTTATTTCGTGCCTTGACGGCCCCATCCCGTGAGGGTATTACTCGTCCTCATTTGACTGAACAAATTCGATTCGGGGGGTGAAACCGGCATGACCCCGAATCTGCGTTACGACGTTGTAGAGCTGTGTTCGCGGCTGATCCGGTTCGACACCACGAACTACGGCGACGGCAAGTCCAACGGCGAGCGGGACGCCGCCGACTGGGTTGCCCTTCTGCTCTCCGAAGCCGGCTATGTGCCGACCGTGCTCGAGGCGGCGGCGGGACGGGCCAGCACCGTCGTCCGGATCGCCGGCGCCGATCGCAGCGCGCCCGGGCTGCTCGTGCACGGCCACCTCGACGTCGTCCCGGCCGAGGCCGCCGACTGGAGCTTCGACCCGTTCGGCGGCGAGGTGCGCGACGGCGCAGTGTGGGGACGCGGCGCCCTGGACATGAAGGCCATGGACGCGACGATGCTGGCCGTCGCCCGCTCGTGGTCACAGGCCGGCTTCGTCCCGCCGCGCGACATCGTGCTGGCCTTCGTCGCGGACGAGGAGGACATCGGCGAATTCGGGGCGGAGTTCCTCGTCCGCCAGCACGCCGACCTGTTCGCCGGCGTCACCTCGGCGATCGGCGAATCCGGCGGGTACAGCGTCTACCTGCCCGACGGCAGCACGCTCTACCCGATCGCGACCGCCGAGCGGGGCACCGCCCGGGTCAAGCTCACCGCGCACGGGCCGGCCGGCCACGGGTCGCGCCGCAACCCGGCCAACGCGGTGGCGGCGCTCGCCCGCAGCGTCGCCCGGATCGCCGACCACACCTGGCCGGTGCACCTGACGCCCACGGTCACCGCGCTGATCGACGGGCTCGGCGCGCACCTCGGCGCACCCGTCGACCCGGCCGAGCTCAGCCCGCTCGGCGATGCCGCCCGGCTGCTGGAGAACACCCTGTCCAACAGCGTCAATCCGACGATGCTCAGTGCCGGCTACAAGGTGAACGTCGTCCCGAGCGAGGCCGTCGCCTGGCTCGACGGACGGGTACTGCCCGGCGCCGCCGACGACTTCTTCGCGACCATCGAGTCACTGGTGGAGCCGTCGGTCACCGTCGAGATGCCGACCTACACCGCGCCGGTCTCGACGCCGCCCGACACGGCCGAATTCGCCGCCATGTCCGCCGCGCTGCGCGTCCACGATCCGGACGCCCTGGTGCTGCCGTTCTGCACCACCGGCGGCACCGACGCGAAGGCGTTCTCGGAGCTGGGCCTCGCCTGCTACGGGTTCGCGCCGGGCCGCTGGGCGCCCGGCTTCGCCCACTGGAGCTACGTGCACGGCGTCGACGAGCACGTCCCGATCGAGAGCCTGGCCTTCGGCGCCGGCGTGCTCGACACCTACCTACGCACCGACCCGAGGGAGAGAAGATGAGAAGACGGATCGTTGCGGTGGTCACGGCCGCCGCTTTGGTAGGGACCGCAGCGCTGTTCGGCGGGACGCCCGGGGCGTCGGCCAAGTCGGAGAAGACGCTGACGATGTCGATCGCGCAGATCAAAACGTTCAACCCGTTCATCGCCTACTACGACAGCGAGTTGACGATCCTCGGCAGCATCTATCCGTCGCTGACGCAGTTCGACGCCAACAACAACCCGGCGCCTTACCTCGCCACGTCCTGGACGCAGTCCGCCGACAAGCTGTCCTGGACGTTCAAGATCCGTCAGGGTCTCAAGTGGACCGACAACCAGCCGATCACGGCCAAGGACGCCGCCTGGACGTTCAACCTGATCATGACGAACGACGATGCCGCCACGGCGAACGGCTCGCTCGTCGCGAACTTCGCCTCGGTCACCGCGCCCGACGACTCGACGCTGATCATCAAGACCAAGACCCCGCAGGCCAACCTGCTCTACATCGGTGTGACCGGCACCGGTATCCCGATCGTGCCGCAGCACATCTGGGAATCGCGGGTCAAGGGCCTCAAGGACAACCTGAACAACCAGTACCCGGTCATCGGCTACGGCCCCTGGAAGCTGACCGGGTACAAGCCCGACCAGTACGCCACCCTCGAGGCCAACAAGGACTACTACGACAGCCCGCCGAAGGCCGACCGGCTGATCCTGCAGTACTTCAAGAACGACGACGCGGCCATCGCCGCGCTGAAGAGCGGGCAGATCTCCGCGGCCTGGAACCTGCCGGCCACCGGCTACAAAACGTTGCAAGACGCCAAGGACGTCATGGCCTACCAGCAGATCGCGACTCGGTGGACCGGCGTCGAGATCAACCCGGGGGCCAAGACCCGCACCGGCAAACCGATGGGTACCGGTAACCCGATCCTGGCCGACGCCAAGGTGCGGCTGGCGATGGCCTACGCCATCGATCGCGAGACGCTCGTCAAGAAGGTGCTCAACGGTCTCGGCACCCCGGGTCAGAGCTACATCCCGCCGGCGTACACGCAGTGGGCGTGGAAGCCGTCCCCGGACGAGGCGGTCACCTTCGACCTGGCCAAGGCCAACCAGATCCTCGATGCGGCCGGCTATCTCAAGAAGGGCGACTACCGGGTCGATCCGAAAACGAACAAGCAGCTCGCCTTCCGGCTGGGCACGCACGCCGACGAGGCCAACGACCAGCAGATCGCACCGTACCTGGTGGGCTGGTTCAAGTCGGTCGGCATCAAGCTGACCCTGCAGCCGCAGAGCTTCAGCGGCCTGAACGACAACCTGGCCAAGGGTGACTGGGATCTGCTCATGGACGGGTGGAGCACCGGCGCCGACCCGACCTACCTGCTCAGCATCCAGACCTGCGACACGTTGCCCAAGGACGACGGCTCGGGCGGCAATACCGACGCGTTCTTCTGCGACCCGCACTACGACGAGCTGTTCAAGCAGCAGACCGGTCAGTTCGACACGAAGCAGCGAGCCGCGATCATCAGCCAGATGCAGGACATCCTCTACCAGGCGAACGCCGACATCATGTTCTACAACAACAACATCCTGTGGGCCGTGCGCACCGACAAGGTCGCGAACTTCCGTACCGGGCAGCCCGACGCGAGTGGCAGCTACCCAGTGCAGAACCTGTTCGTCTCCTGGAAGCAGGCAACGCCGGTCGGCGGCAAGAGCTCGTCCAGTGCGGGGCTGTGGATCGGTATCGGCATCGCCGCCGTGGTGGTCGTCGCGGCCGGTGCGTTCTTCGCGCTGCGGCGCCGCTCGACGGCCGCCGAGCGCGAGTGAGCGATGCGCTCGCCACGGAGCTGGTCGCGGATTCGAGCACCGCGACCGCTCCGCGGTGGTATCGCTCCGGGTTCTGGCCGTACCTGGCCGCGAAGCTCGCCGGGGCGGTAGTCAGCTTCCTGGTCATGCTCGTGATCGGTTTCGCGATCTTCAACGTGATGCCGTCCGACCCGGTGGCGACGCTGACCCGGCAGCACCCGACCAGCCCTGCACAGATGGTCGCGCTGCGCAAGCAACTCGGCGTCGACCTGCCGGTGTGGCACCGCTTTCTGAACTTCGTCGGCCACACCTTGACCGGCAACCTCGGCGATTCGTGGCAGTACCACCAGTCCGTGTCGTCCCTGATTGCCGACCGGCTCTGGCCGACCGTGCTGCTGATCGGATCGTCCACGATCATCTCGGTCGTGCTGGGGTTGTGGCTCGGCATCCGCAGCGGGTGGCGGCACGGCAGCGTGTTCGACCGGCTGTCGTCGGGCATCTCGCTAACGCTGTGGTCGGTGCCGACGTTCTGGCTCGGGCTGATCCTGCTCGTGCTGTTCACCGTGGGCGCCGGGCCCATACCGTCGGGTCTGTTCCCGGCCGCGGGCATGTCGACGCCCGGCTACCAGGGTTCGTGGCTCGGCCAGGTCGGCGACACCGCCCACCACCTGGTGCTGCCCGGCCTGACGCTGGTGCTGGTGATCTTCGCCCAGTACGTGACGATCATGCGCTCGTCGATCATCGACGAGCTGGGCTCGCCCTACCTGCTCACCGCCCGGGCCAAGGGGCTGCGCGACGACGAGGTGCGCCGGCGCCACGCCGTACCTAATGCGCTGCTGCCGTCCGTCACGGTGATCTTCCTGCAGCTCGGCACCCTGCTGGCCGGGGCGATCACCGTCGAGACCGTCTACTCGTGGCCCGGGCTCGGGTTCCTCACCTTCCAGGCCCTGCAGATCCCGGATCTTCCTTTGCTGGAAGGCACGTTCGTCGTGCTGAGCGGCTCGGTCATCGTCATGAACCTGCTCGCGGACCTGCTCTACCGCGTGCTCGATCCCCGGGTCCGGGCGCAATGACCGCTGTCGGTGTCGCATCGCCGCCGCGATTGGAGGGGGCGCGGCGCTTCGGGCGCGAGTTCTTCCGAATGCCCACGGCGATCGCGGGCCTCACCATCCTCGTGGTGTTCACCGTCCTCGCGTTGAGCGCGCCCTTGTTCATCAGCGGCGACGACCTCGACGTCACGAAGGCGACGGGGGGCCAGCTCGCCCCGCCGGGCCACGGCTACCCGCTCGGCACGGACCAGCCCGGCCGATCGGTGTTGCTGCTGCTGATCTGGGGCACGCGCACGTCGCTGGCGATCGGCGTCATCGCGACGTTGCTGGCGATGGTGCTGGGCAGCGCGGTCGGCCTGCTCGCCGGGCACTACCAGCGCTTCGCCGGGCGGGCGCTGATGCACGTCACGGACTGGTTCATCGCCCTGCCGTCGCTGCCGCTGGCCATCTCGCTGTCGGCGGTGCTGGGCCAGGGAGCGCGGTCGATCACCATCGCCATCGCGGTTACGTCCTGGACGTCGACGGCGCGACTCGTGCGGGCGCAGACGCTCGCCGTCGAGGCCCGGCCGTTCATCGAACGGGCGCGAGCGCTGGGCGCGGGCAACGTGCAGATCATGGTGCGCCACGTGCTGCCCAATGTGGCGCCGCTGATCCTGGTGTCGAGCACGCTCACCGTGGCCGGGGCGATCCTGTCCGAGACGACGCTGACCTTCCTCGGGCTGGGCAACCCGACCGAGGTGTCCTGGGGGACGATGATCAACCAGGCCTACACCGGCAGCGCGGTCACCCGCGGGGCGTGGTGGTACCTGTTGCCGCCCGGCATCGCCATCGTGGTGGTCGTGCTGGGCTTCACCATGACCGGGCGGGCCGTCGAGCACATCCTCAACCCCCGGATGATGACCCGATGAGCCTGCTCGAGGTTCGCGACCTGAACGTCACCTACGGGGCGGACGTCCGGGCGGTGCGCGGCGTCGACTTCGCCCTGGACGCCGGGCAGACGCTCGGGATGGCCGGCGAATCCGGATCCGGCAAGTCGACGGTGGCGCTGAGCCTGCTGCGGCTCCTGCCGGCCACCGCGACGGTCACCGGCGAGGTGCTGCTCGGCGGCGAGGACGTGCTGACGATGGGTTGGGGCCGGCTGCGCGCGGTTCGGTGGGCCGAGGCGTCGATCGTGTTCCAGGGGGCGATGAGCGCACTGAATCCGGTCCGGACGATCGGCGAGCAGATTCGCGAACCGATCCTGCTGCACGAGAAGGTCGGCGTCCGGGCCGCCCGGGAACGTACAGCTGAGCTGCTGGATAGCGTCGGGGTGCCGTCACGGCGCATGGCCGCCTACCCGCACGAGCTCTCCGGCGGGCAGCGGCAGCGGGTCATGATCGCGATGGCGCTGGCCTGCCGGCCCGATCTGATCATCGCCGACGAGCCGACCACCGCGCTGGACGTGATCGTGCAGGCGCAGATCCTGAAGCTGATCACCGACCTGGTGCACGAGGCGAAGATCAGCCTGATCATGATCAGCCACGACCTGTCCGTCCTGGCCGACACGTGTGACCGGCTCGCCGTCATGTATGCCGGGCGCATCGTCGAGATCGGCGACTCGCGGCAACTGATCGATAGCCCGAGGCACCCGTACACGAAGGCGCTGTCCAGCGCGTTCCCGAAGATCGGTGACCCCGCGTCGCGGCTGGCCCCGTCCGGGCTGCCCGGCGACCCGCCCGATCCGTCGGCCATCGGCGCGGGGTGCCCGTTCGCGCCGCGCTGCCCCGAGGTGTTCGACGCTTGCTCCACCCGCGAGGTGGAGCTCTGGCCGGCCGGCCCACCCGACAGCGCCCGCGAGTCGGCCTGCCTGCGCGAGTCGGCCTGCCTGCGCGTCCTCCCCGAGTTCGCCGAGGTGCCCGCGTGACGGCGCCGGCGCTCGAGGCGCGCGACCTGCGCGTCACCTTCCCGGCCCGACGCGGACGGGGGCCGGCGCGGGCCGTCGACGGCGTCAATCTGACGGTGGGCGCCGGCGAGATCGTGGCGCTGATCGGCGAGTCCGGCTGCGGCAAGAGCACGCTGGCCCGGGCGCTGGTCGGCCTGGTCCGTCCGACCGCCGGTGAGGTGCGCTACCAGGGGACGACGCTGCGCTACTCCAGCAAGGCGTTGAAGCAGTTCCGTCGACACACGCAGCTCGTGCTGCAGGACCCGGGTGGCGCGCTGAACCCGAAGCAGAACGTGTTCGACGCCGTCGCCGAGGGACCGCGGCTGCACGGGCTGCGTACCGGGCTGGGCCAGCGGGTGCACGACGCCCTGTCGCGGGCTGGGCTCCGTCCGCCCGGGCAGTTCATCGCCCGCTACCCGCACGAGCTCTCCGGCGGACAGCAGCAGCGTGTCGTCATCGCCGGGGCGCTCGCCCTCGACCCGTCGGTGATCGTCGCCGACGAGCCGGTCGCCTCACTGGACGCGTCCGTGCGCGGTGAGATCCTGCGGCTTCTGCTGGATCTTCGTGAATCGCTGTCGTTGTCGGCGCTCGTGGTCAGCCACGACCTGGGGCTGGCGTGGAACATCGCCGACCGGGTCGCGGTGATGTACCTGGGGCGCATCGTCGAGATGGGCACCGTCGAGGACGTCCTGCTGCGCCCGCAGCATCCGTACACCCAGGCGCTCATCTCCGTACTGCCCGGTACGGACGTCGATCCGGTGCTGCTGCGCGGCGAGCCACCGGACCCGACCGCCATCCCGGCCGGCTGTCGCTTCCACCCGCGCTGCCAGCGCTTCGCCGCCCTGGACGCATCCGACGAGCGGCGGGCACTGTGTACCGGACGCAACCTGCCCGTCCTGCCGGCCGACGAGCCGGGCGTCGCCTGCCACCTGGTCGACCAGCCGATCGAGGAGAGTCATGCGAGTTCTGATATCCGCTGACATGGAGGGCGCTACCGGCGTCACCTTTCCCGACGACGTCGAGCCCGACTCGCCGCGCTGGGAGTACTACCGGGTGCTGTTCGCCGACGACGTGAACGCCGCGATCGGCGGCTTCTTCGACGCCGGCGCGGACGACGTGCTCGTCAACGAGGCCCACTCCAGCCAGCGCAACCTGCTGCTCGATCGCCTCGACGACCGGGCGACGCTGCTGATCGGACGGCACAAGCCGCTGTCCATGATGCAGGGCGTCGACCTGCACCACGACGCCGTCGCGTTCATCGGCTATCACGCCGGCGCCGGCACCCAGGGCGTGCTCGCGCACACCTACCTCGGCAACACCATCACCGGGGTCTGGCTCAACGACGTGCCGTGCAGCGAGGGCTATATGAACGCGCAACTCGCCGCAGAGTTCGGAACCTCCGTCGTCCTCGTTACTGGCGACGACCGCACCTGCGACGACGCCAAGAGCTACGCCCCGAACGCGCAGCTCGTCGCCGTCAAGACGTGCATCGACCGGTACAGCGCGATCTGCCTGCCGCCGTCCAAGACGTCGGCGCTGATCCGCTCGGCGGCCGCCGCGGCGCTCGACCCGCTGCCCACCGTCGAGAAGCCGGCCGGCCCGTTCCGGTACGTCGTCGAGTTCGACGCGACGCATCCGGTGAACATGGTGACCGGCATCCCGGGCGTCGAGCAAATCGCCGAGCGGCAGGTGGCCTTCGAGCTGCCGACCATGATCGAGGCGATCCGCTGCTTCCGCGCCGTCACCCAGGTCGCCAGCGGCAGCGTCGAAAAGTCGTATGGATGACCTGACCGATCTGCTGCGGCTGCTCGTCGAGCACGAGTCGCCGACCAGATCTACAGCCACCCTGCGGGATCCGAGGGTCTGACACCCCCGGATGTTCCGCCAGACGGACCGGTCAGTGGGCGATCTGACCGAACCACCGCAGCGCGGCGGCGAAGCCGGTCTTACCGGAGTCGGTGTGCAGCAGGTTGCCGACGTCGATGAGCGACACGTCAGCGGGCCCGTGGTCGGTCAGTTGCTGCTGGCACAGGTAGGAGTTCTGGATGGCGACGTCCCGATCGCCGTGTGCGGCGTAGATCCGGACGGGCACGTGCGGCGTCCAGTCGCAGCTGACGTCGTTGGTTGCGAATGCGGCGGCCAGCGCCCCGGTCGGGTGGCGCAGCTCGTCCAGCATCGCCGGGGTCAGCAGCTCCTCGGGCGACGCCGGCAACGCCGCGAAGATCACGTCGTCGGTGTGCTGGCCGTCGTAGAGCGGGGCCACCGTCTTGTCGTACGGAGCCTGGAAAGCATCGCTCGTCTTGCCGTACAGGTGGTACAGGCGATTCCAGGCCGTGAGGACGTAGCCGACGTAGAACGCCGACTCCTTCGGGTCGAGCGTGCCGTCGAAGATCGCCGGCACCTCGGCGTCGGCCAGCCGGTAGGGGCCACTGATCGGGG
The DNA here is from genome assembly GCA_036502575.1 of Jatrophihabitantaceae bacterium. GTDB lineage: Bacteria > Actinomycetota > Actinomycetes > Mycobacteriales > Jatrophihabitantaceae > DASXRA01. Next base: position 22,325 of record DASXYL010000027.1, on the reverse strand, counting down.
CGACGGCAGCCAGCCGGAACGACGGATCGATGCCCGCTTGCAACGCCTTGCTGAACGCCATCGCCGCCTGGCCGCCCTGCGAGAAGCCGATGACCAGTACGCGCGGGTCGAACGAGCGTCCCACCGTGCCGGTGAACGTCCGGGCCGCCCGCAGCATGTCCAGCGTGGCTGTAGTTTCGGTGGTCAGCTGGCCGTACGGGTGGTGACCGGGGCCGACGCCCAGGCCGAGGTAGTCGGGCAGGACCGCCGCATAGCCCGCGGCCGCGAGGGTCAGCCCCTCGTCCGAGCGCCCCTCGTCGTCCACGGACGGCGCCTCGGACGCGCCGGCCATCGTGCCGTGGTTGTAGCTGACGACGCGCAGCCGGCGCTGGTGATCGCGGGGCAGTCCGACGAAGCCGCTCGCCGTGGTCGGCGCGCCGTGCTCGTCGATCGTGCGGTAGACGACTCGGTAGGCGTCCACGCCATAGCGCACCTGTGACGTGTCGAACCCGTCGGCGCGCAGCGACGAAGTGATCGCGGCGGCCGACATGTGCTGCAGCGGCGTCACGCTCACCACCGACCCGCGCGGGCTCGCGGGTTCCGGCTTGGGTGCGGCCGAGGCCGCGGTACCGGCGGCAATCACGCCGGCGCAGGTGAGGACGGCGATGCTGGTCAAGATCGGTTTCGATGTCATACCCCGACGCTATGAACGATGCCGACGTTCATCGAGGGAGCAACATCCACATCCGGGGTAGGCCTAACTCCCCAACCGACGCTCCCGAACCGACCTGACAGGCTGACCGTCATGACGCCGGACGAGCTGCGCCGGACGCGGTTCGCCGCACAAGGCCTCGCCGCGACCCGACGCCGCGCGCCGGCCGACGTCGTGCGCGCGCTGCTCGGCGTCCAGAGGGCGCTCACGGCGCCCGCCGCGCTCACAACCAATCGGCGGCGGCTCGGCGAGGAGGGCGTGCCACCGCCCGACGCGGACCGGGCGGTGACGGTCATCGAGCAGGCGTTGGACGACGGGCCGCTGCATCGCGCCGAGCTGGCGAATCTGGTGAGCGCCGCGGGCATCCGCACCGAAGGCCAGGCGATCCGCACATCCTGATGCTCGCCGCGCTGCGCGGACTCATCGTGCTGGGACCGGTCCGTGACGGTCGGCCCGCCTTCGTGCGCAACCGCGATCGGCCGCCGCCGTTGGTCGGCGAGGCCCGCGCCGCGGCGGTCGCCGACCTCGTGCGCCGATACCTGCGCGGGCACGGCCCGGCCACGGCCGCTGACATCGCCACCTGGTCGGGACTCGGTCTGCGCGACGTGCGCGCCGGGGTGAGCGCGCTGGCCGACGAGCTGCACGAGGACGGCGACCTCATCACCATCGCCGAGCGCGCCGCCGGCCCCGAGAGCGTCGCCACCGTCGACGGAACCGCCGTCGGGACCTGGACGCTGCGCCGCGGCACCCGACCGACCGTCGAGATCGAGCCGTTCGAATCGCTGGCCCCGACAATCTTCGACGCCGAGGTCGACGATGTCGTCCGCTTCGAATCGTCGGCGGCGTACTAGCGTTCACGCATGGCCCGGAACCTGAAGGGCGCAACTGATCAGCGACTCGTCGAGTACGAGGCGGCCCTCGACGCCGCCCGCGGCCCGGTGGCGGTGCTGCAGCTGCTCGCCCAGGGACGCGAACGCCGCAGTCAACCCGGCGATCGGCCCCTCGAGGTGTCCTTCGCCGCGACCCCGGTCAACGACGAGGACGCGCTGCCGGCAGCCGTGTGGGTCGCGCTGCGCCACGGCGACGTCGAGGCGAGCGCCGCGGCGCTGCTCGGCGCATCACGCACCGAATTCGTGGTCGGCGACCACGAGGAGCTCGACGCCGGCTACCGGCTGCGGACGATCGAGGAGCGTCGGGTGCTGCCCGACGTCGGCGTACTGCAGCTGCAGCTGGCCGCGCTGCTGGACATCCCGTGGGACGTCGTGGCGATGCTGTGCGAGTGGGGGCCGGACGATCCGCGCACCCAGACCGAGATCGACGCCCTGCTCGATGCTCGCTTCGATGCTCGCTTCGACGGTCCACTCGGCGATTCCGCACCCCGGGGACACCGCCTCGAGATGTCGGCCGACGAGTTGGCCGCGCTGCTGCAGTTGACGCCGGAGCAGGGTCGGCTGCTCGACACCATCGTGCGACAGGCGGACGTCACGATCACCTCGACCTGATGCGGGTTATCGTCGCCCCGGACAAGTTCAAGGGCTCGCTGACGGCGCCGCAGGCAGCGGACGCGATGCGCCTCGGCGTGCTCGACGCCGACCCGACGGCGCAGGTCAGCTGCGTACCGGTGGCCGACGGCGGTGAGGGCACCGTCGACGCGTACGTGAGCGCCGGCGCGACGCCGCACGAGTGCACTGTCACCGGGCCGCTGGGCGACCCGGTGTCGGCGCGCTTCGCGATCCGGGACGGCATCGCGGTCGTCGAGACGGCGCAGGCGTGCGGGTTGGCACTCGTCGAGCATCCCGGTCCGAGGACGGCGCTCGCCGCCGATACAGGTGGTGTGGCGCAGCTCGTGCTCGCCGCGGTGGCGGCCGGAGCCCGGCGGGTGGTGCTCGGTCTCGGCGGCAGTGCCTCGACCGACGGCGGTTCCGGGCTGGCCCGCGGACTCGGGGCGCTGCTGCTCGACGGCGGCGGCCGCCCGCTGCCGCCCGGCGGCGGTGCACTGGTCGACCTCGACCGCATCGACCCGTCCGGACCGGCCCGGCTCGACGTCGAGGTGCAGGCCGCCTGCGACGTGACGGCGCCCCTGCTGGACGCCGCGCAGGTGTTCGCCGCCCAGAAGGGGGCCGGCCCGGACGAGATCGCCCGGCTCGCCGCCGGCCTGCGCCGCTGGGCGCACGTCGTCGAGCGGGACGTGGGCCCTCAGATCGCCGACGTCGCGGGCGGGGGCGCCGCCGGGGGACTCGGCGCCGGCGCGATCGCGTTCCTCGACGCGACGGTCGTGTCCGGCGTGGACGTCGTGCTCGATCTGCTGGAGTTCGCCGACGCCGTCCGCGATGCCGATCTCGTCATCACCGGCGAGGGATCCTTCGACCCGCAGTCGCTCACCGGCAAGGCGCCGATGGGCGTCGCCCGGGCGGCGCGACCGACGCCGGTCTGGCTGATCGCCGGGCGGGCGACCGCAACCGCCCCGGAGCTCGCCGGCATCCTGGCCCTCACCGACATCGCCGACGCCCGGACGGCGATCCGCGATGCGGCACCGTTGCTGCGGCGCCGCGCCGCGGATGCGGTGAACGAGTTCAGCAGGGGTTGGCGCGGAACTGCCGGAAGTTGAAGAAGCGCGGCGCCGCTGCGCCGCCTCCGCCGAACACCAGGTGCGGGTCGCTCACGAGCTGCCCGTACTGGTTGTTGCGACCGAAGTCGTTCTGCGTGAAGCCCGGGATGTCGTTGCCGATCGACCACCGGCATCCGTGTGCCGTCTGTCCCTTCGTGTAGAAGGGGTAGAACGCCGCCGGCGTGCCGTCATCGCTCACCGGAATCAGCGTGCATCCCGTCCCGGCATGCGTATCGCACGGCTGGTTGCCGGCCGAGGACTCGATTGCGGCGAGGTCCGCCTCGAACGCCATCCGCGGATAGCTGTCGCGGAAGTGGTGCCCGGTGCGCGGGCTCGAGAACAGGATCGACGTCGGATGCAGCGGGTTGCCGTCCGGCCAACGAGGCAAGTAGGACGTGCCGTCGAAACCGTCGTTCTGGCCGTTGCAGCCGGTGACCGGCACGAGCGTCGACGCCGACGCCGGGAAGCACGCGAAGTCGTCGTCGTCGGCGGGCTCCTGGTCACCGGGCACGCCTTCCTTACCGACACACGTTCCGGTGGTGGGGTCGACCGCGGTGCAGAAGTCGAAGTGACCGATCTCGTCGGAGAACGCGACGTTGCCCGTGTGCGCCGCCCACAGCGTCCCGGCTCCGGGCGCCGGCGAGCTGGTGTCATACATCGGGTGGAAGTCGTAGGGCTTCTCGGTGCAACTCGTGCCGGTGGGCGCGTACTTGATCTGGCCGAAGCCGTTGCGGGCACTGGCGGTCATCGACCCGGACTGGTGCGTGCTGGCGTCGTCCAACCGGGCCTGCAGGCCGTGCGACGTGTCGTGCATCGTCAGGGTGATGCGGTCGCCCTGACCCATCATCAGCGCCTTGCGCGGATCGGGTTTGCCCGACGCGACCGGGTCGAAGTGCAGCGGGTCGGGTGGGCCTTGCGGGCGACCGGACCGGGTGAGGTAGGCGAAGTTCACGTACTCGACACCGCCGAGCACCTGATTCGAGCACGCGTCGTTGAGCAGCGTGCCCGCCACCGGGTCCTCGCTCAGGCTGTCGATCGTGAGCGCCGCACACCAGTGCGTGGCGTCGCAGCTCTGGCTGTCGAACTGCTGCACCCATCCCGGCGGGTAGAGCTGCAGCTCCATGAACGCCGCCCCCGGGTGTCGCGGGCTGACGTTCGGGTCGACGGCGTTGCGGTCACTGTTCGGCGTGCAGTGGTCGACCTGGACGGGGTAGGACTGCGTGTCGCACAGCACCATCCCGAACCACAGGGCGGGACGCAGCTGGAAGTTATACGAGAAGCGTGGGTCGGCCGAGGGTGGCGGATCCTTGGGGAGGGTGAACGAGTACTGCATCGAATTGCCCGACCCGTGCTGCGCCGAGTAGAAGTTCAGCGCGGGCTCGTCGTGGCCGACGTAGTGCCCGAACAGTTGGGTGGAGTTCTCCACCTCGGCGCACAGCATCCGGGCCGCACCGCAGTTGGGTAATTGCCGCGGCGCCGCCTGCGTCTGCGTCGCGTTCACCAGCGACGCCCCGGCCAGCGCTCCCGCCGCCAGTACTGCGAGACCCATTCGTTTGAAGCTCATAAGCTCCTCCTCGTCTCGGGCCCCCCGCCGGTGACACGGCACAGCCCGCTCCTAGGTTCACGCGACTGCCACACTTCAGTGGTGACGGTCCCGGATCCGGCGCTGGTGGTGCTGATCGGTGCCTCGGGATCGGGCAAGTCGACCTGGGCGGCGGCTCGCTACCGCCCGCAGGAGGTCGTGTCGTCGGACGCGTTGCGGGGCGTGGTGGGCAGCGGTCAGCACGACCTGGACGCCTCGACCGACGCGTTCACCCTGCTCGAGCAGATCGTCGCGGCCCGGATCCGCCGCGGGCTGACCACGGTCGTCGACACGCTCGGCACGGACATCGCCCGCCGGCGCAGCTGGCGGGAACAGGCCGCGACGCCCGGGCTGCCTGCCGTCGCGGTGCTGTTCGACGTGGACGCCGCCGAGTGCCGTCGCCGCAACCGGGCCCGCGACCGCCCGGTGCCCGCCACCGCTCTGGACGCCCAACTGCGCCGGATGCGCGACGTCCCGGCCGAGCTCGCCGCCGAGGGCTGGGACGCCGTGCTCGACGCCTCGGACAGCGTCCACGTCGAACCGACGCACACGCCGGGAGCGACCCGAGCGGGCGTGGCACAACGCAGCAATCCGGCGAAGCTGGGCGTCGTCTTGCAGATCTCGCGCTTCGCCTGGGGCGACGACCCGGCGGGCTGGCTGACCTCGGTTGCCGACGCGGCCACACAGGCCGGCTTCGAGGGCCTCGCGCTGATGGACCACCTGATCCAGATCCCGCAGGTGGGGCGTGCATGGGAGCCGATTCCCGAACCGCTGGTAACGCTCGGGATGCTCGCTGGGGTGACGACCGAACTCCGGCTCGGCACGTTGGTGACGCCGGTGACCTATCGGGCGCCGGGCATCATCGCCAAGTCGCTCGCCACCCTGGACGCACTGAGCGGCGGGCGGGCATTCTGCGGCATCGGCGCCGGCTGGTGGGCCCGCGAGCACGCCGCGTTCGGGCTGCCCTTCCCGGGTGCCGCCGAGCGACTCGACGAGCTCGAGCGGGCCATCGGGATGATTCGCGCGCTGTGGGCGTCGGGCACGAAGCCCTATGCCGGCCAGCGGGCCCAGCTGCCGGAGACGACGTGCTACCCGCGTCCGGTCTCTCAGATCCCGATCATCGTGGGCGGTTCGGGCGAGCGTCGCACCCTGCAGATCGCGGCCCGGCACGCGGACGCGTGCAACCTGCCGTCGGATCTGGAGACGCTCGACCACAAGCTCGAGGTACTGAAACGGCACTGCGCCGAGGCCGGCCGCGACATCGCGGTCACCGTCCTGGACGTCCCGATCGTGGGCCGCGACCGCGAGCACGTCGCGGCGCTGGTCGAGAAGCTACGAGGCCGAACGCCGGCTGCCGCCTTCGCCCGCCGCCACCATGCTGGGACGGCGGCGGAGCATCTCGGCCGGTATCGACTCCTCGCCGAGCGGGGAGTCAGCACCGTGTTCGTCTCGCTGCCGGACCTCGCCGGCCCGAACGATGTGCTGCGTGTCGCCCCGATCGTCGCCGGTTTCGCCGAGGCGGGCCCCACGTGACCCGCCCCGGCGATCCCGTCCTGCCAGCAAGCGAGCCCGTTCTTTCGCTGACGTTCCTCCCCAGACGCCGAAGGGCTCGCGTGCGTCCAATGCCCACTTCAGACAGTTTGTGATGACCGGGCACGATGCGCAGATCTGCTTGGCTCGCCGCTCGCGCCGGGCCAGCGTCGGCCCGCGCTCGCGATCGCCCGGATAGAAGTCCGACGTGTCCATGCCGCTGCAGGCGGCGCGCTGGCGCCAGCTGTCGTGATACACCGGTTGCTCGGTCATGGTCATCCCTGTTCCATCGGGCGGAGCGAGCTGATACTTAGGAGACGGGCGACCCGGCGCATCGTGTCGCGGAACCGGCCAGCGAGAATGCGGCACGTGACCGTGCTTCGATTGCTCACCTACAACGTCCGCTCGCTCCGCGACGATGACGCCGCGGTCGCCCGGGTGATCCGGGCCGCGAACCCGCACGTGGCGTGCATCCAAGAGGCGCCACGGTTCTTCCGCTGGCGCTCGAAATGCGCCGGCCTCGCCCGACGGGCCGGGATGGTGCTCGTGACCGGCGGCCGCGACGCCGGCGCGAATCTCGTGCTGTCGACCCTGGGTGTGGACGTCGTGGCGACCCGGGACGTGCTGCTATCGCGCAACCGCGGTTACCACCAGCGTGGGGTCGCGATGGCAGTGCTCCGGCTGGACGGCGTCGAGTTCGCCGTGGTTGGCACGCATCTGGACGGCGCGTCCCAGGTACACCAGATCGGCGAGCTGCACCGGGCCCTGGACGCGTTCGCGCCGCCCGGTCGGCCGGCGATCGTCGCCGGCGACATCAACGCCTCGCCCACGATGCCCGGCTGGCAGGAGCTGGCCGGTCGCGGGTCGGATGCGTTCGCCGTCGCCGGCACGGGCGACGGGTTCACGTCCAACGTCACGGCGCTGACCCGGCGCATCGACGGCATCTTCCCCGGCGCCGGCATCACGGTGTTGAGCGCGCAGCCGATCGACACCCCCGACGTCCGCATCGCCAGCGACCACCTTCCGGTTCTCGCCGAACTGGAGCTGCCGGGATGAGCCACCACCCGTTCGTTCGGCTCTGCGCCGTGGTGGCCCGCTCCGACGGGCCGAGCTAGGCGAGGCGGAGCCGGCGGGTCGCGCGGCCGATCGTGACGGTCTGCCCCCACGACAGGTTCAGGTGGTCGGCCTCGATGCCGTCCCCGAAGGCGACGAGCTGATCCGACTCGACAGTGATCGCCAGCCGAGCGCCGGTCAGCTCGCCTTCCGTGTTGGCCGTGCCGGTCGCCGGCGAGGGCCACGCCTCGCGGACGAACCACAGCAGCCGTTGCTCGTCCGGGTCGGGTAGCGCGAGCGGGCTGTGGCGTTCCAGCCAGGCCGAGCGGCACCAGCCGGTGCTGCCGGTGCCGGTGGCGACGATCAGCCCGGATGACGCCTGCCGCTCGGCGTCGCCGTCCGGCGGCGTCAGCGTGTATCGGGACGTCTGGTGGCTGGCGTGGCCCAGATAGATCTCGTTCAGCGCGAGCAAGGACTGGCCGTCGTCGGTCGTGGCCTCGACCATAGTGCGCGCGTCGGCGCCCGTCCCACGTAGCAGGTCGGCCGCCGCCGACGGGGGATGCGCGACGAGCACGCCGGGGTTGCGGTCCGGATCGGGGTTGACGCCGATCACCCGCTGGCCGTCCAGGTACTTGGCCACGTTGGCCACCAGCCCGTCCTGGCCGACCACGATCACCACGTCGTCCGGCGCGAACAGGAACCGGGCCAGGTCGTCCCGCTCGACTGTTACCCTCCGCCAGTCGAGCGGGACGACCGCCACCACCTCGGCGATGGCCGCTGTCGTCGCCGCGTGTCGCTGCTCGACCTCGTCCAGGCGCCGACCCCGGGTGGCCAGGAAGAATGCCGCCTGGCCGCGAGTGCCGTGCCGGGCGAGCAGCTCGTCCAGCTCGGTGCGCCGATGTACCAGGACGGCGCGCGGCGCGAGCGTCACTGCGAGCTGCCGAGACGGGCCAGCACCGGGGCGATCAGGTCAGGCGTCAGGACGAGGCTGTTGATCTCGGGCAGGTTCGCAGCCAGCTCGCGGGCGGCCAGCGCCAGCAGGGTGGCTTGCGGCACGTCCCGGTAGGCGTCGAGCTTGGCCGCCTCGGACGCCGCGTCGGCCTCGCCCTGCATCCGGGTACCGGCCGCGTTGGCCTCGGCCAGGCGCTGGGCGCGAGCGGCCTCGGCCTCGGTGTCGATCTGGTTCGCGGCCGCCGCCTCCTCAGCCTGACGTCGGGCATTGGCGCCCCGCTGCGCGACCAACTGCTCCTCGCGCTTGGCCAGCTCGATCTGGTTCTGCAGCTCGTTCTCGCTGATGGCGCGCTCGCGTTCGACGGCGACGGCCCGTCGCTCGTAGGTCGCGCGGTCGGCTTCTTGCTGGACCTGCTCGCGCGTCGGCGTCTGCAGCGCCCGCTCGACCTCGGGCTCGGGCCGGATCGCGACGACGCGCACGCCGATCAGGGCGATGCCGATCTCGACCAGCCGCATGTCGGCTGCCATCCCTTCGGCGACGGCATCCCGGACAGTTGCCACGCCATTGGTCAGCGCCGTGGTGAGCGTCGTCCGGGCGAGCAGATCCAACGCGTGCTGCTGGGCGGTCTCGGTCAGCAGCGAGGCCACCTGCTCCAACGGCATCGCCCGCCAGCGTCCCGTGTCCGGGTCGATCGAGAAGTCGACGCGCGCCGCCGCCACGGCCGGATCAGCCAACCGGTAGGTCAGCGTCGCCTGCACCGTCACGTCCTGGAAGTCGACCGTGCGGGCGTGGAACAGCAGCGGTAGCTCCCGGTCGTCGATCGGCACCTCCGACAGGACGGCACTCAGCGGCCGGAACCAGAACGACTGGCCACTGCCGGTGTGGCGCGACTTGCCGTTCTGGACGTGCTGCACGTGCGTGGTGGCCGTGCCCCGCAGGTGGCCGAACAGTGGGTAGCGGGTGATGTCTGCCATTGATCTCTCCTTAATCGTCAGTTCGACGATAACACTATCGTCAACGTGACGATTAGCATGTGGACGCATGACGTCCGACACAGCGGTCACGGTCGACTTGGTCGTGCTGACGATCCGCGACGACGCCCTCTGCGCCCTGGCGATCCGGCGCGGCGAACCCCCGTACAGGGGGCGGTGGGCGCTGCCAGGCGGCTTCGTCCGTCCGGACGAGGACCTGCCGGACGCCGCCGAACGCGAGCTGGCCGAGGAGACGTCCGTCCACGCCTACCTCGAGCAGCTGGCCACCTACGGCGCTCCGCGACGGGATCCGCGGATGCGCGTGGTCACCGTCGCCTACCTGGCCCTGGCGCCGTCGCTGCCGGTGCCCCAGGCCGGCACCGATGCCGCCGACGCCCGGTGGATGCCGATCGACGAACTACTCGGTCAGCGGCTGGCGTTCGACCACCACCGCATCCTGGCCGACGGCCTCGAACGAGCCCGCGCCAAGCTCGAGTACACCCCGCTCGCGACCGCGTTCTGCGCCGCGGAGTTCACCGTCGCCGAGCTGCGCCGCGTCTACGAGATCGTCTGGGACGCCACGCTCGACCCGCGCAACTTCCACCGCAAGGTCACCAAGACGGTCGGCCTCCTGACTCCGACCGGCAAGAGCACGACCCGGGACGGTGGACGCCCCGCGCAGCTCTACCGTCGCGGTCAGGTAGAACTGCTCTACCCGCCACTGCTGCGCGACGGAGGTACCGCGTGACGTCCCTTGATCCAGAGCTGCTCGCCCGGGAAGGGCACGGTGCCGTCCAGGTCGACCTGCCGATAGTCGAGCCGCTCGTGATCATGCTCGCCGGGCCGATCAAGATCTGGTGGGCGCCCGGGCAGTGGGATTCACCGGCCCACCGCGAGTTCGTGCAGTGGCGCGACGCCGTGCGCGTCGCCTGCGTCAAAGCCGGCTTTCTCGTGTACAGCCCGCACCGCGCCTGGCAGGGCGCCTGGAGCGAGTCGGCTCAGCGCGTCAACGACATGGCGATCGAGATGGCCGACGTCGTGCTCGACCTCACGCCGCCCGGCGTCGAGGCGGACGGCACCCTGGCCGAGATTGCCTACGCCGACAAGGTCGGCACCCCGGTCCACCCACTGCCGCCCGGCGATGCGACCACCCTCGCCCAGGCGCTCGTCGAGCTCTCGGCAATCGTGGTGGATTAGCACGCTGTACGCGGGCAAACGCACCACGATCCGGAAGCATCAAACGCGGCGGAGGAACAATTCCTGTCCGTCCGACGGCACCTGCCCGGACAGGATCGCCGCATCCAATGAGGTGACCAGCGCACCGACGTAGCCGCGGTCCTGCGGGAAGGCAGCCGTGACGATGTGGATGATGCCGGCGTGCACCTTGCCGAGCCGATTCCAGCGTGCACTGAGCGTCGCGAAGTCACGGACGTTTGCGGTGACGACGCAGCGGCCCTGCTCGGTTGCCGCCGCCAGGATGTCCTCGTCCGACATCGAGATCAGGGCCGCCACCTCGACCACCGCGACCGCGTCGTGGCCTCGATCGCGCAATTGAACTGCGACGCGCGAGCCGAGCATCTCGTCGAGCAGCAGGCTGGCCGTGCGGCTCACTTCGCGAGTAGGTCCTGTTGTCGCTGCCAGGAGGCCAGGGCATCGGCCTCGTGCTGCTCCGCCTCGGTTATCCAGGCATCGATCTCGTCGGGAAAGGACGCCCAGTAGCGCAACGCAGTCTGGATCTGCCGGCCGGGCACGCCGGTGTTCGACTCGACCAGTGCGATCACCTTGTCGCCGTCGAGGCGGGGCTCAGTCGCTCGGGATGACTTCACCGCGCGAATGACTTCCCACACGTCCGGCCCGGCGATCAGCACCGCCCGCCGGCCGGCCGGGCCGTCGCGAAAGATCACGCCGGGGTGGTCCTCCATGCGCAGAGCCTCGTCCACGAACAGATTGGCCGCCGACGACCCGGACCAGCCCGGATGGCTCGCCACATACGCACGCAACCGCTTGCTGACGCGCTCGTCGAAGCGGATCGACCTGGGCAGCGTGCTACTCATCGCTCTAGTGTAGCCGGCTGTAGCGCCGTGACGCAGATGTTCAGCCGACGGGCGTCCGCTCGGGCTCGAGGGGCTCGTCGCGTTCAGGGTGCGGGTAGGACGGCGGCACGCGCAGCACGCGGGCGAAGCCGGCCGGCAGGTACCAGTTCCACCGTCCGAACAACGACACCAGGGACGGGACGAGCAGCGACCGCACGATCGTCGCGTCGAGCAGGATGCCGATGCCGAGCCCGGTGGCGAGCACCTTGAGGTCGGTGCCCGGTCCGGAGGCCAGCGCCGCGAACGCCAGGAACAGAATCAGGGCGGCGCTCGTGACCAGCCGCCCGGTTCGTCCGATGCCCTCGACCACCGCGGCGTTCGTCGAGCGGGCGCCGTCGTACTCCTCCCGGATCCGCGACAGGATGAACACCTCGTAGTCCATCGACAGGCCGAACAGGAACGCGAATATCATCAGCGGGATCCAGAACGTGATCGCGCCCGTCGCGTGGATACCGAAGATCGCCTGCGAACCGATGCCGTGCTGCCAGAACAGCACCATCAACCCGAGCGTCGCGGCCACCGAAATGAGATTGAGCAGCACCGCCTTGAACGGCAGCAGTATCGACCGGAACGCGCGCACGAGCAGCACGTAGGTCAACAGAGCGATCAACGCCAGCATCAACGGGAAATTGCCGTACACGGCGTGCATGAAGTCGATCTGCGCCGGGCCGATGCCGGCGACCCCGACCACGCCGGGCAGATCCTTCGCCGCGCTCTTCACGCGTTTCACGACGCCGACACTCTTGGAGTTGACGGTCTCCTTGTCCGGGATGAGCAGCACGATGCTCTGCCCGGCCCGGGTGCCCGCCGGTCCGGTCGGCACGAGCGCGTGTTGGACTCCGTCGATCTGGCCGAGCCGATCAGCGGCTGGTCGAGCTTGATCGCTGGAGACCAGCACCTCCATCGGCGTGAGAGCGCCCGTCGGCAGGCCGCCCCGTTCGAGCACCTGCAGGGTGTCGTACGCCTTGCCGTTGTGCGCTAGCGAGTCCGAGGACGCGACGCCGATCTTGGCGCCGAGGAAGACGCCGAACAGGGCGAACAGTGCCGCCAGCGCCGTGATCGCAGCGAGCCACCGATGCCGCACGACGCCGGCGGCCCAGCGACTCCACGCCCGGCTGGCCCGGTTCTCGTGCCGGATCTTCGGCCAGTCGACGCGCGGACCGATGCCGCCGAGGATCGCCGGCGTCAACGTCAACGTCGCCATCACGCTGGCGAGCGGGATCAACGCGCCGCCGACCCCCATGCTGCGCATGAACGGCACGGGCAGCACAACCAGCGCCAGCAAGCCGATCGCCACCGTCACGCCGCTGAACACGACGGCGTGACCGGCCGTCTGCATCGCGACGATGACCGCGTCGTGGTTCTCCCGGCCGTGGTCGCGTTCCTCCCGCCATCGATTGACGAACAGCAGCGAGTAGTCGATCGCGACGCCGAGCCCGATCAGGGCGATGAGGAACTGGACGATGAACGACACGTCCATGATGTAGGTCAACGGCAGCAGCAACAGGAACGACGTGAGGATCGACACCGCCGCGACCACCAGCGGCAAGAACGCGAGGAACGACGCGAACACGAACGCCAGCACGGCCAGGGCGCCCACCGCACCGAGCAGCGTCTCACCGAGCACGCCCGGACCGCTGTTGTCGTCGCTGCCGGCCGCGAGCGGTTCCTCGCCGGTGACGCCGGCAACGGAGCCGGCGGGCATGGCCTTCTCGAGCGCCGATCGGATCGCCGTAGTCTGCAGCTTGGCTGTCGGTGAGGGGTTGAACCGGTAGAAGACGTAGGCGTACGCGGTGCGATCGTCCTTGGTCCGGAAGGCCTTGTCGCCGGTATTGGCCTCATCGATGACCCGGACGTTGGGCACCCCGGCGCCGACCGCGTCGAACGTCTTGGCCACGTCGGCCTCGTGCCCGGTGATGGTCTGGCCGGCCGGCAAAGTCACCGTGGCGATGTAGGGCGACGTGTCACCGCCGCTGCCGAAGGTGTCCTTGATCTTGTGCGCGGTCTCGGTGCCCGGCTGGCCCGGCAGCGAGAAGTCGACCGTCAGCCGGCTGGTCGTCTTGCTGGCCAGCGCGATGCCGGCGACAAGGATGACGCCCCAGATGATGACTACTGCCTTGCGATGATGCAGTACGAATTCGGCCCACCGTCGCATGACGCCCCCAGGTTGAGTGGTCGCGGGGCAGTGTAGGCGCCACCTGTTTCATGACGCATTCATCAGTGGGCTAATAGTCCTTATGCGGCAAGGGTCCGGCGTATCCACTACGGGCGGATCGCGTCGATCGCACGATAGATCCGTTGTTCGGACACCGGACGCGCGGTGCCCAGCTGCTGGGCGAACAGGCTCACCCGTAGCTCCTCGATCAGCCACCGGATGTCCTGGACGTCGGCGGCGCCGGTCCGGACGGCCGGCAGCGCCTTGACCAGATCGCGGTACGCCGCCTGCACCTGGTGCACGCGCTGCATCCGCGCCCGATCGACGTCGACCTCGCGGGGCAGCTTCTCGACCCGTCGTCCGATCGCTCGCACGTAGCGCGCGACATCACGCAGGCGGGCCCGGCCGGCTGCGGTGGCGACGTTGCTGGGCAGCAGCGCCACGAGCTGCTCCCGCATGTCGATCACGGCGTCGGCCTGGGCCGGTGTCGGCTCGGCCCGCAACGCCAACCGGGCCTCCTGCGCCGCCGCCAGCACCTGCTCGACCAGGGCGGCGACGTCCTGCGTGGCGGCCGGGAGCCGCGCCCGCACACCATCCCGGGCGGCGCTGAACGCCGCGCGGTCCCACGGCAGCTCACCGAGCAGCGAGTCGACGGCGGCGTCCGCGCAGTCGTCGAGCGTGTCGGCCACGCCCAGCAGCCGGGCTCGCCGAGTGAGCGCGATGCCCTTGGCGGGCGAGGGCACGGTGAGCCGGATCAGCCGGCGAACGCCGGGGCGCATCGACGCCGCCTGCTCCGCTTCGGTGGCGAAAACCCTTATGGCGACGGCTTTTTCTTCGTCGACGAACGCCGGATAGCCACGGACGGTGTGACCGCCCCGAGTCTGCTCGACGGTGCCAGGCAGCGGGTCGAGGTCATCGGGCCAGTCGTGCAGGCCGTCCCGCTCCAGTCCGGTGGCGTCGGCGACGGCCGCCCGGGCGGGTACCGCTAGCTGGGCCTGCAACGCGCCGAGGTCCTTGCCCTGCGCGATGACGGCGTCGTTCGCGTCCTCGATCGCGAACGTCACACGCAGGTGGGCCGGCACTTTCTCCAGGTCGAACGCGTCCAGCGGCACCAGGATGCCGGTGCGCCGATGCAGTTCCCGCTGCACCGCTTCGAGCAGCGGCTCGCCGCCGGGGTCGAGGTTGGCGAGCACGGCCCGTGCGGTGTCCGGCGCCGGGACGAAATTGCGCCGGAGCTCCTTCGGCAGCGCGCGAATGAGCGCTGTCACCAGCTCCTCGCGCAGGGCCGGAACCTGCCAGCTGAAATCAGCCCCGCCGACCCGGGCCAACACATCCAGCGGCACGTGCACGGTCACGCCGTCGTCGGCGGCGCTCGGGTCGAACCGGTACGTGACCGGCAGGTCGACGTCGCCGTCACGCCACACGTCGGGCTGCTCGTCGGCCACCTCGCCCCGCAGCACGTCCTGCTGCGTATAGGTAAGCAGAGCAGGAGACTCGCGGCGCGCCGTCTTCCACCAGGTGTCGAAGTGTCGCGCCGACACCACGTCGGACGGAATTCGCTGGTCGTAGAAGGCGAACAGCTCGTCGTCGCTGACGAGCAGGTCGCGACGCCGAGTGCGTTCCTCCAGCTCCCGCAGCGACTCCAGCAGGGCGCGGTTGTCATGGAAGAACTGGTGCCGGGTGTCCCAGTCGCCCTCGACCAGGGCGTGCCGGATGAACAGTTCTCGCGACTCCTCCGCGTCCGGATGCTGCACCCGTCGCCCGGCGACCAGCGGCAGCCCGTACAACGTCACCCGCTCGCGGGCCATGACAGCGCCGCGCCGTCGGTCCCACTCCGGCTCGCTGTAGGTGCGCACGACGAGGTGCCCGGCGGCGCGCTCGATCGCGGCCGGATCGACGCGGGCCGCCACCCGGGCGTAGAGGCGACTCGTCTCGACCAGCTCGGCGGCCACCACCCACGGCGGCGGTCGCCGGGCCAGGGTCGAGCCGGGGGCGATCACGAATCGCGAATTGCGCGCGCCGACGTACTCCCTCGATTCAGCGCGTAGGCCGACGTGCGAGAGCAACCCGGGGAGCAGGGCGTTGTGGATGCGGGCGGGGTCGGCCTCCTGATCCGACTCGGTGATGTCGAGCGACTTCGCGATCTGGCGCAGCTGTCCAACCAGGTCCTGCCACTCGCGAATCCGCAGGTAGTGCAGGAACTCCTCCCGGCACATCCGCCGGAACTGGTTGCCACTGCGCTCGTCACGCTGCTCGCGCAGGTAGTTCCACAGGTTGAGGTAGCCGATGAAGTCGGAGTGCTCGTCGGCGAAGCGGGCGTGCTTCTGGCGAGCGGCGTCCTCCTGGTCGAGTGGACGCTCGCGCGGATCGGGGATCGACAGCGCCGCCGCGATGACGATCACCTCGCGGACGCAGCCCTCGTGCTGGGCCTCGACGATCATGCGGCCGATGCGCGGGTCGACGGGCAGCTGGGCCAGTTGCCGTCCGGTGTCGGTGAGCGCGTTGCCGGCGTCGAGGGCGCCGAGTTCCTGCAGCAGGGCCATACCGTCGCGTACGGAACGTCGGTCGGGCGGCTCGACGAACGGGAACCGATCCAGATCGCCCAGCCCCAGGGCCTTCATCTGCAGGATCACCGAGGCGAGGTTGGTGCGCAGGATCTCCGGCTCGGTGAACTCGGGCCGTCCGTCGAAGTCGCGTTCCGAATAGAGCCGGATGCAGATACCGTCGGCGGTACGGCCGCATCGCCCGGCCCGCTGCCCGGCCGACGCCTGTGAGATCGGTTCGATCGGCAGTCGCTGCACCTTCGTCCGGCGGCTGTAGCGCGAGATGCGGGCCGTGCCCGGATCGATCACGTAGTGAATGCCCGGCACGGTCAACGACGTCTCGGCGACGTTGGTGGCCAGCACGATGCGCCGGCCGGTGTGCGCCGCGAACACCCGGTGCTGTTCGGCCGTCGACAACCGCGCGTAGAGCGGCAGGATCTCGGCGTCCAGATCACGCAGGGCCTCGGCCGTGTCGCGGATCTCGCGCTCCCCGGACAGGAACACGAGGATGTCGCCCGGCCCGTCGCGCATCAGCTCGCGGGCAGCGTCAGTGATGCCCTCCGTCTGGTCACGCGCCTGGACGCGGTGCACGATCTCGTGGTCGGGATCGTCCGGGTCATCACTGTCCACAGTGGACACGTCGGCGTCGAGGGGCCGGTAGCGGACCTCGACCGGATAGGTGCGTCCCGACACCTCGACGATCGGCGCCCCTCCGAAGTGCGCCGAGAACCGCTGCGGATCGATCGTCGCCGACGTGACGATCAGTTTCAGATCGGGCCGCCGGGGCAGAAGTGACGTGAGATAGCCCAGCAGGAAGTCGATGTTGAGGCTGCGCTCGTGCGCCTCGTCCACGATGATCGTGTCGTAGCGCAGCAGCTCGCGGTCGCGCTGGATCTCGGCCAGCAGGATGCCGTCGGTCATCACCTTGACCAGCGTCCGATCGCTGACCTGGTCGGTGAATCGCACCGTGTAGCCGACGACGTCGCCGAGCGGGGTCGCCAGCTCGTCGGCAATGCGCTGCGCCACCGTACGGGCGGCCAGCCGGCGGGGCTGCGTGTGGCCAATCGTCCCGCGAATGCCGCGTCCGAGCTCGAGCGCGATCTTGGGCAGCTGCGTCGTCTTGCCCGAGCCGGTCTCGCCGGCCAGCACCACGACCTGGTGGTCGCGGATCGCCGCCGCGATGTCGTCGCGCCGCTCGGCGACCGGCAGCGCCGGGTAGGTGATCACCGGCACGGCCGCTGCCCGTTGCGCGACGACGCGCTCGGCTCGCTCTATCTGCTCAGCCACCTGACCCAGAGCGCGACCCCGCGCCCGCTCCAGGCGGCGCCCGAACCGCGCCTCGTCCCGAAGCGTCAACCGGACGAGCCGCTCACGGAGCTCGGCGCGGGACGGGGGTGTGGACATGGCTGTTACGAGGGTAGTGGCGCGCGGTCAGTCAGCGCGGATCGTCGCGTACAGCAGGGAATCGCGCCACTCCCCGCGCGCCTGCATGTGGTCGCGCAGCCGGCCCTCGAACTGGAAGCCGACCTTCTCCAGCACGCGGGCCGACGCACGATTGTCCGGATGGCAGGTGGCCTCGATGCGATGCAGATCCAGCTCGTCGAACCCGAACTGGACGAGCCGGAGAGTCGCCTCGGTCGCATATCCGAGCGACCAGTACGCACGATTCAGCACGTAGCCCAACTCACCGCGCCGGTGTTCGTCGCTCCAGACGCCGATGCCGACCGAGCCGATGAGCCGGCCGCTGTCGCGCAGCGTGATCGCGAACCCGAACTCGTCGCCGCCGGCGGGCCGAGCCAGCACGGTGGCCAGAAACTCACGTGTGGTCTCGAACGTGTTCGGCCCCCACGTCGTGAACCGAGTTACCTCCGGATCGGACGCGTACTCATGCACGGCGGCAACATCGTCGGCGACGAACTGGCGCAGCACGAGCCGTTCGGTCTCCAGCCGGGTCACAGCGCCCGCTCGAAGACGACACGGTGGACGCCGGGACCGTCGTAGTCGGGCACCGGGCCGCGCACCGTGAAGCCCATCGCGCGATGGAACGCGATCGAGGCCGTGTTGGCCGGCGACGTGATCGCGCTGACCAACGTGGCGCCGTGCTGGGCAGCGGCGGCGAAGAACGTCTCGTACAGACGCCGCGCGAGGCCGGAGTGTCGCGCCGCCGGGGAGACTCCCACGAAGTGGACGTAGGCCCGGTCGGGCGCCGACGCCGAGTAGAACCCGATCAGGAAGCCGGCCAGCGCACCGTCGTCCTCCGCGACGAGCGACGTCGCATGGAAGTGGTCGAGGAACAGCCGGGGCAGCATCCGGGCGAGCGGCCGGCCCCACCACTCGTCCACGACCGAAACGATGGCCTCGTAGTCGTCCGGCCGTGCCGTTCGCACAGCTACGGTCACGCGGGCTTGACCGCCTGCAACGTATAGGTGAGCGGCAGCCGGTCCGGCCGCTCGACGAGGCGCCATTCCTGCAGCTCGCCGGCCTGCTCCATCTGACCGGGCAACGCCTCCCACGGCACGGAGTCGTGCTCGACGAGCTGGGTCAGCGTCAGGCCCTCGTCGAACAGCGCGGTGACGACCTCGCCCAGCCCGTGATTCCAGCTGTGCGTGACCGTGTTCTCGAACCGGGCGCCGGCATCGGCGTAGCTGCCCTGCTCGTCGAACACGACCGCGTCGGGACGCTCGAAGTACGGGTAGTCGACGACGATCCGATCACGGTGTGCCTCGTCGATCGCCCACATCATCGGATGCCCTTCCCGAATGAACAGCCGTCCTCCAGGTTTGAGCAGCGTCGCGACCACGTTCGCCCAACGCCGGATGGACGGCAGCCAGCACAGCGCGCCGATCCCGGTGAACACCAGGTCGAACTGCGCAGCGCCCAGGACGTCGACCGCCTTGTAGACCTCGCTCTCGACGAAGTCGGTGTCGGCGCCGGCCAAAGAGGCGAGGCGTCGCGCCTCGACTATGGCGGCGGCGGAGAAGTCGAGCCCGGTCATGCGGGCCCCGAGCCGGCTCAGCGAGATCGTGTCGGTGCCGATGTGGCACTGCAGATGCACGCCGCGCAGCCCGGCGATGTCGCCCAGCCGCGGCAGGTCGAAGCGAACGACGTTGCTCAGTTCCGCCGGGTCGTCGGCGAAGCGATCGAAGCCGTAGAAGTCCGAGGCCGCGTGCACGGGGGCCCGCTCGTCCCAGTTGGCCCGGTTGACCGTCCGGTAATCGTCCATACGATCACCGTGCCATGCACGAGGAGCGTCACGCGACTGGGTTAGCGCGCCCGCTCAGGTCTTCGTAGCCTGCAGGGTGTACGTCAGCGGCAGCCGCCACGGCCGGTCGATCAGCCGCCATTCCTCGAGCTCGCCGACCTGTTCCATCTGTCCGGGC
This sequence comes from Jatrophihabitantaceae bacterium, assembly GCA_036502575.1. Taxonomy (GTDB): domain Bacteria; phylum Actinomycetota; class Actinomycetes; order Mycobacteriales; family Jatrophihabitantaceae; genus DASXRA01. The sequence continues at coordinate 2,767 of DASXYL010000027.1, read as the reverse complement.
AGCGCCTCCCAGGGCGCGGTGTCGTGGTCGACGAGCTGGGTCACCGTCATGCCCTCGTCGAGCAGCGCGGTCACGATCTCGCCGAGGCCGTGGTTCCACATATGGCTGACTGTGTGCTGGAAGCTGACCTCGGTCTCGACGTACGAGCTCTGGTCTCCGAACACGGTCGGCTCGGAACGTTCGAAGTACGGGTACACGACGACGATCCGGCCGTCTTCCTCGTCGACGGCCGAAAGCATCGGATGCCCTTCGCGGATGAACAGCCGCCCGCCCGGCTTGAGCAGGGCCGCGACCACGCTCGCCCAGCGCCGGATGTCAGGCAGCCAGCACAGCGCGCCGATGCCGGTGAACACCAGGTCGAACTGCGCAGCGCCCAGGACGTCGACCGCGTCGTACGCGTCAGTCTCGACGAACTCGGTGTCGGCCCCGACCCGGGACGCGAGGCCCCGCGCCTCGGCGATCGCCGCTCCGGAGAAGTCGAGCCCGGTCATGCAGGCCCCGAGCCGGCTCAGCGAGATCGTGTCGGTGCCGATGTGGCACTGCAGATGCACGCCGCGCAGCCCGGCGATGTCGCCCAGCCGCGGCAGGTCGAAGCGGACCACCGAGCTCAGGGCCGCCGGGTCGGCGACGAAGCCGTCCAAGTCGTAGAACGCCGACGCCGCGTGCACCGGAGCGCGTTCGTCCCAGCTGGCGCGGTTCATGGTGCGGTAGTCGTCCACCTCAGCACCGTGCCACACGGGGCGCGTCAGCGGATGATCAGGCCGTCCTTGACGGCGCCGCGCGGGGCTAGGTAGCCGGCGATGCGCTGGTGCGCCGCCTGGTAGCCCTCGCGCACGGCCGCCGACGGGGCGGATGACGCCAGGGCGGCCGGCAGATCGATCAGCCGCACGTTCGGGGCGACGTCGACCCAGGTCGGGATCGCCTCCGCCAACGTGGTCTTCCACGTGTGCGGTGCCACCTCGGTGAACGTGAAGCGCGGCATCGCGCCCTCGCGGTCGTCGTTACGAATCTCGGCGTGCCGCGAGATCTGATCGCCCATGCTGTAGGCGACCCACTTGCCGTTGATGCGCTCGAACGGTTCGACGGCGTGGGAGTGGTCGCCGAGGATCACGTCGATGTCGGGCGAGGCGAGCAGGGCGTGCGCCTGGGCCACCTGCTCGTCGGTGACCCCATGGTTGTACTCGACGCCCCAGTGCAGGCTCAGCACGACGATGTCGGCGCCGGCCGCCTTCGCGCGACGGGCCGCGGCGAGGATCGTTGGCACGTCGGTCAGATTGGCCGACCATTCCTGTCCGGCCGGGCGAGTCAGCCCGTTGAAGCCGAACGAGTACGCCAGCTGGGCCACGCGAGCGCCGTTGCCCAGCGTGATGATCAGCCCGCGAGCCGCCTCGGTCGGCGTGCGTGCGCTACCGGTGTGCTTGAGCCCGGCGGCGTCCAGCTCGTCGAGCGTCCGCTTCAAACCGGCGAACCCCTGGTCGATCGTGTGATTGGACGCCGTGGTGCAGCTGTCGTACCCGGCGCCGCGGAGCGCGGTGAGCACCTGCGGCGGTGCGCTGAACGTCGGGTAGCCCTGGAACGGGCCGCCCGGCGGAGCGAGCGGTGTCTCCAGCTCACAGATCGCCACATCGGCCGCCCGGGTCCGCGATGCCACCGACGCGTAGATCGGCCCGAAGTCGTACCCGGTGCGACCTTCGGCGCGCGCATCGGCGGCGGCCTGCTCCCACACCGGCGGATGGATCAGCACGTCGCCCGAGCCGATCACGGTCACCGTCCGCGGCCGGGATGGCTGGGGCAGCTGCGGCGCCGACGGAGTCACGGTGTGGGTGACGGTGACATGGAGCGTCGGCGCCGGCCGCTCGTCGTGGTGGCCGTCGCACCCGGCGAAGCCGAGAGCGCCCACCGCGCCGACGACCAGCACGGCGATCTGGCGGCGGTTCATCCCGGCATCGTCGCACCAGCCCGTCGACTCAACACATCGGACCCGAAACGCATCTAGTACGTGACAGGCTGATGTCCGGAGGGAGCAGACGTGGACTTCGACGAGTTCACTCAGCGACATCGACCACCTCGGCGCCTACGCCCGACGGATGGCCGTCAACGAGTACCTCAGCTGGGGACGCAAGTGGTTCCGTCAGCGGCCGACGCCTGTCCTGCCGGAGCCGCCGCCGCAGTCCGACCACGCCGACCGCCACGCCGAACACGACTGGTTGCGGACGGAGTTGGCCGGGCTGCCACGGCGGCAACGTGCGGTGCTCGTGCTGCGCTACTACGCCGGGCTGACCGACGCCGAGATCGCCGACGAACTCGGCTGCAGTGCCGGCACGGTGCGCTCGCACGCCTCGCGGGCCCTCGCGACGCTGCGCGTCGAAATCACTCGCCTACAGGAGTTACCGACATGATCACCGAATCCGACCTGCGCGCGGTCCTGACCGAGGAAGCGCGCGACATCAGCGAACCCGACGACGTCCTCGCCCGGCTCACCATCACGCATCGACCCCAGCGGCGCCGTCGCCTACGCCCCAGGCCGATACGACCCGGCGACCGTGCAGCGGGGCCGGCCGGTCAATGTGCAGGGCCAGCGCGGCTACTTCGCCGACGCCACAGCGTCCGCGGACGAGGTCGACAAGGTGCCCAACAAGCACCAGGTGCCCACCCTGGCCTGGGAGTTCGCGCCGAACCAGTGGGTGACTGTGCAGGGCTGGGATCCAGCCGCCTCCCCGCAGATGCGCAAATTGCACCTGGACGCGCTCACCGTTGTGCCGATGGC
>DASXYL010000026.1:0-50302 GCA_036502575.1 Jatrophihabitantaceae bacterium | reverse complement strand
CAGGCGTCGATGCAGATCGTCGACGCCTCGCCCGCGACGAACCCGGCGTTGTTGATCCACCACGAACCGTCGGGCTGGACATAGGCGAAGACCCGATCGGCCACCTCGACCAGCCGCGGCGGACCGAGCTCCCGATGCTCGTGACGACTCGAGCTCATGCCCGCGCCCGACCGTTGCGCCGGCCGACCGGAGACGTCACCTCGTCCTGGTTCGCCTCGACGTACCGGGCCAGCAGGTCGGTGGTCTTGTTGATGTGATCGGCGAGCAGCTCGACGGCCAGATCGGCGTCACGCGCAATCGCGGCCTGCATCAGCCCCTCGTGTTCGACGGCTACGTCGCGTCGTCCCTGGCCAGCGGTGAAGCTGCCCGACCAGCGCCGGAACAGCTCGGCCGTTTCGCGCAGCCCGTCGGCGAGATCGCGCAGCCGCGGGCTCGGCGAGGCGCTGAGCAGCGCGCTGTGGAACTGGGCGTGCGCGCGGGCCCAGTCCTCGTTGACGGTCTTGCCCTCGTCGTCGGCCCAGACCCGGGTGCGCGCCAGCCGGTGATGACTGGCCAGTACCCGAGCCTCGTACTCGACATCCGCGTGCTCGATTGCATCGCGGAACGCGGCACCCTCGATCAGGATCCGAACCCGGTTGATGTCGCGAACGTCGTCGAGGTCCAGGTTCACGACCGAGAACCCGAGCTGCGGCTCGGCGACCACGAGGCCCTGCTCGGCCAGCCGGGTGAGTGCTTCGCGCACCACCGAAAGGCTGACGTCGGCCCCGGCAGCGATCGTCTTGGGGCTCAGCTTCGATCCCGGCGGGTAGACCCCGGCGAGGATCTCCGCGCGCACGTCGGCGAAGACTGCTCGCGACAGGCTGCGGCCAGCCGCTTGCTCCCGCATCAATGGTCCCCTCGTCCGCGTACCAAGCCTGCTTGGACCGTAGCACGCCCGAAACGATCTATGTGGTAGATGACGTCCATCATGCTGAAAATCGATTATCATGCAGAAAATCCTTGACTCCACTTCTGGAGGACACAATGCGTTTCGTCAGAGCACATACTCCGCGCGGGCCTCGAATCGGCGTCCTGGGCGCCGACGGCGTCGTCGAACTCGCTGCCGAGGAATCCCGACTCGAAGCGCATTTCGGGGACGACGGCGAAGCACTCGCCCGGCTCGGGGAAGCGATCCACGCCAACCCGGCCGGTGAGCAGCACGTCGACGACCTGCAGCTGCTCAAGCCCGTCGAGCCGGTCGCGATGCGCGACTTCATGATCTTCGAGGAACACGTCCTGCCCGCCTGGCGAAGCATGGGGATGACCCGCGGTCCCGACGTCTGGTACGAGCAGCCGATCGGCTACTTCAGCAACACCGCCACCATCCGCGGCCCGCGCGACCCGATCGAGATTCCGGGCGGCTGCATCAACATGGACTTCGAGCTCGAGGTTGCCGCGGTGATGGGTCGGCCGGCCCGCTCGCTCACCCCCGAACAGGCCACGCGATACATCGCCGGCTTCACCGTGCTCAGCGACTGGTCCGCGCGCGACCTGCAGTTTCGCGAAATGGACGGAAAGCTCGGCCCGTTCAAGGGCAAGGACTTCGGCTCGTCGCTCGGGCCGATCTTCGTGACCCCGGACGAGATCGAGCACCGCCGCGAGGGCAACGGCTACGACCTGGAGATGACCTCAGCGGTCAACGGACGCCGATACGGCGCCGACCGCTGGACCTCGGCGTACTGGTCCTTCGAGGAGCTGATCTCCTACTCCTCCTGGAACTCCGAGGTCGAGGCCGCCTCGATCATCGGCAGCGGCACCTGTCAGGGCGGATGCATCCTGGAGCTGTCGCTGCGCCACTCCTCGCAGGAGTACCCGTGGCTCGTCGCCGGTGATGAGGTCGCCCTGAGCATCGAGTTGCTGGGCGAGATCCGCGCCACGATAGCCGCATCGGCACGCGGCGCCTGGCCAGGACGGAGGATGGCCGCACTCGTCGACTGATCGTGCACGCGCTGCCCGGGCCGCGTCACCGGATGCGCTTGGCGCCCGCATGTCCGGCTCTGCTGTTCTTCCAGCACTCCGCTCCTGATCAGAGGCCGTGTGCGGCGGCAACGAGGGGCAGCGCCGACGCGGGCAGGCCACGCCCGTCCGGCCGCGGCCAGTGCACGGTGACCTCGGTGAACCCGAGCCCGGCCAAGCGACCCAGGGTGTCGGCGTACCGCTCCGCGCTGGTGAACGGCCATTGCACGTCGAGCGCAAACTGAGCGATCCGGCGTACCTCGTCCGGCTCACGGCCGGCCGTGGCGAGCAGGTCATCCAGCCGGCGAGCTTGCTGCTCGAGTGCCGGGAACCACCTGTCAGGTTCGACCGCCGGGCCGTACGGCCCGTAGGTGACCCATGCCTGGCCGTGCCGCACGACCTGACCCAGCGCGCGCGGCCCCGCGCCGGCCACGGTGAACGGCACACGCGGCGCCTGGACGCAGCCCGGCAGCTGGTGCGCGTCGATCGCGCTGAACCGTTCGCCGCGATGGGTGGTGACCGGTTCGCGCAGCAGCACGTCGAGGAGAGCGATCCACTCTGCGAACCGGGTGCTGCGCTCGCGCCGGGTGCGCGGCGGATCGCCGAGAACCAGCGCGTCGGCCCCCTCGACGCCCGCGCCGAGGCCGACCTCGAGCCGGCCGCCGGTTAGCTGGTCGAGCGTCATCAACTCCTTGGCGAACGGCACCGGATGGCGGAAGTTGGGGCTGGCGACCTGGACGCCGAGCCGCACCCGCTTCGTACGCACTGCTGCGGCAGCCAGCAGTGGCACGCTGCCGTACCAAGGGCTGTCCGCCAGCTGGGTCCAGGTCAGGTGGTCGTACGTCCACACCGTGCGAACGCCGGCCCGCTCGGCCTCGACAACATCCGCGAGGAACACGGCGGGTGGGTGGCGGTCGGGCAACACCAGGGCGGACAGCTGCGGGGTCATCATCATCCGTCTTGGTCTATAGCTGGGCGAGCAGCCGCAGGAGCGTGCGGGCTCCGAAGCCGGTCGCTCCGTCGTGCGAGGCATCACCCGACCAGGCGGGGCCGGTCATGTCGCAGTGCACCCAGGGCTGATCTTCGGGCACGAACTCGCCGAGGAACAGGGCGGCCGTGATGGCCCGTCCGGAGTCGTGCAGCGGATGGTTGCGCACCCCTGATGCGGTTCGAACCTGCTCGAGGTAGCGCTCGGCCCAGGGCAGCGGCCACAACGGCTCGCCGGCCGCCGCTCCCGCCTGCATCACGCGCGCGAGCGCCACTTCGTCGCGACCGAACACCGCTGCGATCTGCGGGCCGAGCGCGATCTCGGCCTGGTAGGTGAGGGTGGCGAGATCGACGATCAGGTCGGGACGAGTGGACGCGGCCAGGGCGAGGGCATCGGCCAGCACGACTCGTCCTTCGAAGTCGGTGTCCAGGATCTGGATCTGGGTGCCGTTCCAGGCCGTGACGACGTCGCCGGGACGGGCGGCGCCCGGGCCGGGGAGGTTCTCGGCGAATGGCAGCACGGCCCGGACCGGTACGCGGCAGGCAGCTCGACGCAGGCCGGCCATGACCGCGAGCACGGTGGCCGCCCCGGCGACGTCGAGGCGCATCGACTGCATCGCCGCCGGCGACTTCAGCGACAGTCCCCCGCTGTCGAAGGTGATGCCCTTGCCCACGAGCACGACGGCGGCAGCGGGGTCCCCGTCGCCGGCATGGTCCAGTTGCACGAGATGCGGCCCGTTCGCCGACCCGCCGCCGATGGCGGCCAGCGCCCCGAAGCCCTGGGCGGCCACCTCGCCCGGTCCCAGCACGGTGCAACCGAGCCCGGCGCGGGCGGCGATGCGCCGCGCCCATTCGGCGGCGGCCCACGGTGTAAGCACGTTGGCCGGCGCGCTGATCAGCAGCCGGGCCAGGCGCGCAACGTCCGCGGCGAGCAGGCCTTGCTCGGCGGCCGGTAGGAGTGCGGCGGGAACTCGCAGGGTCACCGGTCCGGGTCCGGGGTAGCCCGAGGCGAGCCCGTCCACCAGGGCGGCCACGAGATCATCGTGCCCGTCGGGGACCTCGAGCCCGACCGCGCCGGGCTGCAGCACAGAGCCGGCCGCGGCAGCGGCCAACCGAGCGCGCTCGACAGTGAGCTGCGCAGCCGGCCCGAGCCCAACCCGCAACACGTCCTTGTCGACGGAGAGCTGCCCCGGCGTCGCGGTGAACGGCATCCACCCATCCGTCGCCCGGGTGGAGCTATCGGTGGTCTCGAACACGATCCGCCGCTGGGCGGGTCCGGCGGCCGCGACGCAGACCGGCCCGACCGAGTCGATCACCGCATCGACCGCCGCGCCGATCTCGGCTCCGCGGTCGCGTCCGCGCGAAGCTGCGACCGAGACCGAAGCCGCCGCCGGGGCACCAAACGGCGCGGTTGACATCGGACCTCCTCCTGGCCGGGCAGTGTTCCCGCAGTCTGCCGAGTCCGGCTGGAGGCGATCGTGCGCACCGCACGCGCACGCCGGCGCGAGCTAGGCCGCGCGCACAGTCCGGCGGCGAGACCGCGCCCTAACTTGCGAGGAGGTTCTGACGCTGAGGAGGGTTTATGGGCCGGTACCGGGTCTCGATGGACATCGGTGGCACGTTCACCGACGTCGTCACGTACGACGAGCGGGACGGGGTCTTCGCGGCGACGAAGAGCTCGACCACGCCGAGCAACCTGAGTGAGGGCGTGCTCGCCGGTCTGGACGCCGTGGTCGATCAGCCATCCGACATCGACTTCCTGGTGCACGGCACGACGCGGGGCCTCAATGCCTTCCTGGAGCGACGCGGCGTGCCGGTCCTGCTACTGGCCACCGCCGGCGTCGAAGACAGTTACCACATCGCTCGCGGACCGCGGACCCGTCTCTACGACCTGCACTACCGCAAGCCGACCCCGCTGGTTCCCCGCCGCGACGTGCTCGGCATCGGCGGGCGCCTCGCCGCCGACGGCACCGAGCTGGCGCCGCTGGACGAGCAGGCCGTCCGCGACGCGGCCGGGATCGCGCGCGAGCGCGGCCACGGCGCGATTGCGGTCGCGTTCCTGTTCAGCTACAAGAACCCGGCCCACGAGCTGCGGGCCCGGGAGATCCTGCTCGAGGAGCTCGGCGCTGACTTCACCGTGTCGGCCTCGCACGAGGCAGCCAAAGAGTGGCGCGAGTACGAGCGGACCTCGTCAGCCGTGGTCGAGAGCTACACCGGCCCGATCGTGCGGGGCTACCTAACTGATCTCGAGCAGCGACTGGCCGACAGAGGACTCAGCGTGCCGCTGCACGTCATGCAGTCCTCCGGCGGCATCCTCACGGCCGAGTCGGCCCGCCGCCGCCCGCTGCAGACCTTGCTGTCCGGACCGGTCGGCGGCGCCATCGCCGGCGCCGAGCTGTCCCGCCAGACCGGACGTCCGAACCTCATCGGCATCGACATGGGCGGCACGTCCTTCGACGTCTCGCTGATCGTCGACGGTGAACCAGACGTGTCCGCCGAAGCCCAGCTCGAAGGCCTGCCGATGCTCATGAGCGTGGTCAACATCCACACTGTCGGAGCAGGCGGCGGCTCGGTGGCGTGGGTCGAGGCCGGTGGCCTGCGCGTCGGGCCTCGCTCGGCGGGCGCTCGTCCCGGCCCGGCATGCTACGGCCGCGGCGGCACCGAGCCAACAGTCACCGATGCCAACCTGGTGCTGGGACGCATCGACCCGAACGGCTTCGCCGGGGGGCAGTTGACCCTCGACGCGGGCCGGGCTACCGACGCGGTCGCGGCGCTGGCCGCGCAGTTCGAGCTGAGCCCCACCGCGATGGCCGAGGGCATCTGCGACGTTGCGAACTCCAAGATGGCCCAGGCGATCCGGACCATCACGGTCTCACGCGGCATCGAGCCCCGCGGCTCGGCGCTGGTCGCCTTCGGCGGCGCCGGTCCCATGCATGCGGTCTTCCTCGCCCTCGAGCTGGGCATCGCCGAAACGGTGGTGCCACGCTTTCCCGGCGCGTTCTCGGCCTGGGGCATGCTGCAGACTCAGATCCGGCAGGACTACACCGAGCCGTACTTCTACCTCGACGCCGACCTGGACGGCGCGGACATGGCCGGCGCCCTGGGCCGAATGGAGAACCGGGGTCTGGATGCGCTCGTCCATGAGGGCGTCGCCGGCGACCGGCGCTCGGCAGCGCACGCCGTCGACATCCGCTATGCCGCGCAGGAGTACACACTCACCGTGCCGCTCACCGACGCAGACGAGCCGGCCCAGCCGGACTTCCTGACCATGATCGCGCAGCGATTCGCCGACCTGCACGAGTCGCGCTACGGCCACGCCAACCTCGGGGCCCCGATCGAGTTCGTCACGCTGCGCACCGCGGCGTTCGGCGACGTCGGCCAGTCCGAGCCGCAGAAGTGGCCGGCCGCGGCATCGCCGGAGTTCCCCCACGAGATCCGCGCAGTCGTGTTCGACGGCGAGCCGCGGGCATCGGTCGTGGTGCGCCGCGACGACCTGTTCGTCGGCCACACCTTCGACGGACCCGCCGTCGTCGTCGAGGACACCGCCACCACCGTCGTCCCGCCCGGTCACACCATCGGCGTCGACGACATCGGCTCACTCGTCATCCGTCGGAAGGACAGCGCATGACAGCCACCCTGGATGCGATCGACGTCGATCCCGTGACGGTCGAGATCATCCGCAACGCGCTCAACTCGGCTGCCGACGACATGAACGCCACACTGATCCGGTCGGCCTACACGCCGATCATCTACGAGTGCGGCGACTGCGTGGTGGCTCTGCTCGACGCCGACCACCAGGTGCTCGGGCAGTCGGCCGGCTTGCCGATCTTCCTGGGCAATCTAGAAACCTGCACGCTGGCCACCGAGCAGCAGTTCGGGCGGGAGGTGTGGCAGCCCGGCGACGTCTGGATCCTCAATGACAGCTACCTCGGCGGCACGCACCTCAACGACGTCACCATCTTCGGACCGGTCTTCGTCGACGACACGCTGGTCGGCTTCACCGCCTCGCGCGCGCACTGGATCGATGTCGGCTCGAAGGATCCGGGCGGCTCGATGGACTCGGTGACGATCTTCCAGGAGGGGCTGCGCCTCGGGCCGCAGAAGCTCGTCGAGGGCGGCGAGGACGTCCGGGCCGTCATCGACACGATCGGCACCAACGTCCGCTTCCCGTACCCGACCACGGGCGACATGCACGCGATGATCGCCTGCATCACGATGGGTGAGAAGCGGCTGCAGGAGATCGTGCGCCGGTTCGGCCTGCGCACCCTCGAACTGGCGCGCGACGAGATCTTCCGCCAGACCGAGGTGCTCGAGCGGGGCGTGATCGCCAAGATCGCCAATGGTGTGTACACCGCCGAGGGCGTCCTCGACAACGACGGCATCGACCTGGACACGCCCGTCCCGATCCGGCTCAAGATCACCGTGTCGGGCGAGGACATCGACTTCGACGTGACCGAGTCGGCTGACCAGACGGTGGGGCCGGTGAACTGTGGCGTCGCCCAGGCCGTCTCCGCGCTGCGAGTCGGCTACAAGCTGCTGGTCAGCCCGGACCTGCCCGGTAATGGCGGCTCGTTCCGGTCGATGACCACTCAGGTGCGCGAGGGGTCCGTGCTCGGCGCCCGTTCCCCCGCCGCATGCCAGTGGTACTTCTCGCATCTGGGCCTGCTGATCGACATGGTGGCCCGGGCGCTGGCCCCCGCCCTGCCCGACCATGTAGCCGGTGCCAGTCACGGTGACTCGATGATCATCCTCACCGCGGGCACCGATCCACGCGTCGGACGCGAGTTCGTCAGCCTCGAGGCCACCGTCGGCGGCTGGGGGGCATGGAACGGCTCGGACGGCGAGAGCGCGTTGATCAACAACGTGAACGGCTCGCTGAAAGACATCCCGATCGAGGTGCACGAGACGCGCTACCCGTGGCGCATCTCCGAGTACCGCATCCGCCCCGACTCCGGCGGGTCCGGCCGCTGGCGGGGCGGCAACGGCGTGATCCGGCAGTACGAGGCGCAGACCGACATGACCGTGTCACTGTGGTTCGAACGCTCCCGCCAGCCGGCATGGGGGCTGTTCGGCGGAGAGGATGCGGTAGGTCCCGAGGTCGTGATCAACCCGGGACGGCCGGACGAGCGCCGCATCCTCAAAGTGAACGGCCTGGCGCTGAGGAAGGGCGACGTGGTGCGGTGCTCCACCGGCGGTGGAGGAGGCTACGGAGATCCCGTGGAGCGCTCGGCCGAGAGCGTGGGGGCCGACGTGCTCGACCGCAACATCACCGCCGAGACGGCACTGACCCGCTACGGCATCGGCGGGTCGGCGGCCGCGTCCCACAGCGAGGCCAGGGCATAGCAGAGGACGTGCAGAGCCAACCGCTGCGCCGGATCGTCGTAGGTCAGCCCCAGCTGCCGGGCCCGCGCTAGCCGGGCCAACACGGTGTTGCGGTGCACGCCCAGGCGCCGCGAGGCCTGGCTGAGCGACCCGCCGCAGTCGAGCACCGCCAGCACCGTCTGCACGAGCGCAACGCGATCCCGCGCGCCCATCAGGTCGTCGAGGCATAGCTCGGCGACCTGCGCGATCTCGGTGGTCGGCAGCCAGGCCAGCGCGGCCGGTGTCCCCACCTGGTCGAACCACTGGACCGCGGGCGGGCCGGCCTCGCGGGCGACGTGCGCGGCCAGTCGAGCCTCGGCGACCGAGCGCATCAGCCCGGCGACGCCAGGACGCGCGCGGCCGACCCCGATCACCAACTCGTGCGCGGTGGCGGATTCACGGAACGCGCCCAGAGCCCGGCGCAGCGGCGCGACGTCGTCCGGGTCGGCGCTGCTGTGCCAGGAGATCCAGCCGTCGCCCTCGGCGATGAGCGGCCAGGTGCTCCGTCCGCGCTGCCAGGCGGCCCGGACCAGATGGGTGAGCTCCTCGGACGGCTCACCGCTGCGGCGCGCCGGTGCGAACCACACCGCCCGGTTCGTGCCGTCGACCTGCCAGCCGAGCTGGCTGCTCCAGGGCGGCGCGTCGATCTCACCGGCATCAGCGGTGCCGGCGACCAGGTCGCCGGGCGGTTCGGTAGCCAGTCGCCGCAGCAGCCCGAAGGCGGCCTGCTCGTGCGCGGCATGTGTCGAGGAGTCCAGCCGGGTCTGTGCCCACGCGGCCTGCAGCGACGGGCGGGCGAGCCGCAGGAGCGATTCGACCTGCTCGGCCCCAGCGGGACCGTTGATGGGCACCGCGGCCACCAGCCGGGCCCACGGCCGTTCGCCTGGCCCGTGCACCTCGACCTGGACCGCCTCGACATCGGCACGCGCCTGCACCGCGGCTGCGCGTCCGGCGAGGATGGCCTCCCCCGCCACGAGCGCCACCGGCACCGTCTCGAGCTCGCTGTTGAGGACGCCGAGGATGCCACGGATGCCGGTCTGGTCAGCCAGCCGCTCGGCGCACAGAGCCTGCCGCAGCGCCCGCGCCGCGGCCGGAGCGCTGACCTGGCCGGCTACCTGTAGGGCAACGTCGACCGGGTCGGCATCGATCGCCAGTAGCGACATGGACAGCCGTTGGGCCAGGGCGGTGCCGGCCGTCCCCGCAACGGCGCGGGGCACGACGACTGCCGAGATGTTGCGCTCCCAGGCCAGGTGCAGGGCGGCGGCCAGCGACCAGCCTCCGGTTGCTGCCTCGTCGTGGAGCACCACGAGCGCGTGGGGAGTCGCCCGGCGCAGCCGTTCGAACGTCTCGGCGAGCACCACCTGCTCGACCCGCCGCGACGGGTCGGCCAGATGCAGCGCGGTGGCCGCGGCCAGCGGTTCGACGCTGGTCAGCTCGCCGAGAGTGATCGGCAGCGTCGACGGTCGCCGACTCATCGGCGCCGCGGGTGCTCGAGCGGGATGCCGTGCGAGGCTAGTCCGACCATCTCCATGCCTTCCGGTGAGTACCAGATGGCGTCGGCCGGGGTCACGAGGACATCGACCAGGTCGCCCGGTTCGAGACTGTCGAGGGTCGCCAGCGCGCCCCGGGAGACATCGACCAGGCAAAGCAGGTCCGGGGCCGCGGCGATCAGCGCTCCGTCGGCGAACACCGCGACGATCTCGCTGCGCAGTTCGATGCGCAGCTGACGGCCGAGGCCACCGGTCTCCTCCACGACCAGGCTGGACGGGTGCGCCGGGACGGTGACGTCGCTGAGTCGGCTCAGGTGTTCGAGCTCGATGATGCGGCCCCGCCCGATGCGGCGGCAGCCGGTGATGGTGCTGAGGCGGCTGATGAGCAGATCCGGGTCGGTGGGTTCGAGCAGCAGCCGGCCCACGTTGACGATGCGCGATACCGTGCCGGGCAGGGCGGCCCGCCGCAGCACGCCGGCCGTGGTTGGGTAGGCGGCGAGGGCAGCCCACCCGCCGAGGGTGTCGACGTTGGCCCGCAGCAGCCGGTCGGCCCGCGGTCCGGCCAGCACCTCGACGAGCACGCTCTCGCCGGTCGGTCCCTGAGCGACCAGCGGCGTCGGGGAGATCCCGGCCAGGTGCATCGCAGTGTGGTGGATCAGCGCGTAGGTCCGTCCCATGCCGTCGGCGTCGAGCAACGGCACCCCGAGTTGGGACGCGGCCACGACGGGCACGAGTGCACTGACCGTGGCAGCAGCCAGCGGGTACACCGCCCCGAAGCGCACGCCCTGCAGCCGTTCGATCTGGCGGATGGCCGACTCGAACTCGTCACCGGCCGGCGGCAGGTCGGCCAGCGCGGATCCGGAGCCCAGCACGCACACCGACACGCACGGGGTTTCGGGGTCGACGGCCTCGACCCGGCGGAGCGGGACCGGCCCGTTGCGCTCCAGCAACCCGATGAGCCAGGACGTCAGCGACGACCGGCTCGCATCCCCCACCGCGGGCGAGTAGAACTTCGCGCCCTGGTAGAGCGCGGGGACGTCCTCGGCTCCGATCGAGGCGATCGCGCCGATGTAGCCACCGCCGGACCCGCTCACGCAGACCCCCCGATCCCGGGCTCGACCACGGCCGGGCGGCCGTGCTCGCGGTCGGGCGCGCCGGCGACCCGGACCCGGATGCGCACCGTCCCGGACGGGCTGTAGGGCACCGCCACCGTCGACACCTCGGCGAGGTAGGCCGTTCCGGGAGCTGCACCGTTGGCCATCACGATGGCGGTAGCCCGCTCCTCGGCGTCGCGCCGCACCCGCTCGAGCTCGGCCGCCGATTCGATGAAGGCGAACTCGTCCAGCCACGACGTCGGCTGGCTGACCGCGGCGCCGATGCAGGCCAGCAGATGGCGCTCCCATCGGGCCCGCACCACCGGCACGTCGGTCACCCGCGCCCGTAGACCGCCAGGCGGCGCGTCCGGCTCGAGGGCCAGCATGGCAGTAGGGACGACCAACTCGGTGTCGATCCCGGCGTGCTCGGCGGGACGCACGAGGGCCAGGCCGCGGCGCACCTCGCCCGCCACCTGGCCGCCCGGGCGCGGCAGCAGAACGCGGCAGTCCTCGTGTCCTTCGAGGTGGGCCGCACCGCACAGTTCCAGCGCGTCGGTGGCGCCGAATGCGACGACCGGCATGGCGCGGATCCGTGACGGCGTCGTATAGCCACCGTCGCCGCGGGCCACGCGCAGCCCGATCGCGCCGGGCAGCCGGGCGAGGGTGCGTTCGCAGCGGTCCAGCAGGTCTTCGGCGAGCACGCCCAGCGCGCTGTCGAGCACCACGGTCGCCTCGCGCGCCACCAGCCCCTGCCCGCCGTAGTCGCTGGCCACGGAGATCCGGGCGCCGGGAACCGCGGCCTGCACGGCGTCGGCGACGTCGCGCTCGTGGGCCGGGCGGGCCTGCGAGCCGGCGGCGACGATCCCGACGTGTCGGATGCCCTCGGCGCGCAGCTCGGCGCAGACCGTCGCGAGCTGGACCCGGTCCAGGGGGCAGAGCTCGTTGCCGAGCAGGTCGTGGCCACCGGCTACGGTGAAACGCCGGGCTATGCGCCGCTCGACCACGTCGGCCGGGGAACGAGCCAGCGCCGGGTCGGTGGCCGCCCGCGGCACGATCCGCACCGCCGCCACCTGGGGCAGGTCACTGTCGGTGCGGGTGACCGCGTCGAGCAGCACCGGCGAGAGATCCACGGTGACCGCGGCCGGAATGCCCGGTGCCGCACCCACTGCGGCGGCGATCACGCCCTCGAGGTCCGGACGCGCCGGCGCGGCAGGCTCTATCGGCACGACGGTGGAGCCGTGCACCACGACCGCGTACGAGCGGTCCGGCCGCAGGCTCACCCCGACGTGCGCGAGCTCGCCAGCACGGGACGGCATCGATCGAGCGTATAGCCGCTACCTCGTGCGCTTGCGAAGCCAGCGGTCAACTGTGACCGCGAACAGGATCAGGCACCCCTGCACCACCTGTTGGTAGGTCGTGTCCCAGCCGAGCAGGTTGAACCCGTTGCCGATGAGCGTCAGCAGGAACGCGCCGACGACACCGCGCCAGATCGCTCCCTCGCCGCCGAGAATGCTGGTGCCCCCGATGACCGCCGCGGCGATCGCGCTCAGCTCCATGCCGGTAGCCATGCTCGACTGGGCCGAGCCGGCCCGCGAGGCCAGGATCAGCCCGGCCAGGGCTGAGCAGATGCCACTGATCACGTAGACCGACACGTGGATCGAGCCGACCCGGATGCCGGACAGCCGGGCCGCCTCAGCGTTGCCGCCGACTGCGTACACGCGGCGGCCGAACGTGGTCGCGGCGATCACGCCGCCGATCACCACTACGACGACGATGAAGACCATGGTGGCCGACGTGAGGTTGAACAACGACGGCCAGGTGAGCGTGCCGAAGTCCGCAGCCTGGCTGGCGAGCGGGTAGATGATCGCCCCGCCGGTGATCACCACGGCGAGGCCCCGGTAGATGATGCTGGTGGCCAGCGTGGCGATGAAGGAGTTCACGCCGCTGCGCACGACGACCGTGCCGGTGATGAACCCGAGCGCCGCCCCGACCGCGACCGCCCCGGCGAAACCCACCGCCACGTCGGTGACGCGCACGATCTTCACGCCGATGATCGCCGACAGCGCGAGCGAGGCGCTGGCGGTGAGGTCGAAAACGCCGCCGATGATGCAGACCGTCGCGCCGGCTGCGAGCAGCCCGACAACCGCGCATTGGTCGAGCAAGTTGATCATGTTCGACGTCGTGAGGAAGGTGTTGGTACTGATCGAGAGCGCGATCACGATCGCGAGGAGGGCGACAACGATGCCGTAGTCGCGGACCCGGAAGGCGCGACGCATGACGGGATCGTCCGCCGGCGGCACCGTGGCCACCGGCGTCTGGGGGGCTGCGTCGACACTCACACCTGTTCTCCTTCGTCTCCGAACGCTGCGGCGATGACGACTTCCCGGGCCGTACCGCGCGAGAATTCACCGACCGCGCGACCGTGCCGCAGCACGAGCACCCGGTGCGAGAGGGCCAGTAGTTCCTCGATCTCCGAGGAGACGCACACGACGGCCATCCCGTCAGCGGCGAGCTCGGCGATGAGGTGATGGATCTGGCTCTTCGCGGCGACGTCCACGCCGCGGGTCGGCTCGTCGACGAGCAGCACCCGCGGGGAGCGCAAAAGCCACTTGGCGAACAGCGCCTTCTGCTGGTTGCCGCCGGACAGGGTCTCGATCGCGGCGTCCTTGGTCGCCGCCCGAATGTCGACCGACGACGACACGTCCTCAACCGCCGAGCGTTCGGATGAGCGCCGCACGAACGG
Source organism: Jatrophihabitantaceae bacterium (assembly GCA_036502575.1). Lineage (GTDB taxonomy): Bacteria > Actinomycetota > Actinomycetes > Mycobacteriales > Jatrophihabitantaceae > DASXRA01. Next base: position 36,632 of record DASXYL010000026.1, on the reverse strand, counting down.
CCCCATTCGGCGCTCCGGCAGTGAGGACAACGCGACGTTCTCGCGGAGCGACCGGGCCATGATCAGGCCCTGCTCCTTGCGTGACTCGGGCACCAACGCCACGCCGGCTGCCATGGCGCGCCGCGGCGACAGGCGGCCCACCACCGAGCCATCCACCTCGACGACGCCCTCGGTCGCCCGGTCGGCTCCGAACAGCAGCCGTAGCGTCTCGGTGCGCCCGCTGCCGACCAGTCCGGCGATGCCGATGATCTCGCCCGCTCGCACCTGCAGGTCGACGCCGCGCACCAGCCCGCGCCGAAGCCCGCGGGCAGCGAGGACGACCGGCGCGTCGTCGGGCACCGGGGACGGCTCGGGGTAGAGCACGTCGATCTCGCGGCCGACCATGTGCCGCACCAGAGTGCGTGGGGTCTGCGCAGCGGCCTCGCTGGTCAGGACGAGCGCCCCGTCGCGCAGCACGGTGACCCGGTCGGCCACAGCCAGCACCTCGTCGAGGAAGTGGGAGACGAGAAGCACCGTCGTACCGCCGGCGGCCAGCCCGCGGATCAGGTCGAGCAGCTTGTCCTTCTCGTGCTCGGTGAGCACGGCGGTGGGCTCGTCCATCGCCAGCACGCGAGCGCCGCGGGCCAGTGCCCGCAGGATCTCGACCTGCTGCTGCACGCCGATCGGCAGCCGATCGACCCGCTCACGCGGATCGACTCGGAAACCGGTGAGCTCGATCAGCTCGTCGAATCGACGGCGGTCAGCCCGGGCCCGGCGCACCCCGGCGGTCTGGGTCCAGCGCGCCAGGAAGACGTTCTCGAGCACCGACAGCGCCGGGACGAGCGCGCCCTCCTGCGTGATCAGGCTGACCCCGTGGGCGATCGCGTCACGCGGGCTGCCGATGGCAACCTGCGCGTCGTCGAAGCTCAGCGTGCCGTGGTCGGCCTGGATCGCCCCACCGAGGATCTTGAGCAGCGTGCTCTTGCCCGCCCCGTTTTCCCCGACCAGGCTGTGCACCTCGCCCGGAGCGATGTCGAGGTCGATGCCGCGCAGCACGCTTACGCCGCTGTAGCTCTTGCCGATACCGCGCACCGAGATGGCGGGCGCACGCGTCGCCGTTTCGGTCATCACGCTGCTCCTGTCGATCAGGCGCCGATCACGGTCGGGCCTCCGGCTGGCGCCGGACGCGGGCTCAGTCGGAGTAGTCCGCGGTGAGACCCGCCAGGGTCTGCTTGGTGCCTAGGCACTCGAACGTGGTCAGCGCCGTGCAGGTCACCGTTGATTCCGGCACGCTCTGGCCCCGGGCCTTGGCCAGGCCGAGCTCGGCCGCTTTGGCGCCTTCAGACTTCTCCGGCACGTCGTATACGCCATACCAGGTGCCGTCGCCGACGAAGCCGAAGGCCTGGGTCGACCCACCGTTGCCGACGAAGGCGATCTTCTTGCCCTTGGCGAGCGGTGTCGCGCCCTCGAGCGCCTGCGACGAGCCGATGACGACGTTCACGTCCGGATGCGACTGCAGCAGGTTCTGCATGGCGGCGCGACCGCTGTCGGGGGTGTAGCCGCCGACCAGGTTCGAAATCACCGTGGCGCCGCCGGCCTTGAGCGCGTCGACCGCTGCTTTGGTACGGGCCGTGTCGAGCGGGTAGTTGGCAAAGCCCTGCAGGTAGGCGACCGTGCACGCGCCACCCGTGACGGTCTTGCAGGCGTCCCGGCCCAGCTTGGCCAGCCCCACCCCGTTGACGGTCGGCGCGTCGATGAGGTTGATCGTGCCCGGCACCTGCGCGGCGGCGGTGTCGAACTTGCCGCCGATGGGGGTGAACTCGACGACGACGGTGATGCCCGCGGCGACCGCCTGCCTGACCGGGTTGACCATCGCGGTGCCGTCGTTGGCCTGGATGATCACGACGTCGTAGCGCTTCGAGGTCACCGCATCCTGCAGCTGGTTGACCTGCGTCGGGCCGTCGAAGTTGGAGTCGAGGAACGTCGTCGACGCATTGTGGGCCTTGGCGTAGGACTGGACGCCGGCCCACGCGGCCTGGGCGAAGGAGTTCGCCTTGGCGAATCCGAAGAAGCCGATACTCAGATGTTTGTCGGACGAGACGGCCGATGTCGACCCACTCCCGCCACTTCCCCCACCGCTGGAAGGCTTGCTGCACGCCGCGACGCTCAGCGCGAGTGCGGCGGTCACGCCGACCGCCATGAGTCGAACAGCTCGTGTCACTGGTGCTCCTATGAGGGCTGGGAAGGACGCCTGCGTCCTGTCTGCGGGACGGTCTGGGACTCGGTTGGATGGTGGGAACCTCACCGGGCCGGCACGAACTCGAAGACTCCGCCAACGACGGGTTCGTCCGTCTCGGTGTTGAGAAAGCTGGCGAGCTGCCGGGACACAGCAGCCCGCCACGGGTCGTCGACCCAGCGCCGGTAGTCCGCAGCCGTGTCCCAGTCGGCGATGACGAGGTACGTAGCTGGGTCACCGTCGACGGATCGCAGCAGCAGGGCATCTCGGCACCCCACGAAGTCGCGGGCACGCTCCAGGATCGTGTGTTGTGCGTAGAACGTCTCCAGCGCACTGGCCTGTCCGGCTGCGGCACGAAGGGTCAGCACACTGCGGATCACTGGACACTCCTGGAAACCATGGGTGGTCGAGTGCGGAAATGCTGACTGCGGCCCTCGGGCCGCCAATGTGCGCCGAGCACACCGTCCACAGCAGCCGCTGTGCACGATCACCGACTGCCCGATTTGTCAGCCGCGCTCGACGCGCCGAGGTTGTTGACACCCGGTCCGAGCCTGTGCCAGCGTTCGAGCCCTCCGCCGCGCCAACCGGCGGAGATCCTCCGGCTGACCGCCACCCGGCCGGGCGCGACCGAGCGCCCTGGGACAACGGGACCTTGGGTCAGCTGCCGCACTGATATGCCTTAGCACAGCGCTGTTTCGTCGTCGTGTCTACAGGCGTGCTGTGCGGTTTCCGCAGCCTCAGAGCCGCGACCGAATCGTCCATCTGGGCGACTCGTCCCTGTCTTGGGCTGCGTGGACCACCCGAAAGGCGAGAACCGATGACCAGCACCAGCCGTGTCGCCATCGATGTCGGCGGAACGTTCACTGACGTCGTCGAGCTGAGACTGGCGACCGGCGAGCTCCGCTTCGACAAGGTTCCGACGACGCCGTCCGAGCCGACCGCAGGCGTCATGAACGCCCTCGATCTGATCCGGGCCCCGCTGTCGGACGTGACGCTGTTCACTCACGGGACGACGCTCGGACTCAATGCGCTACTCACCCGCACCGGAGCGCGCACCGCGGTCATCGGCACCGCCGGGTTCCGTGACGTCTACCTGCTCGGCCGCACCGACCGTCGCACCAACTACGACATCACCTATCGCCCGCCACCCGCGTTGCTCGAGCGCTACGACACGTTCGAGGTGTCCGAGCGCAGCCGGTTCGACGGATCGGTGCACCAGCCACTCGACGCCGAGGCGGCACACGCCGTGGCGGCGACGATTGCCGAGCGCGGCTATGACTCGGTGGCCGTGGCCTTCCTGCACTCCTACGCGAATCCCGCCCACGAGCTGCAGATGCGCGACATCCTTGCCCAGGTGGCGCCCAAGGTCGCGGTGACGCTCTCGCACGAGCTCTCCCGGGAGTACCGCGAGTACGAACGGACGAGCACAGCGGTGCTGGACGCCTACGTCAAGCCGATCGTGCGCCGCTACCTCGAACGCCTCGAGAGCGAGCTGCACGGCGGCGGATTCACCGGGCAGTTCCTGATGACCCGCTCAAGCGGTGGCGCCATGACCGCGAGCACGGCCCGTGAGCAGCCGGTGAGCCTGATCTTGTCCGGTCCGGCCGGCGGGGTGATCGGTGCGGCCGCGTTCAGCACCTTGATCGACGAGCCCAACCTCATCACGATCGACATGGGCGGTACCAGCCTGGACGCGTCGCTGATCGTGGACGGCGAGCCTGTGCTGCACCAGGGCGCGGAGTTCGAGCAGCTGCCGATCAACACCCCGTCGCTGTACATCCACACCATCGGCGCAGGCGGCGGGTCGATCGCCTGGCTGGACGGCGCGGGCGCGCCGCAGGTCGGTCCCCACAGCGCAGGAGCCGATCCGGGACCTGCGTCCTACGGCCGGGGCGGCACCGCGCCGACGTTCACCGACGCGGCGCTCGCCGTCGGCTATCTCGGTACCGCCACTCCGCTCGGCGGCCAGCTGACGCTCGACGACAAGTTGGCCATCGCCGCGCTCGAGCCTCTGGCCGCCGAGCTCGGCATGACGCCCCGAGCCCTGGCCCGCGGCGTCGTGCGCATCTCGACGACCAAGATCATGGGCGCGGTGCGGGCGATCACCGTCGAGGTGGGCCGCGACCCCAAGGACTTCGCGCTACTGTCCTTCGGCGGCGGCGGTGGGCTGGTCGCGGTCGACGTCGCGCACGAGCTGTCCATCCCCACAGTGATCGTGCCGCCGGGTCAGGGGGCATTCTCGGCGTTCGGCATGCTGTTGGCTGATGTCCAGCACGACTTCGCCCGCACCGCCGTCACGCTGCTCGCCGACCTGGACGCGGCCCGCCTGGCCGAGAGCTACGCAGCGATGGTCGACGAAGCGGACCGAACCCTCGGCGCCGAGGGATTCGCGACGGACGAGCAGGTGCTCGCACGCAGCGTTGACGTCCGCTACGCCGGGCAGGAGCACACCGTGACCGTGCCGGTGTCCGACGACGCCGCGGATTTCGCCGGGGCGGTCGAGCGCCAGTTCACCGATCTGCACAAGCGGCAGTACGGCCACATCATGGACGACCCGATCGAGGTGACCACACTGCGGCTGCGCGCCACCGGCGTCGTGGATAAGCCCTCGCTTCCGCTCCTCCCCCGGCGTCATTCCGGGATGCCGGAACCGGACGGCAGCCGGGCTGTATACCTCTCCGAGGCGAAACCGGACGTGCCGTACGCGCTGTACACCCGCGAGGCCCTGCTCGCCGGCGACGTCCTTGCCGGTCCGGCGGTCATCGCCGAGCACACGGCCACCACCGTCATCCATGCCGGCGACCTGCTGCGAGTCGGCGACCACGGCGAGATGGTCATCACTGTCGCCACCGAAGGAGAGGCCTGAGTCCGATGAACGACTCGATCACCACCGAGGTCATCCGGCACGCCCTGCTGGCCGCCGCCGAGGAGATGGCCAGCAACCTGTGCCGCACCGCGTACAACACCGTCGTCTACGAAATCCACGACTACGGCATCGGCATCCACGACGCGAACGGCGACGTCGTCGCCGACGCCCCGGGCATCGCGGTGTTCACCCGGGGCAACGACCACGGCATCAAGGAGGCGATGTCCTTCCTCGGCACCGCGAAGATGCGTCCCGGGGACGTGTTCCTGCTGAACTATCCCTACTGGTCCTCCGCCCACACCCTCGACCCGCTGGTCTTCGCCCCGATCCACGTCGACGGCGAGCTCATCGGGTTCGCGTCCTGCCGCATCCACGTTCTTGACCTCAAGCAGAAGGACCCGGGCTACGTGCTCGACTCCACCGACATGTACCAGGAGGGTCTGTTCTTCCCCGCGTGCAAGCTGTATCGCGAGGGCGAGGCCAACGAGGACGTCTTCAACATCGTCCGGTTCAACAGCCGGCTGCCGGAGCGCACGATCGGCGATCTGCAGGCGCAGGTTTCGGCGTGCTTCTCCGGGGTGCGCCGCACCCAGGAGATCGCGGCCAAGTACGGCGCGGACACGCTGACCGCAGCCATGCGGGCCATCAACGACCACGGTGAGCGGCTGGCCCGCCTGGCGCTGGCGAAGCTGCCGAAGGGGACCTGGACGGCGTACGACTTCGTCGACTCCGACGGCGTCGACCTCGACCGGATGATCAAGATGAACGTCATGGTCACCGTCACCGATGACGAGATGGTCATCGACTGGACCGGCAGCGACCGCGATGTCCGCGGCCCGATCAACCTGCCGGTCGGGCAGACCGCAGCCTTCTGCAGCCTGGTCTTCAAGGCACTCACCACGCCCGACACCTCGGTAGTGGCGGGCAATTTCCGGCCGCTGCGGATCATCACCGAGCCGGGCTCGGTCATGCACGCGGTCCCGCCGATGCCGACCTTCACCCTGTGGACGGCCTTGATCGGAGGCGAGGTCGTCCTCAAAGCCCTGGCCCAAGGGATGCCCGAGATCGTCCCGGCCTGCTCGGGCGGGGACGTCTGCTCGATGATGGGGCTGGGCGTCAACCCGCGCACCGGCGAGGCTTGGCTCGAGGCCACCAACGAGGCGGTCGGCTTCGGCGGACACGCCGGCGGGGACGGGGCCGACGGCATCATGCACCTGTCCGAGCCGGGCTGCCGCAACAACCCGGTCGAGGTGCTCGAGACCAAGTCGCCCATGTTCATCGAGTCCTACGGTTACCGCATCGACAGCGGCGGGGCCGGCCGCAACCGCGGCGGCGTCGGAGTGGGGCGCGCCTATCGCTTCACCGCACCCTCGACGGGCATCTGCCTCGTCTACAAGACCAGGACCAAGCCGTGGCCGATCGACGGCGGCCGCGAGGGCGACAACAACCATGTCATCCTCAACCCCGGAACCGACCACGAGGTGGTGCAGGGCGGCAGCTACAACCGGCTGCAGACCGGCGAGGTGCTGGTGAACAACACCGGCGGTGGCGGCGGGTACGGCGATCCCCTCGAGCGCGACCCCGAACGGGTGGCCGCTGACGTCCGCAACGGCTTCGTCTCGGTCGGCGCGGCCGAGCGCGAGTACGGCGTGGTCGTCGACCCGGCGACGTACCTGATCGACCCTGACGCCACGACGCGACTACGAGAGGCCATCGGATGAGCACCCTGTCCATCGTCAACGGGCTGGTCTTCGACGGCGTTTCCAGCGAGCTCACCGAGGGTCCGGTGCACGTCGCCGACGGCCGAATCGTCGCCGTCGGCGGCGCGCCCCAGCCGGCCGAGCGGGTACTGGACGCTCGCGGCCGCACCGTCCTACCGGGGCTCATCGACGCGCACTGCCACGCGTACGGCATCGACCTGGACATGCTGGCCCTGGAGTCACGACCGCTGAGCTACGTGGCCCTGTCCGCCGCCCGGCGACTGGCCGCGGCGCTGTCGCGCGGATTCACCACGGTGCGCGATCCCGCTGGCGGCGACGCGGGCCTGGCCCGGGCGATCGCCGAGGGGCTCATCCCGTCGCCGCGCTACCTGTGGACGGGGCCGGCCCTGAGCCAGACGGGCGGGCACGGCGACGTCCGCGCGGCCGACGCCGACCTCTGCGGCTGCTCGTCGCACGCCGTCGAAGTCGTCGACGGCGTCGACCCCCTGCGCCGCGCCGTCCGCGACCGGTTCCGCCGCGGGGCCCACGCCATCAAGATCATGGCTTCCGGTGGTGTCGTGTCGCTCACCGACCCCATCCGGATCCCGCAGTACTCCCCCGACGAGATCCGCGCGGTCACTGACGAGGCCGCCCGGCGCGGCAGCTACGTCGCCGCACACGCCTACTCGCCCGAGGCGATCCGCCACGCGATCGACAACGGGGTGCGCAGCATCGAGCACGGCAACCTGCTCGACGCCGACACGGCTGACGCGATGGCGGCCGCCGGCGCGTTCCTCGTCCCCACCCTCGCCGCCTACGACGCGATGGACCGCCGCGGCGCCGAACTCGGCCTGGCCGCGGTCTCCCAGCAGAAGAATCACGAGGTGCTCGAGGCCGGGCGCAAGGCCATCGAGCTGGCTCGGGCAGCAGGCGTGCGAGTGGGTTTCGGCACCGACCTGATGGGAGTCCTCGAGGACGAGCAGCTCAACGGCCTGCGGCTGCAGGTCGAGGTGGACGGCCCGCTAACGGCGCTGCGCTCGGCGACCTCGGTCAACGCCGACCTGATCGGCCGCCCCGACCTTGGCCGCGTGCATGCCGGATGCCTGGCCGACCTTTTGATCGTCGACGGCGATCCCAGCACCCACCCGTCCGTGCTGTGGGCCGGACCCGAGCGACGCACCGTGGTGCAAGGCGGAGTCGTGCTGTGATTCTCCGCGCTGGCCGATCAGCTCCTACGCAGCTACAACCTCGATCCCTGTTCCCGGACGACAACCGATCATCACGATCATCGGTGCCCCCAAGGTTGGGGCACCCCGGCGCGGCCGGGCGCCGCTACGGGCATCGTGGCCCGGCGCCGGTCCGACGGTGATCACGAGCGCGGGGTGCGGGTTGGCGCCGATCAGCTCCGATGCACTGCGACGAGGGACAGACGGCTCCCCAACTCGGTCGAGTCGCGGGATCAGAGAACGAGGCGGGTGGTTAGCGCGTGTGTCCCCCCTCCGAAGTGAACCTCCACGTGCGAACCCACCAAACGATCGGCGCGCAACAACCTGGCGCGTCGCGTAGGCAACGACCGGCCCGACATAGTCTCGCCCGCCGGGCGTCGACCTCGACCGCCTGCGCATCCTGCTCGCCGGGCCGCTCGGCTGCGCGCTCGGCGAAATCGACGTCGCGATCATCGATGGCGGCTGACATACCGGCCGCTCACGCAGGGTTCGGCCGTGCCAAAGGTCTTCCGTGCACCACTGGTGGTGCACCGAGCCGGCGCAATGGGGCACAACGGTTGGCAGCCAGCGTGACACAATCCGCGGGATCTACTTTGCCGGACATGTGTTGCCCAGGTTCCGGGGCTCGCATCCGCGGGTCGCCAGGTGGTTCAAGGCCCCCTCGGACACTCACGGAGGCCCCAGAATCTGGGGCCTCTAGTCGTTTCAGCGCTGGATATGGCCCTCGGCTGAGGGCGGGACCTGTGTGCGCAGCACGAGTCGGTTCGGTCCCCCGCCGGTCCCCACCGGCGGCGCGGATGCGATGGTTCGACCAGCCGCGGCGGTATGCAGCGTAACGGGGGCCGACGTGCCGACTTCTCAGCGCGCCTACCGACTTTGTCCCGCTGCGCCGTGCGCAGCAACGTAGAATTCGCACAAGGACATCGACCGAGCGGAAGTCGTGATGACTGCGAGCAGCGCACCCCAGCCGTGGCCCTATCCGCGGGCGGCCAAGCCTTCCCTGGACGAGCTCGCTGCCGTCAAGGGCATCACTGGGCCTGTGACTATCGCCGATCTCCCACGCGAGGGCATCTTCGACACCGACGAGGAACTCGACGAATTCCTCGCCTTCGTCCGCGAACAACGTCACGAGCAGCTCGCCTGAACCCGCGTGACTGTCGTCCTTGATACCGACATCGCCTCTCTGCTACTCAAGCAACGCCTCCCTACACAGCTGGCCGCGCGCCTGGACGCCGAGCCGGTTTGCATCACCTTCGTCACGCTGGCCGAGCTGACCCAATGGGCAGAACTGCGCCGCTGGGGTACAGCAAGGCGTGCCTCGCTGCAGAGCTGGATCAACGGGGTGCCGGTGCTGCCCGGCAGCGAAGCAGTCGCCAGCCGCTGGGGCATCATCTCCGCCAACGCACGCCGGCGCGGCAGACCACGTCCGCAAAACGACACCTGGGTGGCAGCGTGCTGCCTCGAGTACGAGCTCCCGCTCGCAACCCGGAACACGAAGGACTTCGACGACTTCGTTCAACACGAAGGACTAATCCTGATCAGTAGCTGACCGTCCCTCGGCGATGCGGCACGAGGCAGGTATGCCGATGCCAACCGGCGGAGGTAGCTGCTGCCAACCACAAGAGCCCAGAGCATCAAGCGCTCCGACACCATCTGCCGGTTGGCCGAAGACTGTGGCCTGACCGCGGAACAGGAGGTCACGGACGGCGGCCGTGATCGGCGAACCGACGTCATCAGCGGCGGACGCATCCGTGTCGGGTGGAACCCGAATACGAGCGAAACGTGCCACGTGCCCGCGACCAGGCAGCTCACAGGCACGCGTTTTGAGGAGGCGGGGGGCTTACAGCCGCACTGTTGACCGCGCGTGCGGGGGCGGTTGAGGATCAGATCGCCGGCGCGAACGAGGACCTTGGCTCGGGTGCGGCCCTCGTGGTCGGCGGCGAGGGAGTGGTGTCCGATCGCTACACCCGAACAGGAACTCAGCGACCGCCTCGTCACGCCGGGCCCGGTCACTGACCGCGGGGTCGATGGGGAGAGCAGCCGGTTAGAACCCGCCCGAGCGCCTCGATTCTGACGGCGTCCGGGCCGCCGTCAGCCGGCGCCCGCAGGCCTTCTCCACCCACTTTGTCGCGCGGCGTGCGTGCAGCGCCAAGGGCATATCCCATCTCGCCCGTACCCCCGATATACGTATTCGCATACCGGGCTAGCCTCGTCGTACACGCAAGCGTGTAACGGGAGTGGCGGACGACGTCCGGCCCAGGAGAGGTTGGCCGCGGCCATGAAAATTCCCAGCACTGCCCATTCCGACCAGCCGTGGCGGATCCACGAGTTCACCGGCGACTTTCGGACCGAGGACGTGTGGTCCTTCCGCACCCCGGGCGCCGGATCGGACGACTTTCCCGTCATACTCGCCGCGATGCAGACAGCTGGCGGATTCGCCATACAGCCCCGCGCGGTCCGGTTCCTGTTCGCGGTGCGCTCGCAACTCGGTGCCCTCCTCGGTTGGGACAAGCCCAAGACGAGCTTCGGGAAGCGGGTTCAACCACTGTATGACCGCCTGCCAGGCGATCTCCGTGAGACCGTCGACGTCTCCGACACCAGCGGCGCCCCGTTCACCCCCGTGTACCTGCTCCACAACGAGTCTGTCCGCGAACTGGCGAACAAGACCTGCCACGCCGTCATGCACCTGGGGTGGGTGCCGACCGGAGGCGGCGAATACGAACTGCGGATGGCGATCCTGGTCAAGCCCAACGGCCGGTTCGGACGGGTGTACATGGCTCTCATCGCGCCGTTCCGCTACCTGATCGTCTACCCCGCGATCACCCGGCAGTGGGAGCGAGCCTGGCGGGACCGCGAGCTTCCGCTCACCGCGAACGTCGGTCCTCGACCGTAATCGCTGCGAGTGTCGGCACCATTCGTGGCCTCGCAACGGAGAGTCCCGGCTGCCAGCACCCGACCGGGACCATACCGGGGTGTACGGTGGTCCGCCGCCAACTCGGCGGTGAGCGTGATTAGCGATCCGGCGAGGTGGGACGACTGGAAGCAGGCAGTCCGTACTGCCCATCGATGATCGAAGGTCAGGATGGTGGCGGCGGTGTCGAAGTCTGCGTCGTAGTGCACGAGCGTGAGCCCGTGTTCGGCCGCGAGGGTTGCGGTGAGTGGGTCGGGGATTCCCACTGCTCTGTGCTGCCCGACTCGAGCCAAGGCGCGCTGCGCAAATGAAGGCCTTCTGCCAGTGTTCGTCATCGGTGGGCAGGTACTCGCACGCGCTACGTCGGTCTGCCCAGAGCTGCTCGTAGTCCGCAGGGCTCCGCGCGCTGAACAACGCTTGAGGTCGACTGGACGGCGTTCATATGCGCAGGTGCGGCAGCAGGCGGGCGATCACGGCTGTGTAGTCGGATTGGGCGTCGATGCTCTGCGGCACGCCATCGACTGTGGTGACCACGCTGGGACAAGACCTGATTCCCGGCCGGGCGAAGGCGTCGAGCAGGCGCTTGCTGTCGGCGTCATATGCCTTGTACGTGAACCGAACGCCGGTGACGACGGCGCTGACGGTCCCTCGCTTGGGCACCTGGTACCCGTCGCAGGTACCGATGCGCTTGAAGGTCGGCGCCGCGTACGCACACACCACCACCTGTACCGGCCCCTGCTGGGACGTTCCGGCCGGCAGATAGTTCGAGGCCGAGTCCGTCAGATCCGTCATGCCCTTGTCGTCGATCGCGAAATAGGCCAAGCGGTGCGGGCCCGACGGGGTGCGCGGGCCGGTCTTCCCGTCCAGCCCCGACGGGGACCGCACCCGGTTCGATTTCCCCGTCTCCGGACAGAATGCGATAGGCGGCGCTGCCGTGGTCGTTGTGGTGGGCGCCGCCGACGGCCCGCTGGACACCGCCACGGGCCGCGAACCCTTGTCCGTGTCCCTGAAGATTTCCACCGCCGCGACGGTCAAGAGGCCTCCGATCGCCAGGGCGATCAGCGTGTCTGTGCGCCGGCGCATCCGCGACCTCCCTCACCACCGGGACAGTGCGCCCGGACCCCGAACCTCGGCAGTGACCGACCGTACCTGGCAGACGATCATTGAGCGCTGGGGATGCCCTTGCGTCGCGGGATGATCTGACTGGCTGAGGGTCATGATCGGGCCGCAACAAGGGGCATCCAACAGGTGCGACTAGCGGTTCCCGGGGTTGCCGTCGACGGATCAGCCGGTGGCAGCACGGCGTATCGCCAGCGACGACACCTGGGCCGGCTCGACGCCGGGCCGGCGCGCCAGATCGAGCAGGTCAGCTATCCGCGGGTCGTGGGAGTCCGCCGACCACGCCAGCAGCAGCTCCGACGGAGCAACACCCGTGACCGGCACCGCCCGGACCGCGGAACCCAACCGTTCGACCACGCTGTCACCGACCACCACGACGAGCTTGCCGAGCGCCACCCGCTCGACCAGCTCGTCCACGCCGACGCGAGGGCAGTGCGGTCGGTAGGTGGGATCGCGGCGGAGCAACTCGGGCGTGAGCCGGCTGCGCGTGGCCCATCGGTGCGACTCGGGTAGCAGCGCGACGCCATTCTCCACCCCGACGCCGGCCGAATCCAGCCGGCCCACATCCTCGCTCGCGCACAACAACGCAACGTCGGCCTTGCCCTCCCGCACCGCGCTCGCCTGTCGACGGGTGAACACGACGTCGATGCTCCCCCGGCCGTGGCGAGCCTCATATTCACGATGCAACTCGCGCAACAGCCCGGACCCCGTGCCCGGGGCAGCCGCCACCCGCAAGACCCCTTGCGCTGCGCGCACCCGCTCCACCGCTCGGTCGACCGCTCGCAGCGCGGCGTAGGCGTCCGGGAGGAACCGCGCGCCGGCGGGCGTGAGCTCGACGCGACGGCTCGTGCGCTCGAAGAGCGTGACCCCCAGCTGCCGCTCCACCCGGCTGATGGCGCGCGACAGTGGCGGCGACGCGATGCCTAGCCGCTCCGCAGCACGGGCGAAGTGCAGCTCCTCCGCCACGGTTACCACATATTCCAGCTGCCGAACCTCAAGCCGATCCATACCTACAGGGTAACGATGATTGCCGACTGCGTCATCGCTCTACCTGCCCGTCGTCCCCGATGCTGGTCTTCCACGACGACGGATCGGAGCAGGGCGATGGACGACGAGAGGGCTGTGGCGCACGTGCTGCTTCCGAGAGCTCCGCTTTCGGAACCGGGCTGACGATCGCCCTCCCACAGAAGCCTGGACACCGACAGGCACCACAGAGAGAACCGGAGAATGTCATGAGCGTTGAGAACGAGATCAGAGAGATCGTGTCCCGATACACCCGGGCTGCGGACCAGCGCGACGGCGCGGCGCTGGCGAAGCTTTACGAGGCCGATGCGGTCGTCGAGGTCCATTACCACGGCGGGGCAGGCCCGGGCAGCCGGATGGAGTTGCTGGGAACCCTCTCCGGAGCAGAGCAGATCGAAGCGGCCATGTCCCCGCCGCCACACGGGTCCATGGTGGCGCACCCGCCCCTGGGCTGGAGCCACCACACCACTTACGACCACCTGGTCACCGTCGACGGCGACGAGGCCAGCATCGAGACCCAATTCATCACCTTCGACGTCGTCGGAGCCGGAACGCCCGAGGGCGGGTGGCCCGCCGGCACCTTCGGCGCCCAGGGCACCATCAAGCCCATCGAGTCCGGGTACTACCGCTTCGCCTTCCGTCGGACCGGCGGAGCATGGCGCATCCGCCACCAGGACGTCATACACGACATCCCCTACGTCTCCTGATCACGCTGCGGCCCCGTCGGCGAGGCACGCGGGCCGGTCCAAGGCCCGCGGCAGACCTTCGGATTGAGCAAGCAACGGCCTCCCGACGGGCCGCGGTTCTTCATGTATTTCAGCAGTCACTGCTGATCGCGCGACTCCCGCTTCGGGAACGAAGAGAAGCGCTCGCGCGGATCGGCACTCGACAAGGAGGTTGTCCCGGCATGGCGACACTTGGACTCATCGGCAGTGGACACATCGGTAGCACGCTCGCCCGGCTGGCGGTCGACGCCGGCCTGGACGTCGTGCTCAGCAACTCGAGGGGGCCGCAGACGCTTTCCGACCTCGTGGACGAGCTGGGTCCGCAGGCCCGTGCCGCCACTCCCGCACAGGCGGCGGCGGCCGGGGACTGGGTCGTCGTGACGATCCCGGTCGGAGCTATAGGGACGGTTCCCCAGGAGCCCCTCGTCGGCAAGTCAGTCATCGACACCGGCAACTACTGGGCCCCGCGTGACGGCACCATCCCGGAACTCGAAACGAAGGAGCTCACCGACAGCGACATACTCCAGCGGCACCTGGCCGAGGCGCACGTCGTGAAGGCGTTCAACAACATCAACTACAAACACCTCGCGGCCCTGCCGCGGCCCGTAGACGCGGCCGACCGCACCACCCTGCCGATCGCCGGCAACGACCCGGGCGCAAACAAGCACGCCGCCGAGTTGCTCTCACGGCTCGGCTACGACTCCGTAGACCTGGGACCACTCGCCGAAAGCTGGCGCTCACAAGTAGGCACTCCAGCCTTCTGCGCGCCCTACGCAGTGACCAAGAACGACCACTACCTGAACCAACCGGCCGCCCCCGCCTCCGCCGCCGAGATCCGCGCCGCGCTGGCATCAGCACGACGCTGAGCCACCAACTCGCCGACTTCGGCTTCGGCTTCGGAACACCGCGGCGTCGGCCCGCCGGGGGGTGCCATTCCACAGCGCGAGCCCGGCCCCGCCCGCAGCTACCGATACTGCACGGTCCCGGCCTGGCCCCGTTCGCGCACGCCGCGGCGTGCAGCAGCAGGGCGGAACTGTCGACACGCCAACCCTGACCAGTCTGACCCTCACTTAAGGCACAACGGTGACCGGCCACCTGGAGCGGTGCACGAGCTTAGACGCGAGCGACCCGACCAGTTTGTGACCTGCCTGCATCGAGGCGCCGACGACAATGGCGTCCACCTTGCGCTCCTCGGCGAGGTGTAACAGCGCGGTGTAGGGGCTGCCGTCGCGGACCACGAGCTCGACGTCGATGCCTATCCGCGGCGCGTTCGCCTCGATCTGCTTGAGTAGGTCCGCGGCAATCTCGTCGTGGTTCTGATTCACGACGGCGGCCGTCTCGGGTGCATTGATCGGCGTGGCTGGCGTGGGCTTGGCGTACAGCACGATCAGCTTGGCGCCCTGCCGCCGCGCGAGGCCGGCCGCGTACGCGCCGGCACGCATCGAAGTGTCCGAACCGTCCACGCCGACAAGGATGCGGGTGGGGCCGTCGGTGCCGAGTTCGAAACCTCCGCTCTCCATGAATCGATCTTCCCAGAGAACGGAACGAACCCGAGTGCCTTGTGTCTGAGGCTGCGGTAAGGGGGCTGGGGTATTCCCGCGTTCGACGTGATCAAGGTAACCGGAGGCAGACTCCGTTTTAGGTTAGCGTAAAAGCCGGTCCCGCCGTCGCGGTCGAGTTCGCGCAGCGGTACGTCCAGACCGACCATGCGTAGAGGAAAACGATGCACCCACTGACCTTCAAGGGTCCATTGGCCGGCCGCTATCCCGCTGTTGCGGCCATGGTGTTGCTGGCCTTGATCCCTTTCCTGGCTTTGTCGGCGGCGCTGCAGCCGCTCACCCCGATCATCTCCGCGCAGCTGCACATGAGCGCGCAGGCGTTCAGCCTGAGTTCTGGGCTGGGCAACGCCGCGTATGCCTTGGGCACCGTGCTCGCGGTGCAGTTCGCGCAGCACCTGCCGCAGCGGCGCATGCTGCTCGCCTACGCGGTGGTGCTCGTGATCGGCTCGGTCCTTACTGCGTCCGCGCAGGACGCGGGCATGTACTTCACCGGCCACATCTTGCAGGGCATTGCGACGAGCATGCTGCTGATCGCCGCGGTGCCGCCGCTGGCGATCGGTTTCCCGCAGGACAGGCTCCGCACCACCGCCGTGATCATGAACATGTGCATCTTCGGCGCAGTGGCACTCGGCCCGTTCATCGGAGGGGTGCAGGCCGGGTCCGACTCGTGGCGCCCCCTGTTCTGGATCGTCGCCGGAATCTCAGCCCTGGCCCTGCTCTTCGCCGTACTGACCTTCGACGACGCTCCGCCCGTCAACCCGGATTCACCGCGTGACCTGCCCGCGATTGCCTTGGCTGCGATCGGGTGCGTGGCGGCCTTCGTCGGCACCGCGGAGCTGACGAGTCACCGCTTTCTCAGCGTCGGCGTACTCGCCCCGCTGCTCGGTGGTCTGGCTGTCATCGTTGCGTTGATCGTCTACCAATTCCGAGCCTCAGAGCCGCTGCTCCAGGTCCGCGCAATGCTCACCAGCTCGATTCCGATTGCTGGCATCATCGTGGCGCTCTTTGCCGCGGCGGCGTCGGTCTCCGTCACCGTGCTCACCGCGGCCACACTCTCGGAGCGCTACAGCGCTGTGCATGTCGGCCTGCTGTTCCTGCCCGAGCTGGCCGGGGCGGTGATCTCGGCGATCGCGTTCGGTGCAGTGATCACCCGGCGAGAGCTGCACTACCTGCCGTTGGCAGGCATGTTCTTCCTCGCCATCGGGATCGTGCTCTTCCGCATCGAGGTGCCCGCCAGCCAGCCGCTCGCCCTGGTCGGCTCGGCCGTCACCGGTCTCGGGCTGGGCGCGACCGTCGCCCCCGCGCTGTTCGTTGCCGGCTTCTCGCTGCCCGCAGCTAGCCTGCAGCGCGTCTTCGCCATCGTCGAACTCCTGCGGGCGGTAGCCGCGTTCATGATCGCGCCGATCTTCGTCCACTTCGCGGCGGGCGCTTCGGGTGGTCTGGATGCCGGAACCGGCAATGCGCTCTGGGTCGGGCTAGGCCTCGCGATCGTTGGGGCTGGACTGGGCGTGGCTGTGTACGCACTCTCCGGGGCCCGCCCGCAGGCACCGGACATCGAGGGCTTCCTGGAGGGTCCGGACTCGGCCTGGCCATCACCACCGCTGCTCGCCAAACTCCGACCGAAGGCAATCGTCGAGAGTCCGCCCGTCCTCGAGCCGGTGGGCTGACATGAGCGCGACTGTGGTTTTCGGATACGACGGTTCTGAGCTCGCAGCGTTCGCGATCGAGCACGCGGCGACTCAGCTCGCGACGCCACGCGATGCGCTGGTCGTCTGCGTCTGGCAGCCGGCTGATGTCGGGTTCACACCTGTCGGGGGCCAGCACTTCGACGCCGACCGGGCGACAGAAGTCCGCGACGCCGCCGAAGAGACCGCGGCCCACGGAGCGGAGTTGGCTGCGAAGGCAGGCTTCTCCGCGCGTGGCCGGGCGGTCGAGGCATCCCCGATCTGGAAGGGGATCATCACCGCGGCGCAGGACGAAGACGCGAGCCTGATTGTGCTGGGCGCGCACCGCCACGGCCCGGTCGGACGTCTACTCGGGCATGTGACCCCAGCCGTCCTGGCCCACTTCTCATCGAGCGTGCTGGTCGTGCACCAACTCAACTAGCGGCGGTCGACCGGCGCAGCCATCCTGTGCACTGGGCCGGCCCCACTAACCAGAAGCACGCCGCCGAGTTGCTCTCACTCCACGGGTACGACTTCCTGGCCTTCGACGCACTTCTTGAAGGCCGCGGCGAAGGACTCGTACGCGGCGTGCAGCTCGGGCAACTGGGCGCCGATCACCTCGGGTACCGCCGGGCCGGTGAACACCTCGGACTCGATGAGCTCGGTGGTTCCATCGGCGAGCTGTTCGAGGTGGAAGGAATGGCGGCCGGCCACCGCCGCAGGGTCGCCGCCGGTCCAGGCCAGGTGGTTCGGTTCCTGGATCAGCGCGATGGTGAGCGCTACCGGCTGCTCGCCGGAGGACTGGCCCGTGAGCAGGGTGCCGACGGCGACGGGGCCGGCGGGAGACTCCAAGGTCAGGCTCGGGTGCCAGGTGCGGTAGTTGCCGAAATCGATCAGCACTTGCCAGGCCTTGTCCGCGGGAGCGTTGATGCGAGTCTGCACAGACACGGAGAGGGGCGTGGACACGGGTGACGGCTCAGTCGACCGTGAGCACGATCTTGCCGCCACTGTGTCCTTCGGCGAGTAGCCGCTGGGCGTCGGCCGCCTGGTCCAGGGGGAAGGACCGCGCTACGCGGACCGACAGCTTCCCGGCTTCGGCCAGCTCGACGAGGGCTTGCAGGTCGGCTTGGTCCAGGCCGGCGAAGACCTGGATGGTCCCGGGGTGTTCGTTCGAGTTGGCGACCGAGGCGGCGCGGACGTCGGCGGTGCCGATGCGCTGCGTGATGACGAGGGCGCCTCGGCCGGCGGTGTCCAGTACGGCATCGAGTCCGCCGGGGGCCAGCGCCCGTATCCGGTCGGCGAGGCCGTCGCCGTAGGCCACCGGCGCGACGCCAAGCGACCGCAGGTAGTCGTGGTTCGACTCGGATGCGGTACCGATGACCGAGGCGCCACGAGCCGCGGCGATCTGTACGGCCAGATGCCCGACGCCGCCGGCCGCGCCGTGCACCAGCACCGTCTCGCCTGCGCGGACGTCGAGCGCGTGGACCACGGCCCGGTAGGCGGTCAATCCCACCAGCGGCAGCCCCGCCGCCTGGCTCCAGTCGAGGTTCGCGGGTTTGCGTACGAGCTGTCGAGGCTCGGCGATGATCTGTTCGGCGTAGGTGCCGTAGCGCTGGATGGCCCCGCGAACGAAGCCGATGACCTCGTCCCCGGGCTTGAACCCGGTCGTGGCGACACCGGCCTCCGCCACGATCCCGGCCACGTCCCAGCCGGGGATGACGGGGAACCAGGAGTCCACCAGCACGTCCACGGCGCCGGCCTGGAAGCTCAGATCAGCTGGGTTGAGCGCGGCGGCCTTGATGCGGATCCGGATCTGGTCGGCGAACATCTTCGGCTCCGGTACGTCGACGACGTCGAGGACCTCCGGACCGCCGAAGCGGTGGTAGACGGCGGCTTTCATGGTTCCATCTCACGCCGGATCACACCGCGCGACAATGACGACCTCGGCATCGACTTATACCCTGGGAGGTATGAATACGATCGAGGTGCGGGAGCTGATGCACTTCACCACCGTGGCCGACGCGCTGCACTTCGGCGCTGCCGCAGAGGCGCTGGGCATCAGTCAACCCCCGCTGTCGCGCAGCATCGCCCGCCTCGAGCGGCGGCTGGGCTTCCCGCTGTTCCACCGCACCACCCGCCGGATCTCCCTGACGCCGGCGGGCGAGGTGTTCCTGGCCGACTGCCGGCGGCTGCTGGCGGACATGGACGGTGCGATCCGGCGGGCGCAACGGGTCGGGAAGTCCAGTTCTCTCACGCTCGCCGTCCGGCCCGGCGCCGGTCAGAGCGTGCTCACCGGGCTGCTCTGCTCGTACGCCGAGCGGCCCGGATCCGGGCCGGTCGAGATCCTCTACTGCTACGACGAGGTCTCCGCCCTGCACACCGGCGTCGCGGACGTCGCCCTGATGTGCGCGAGCAGCACCATCAACGGCCTGGAACTGCTGGCACTGGGCGACGAACGACCCGTGGCGGCGCTTCCCGCGGGCCACCGCCTCGCCGCCCGGTCATCGCTGACCATGGCCGAGCTACACAGCCTGCCTGAGTTCAGCGACACACTGCCGAATGAGCCGCTCGACGCCATCGTCGACCGGGTGGCCCGCGACCTGCTGGTGGTGGTGGTCGGTGAAGGCGTGGCCGATCGGCTGGGCGCCGCCGTCACTGCCGTCCCCGTGGTCGACTACCCGATCACCCATCTTGTGCTGGCCTGGCCGGCCGACCAGGCCCATGCCCCCCGCGCGGAACTGGTCCGGATGGCCCAGCGACTCACCCGGCCGGCGCGTCTCGCACCTGTCCTCTAAGCGGGGCTGGCCGCCCCGAAGGGTTTGACATGGAACGTAAAAGGACGTTCCATGTCCTTCGGCTGCAGTTCACCGATCACCCCGGAGGATGGCCATGGCCACCCGTCGTTGGAAGTCTGCGCTAGTCGTTGGATGGGCGGTTGCGACCGTGGGGCTGATGACCGTCGGTCCGGCGGTCGCCGGACCGAGCAGAACGCAGTTCTGGAACTTCGAGCCGGACCAGGTCGGCAGTGTCCCTGCTGGATGCAGCACGCCGAGCGGCCGAGCGTCGACGGCGGTCAGTGCCGACACGGCGCTCCACGGCGAGCATTCCCTGCTGCTCGTTGATGATTCGACCACGTCGCTGCCGGCGGTCGGCTGCGCGCGACCGGCTGCGCGCGGCATCGACCTGACATTCGCCGTCGACCCGGCGACGGTGCCCAACGGATTCATGGTCGACCTGCTCGGCACCACGACGGCCGGCACGCACGGTGTGGTGTTCCACGTACAGGTCAACGGCGCGGGCGCGGTGCAGTGGTACGACGGCGCGCGGTGGCTGCCGATCGCGCCGGCCGGAAGCGTCCCGACCGGCCGATGGAGCACCGTCGAGGTCGGCACCACTGCCGACCAGGACATGGCCTATGCGACGGTGAACGGCCACTACCTGGGAAGCGGGGGACCCTGGGGCATCAACCCGATCACCACGATCGACGGCATCCAGTTCGCGGGCACCGGCACGCCGACGCTCGGCGATCACGTGTACTTCGACGACGTCCGGGTCGGGCCGGCTCTGCGGCATCGACCGGCCGCCGTGGCCCGGCACTACGACATCGCCCCGATCACGACCGTGGCGACATCCAGCACGCCTGTACAAATGCCGAACACGGCGGCGCGCGTGCCCGTGGGCCACGGTCGCTGGCGGATCCTGATGGCCTATCCGGCGCACACCGACGCGGGCGCCACGGCGGGCAACGAGTTCGTCTATTCCGACGACAACGGTCGCTCGTGGCACGACTACCAGGCTCACAATCCGATGCCGGACGCGCCGTCGTACAACCTGACCCGGCTGGCCGACGGCTCGCTGTTCACGATCAACTACCACAGCTACGTCGCGCCGCAGCCGAACCAAGCGGTGATCGAGACCGCGGTATCGAAGGACAACGGCGCGACTTGGACGATGCGCAGCGGGCTGCTGACCGGCCCGCAGAACTTCGCTCCGTACGCCTGCGAACGGCCGACCGGGTGTACCGCATTCGTCCAGGTGCACAACGTGCTCCAGGCCAGTGACGGCACGCTGTACCAGTCGGCGTACGGCCGCTACAACGGCGACCTGAAGTATCGCCAGGTGTTGCTGGTCTCGCCGGACGGCGGGTTGACCTGGACGCTACGCGCCACGGTCGCACATTCGGACACGCTGTACCCGCCCGGCACGTCCTACGACGGCTACTGCGAAGGCGTCCTCACCCGCACCCGGGACGGCGGGCTGCTGATCGTGATGCGCACCGGCAGCTACCTGCCCATGTACGTCTCGCGCTCGAGCGACGACGGCCGGACCTGGTCGGACCCGCAGCAGATCCGCACACCGAGCGGGCGCACCGTGTCCAGCGTGTATCCGGCGCTGAACCGGCTGGGCGACGGCTCGTTGCTGCTGATGGTCGGCCGCCCCGGCTACTCGCTCCTGCGGTCGACCGATGACGGGCGCACCTGGTCCGAGCCGACCTGGGTGGACTACCAGGACTCGGCCAACGGCTACCTGCTGCCGCTTCAGGGCAACACCGTGATGCTGTTCGGCGACCGTGGCGCCAACTGGCAATCACCGCTGCAGTACGCGGTGTGGAGCCGCACCGTGACGGTGGCTATCGCCTGAGCCGCTGGACGTCACGCACAACACGGGCGGTGAACTCCGTGCCGCGCGAACGATGCCCACCGTCGGCGCGGGCGCTGCACTGGTGACACCCTGCAGCGTCGTCGAGCGAGGTGCGCCATGGTCCGCAAGATCAGTCTTGTTTTGATCATCATCGCCGGAGCGTTCTGGGTGGCCGGCGCACTCGCGGCGGACTACCCGAAGAAGACGCAGGCCGTCGACAACCTCACGAACTCGTTCCGGCCGGCCTTCACCGACTCGGCATTGGCCCAGTCGGCGGCGGACCTGCGCACGTCGAAGACGTTCGCCGACGACTTCCGCGCCAAGGCCGCGCCGGCCCTGGCGCAGCAGTTGAAGGTGACGCCGGACCAGTTCCTGGCCTCCGTCGCTCAGCAGTACCCCGCCGTGGGCAAGGGGTTGACGCAGCTGCCGCAGATCCTGGACTACTTCACAACGGTCCAGACGACGATGGCCGGCCAGCAGCACAACTTCCACCAGGCCGACGCCATCCCGACCAAGAGCCTGCCCAACACGACGGTGACCTGGCTATTCGTCCTACCGGGCATCACGGCCATGGCGCTCGGCGTCGCGGGATTCTTCTTCCGGCGGCGAATCGTCCCGGCCCTGGCGGCGCTACTCGGTCTCGGGGTCATCCTCACCACGCTGGTGATCTCGACCCCGGCGAAGACCCGCGCGGCCGATCGGCTCAACGACGCGGTCCGGCCGCTCTTCACCACCCAGTCGGCGACGCAGGCTCGCGGATACGTGGCGACCCTGCAGGCGATGGACACGCAGCTGACCCAGCAAGCGCTGCCCGGTCTGGCCGCCCAGCTGCACGTGACGCCGCAACAGCTGACCACCACGCTCGCGGCCAACTTCCCGACCGTCGCCAGCGGACTGCAGCAGCTGCCGGCCATCCTGGGACGCATCAACGCCGTGGTCACCGCCCTGAACGGCAACGTCCACAACTTCCAGCTGGGCGACGCCCTGCCGACCAAGGACCTGGCCACGACGAACGTCGAGTGGCAATTCGCGATCCCGGCTGCGCTGCTCGTCGTCGCGGGCGCCACGGGCGCGGCATTCGGGCTGCGCCGCCGCACCGACGACGCTCAGGCATCGGTCTCCGGCATCGTCGCGAACGCGTAGGAACGCGCCGTGGCCGCCGAGTTCGACGTGCTGATCGAGATCCCGAAAGGCAGCCGCAACAAGTACGAAGTCGATCACGATTCCGGACGGATCCGGCTGGACCGGACCCTGTTCACGTCGACGCAGTACCCGGCCGACTACGGCTACATCGAGGGCACGCTCGGCGAGGACGGTGATCCGCTCGACGCGCTGGTGATCCTGCAGGGCGAGCCGCTGTTTCCCGGCGTGCTGGTGCGCGCCCGGGCGATCGGCATGTTCCGGATGACCGACGAGATGGGCCGCGACG
Organism: Jatrophihabitantaceae bacterium; assembly: GCA_036502575.1. Classification (GTDB taxonomy): domain Bacteria; phylum Actinomycetota; class Actinomycetes; order Mycobacteriales; family Jatrophihabitantaceae; genus DASXRA01. Next base: position 13,554 of record DASXYL010000026.1, on the reverse strand, counting down.
ACAAGATCCTGACCGTCCCGGCCACCGACCCCCGCCTCGAGCACCTGCGCGACATCCACCACTTGCCCGAGTTCGACCGGCTGGAGATCCAGCACTTCTTCGAGGTCTACAAGGCGCTCGAGCCGGGCAAGAACGTCGCCGGCGACTGCTGGGCCGGACGGGTGGACGCCGAGCGGGAGATCGAGGCGTCGGTGCGGCGCGCCGCCCAGGAGACGCCATGAACATCCTGCTGATCGGGCCGCCCGGCTCCGGGAAGGGCACCCAGGGCACCCGGGTGGCGGATGCCCTCGGGCTCGAGCACATCGCGGTCGGCGACGTCCTGCGGGCCGAAGTGGCCGCCGGCACGCCGCTCGGCGACCAGCTGAGACAGCACCTCGACCGGGGCGAGCTGGCCCCGGACGAGCTGGTGCTACAACTCGTCGTGCCCCGGGCGCTGGCCGCCTCGGTCCGGAATGGCTACGTGCTCGACGGGTTCCCGCGCTCGGTGGCCCAGGCCGACGAGGCCCGCAAGCCCGCCCGAGCCCGCCCGAGCCCGGCCCGACCTGGTCGCTAAGAGTGTTCGCGGCCGCCACGGCCCCGCTGCTGGCGTACTACCGCGACCAGGGCCCAGCCCTCTCAGCCCGGGTGGTGGACGCCACCGGCCCGCCGGACGAGATCACCGCGGCGATCCTGGCCATCCCCATCGCCATCGCCACCGCGGACGCGTCCTGACGTCCTATTCGGGAGGGGGCCGCAGTACCGTCCGGCCCAGGTAGTGACAGGTGCGCAGCGCCAGCTCGAGGTCCGCGCGGCGGTCCTCGATGGGCGCGGCCATCGACTCCTCGGCCTTGCGGATGCGGTACAGGACGCTGTTCTTGTGCAGCATCATCCGCTCGGCGGTCGCCGTATAGCTGCCGGTCGACAAGAAGACCTGCAGCGTCTCCCGCAGCCGAGCGTGTTGCTCGTCGTCGATCGCCAGGTCGCCCAACGTCGCCCACACCCATCGCCGCGCGGCCGGGACGTCGGCGCAGATCAGCGCGACGGTGCCGACCTCGGCGAACGTCGTGAGTCGCGTGCCGGGACGGGCCGCGAGGGCGAGGCCCTGGGTACGGGCGGCCTGCTGGTAGGTCTGCCGGAATCCGTCCAGGCCGTACGCCGGTTCGCCGACCGCGATGCGAGCTGACGCGTCACCGTTCTCGAATGCCGCAGCCAGCCGGTCGACGGCGACTGCCGCATCGGTGCCGAGCGGCAGCCAGATCCAGGCCAGCGCTTCGTCTCGCGGCACGAACAGCGGACGGCCCCGGTTCCCGAGCGCGCGGGCCGCGGCCGACGCCAGCCGATCGAGGCGGGTCAGCCCCTCACTGCCGTGCGGCTGGTCGGTGACCCAGGCGACGACGCCGAGGTGGTGTTGCCGCAGCCGATACCCGAGCGCCGACTCGGTCGCGTCGACGTCGACGGTCTCGTTGCCGAGTACGGCGCGCACTCGCGCGGCCCGGACGGCGGTCTGGGTCAGCAGCCAGCTGTCCCGCTCCCGTTGGTAGGTGGCGATGACCTGCTCCGAGACGCGGTCGATGTAGCGGAAGCTGACGTCGACCAGCTGAGCCATGACGGCCGCCGTGAGGTCGACGTCCCTCGACCGCACCGCGATCTCTTCCACGCACCGGGCCAGGAATCGACCGTGCCCGACGCGGTAGGCCCGGATGAGCGCGGGGATCGGCACCCCGCGCTGGGCCAGTCGCCGGGCGTACTCGACCGCGGCGGCCGGGGCGTCGACCTGATCGATCGAGGTCCCGTGCTCGAACACGTGCAGCAGGGTCGAGACGTTCTCCTCGACGCTCGCGTCCAGGAGCTTCTCGACCAGGTCGTCGCCGCGCAGCTCCGGGATGTCCTGGGTGAGCAGCTGCCAGATCTCGTGGGTGAGCTCGGGCAGTCGCGCCGCGGCGGTCGCACCGATCGCGGACAGCTCGCGATTGACAGCGTCGGCACTGGTCACCATCGGGCAATCGTATGGCCTGCGTCACATATCCATGCCGCCGTTTACGGCCCAGATCTGGCCGGTGATGTAGGACGACGCGTCGGCGGCGAGGAAGTGCACCACCCGGGCCACCTCGTCCGGGCGACCGAGCCGGCGGAACGGGATCTGCGCGACGATCCCGTCCAAAACCTTGCGCGGTACGTGGTCGATCATCTCGGTGGCGATGAGGCCCGGCGTGACGGCGTTGACGGTCAGGCCGATCGTGTCGTCGGACAGCTTGCCGGCCTTACCCAGCAGGAAGGCGGCCTCCTTCGCCAGGGCCTTGGTCAGTCCGAGCAGCCCGGACTTGGCGGCGGCGTAGTTCGCTTGGCCGATGTTGCCGGTCTCGCCCACGATCGACGAGACGTTGATGATCCGCCCGGTGCCCCGGTCGAGCATGTGGGCCAGCGCCGCCTGCGACATGTGGAACGCGCCGGACAGGTTGACCGCCAGCACCTTGGCCCAGTCCTCGCCGGTGATGTCCAGGGCGAGCTTGTCGATGGCGATGCCGGCGTTGTTGACGAGGATGTCCAGCCGTCCGTGCTGCGCGACGACCTCGGCGACCACCCGCTGGCAGTCGTCGCGATCGGCGATGTTGCCCTGGTGGATCGTGACCGGGGCGGCGCCGTCGAAGCGCTTGTCCATGTCCGCGACGAAGTCCGCGGCCCGCTTGGCGTTGCCGCTGTACCCGGCGGCGATCGCCGCGCCCTGCCCGGCCAGGCTCGTGCCGATGGCCGCGCCGATGCCACGCGTCCCACCGGTGACCAGCGCGACCCGGCCGGCCAGCTTGGTGCCCGCCGTCCTGGCGGTGGTCGTACCGGCCGTCATGCCAGGCCCCGGACGCGGGCCATCACCGAGTCGGGGTCGGCCTCCTCCGGCACGACGGCGAACACGAGGCCGGCGTCGCCCGGAACGTCGCCGCCGGTCCAGAAGTCGCCACTGGCGTACCACCCCCAGGTAGCACCGCGCGGCTGCGGTGACGCCGTCCCGATCCACCCGGCGACCCCCGCGACGGCTCCGTTCGGCCAGGCCGCGGCGGAGGGCGTGCCGATCAGGGTGGGCCAGCCGTAGTTCTCGGCCACGTTGAGCACCGGGCGGTACGCGTCGGCGGGCACGAGCTCGGCGGCGTCCACCGGGCCTTCGTCCAGCAGTAGGCCGCCGACGCCGGCGGTGCCGAAGACGCGCAGGAAGTCGGCGAGGTACATGGCGGCCGTGTCGGCCCGGTCGGCGTCCGGCGGCTCGGCCGGCTGCCCGGCCTGCTCGGCACTGATCGTCAGCCACCGCGCCGGCGACGGGATCGACAGCACGACCGGTGTGCCGTTGCCGGCACCGCTCATCGCGATGACAGCGTCGACGGCGGTCGTCCGCACCGGGTCGTCGGCCAGCAGGGTGCGCAGCGCATATCCAGCCCGGCTGCGTAATCCCATCGCGGCGCGCAGCTCCGGATCGGCGCCCACTCGCGACGCGCACAGGTCGGCGACGTCCACGAGCAGCGCGTCCGAACCGAACATGCCCTGGGCCTTGGCGGTGAACGCCCCGAGCTCCCCGGGTGAAGCCCACGGCACCGGCGCACCGCCCAGCAGCTTGGCCCGGCAGTACGCGAGCGCGTCGAACCACGCGGCGCGGCTGCGGCCCGACGGCGGCGCGCTCAGACTGGTCAGCAGGTCAGCCATCGGCCGCCGCCTCCAGTTCGGCGATCCGGGCCTGCAGGCCGAGGATGGTCAGCAGGTTCGGGTCGGGCAGGAAGATCTGCGGCATCTGGCTCATCGGCGCCGCGACCTTGACCGGGCCGTGCGTCGTCCAGGCCGTGGCGTGGATGACGCTGTTGTCCGGGCCCCACGATCCGTAGTAGGGCAGGTGCGCCGGCGGCTCGGCGGTCACCCAGTTCTCGACGAACTCGGCGTACGGCACGCCGCGGGCCATGCGCGCCGTCCGCTCATCGGCCCGGACCTGCTCGGTCGCCGCGACGTCGACGGCCAGGTTCTCGTCGTCGTAGGCGACGAAGTAGATATCCCGCGCGGCCTCGCCGGAGAGGTAGCCGGCCTCCACGTCGGCGATCACGGACTCGGGGTCGCGCTCGAGTACGTCGCCGTAGCCGCCGCCCGACCCCTGGCTGATCATGTACACCTCGCCCTCGTCGACGAGTTCGAAGCCCATGCCCATGTGGTGGGTGGAGTAGCGGGCGTCGGGGAACGGCCGGTCGTTCATCAGGGTCGCGTAGTCGAAGGACCACCGGCTCGGGTCGTCGCGCAGGGACTCGAGGACGTTGACGCCCTTGATCTTTGCCAGCGGGTAGGTGGCGCAGCCGTAGCCGCCGAAGAGGCCGGGCACCGCCGGGAACTTCGAGCCGCTCGACACCGTGGCGAAGCCCCACAGCTGGGTGCCCTTGACGGTCACGGCCATCTCGTAGCCCATACCGCCGCGGTGCTTGCCGAAGCCCTGGTTGTCCTGCTTGATCTTCTTCGACGTGAGCTGCAGGAACGGCACGTCCTCCTCGATGATCTCCTGCTCGGCGAGGTCGGCCATCGCGGCGAAGATCGGCGCCATGGAGTTCTCGCCGTCGCGGTGCGCGCGCGCCCCGCCACCCATGCCGTTCAGGTCGGCACAGACGTTGCCGACGAACTCGCCGTGCTGGGTGATGCCGCCGAACAGGAACGTGTTGATCTGGTTGAACCACGGCGCGATCAGTGACGAGTACTTCTCCGGGCACGAGTACTGCATCTTCGCGAACAGCGCCTGCGTCACGCCGAATGTCTTGAACGCACCCTGCAGGCTCTGCCCGAGCGGGGCGTCCAGGCCCGGGTCGATGCAGCTGCCCGCGTCGGTCAGCACCTCGATCGGGTTCATCATGCTGATGCCGCGCGGCAGGTCGGGCCAGAGGAACCCGAGCATCGCCTGGTTCAGCCCGCACTTCGCGGTGCCGAGCGTCGCGTTGAAGGCGCGGTTCATGATCTGCGGCGCGGCACCCCGCCAGTCGACGGTCAGCTCGTCGCCCTTGACCGTGACGGCGCACGGGTACTTGAGCAGGACGTTCTCGCGCAGCGTCGAGTCGGAGAAGAAGTTGACCCGGTAGGTGCCGTCGGGCAGTTCGCGGATACGGCGCCGGGCCTCGGCCTCGACATCCTCCAGCGACTTGCGCAGCGAGACGATGAACGCGTCGCAGCCCACTTCCTCGACCAGCGTGAGCAACCGCTCCTTGATCCGCAGCGCGGAGTAGAGCTTGACCTTGAGGTCCTGGTACTGCAGCTTCGGTTCGCGCACCGAGTTCTGCAGGAAGGTGAGCAGATCACGGCGGATCTCGCCGTTCTCGACGATCTTGAACGGGCTCATCCGGATGCCGTCGTCGTAGGCCGACTCGGAGCTCGACGGCATGCCGCCCGGTTCCTTGGCGCCGTTCTCGCCCTCGTGGATGATCGTCGCCACCCAGGCGATGAGCTGGCCCTCGTGGAAGACCGGCAGCATCATGCTCTGGTCGGTGTTGTGGATGTTGCCGTAGCGGGCGTCGTTGTGGATGAACGCGTCGCCGTCGCGCACTCCGACAGTGGGGTCGTTGATCCAGTACTTGTTGATGAATCGCACCGGGTAGTGCAGCACCGACGCGAACGCCAGCACGCCGCCGGTGCTGATGTGGATCAGGTCGCCCGACGCCGAGTACACCGCGCTGGTGAGATCGCCCCACTTGGCGCCGGGGGCGGCACCGGTCTGCTCCATCATCTCGAACGCCTCGTCCAGGCCGGCGACGATGCGCTTGCGCACCCGGTCCAGCGCGTTGGCGTCGATCGGCCCGGCGAGCAGCCGTTCCTCCTCAGCGGTGCGCGGCGCCATGCGGTGGTCGGTCATGATCTCGGGATCCGGCCCGAGGAACAGCGTGGTCTGGGCGAGGAAGCGGTCGACCCAGGCTTGGTCCTCGGCGGAGAACTCCTGCTTGGCGAGGTCGGTCATCGCGGCGACCCTCCGTTCTTGAGGAACCAGATCGCGCCGTGGGCGCCGGTTTCCAGGCGCCAGGACGGTTCGACGAGGTAGGTGGTGGTGGGCGTGGTGACGACGGCCGGGCCGGTGACGACGGTTCCGGGCTGCAGTGCCTTCTCGTCGTACACCGGGGTTTCGACGCTTCCGTCGACACCGACGAAGTGGCAACGGCGCTGCCCGGTCGCGATCGCGGCCTCGGTCGCGCCGGCGGGCAACGCGGCGTCGAACTCCACGGTCTCACCGTCCACGTAGGACGCGACGCGGATCGTGGTTATCCGGATGCCGGCCTCGGGCGACTGGCTGCCGTGGCCGAAGCGGTGCCCGTAGTCCTGACCGAACAGGTCGATGAGCGCGATCACGTCGCGCACACCGCGCAGCCGGGTCCGGTCGGCCACGACGGCCATCGTCACGAGTTGGTTGCCGTAACGCATGTCGATCTCCAGTCGGTGCCGCACCGCGTCGCCGGGCAGCCCCTGGCGCAGCAGGTCGGCGCGCCCCTTCGCCTCCAGGTCGGCCACGATCGCGTTGAACGAGTCGAAGTCGTCGAACAGTCGGCGGCTGGTCGCGTCGAACAGCAGCACCGGGGCGGTGCGCTCGTGGATGTGCAGCTGCGGGGTGTTGCCGGCGCCGAGCGCGGAGAACACGGAGCTGTACGGCGGCGCCAGCACCCGGTCGATCCCGAGGTGGTTCGCGATGCCGCAGCAGTGCAGCGGCCCGTTGCCGCCGTAGGCGAGCATGGTGAACTCGTGCGGCAGGTAGCCGCGGACGCGTAGCTCCTTGGCCATGCCGTTGGCCATCTGCTCGTCCACCTCGGCCTTGATCAGCTTCGCCACGTCGACCGGGTCGAGATCGAGGTGGTCGCCGAACTCCTCCTCCATCGCGAAGCTCGCGCGCTTGACGTTGAGCGGGATGCGCCCGCCGGCGTACTGCGCCGGGTCGAGGTAGCCGAGCAGCACGTCGGCATCGGTGACCGTCGGCCGCATGCCACCCCGGTCGTAGCAGGCCGGTCCGGGATCCGAGCCGGCGCTCAGCGGCCCCACCGCGATCGACTGGTACAGCCGGTTGTAGCTGGCGATCGAGCCGCCGCCGGCGCCGAGCGTGACCAGGTGGATCATCGGCACGCTGACCAGCCACCGGTCGATCACCGGCATGAAGTCGTAGTGCTTGACGCCGTCGGCCGGCACCAACCCGATGTCGAAGCTGGTGCCGCCCATGTCGGTGGCGACGACGTTGCCCAGTCCGGCCTGCCGGGCCAGGTGCTCGCTGGCCGAGACGCCCGACACCGGCCCGGAGTGGATCGTCTGCAGCGCGTCCGTGGAGTTCAGCTGGGCCATGCCGCCCGAGTTGTGGTTCACCAGCATCGGTTGCCGGTAACCGTGGTCGCGCAGGTTCTGCTCGAGCTCGGACAGGGCGTGAAACATCGTCGAGTGCAGGAACCCGTCGACGATGCACGACGTCGCCCGCACGTACTCGCCCTTGCGCCCGGACAGCTGGTGCGACAGCAACATCGGCAGCGCGCCGAGCTGATGGGCCGGGTACTCGTCGAGGAAGATCTCCTGGATGCGCAGCTCGTGCGCAGGGTTCTCCACTGCGTTGGTCAGGCAGACCACCAACGCCTGGGCGCCCGCGTCGACCAGCTCGCGCAGCTGGTGGCGGACGTCGTCCTCGTCGATGGCCATGAGCACCGCGCCGGCGTAGTCAATACGCTCGCGTACGGAGCGGATGAGCCGTTGCGGCACGAGCGGATCGGGGCGGGTACCGCTGGACAGGTCGTTGCGGGCCAGCTCGTCGAGCCCCTCGCCGTAGCCGCGCCCGCGCGCGAGCGGGATGGTCGCCTCGAACCCCGCCGTGACGATGGCACCCACCTGCGGCCCCTTGCGCTCGATCAGCGCGTTGGTGCCGAGCGTCGTGGCGTAGCGCACGGAATCGACGCCGGCGAGCACCGCCTCGCGGCTCAGGCCGAGCTGGCCGCACGCGTGGTCGAGGGCCTCGTTGAACCCCTGGGCCAGGTTGTGGTGGGTGGTGAGCGCCTTGGCCTGGATGTACTGGCCGTCCCACGCGAAGAAGCAGTCGGTGAACGTGCCGCCGATGTCGACCGAGATCCGTTTCATGGCTAGCCCCCTGAGCGCACGTCGGTGGGGACGTCTCGGCCGAGCGGGATCACCGTGTGCGCCGGGCGAGCGGCCCACTGGGTCTTCAGCGCGTCGACGTCGATCTCCAGGTCGAACACGGGTGGATGCCCGGGCGGCAGGTATTCGGTCTCGAGCTGCGTGCCGCATCCGGGGCAGTAGTACTCGAGGATGCGGCACCACGCCGGGTCGGGCGCGAACGTGAACTCGTAGCGCTCCGGGTCGATCAGCGGACGATGGATCTCTTGCGGATCGCGGTCGTGGACCAGCGTGCCTTCCTTGTAGTTTCCGCGGGCCGAGGTGAGATCCTGCCCGCAGCGCCGGCACATCCACCGCTCCGTGTCGAGATCGATCTCCAGGTACTCCGTCATGGGAACACGCATCACCGGCTCCGCTCGTCGGTCAGCAGCAGGTCGCCCGCCGCCGTGGTGTCGAAGCGCCAGCCGGCCGGCAGCCGCATCGTGAAGAACGGTCCCTCGATCACGGCGGGGCCTACCGCCCGGGCGCCGGGCGGCTGGTCGACCAGGCCGTACACCGGCAAGGCCGACCCGCCGCCCGTACCGTCCAGTACGGTGCGCGTCCCGGTCGGCGCTGCCTCCGACTCGGCCACGTCGCCGGCGGCGCTGACGGTGACGTGCGGCAGCGGCGACACCAGCGACAGCTCCAACGACGCGACGTCGCCGGACCGCAACTCGGCGTCGGAGCCGAGCACGACGTCCTGCTCGCCGCGCGTCGCCGACAACCGCACGGTCTCCACGCACGCGTCGAGATCGACGCCCTCGGCGAACAGGTCGCGCCGCGCTCGCCGGCGCAGCTGTTCTGTGACCTCTGCGGATCCGTCCACCGTGGACAGCGGCGCTTCGTAGCTCTGCGAGATGTCGGAGAACCCGATGCCGAACGCGCTGAAGACGGCCGCCGTGCGCGGGATGATCACCCGCCGGACGCCGGCCCGTTCGGCCGCGCCGCAGACGGTCATCGGGCCGGCGCCGCCGAACGCCGCGATGACGGTGTCGGCGGTCAGTGGCTCGGTGCGCAGGGCGTCGGCCACCCGGTCCAGGTACGCGGCCGCCATCCGGGCCAGTGCCCCATCCAGCGACAGACCGAGTGGTTCGGCGACGGTGGTCTGGACGACCTTGCGGCTGCGCTCGGCGTCGAGCGTCATCGCGCCGTCGAGGTAGGTGTTCGGGTCGAGCACGCCCATCAGCAGGTAGACGTCGGTGATCGTGGCGTCCGCACCACCCAGGCCGAAGCAGGCCGGGCCGGGTGCGGCCCCCACGCTGTCCGGTCCGACGGTCAACGCCCCGTCCACCACGCGGATCACCGAGCTGCCGCCCACGCCGTGGCTGGTGATCGCCGCCAGCTCGAACGACGTCGGCACCATCGCCACCCGGCCGCGGCGGTCGACCTGCACGGCACCGTCGGCGACCACGCCGAGGTCGGTCGTGGTGCCGCCGACGTCGACCATCAGCAGGTGCCCGAAGCCGTAGCCGTTCGCCAGCGCCCGGGTGCCCTCCAGCCCGCCGCGCGGCCCGGAGCTGTACGTCTTCAGCGCGGACGACTTGGCCACGCGCGACGATCCGCCGTCGTTGCGGAAGATCAGTAGTGGCCGGCGGGTCTTGTTGTCGCGAAGCCTTCGCTCGGTGTTGAACAGGAACCGTTCCATCGCCGGATGCAGGAACGCGTTGAGTAGCGCCGACCAGGTGCGCCGGGCGTCGTCGCGGTCGGCGACCAGCTCCCACGAGAACAGCAGTGGGATGGCCCCGAGTAGCTGACGCGGGTAGAGCTGCAGCAGCTGGCGCTTCACCCGGCGCTCCTGCTCGGCGCCGTCCGGGCCGCCGATCGCCACGACCAGCCGACCGGCGCCGAGGGTGGCGAGCTGGTTGACCCGCTCGACCAGCTGAGCGCCGAGTTCGTCATCAGCCGCCGTCACGTCGATGACCGCGTGCCGATCACCGACCAGCGCCCCGAGCAGATCCTCTTCCTCGCTGGTGGCCGCGAGGGCCTCGACCAGCGTCGGATCGGTGGTCAACAGTCCCAGCCGCGGCCCCTTGCGCTGCACGAGCGCATTGGTGCCCTGGGTGGTGGAGTAGCGGATGTAGTCGGTGGACTGCAGCAGCGCCGCCAAGCGCTCCTCGCCGTACACGAGCGCGGACGCCTTGGTCAGCCCGTCGAACAGGCAGCGACTCAGATCGAACGGTGTCGTCAGGGTTTTCGTGTACCTGACGTCGTCTCCGTCAACGATGCAGATGTCGGTGAGCGTGCCGCCGTTGTCAATGTTGATCAGCCTCGTCATGACGCTCCCGTCCTCGAAGCCCGTCGCGGTATCCGAACCGTAGGAGCGCGAGAGCCGGACGCCACCGTGCTCGCGGCACGAGGATTGCGGCGCCGCTTGGTGCTCGCATCCAAACGCGGCCCGGCGCCCGTGCGAGCACACGAAGGTCGCGGGCAACGTTGTGCGTCGGACACGGTGGCAGCGGCCGGTCGCGCTCCTAGCGTCGTCGTCGAGACGAGGAGGTGACCATGGAGACGACCACCCCGCCCGATCGGGCCGACGGCGAGCGCCAGCTGTTGTGGGTTCCGTCGGCCGATCGGGTGGCCGCGTCCCGGATGGCGCACTACCTGGACTGGGTCAACCCGCAACGACCGGATCGGCTGCTCACCTACGAGGAATTGTGGCGCTGGTCGGTGGACGACCTCGACGGGTTCTGGCAGTCGATCTGGGACTACTTCGACGTCGTCGCGTCGGCCCCACCCCGCGTGGCCCTGGCCGACGCCCGCATGCCTGGCGCGCAGTGGTTTCCCGGGGCTCGGCTGAACTGGGCGCAGAACGTGTTGCAGCACCCGTCCGACGAACGGCCGGCGATCGTCAGCCTGCGCGAGGATGCCGTCGCGACCGAGCTGTCCTGGGCCGACCTGGTCGCTCGGGTCGCGTCGTTGGCGGCTGAGCTACGAGCCCTCGGCGTCGGCCCGGGCGATCGGGTCGCGGCCTACCTGCCGAACATCCCTGAGGCGGTGATCGCCCTGCTCGCGACGGCGAGCATCGGCGCGATCTGGTCGTGCTGTGCGCCCGACTTCGGCACCAAGGGCGTGATCGACCGGTTCCGGCAGATCGAGCCGGTCGTGTTGATCGCCGTGGACGGATACCGCTTCGGTGGCAAGCCGGCCGACCGGCTCGGCATCGTCATCCAGCTGCGCGACCAGCTGCCGTCGGTCCGGCACGTCGTCGTGGTTCGCAATCTCGACCCGGAACGTCCCATTCCGGATGGAACGATCCCGTTCGAGACGTTGACCAGCCAGGCTGTAGAGCCGCAGTACGAGCAGGTGCCCTTCGACCATCCACTGTGGATCCTCTACAGCTCGGGCACCACCGGTCTGCCCAAGGGGATCGTCCACTCCCACGGCGGGATCCTGCTCGAGCACCTCAAAATGCATGCCCTGCACTTCGATCTGGGCCCGTCGGACCGGCTGTTCGTCTTCGCCAGCACGGCCTGGATGGTGTGGAACGTCCTCGTCTCCGGGCTCGCCGTCGGGGCCACGATCATCACCTACGACGGCAACCCCGCGTATCCATCGGTGGATGCGATGTTTCGCATCTGCGCGGATCAGCAGGCGACCCGGTTCGGTACCGGCGCCGCCTACCTCACCCTGTGCGAGAAGGCCGGCACCCGGCCCGGGGAGCGGCACAACCTGTTCGCCCTGCGCGCGATCACCAGCACCGGATCGCCGCTGCCCGAGTCCACCTGGTACTGGGTGTACGACAGCGTCAAGCGGGACCTGCTGCTCGGCTCGGACTGCGGCGGCACCGACGTGTGCGGCGCGTTCATCGGCACCAACCCGATGTTGCCGGTGTACGCCGGTGAGATGCAGGCGCCATACCTGGGGGTACGGATCGAGGCCTGGTCGCCCGAAGGCAAACCGGTGGTGGGTGAGGTCGGCGAGATGGTGATCGCCGCACCGATGCCGTCCATGCCGGTTGCGTTGTGGAACGACCCGGACGGATCCCGACTGCGCGACGCCTACTTCGACACCTTCCCCGGAGCCTGGCGGCACGGCGACTGGATGACGGTCACCGAGAACGGCACGTACATCGTCCACGGACGATCGGACTCCACGATCAACCGGGGCGGCGTGCGCATGGGCTCCGCGGACATCTACGCCGCGGTCGACGCGCTACCCGAGATCGCCGGCAGCCTGGTCATCGGCGCTGAACTGCCCGACGGCGACTACTACATGCCGCTGTTCGTCGTGCTCGCCGACGGCGCCGAGCTGACCGACGAGCTGATCACCCGGCTCCGGGCCGTGATCCGCCAACAGGTGTCGCCCCGGCACGTCCCGGACGACGTCGTCGAGGCGGTCGCGATTCCCACGACGTTGACCGGCAAGAAGCTCGAGGTGCCGATCAAGCGGCTGCTGCAGGGCATCGCGCCGGACAACGCGGTCAACCGGGCCACCGTGGCCAATCCCGATGTCCTCGACTGGTACGTCGAGTTCACCCATCAGTTCCGCACAACATACGAATCGAAAGGGAAGTCATGAATCCACTGTCCGAACAACTCACCGAGCTCGCCGCCCGCGCCAAGCAGGCCGAGGACTTCGTCACCGCGGCCCGCTCGAAGAACCGGGCGTTCCTCGACAGCCAGCGCGAGACGCTCAAGTCGTCGATCGACGGGAGCAAGGCCCGGGTCGAGACCGGGGCCGCCGCCGTGCAGGGCAAGGCCGAGTCGTGGTGGGGCGAGACGCGCACAGCTGTCGAGGACCGCTTCGTATCCTTGCGGGCCGAGCGCGACGAGCACCGCGCCGGGCGGGACGCGAAGAAGGCCGAGCGCCAGGCCGACGACGCCGAGGCGGACGCGGTCTACGCCGTGGAGTTCGCCATCTCGATGCTGGATCAGGCCGAGTACGCCGTGGCCGACGCGATCATCGCCCGCGCCGACGCCGACGACCTGGCCAAGAAGCAACTGGGCTGACCGAGCGGGCGAAGGCCGTCATGACCGACAACAGCGCAGAGCGACATCCCGTGGTCGTATCGGAGTTACGCCGTCGCCGCGATGACATCCAGTTGCGCATCGCGGACGGCATCACGGCCTTCGCCGGCTCGATGAACTTCGTCTACCTGCACGCCCTTCTGTTCGCCGCCTGGATGATCTGGCTGGAGAAGAGCCCCTGGCCGACATTGACCCTGACCGTGTCGCTCGAGGCGATCTTCCTGTCGACCTTCGTCATGATCAGTCAGAACCGCGCGGACGAGAAGCGCGAGGCGCTCGGAAACCAGGCCTGGCGGACGGTGCAGGAGGAGGGTCACCAGAACGAGGAGCTCCTCAGGCTGTCGCGGCAGATCCTCCACCTGACGCGTGAGCTCCACCGCGAGCGCGGCGCCGCCTCGTCCGGCGAGTAGCCCCGACTCTGACGGCGGACTCCTCGCATCGAGTCGGCGAACTCTCCGAGGCACACGACGAACGCCTC
>DASXYL010000025.1:0-46065 GCA_036502575.1 Jatrophihabitantaceae bacterium | reverse complement strand
CCGCACCGCCGTCCGCGATCAAGGCGCCACCGTGCGCGACCTCGGCCGCTCCCACCGACTGGTCACCGACCGCCAATACCGCGCCCTGCTCCTGCGCGACCACGCCCGCTGCACCCACCCCGGCTGCACCAACACCCGCGGGCTGGAGGCCCACCACATCCGGCACTGGATCCACGGCGGCCGCACCCACCTTGCCAACCTCGTCCTGCTCTGCCCCCGCCACCACCAGACCCACCACGACGGCCACCCCCACGTCGCCGGCAACGCCGCCACCACCCGATGGGACGGACAACGCCTCGACCGCCACTACGCCGTCGCCGTCCTTGCCGAGCGGCGTGAGCGGGCACGACCAGAGGCTCCCGTTACCGTCGACGGGTAACCGTCCGCGTAGGTCCGTTCAGCTGAACGCGGTGCTCAGCTCAGCTGTGTATCACGTCCGCTATCGCTCGTAGCCACGCAGGTAGTCGACGACGAGTTCGGGCACGGTGTCGGAGTCGTCGCCGGTCGATCGATCCGGGAAGTCGAAGACCGCGATCATCATCTGCATCGGGTACCTCGGCGACTGCGCGCACGTTCGGATCAGCTCGCCGTCCACGAAGAAAGCCACCGACTCCGGGGTCCAGTCCACAGCATAGCTGTGGAATTCGGCGACGTCGCTCGGCAGCCGAACAGCCGCGAAGTCCTCGGTGATCGCCGGATCGCGGAACGCGTGCAGGCCCAGGCCGACCGCCGCCGAACCGTCCGAGACGGCGTCGCCGAGGATCTCGGCCACGCAGATCTCCGCGCAGCGGTCGGGCTGGTCCTCGAGCCCGACCAGCCACCAGGCGACCATCGACCGCGACGTGATGACCCCCCGAGCCCGCATCTCGAGGTACCCGGACGACGGCGTCCAGCCCCAGAGCGTCTCCTGCGCTTCGCGAACGACCACCCCGTCGCGCCAGGGCTGCTGACCGATCGTGCTGCCGACCGGCCCGGAGAAGTTGCCCGACTGGATCCCGGACACCCGCAGCGGCGGCGTGTGCTCGCCGGGCAGCCAGAGCCCCTGCGAAGGCGGGATCGACAGGTGCAGACAGGAGTCCCGGATCTCGTACGTTGCCTGCGTCGCCGCCCGGGAACTCCAGGCCGGCAGGTAGTGCGGCACCCACACGTCAGGGTCCAGGTCCGGTCGGTCGAAGTGGTCCTCGAACACGAGCTTGCCGGCGGCTCGCGTCATGAGCGCACCAGCGAGTCGGGGGTCAGCTCGTCCAGGCTGCGGTGGCCGGACAGCGCCATCGTCAGATCGAGGTCGGCGAGCACGCTGCGCACCACGTGCCGCACTCCGTCCTGCCCGCCATGCGCCAGGCCGTACGCGTAGGGACGGCCGAGCAGTACCGCCTGCGCGCCGAGCGCCAAAGCCTTGAGGATGTCGGCGCCGGTGCGCACGCCCGAGTCGAACAGCACGGCGACCTGGTCGCCGACCGCTTCGACGATGGCCGGCAACGCGTCGAGCGAGGCCACGGCCCCGTCGACCTGGCGGCCACCGTGGTTGGACACCACGATGCCGTCCATGCCGGCACCGGCCGCCCGCCGGGCGTCGTCCACGTGCTGGATGCCCTTGAGCACGATCGGGCCGTCCCAGTGAGAACGCAGGAACGGCAGCTGATCCCACGACTTGTCGACGCCGATCGCCGTGGTCAGCCACCGGGGCAGGGCCTGCAGCAGGTCGTCCTCGGGTGGCTTGGAAAGCCCGGCCCGGAACACCGGGTCGGAGAAGTAGACGGCGACCCCGGTGCCGCGGATGAACGGCAGGTAGGACTGGTCGAGGTCGTGCGGACGCCACCCGAGCAGCCACGTGTCGAGCGTGACGACCAGGGTGGTGAACCCGGCGGCACGGGCCCGAGCGAGAAAGCTCGCGCAGATGTCCGGATCGTTGGGCCAGTACAGCTGGAACCAGCGCTCACCGTCACCGTTCGCCGCGGCGACCTCCTCGATCGAGTAGGAGGACGCCGTCGACATGATCATCGGCACGCCGAGCTCGGCGGCGGCACGCGCGGTCGCCAGTTCCCCGTCCGGATGGAGGATCGACTGCACGCCGATGGGGGCGAGCAGCACCGGCGCCGGCATCGCGGTGCCCAGCACCGTCGTCGCGAGCGAGCGGTTCGTGGCGTCACGCAGCATGCGGGGTACCAGCCGCCACCGGTCGAACGCCTCGCGGTTGGCCCGCGTCGTGGCCCCCGAACCCGCGGATCCGGCGACGTACCAGAACGGGCCGGGCTCCATGACCGACCGCGCCGATTCCTCCAGCGCGGACGGGTCGGTGGTGAACGCGGGCCGCACGTCCCCGAGGCCTTGCAGGTAGATCTCGTTGGCGTAGTTCGACAGGGGCACGCTCATCGTTGAACCGTACTGAGCCGCCCGCCCAGGTAGTCGCGGGCCTGCGCGAACGCCGGATCGGCGAAATAGTCGCCGTGGCCGAACGTCGTCGGCCAGGTGCCGTCGCCCGGAGGGCGGTCGAATGCGGGGTCGACCAACCACCAGTCGACCTCGCTGCTCGGACCGGCGTGCCCGAACCGATCGGCGAAGACGTAGCCCCCGATGGGGTCGCTGGGCCGGTACAGGTTGCGCCAGCGTCCTGCGACGGCGGTGTCGACCTGGCGCAGCGCGTCCGGCCCGAAGTACGCCGGGAAGATGGGCGCGTACAGCCGGTGCAGCGGTGATCCGTACGTCAGCAGGGCCAGCCCCGCGTCCGTATCCAGTTGCAGCACCGCCGCGGCGCCGATCACCGTGCCCTGCGAGTGACACGACAGCACCACCGGGGCGTCGGTTCGGCGGAACTCGACCCGCCGCAACAGGTCCGGCAACGTCCGCTCGCTGTAGCACGGCGGCGCCAGCGGATGCACGGCGCGCGGCCAGAACGTGCCGAGGTCCCACAGGACCCCGATGGTGCGGCGCTGGGTCTCGTCGGAGTAGGCGCGCCGGCCGATCTGGATCAGCACCAGGGCGAAGCCGGCGAGCGCCAGCACGCCCAGGGTTACCGCCCAGGACAGGTGATCGAGGATCCACTCGTGGCTGATGCCGAAGCCGATGGCCGACGCGGTCACCACCGCGAGCACCGCGCTGAGCAGCGCACCGGCGAGCGGCACGAGGTGATCGGTCAGCTGCGCCTTGGCCCACGTGCCGGCGATCGCGTTCACCCGAGCCGCGGCATCGGGGCCGTCCGGGTCGCCGTAGCAACCGGGCACGCGCCGGCGTAACTCGGCGGATGCCGCCCGCCACCGCCACAGCAGCCAGCCGAGCGCCGGCACCAGCGCGAGCGTGGCCGCCAGGGCCGTCGCCGACGTCCAGAAATACGAGGTCGGCACGATCAGGTCGCGGGCCGAGTTCACCCGGCTCGCCGCCGCCGGCGAACCGAGCACGCGGGCCACCGCGAGCATGAGCGCGGCCCCGAATCCACCGGCGATCAGCCAGCCGATCGAGGCGAGCAGGGTCGGTGCGAAGCCGGCCCACACGGCCCGGCCGGCGCGGTGCGGCCTGCGCCGGCGCTGCCACCACGACACCGCCGCCGTCGCGAGCAGCAGCACGGCCTGCCCGGCGAACAGCCACACCACCACGTCGGCGTAGCCGCTCAGGTCACCCGTCGTCGCCGATCCCCGCGGGTGGCCCGGCCAGGCCTCGCCGAACGCCGAGGTGAACCAGGTGAACACGCCGACGCCGACAGCGAGCACGAGCGCGATCCAGGGCAGGAACGTGTACCCGTCGATGTCGGGCTGCTCGGCGGCGCCGGACTGCTCGGCGGCGCCGGGCCGCTCGCGGTCGGTCATCGAGGGCAGGCAGGCCAGCCCGACGACCACCACCAGCATCGCCACGACCAGGACGCTCAGGATGCCGACCAGCCCGCCCCGACCGGCCGCGTGGGCCGACACGCCGCCGTGCCACTCGGGCAGCAGCATCATCGCCGCGACGACCGTGAAGCCGCCGGCCACGTGAACGGCCCGCAGCTTGCGCACCGGGCCCCGTCCGTTGAACATCGCCCGATCGGCGAGCGGAGTGGACGGCGGCGTGGATGGTGCGGTCGGCACCGCCGTCCGTTCGGTGCGCGACCAGGTCTGGTTGGCCAGCCACCACAACAGGCCCACCATCGCGAGGGGCACGGCCGCGGTCACGGCGAGCTGGCGCTGCGGGTGGTTCAGCCACCGCCAGCGCATCCACTTCAGCAACGGCTGGGTGACCTCGCGTCCCGGGCGCAGGTACTGCCACGCGACCAGATCCATCGACACCGACACGATGCTCAGCACGAACGTGAACGTCAACGACAACGCGAGCAGCCGCAGCAGCATCGCCTGTAGACGACGCCCCCGTCCCGGTTCGGACAGCGGCGCCGAGGCCGAGTAGTACGCGACGTTCACGAGCATGTACGGCAGCAACAGCAGCCACAGCGCGCGCCACCTGCCCCCGGACGTGAGCCCGCTCCAGGAGTACGCCTCGACGAGGTCGTCCGGTTGCGGATCGGGCCGGGCGGTGCTCGCGGTGGCCGGCTGGTAGAAGCCGGCGTCGGCGTCGCCGGCGACACGCACGACGTTCGGGACCTGCAGCATCGCCGCGGGCGGCGTACCCAACACGCCGTGCACCCGGATCTCGTACAGCGTCGGGCTCACGGCGCGTGATTCTTCCGCTGCGAGGGGCTACGAGGCTAGTGGCGCGCCAGGTCCGACAGGACATCGTTCAACGGACTGGGCCGCGCCGCCTCTTCCGGGGTGCGCTGCGCGAGCGCGCTGCCCATTGCCCCCGGACTGACAACTCCGATACAAGGACCCATACGCCCCAGTCCGCCGGGTCCTAGGTAAACAAACTCTTGCCGAACCAGTCGCCGGCGGCCTTCACCCCCGGCGGGACGGCGAACAGGGCGCTGCCGGTGTGCTTGATGTACTCGTTGAGGGCGTCGGTGGCGGCGAGCCGGTTCTGGATCGGCACGAACTGCTTGCGCGGATCCTTCTGGTAGGCGATGAAGAACAGCCCGGCGTCGAGCTGGCCGGTCACCGGGTCGATGCCGTCGGTGAAGGAGTAGCCGCGTCGCAGGATCTTCTGCCCGCTGTTGCTGGCCGGGGCCGCCAGCCGGATGTGCGCGTCGGCGCCGATCACCGGACCGTCCTTGCCCTTGGCGGCCAGGTCGACGGTGTCGAACTCCTTCTTCCCGGTGAGCGGTGCGCCCGTCTCCTTGATCCGGCCGATGACGTTCTCCTGGTCGGCGAGGTAGTCCGCGTCCCAGGATTCGATCAGCATCCGGATGCGCCGGGCGACGAGGTAGCTGCCACCGCGCATCCACGGCTGGTCGGTCTCCTCGCCGACCCACACGAACGACTGGAGCTCGCCGGGGTCCTCGGCCTTGATGTTGTTGGTGCCGTCCTTGAAACCCATCAGGTTGCGCGGCGTGGCCTGCGACGTCGAGGTCGTGGACGTGCGTCCGAAGCCGAGCTGCGACCAGCGGGTGACCGCCGTTCCCCGCGCGATGCGGGCGAAGTTACGGATGACGTGGAAGGCCACCTGCGGGTCGTTCGAGCAGGCCTGCACGCACAGGTCGCCGGCGCTGCGGTTCGGGTCGAGCACGTCGTTCGGGAACGCCGGCAGCTCGGCGAGTGCGGCCGGGCGCCGCGACGCCAGGCCGAACCGCTTGTCGAACAGGGACGGCCCGAATCCCACGGTGATCGTCAGTTGCGCCGGCTCCAGGCCGAGCGCCTCGCCGGTGTCGATGGGCGGTGCCTGCGGCGCGGTCTCGACCGGTCCGATCGGCAGGCCTGCGGTCATCTGCGCCGCCGCGGCCGCCCACGAGCCGAGCATCGCCTTGAGCGCGCCGACGTCCGGGCTCGTCACGTCGAACGCCGCGAACGCCAGCCGGTCCTGGGCCGGGGTGTCGATGCCCGCCTGGTGGGTGCCGTAGAACTCGACCGGGCCGGCGTTCTCGTGCGTGGTCGTCGACGCGGTCGCGCGGGCCACGCCGTACCCGCCTCCGCCGGCCGCGAGGACGCCCGCGGAGCCGAGCGCGGCGCCCAGGACTTGGCGCCGGCTCGGCCCCCTGGGCCCCCCCGGGCTCATGCGGACCTGCCGGTCTCGTTGAGTGGCGCGTTGCGGCTCGAGTGGCGCGTTACAACGCGCCACTCGGCCGGTAACGCGCCACTCAACGGAACCCTCACGCGTTGACGACCTTGCTCGCCACCCGGGACAGCGGCTCGGCGACGGCCTGCACGGCGTGCGCCGCCGCGGTCTTGTCCGCCGCGGTGAGCGTTCCGTACCGCACGAAGCCCGACGGATCGCTCGGGCTGCGGTACTTGTCGAGCAGCGTGTCGACGTTGCCGAATGCGGTCGTCACCGACTTGGCGAGTGCCGGGTCGATCTTCGCGAGCGCCGGCTGCAGGTTCGCGAACGCCTGCTCGGAGCCCTCGACGTTCGCCTGGAAGTCGAGCAGGTCGATATGCGAGTACCGCTCCTCCTCGCCGGTGATCTTCGTCTTGGACACCTCGTCGAGCAGCTCGACGGCGCCGTTGGCGAGCTCGGCCGGCTGGTAGGTCAGGCCCTTCACCAGCGTCTGCAGCTTCTGCACGTTCGTGAGCAGACCCTGGCCGTACGGCGCGAGGCCGGCGGTGCTCTTGGCCTGGAACAGCCCCTTCTCGATGTAGTGGAAGCCGGTCCACTTCGCAGCCGGGACATCGCCCTCGCGGGCGTCGATCGCCGGGTCGAGCTGCAGCGTGCCGGTGGTGAACGACTCGGCCACCGGCTCGATGCGCTCGTAGTACGGCCGGGCCTTGGCATAAGCCGTCTGCGCCGCGGCCAGGTCGCCCTTCGTGAGAGCCGTCGCGAGCGGCTTGACCGACGCGACGAGGTAGCCGACCTGGCGGGTGACGTACTCGCCGTAGTCCTTGGTGCCCTGGACGAGCAGCGCGTGGGTGTCGGTGTTCGCGGTGGACATCGCCGTGCCGGTGACCTTGAACGGCGTCCGCGCGGTCTTGGCGCCCGGGCAGTACAGCGTGTAGTCGCCGGGATCAGCGCTCAGCGCGAAGGTGCCGGTGAAGCCGGGCGGCAGGTTCTCCTTCTCACCGACGATGCGCTCGCCGGAGAGCAGCTCGACCTCGCTGACCCCGGTGGCGTCCTTGTTGGTGATGGTGAACGTGAGCCCGCCAGAGGTGTAGCTGGCGCGATCGGTCTGGCAGCCATCGGCCGCCGTGATCGTGACGGCCACCTTGTGCGGATCGCCGCCGCTACCGGGCGGCGGCGGGTCAGCCTTCTTGTCGCTGCTGCACGCGGCGAGCGCGGCAACGGCCACGGCGGCGAGTCCGACCGCGGCAAGGCTGGCGCTGCGGGGCGTCATGACCGGCTGCTCCTTCGAGTTAGCTGAAAGTTAGGGGAGCCTAACCTAACCGGACACCAATTCGGGAGTGGGGGTCGGTGCGCCCGTGGCCGGACGTCGGCGGCGGGCGGCCAGCGCGTAGAGCGCCGCGGTGATCAGCGCGACCGCGCCGACGACTCCGGTGGCGGCGGCGATCGCGGTCAGCGTTCGGTGCCGGTCGAGCGTGGTCACACCGTGCCGGGCGGTACGGACGGCCTGCGCGGCGGCGGCCCGGGGCAACGCGTCGACCTGATCGTGGACGGTGCCGAGCGGGAGCGGTCCGGTCGAGAGCGTGGCGGTGCGCGCGACCACCTCGCGCCACCGCACATCGACCACCCGACCGGTGTGCGGCTCGACCCAGAACGTCGCCGTGTCGGAGTCGGTGTAGCGCACCGGGACGCTGTCGCCGGTTACGTGCGCGCCGAGCGGCAGGCGGCCGCCGTTGGCCTGGGCGACCTCGGCGACGCTCACCGTCGCGGGCAGGCTCGCTGCGTCGAAGGCGCCCGGAACGGTGGCCGTGTAGACGTCCGCCGCCTGGCCGTTGTGCGACTCGGCGCCCGTGCGCTGGGCGGTGAGCGTCTGCGCAGCCCGCCCCGGGGCGCCGGCCTCGATCTGCGCGGCATCGCCGACTCGGGCGGTGATGCGGGCGGTGAACCCGCTGGCCTCCAGCGCCGGATCACGCACCGGACGGCCCGGCGCGACCACGGCCAGCACCACGGTCGCGACCGCCAGCACCGCGCCGCTGCCGAGCGCGTAGCGGGCGACCGTGGCGCGACTCGGTGCGCGTCCGGGCGGCCAGGCGATGTAGAGGCCGACCGGGATCAGGTACACCAGCCACCCGACCACCTCGATCAGCACCGGATGCTCCTGGATGCCGAGCATCCCGGTCAGCAAGGACGCCTGCACCGACCCGGGGCGCACCACGCCGGTGAGGTCGACCGTGCTCTGCTGGCCGATGTTCAACCAGCCGGCTTCGTGCGCGGTGTGCAGCGCGTTGACGACCAGGCCGGCCGCCACCAGCACCAGCACCACGCCGGTCGCGCGGAAGAACTTGGACAGGTTGATCCGCACGCCGCCGCGGTAGATGCCGTACCCGAGCACGACGGCGACCAGGATGCCGAGCAGCGCGCCGACGCCGGCCGAGGCGCCGCTCGTGCTCTCGTTGAACGCGGCGAGCAGGAAGACGACGGTCTCGAATCCCTCGCGCAGCACCGCCAGGAACGCCATCGCCACCAGCGCGTAGCCCGAGCCGGCGGCCATCGCCGCCCCGGCCGCCGTGGTGAGCTGGCCCTTGAGGTCGCGGGAGTGGCGGCGCATCCACACCACCATGTAGGTGACCATGCCGACGGCGACCGCGCCGATCACCGTCTCCAGGCCCTCCTGCTGGCGCTGCGGCAGGTTCTGCGACACGACGCGCAACACGATGCCGACGGCGAGGCACAGCAGCGTCGAGGCGGCGACCCCGACCCACACCCAGCGCAGCAGATCGCGACGGCCCTGCTGACGAAGGAACGCGGCCACGATGCCGACGATGAGTGCGGCCTCGAGCCCTTCGCGTAGCCCGATCACGAAGGTTGGGAGCATCCGCCGGATCCGTCCATTAGGCAAGCCAAGCCTTACCTGGCTACCGTATCCGAGCCCCCAGCGACTGTCTCCCCCCGGTTTTGGTCAGTCGATGACGTGGCGCAGGTACTGGCCCGGGCCGTTCAGGAAAGCCTGCCAGTTCTGCACGAGCTCGAGCTCGCCCCAGGCTCGCTCGCGCAGCCCCCACTCGCCGACTTCGAGGATCCGCGCGCCCGGTGTCGCGGCCACTATCGGCGAGTGCGTCGCGACGATCGCCTGCTTGTTGTCGCTGGTTGCGATGCGGTGCAGCAGGCCTACCAGCGCCAGGCAGCCGGAGAACGACAGCGCCGACTCCGGCTCGTCCAGGAGGTAGAGCCCCGGCCCGGTAAACCTGCTGGCGAGCAGTTCGAGGAACGACTCGCCGTGCGACAGCTCGTGGAAGATCGGCTCGCTGCTGCGGGGCCGGGCCGGGTTCTCCTCGAGGTAGCTGTAGAAGCCGTGCATCGTCTCGGCGCGCAGGAAGAATCCCCACCGGGACGCGCCGATGCCCCGTAACAGCGAAAGGCTTCGCCACAACGGCGATTCGGTTTCTCGGCTGGTGTGCCGGGCGCCCGTCGAGCCACCCTCGGGCGAGAGCCCGTACGCCTGCGCGATCCCCTCCACCAGGGTCGACTTGCCCGAGCCGTTCTCGCCGACCAGAACGGTGAGCCGGCCCGGTTCCAGACCGGACGCCAAGAGCTGGCGCACGCAGGGCAGGTTCGCCGGCCAGCGGTCCGGGTCGGGGTCGGCGTGCGGCGATCGGCTTACCCGTCGCACCGGCAGATTGGACATCGCAGCCATCGCGTCACCGGCGAACTGCCCACCCATGCACCTAGTCCAACACGGGGTGCAGGATCTCCCACATCAGGGCGGCGACACCAGCGGCTGCCGGGATGGTCAACACCCAGGCCATGACGATGTTGCCGGCCACGCCCCAGCGCACCGCCGAGAATCGCCGGGTCGCGCCCACGCCCATCACCGACGACGTGATCACGTGTGTGGTCGAGACGGGCAGGCCCATCTGCGACGTTGTGAGCATGATGCCGCTGGCCACCGTCTGGGCCGCGAACCCGCTCGCCGGCGACAACGAGAAGATGCGGCGGCCGAGGGTGCGCATGATTCGCCAGCCGCCGGAGTAGGTGCCCAGCGATATCGCCGCGGCCGCCGAGAGGATCACCCAGACCGGGATGCCCGCGTCCGGGCCCAGGTGACCGGAAACGGTGAGTGCCAGCGCGATGACGCCCATGGTCTTCTGCGCGTCCTGGGTGCCGTGCCCGAACGCCATGGTGGCGGCCGAGACGATCTGGGCCCACCGAAAACCACGATTCGCCTTGTGCGCATTGGCTTTGCGGAACGTCCAGAGCAGCGCGAGCATGAACAGGTAGCCGAGAACGAAGCCGGCGAGCGGGGACGTGACCATCGGCACGATGACCTTGTCGGCGATGCCGTGCCACTTGACGCCGTCCGCGCCGACCAGTGCTGCCCCGACCAGTCCGCCGATCAGGGCGTGCGACGAGGACGACGGCAGGCCGAAGTACCAGGTGCCGAGGTTCCACACGATCGCGCCGGCGAGGCCGGCGAGCACGACGATCAGCCCGTCCCGGCCGTGCGGCGCGTCGATGATGCCCGAGCCGACCGTCGCCGCGACCTTCGTCGAGATCAGGGCGCCCACCACGTTGGCCACCGCCGCCATGGCGAGCGCGACCCGCGGCGTGAGCGCCCGGGTCGACACCGACGTCGCGATCGCGTTGGCGGCGTCGTGGAAGCCGTTGGTGTAGTCGAAGAAGAGCGCGACGACCACGATCACCACGGTCAGCGTCGTTACGCTCACGACTCCTTGACCGCGATCGTCTCGACGGCGTGGGCGACGTGTTCCAGCGCGTCGGCCGCCTCCTCGAAAAGGTCGGCCACCTCGCGGAGCCGCAGCGTCTCCAGCGCGTCGTAATCGCCGCTGAACAGCTTGGACAGCAGCTTGCGATAGACCCGGTCGGCCTCGTTCTCGAGCCGGTTCACCTCGATCCAGTACGGCTCCAGGTCGCGCAACGTCTTCAGCCGCGCCATGGCCTCGGCAGTCTCACCGGCCGAGCGGCGCAGCAAGGTGATCTGATCACCCATCAGCAACGGCAGGCGTCCCAACCCGGAGAGCACGATGAAGTCGGCGGCCGCCTCGATCGCGTCGACGACGTCGTCCAGGGCGCCGGCGAGGCGGTAGATGTCCTCGCGGTCGAACGGCGTGACGAAGCTCGTGTTGAGCTGGCGCAGGATGCGGTGGGTGACGGTGTCGCCGGTGTGCTCGCGGTCGCGCAGGTCCTTGGCGATCGCCTCCCGGCTGGCGTTCGGCTCCATGAGCCCGCCGAGCAGGTCCGCGGCGTCAGCGACATTGCGCCCGGCCTCGGTGAACATGTCGTAGAACGCGTTGTCGCGCGGCGTCAGGCGAAACGGCACGGCTGCGAGACTAGTCGCAACCTCCCGTTAAGCCCTACGTCACCCGCCGTTCACCTTGCGGGAGGCTGGATCGACGGCGTTCAGTCGGACGAGCGCCCGCGGCGGATACGGCGGATCACCAGCAGCACGACCAGAGCGCCCGCGCCACCGATGACGGCCTTGCCGACGGGCGACTGCGCCTTCTCGGTCAGGTTCTGCTTGGTCTGGTTGGCGATCCGTTTCGGGCTGGTGCGCTCGGCGAGCTGGTCGACCGCCACCGCCAGCGATGCGCGTGCTTGCTCGATGTCGCGCTGGATGTCGTCAGCCGTCCTGTTCGCAGCCACGCTTGCCACTCCTCTGTGACGTCCACTACCTGGCGTGAAAGCCTAGCGGCATGACCCGACTCGCTCCCGGCGACACCGCGCCGGACTTCACCCTGCCCGACGCCGACGGCAAGGACGTTTCGCTGGCCGACTTCCGGGGACGCAAAGTCGTCGTTTACTTCTACCCGGCGGCGATGACGCCCGGCTGCACCACGCAGGCCTGCGACTTCCGCGACAACCTCGAGTCCCTGCACGCGGCCGGCATCGACGTCGTCGGCATCTCGAAGGACAAGCCGGAGAAGCTGGCCAAGTTCCGCGACCGCGATTCGCTGACGTTCCCACTGCTGTCCGACCCGTCGCTCGACGTGCTGCAGGCCTACGGGGCGTACGGTGAGAAGACGATGTACGGCAAGAAGATGACCGGCGTGATCCGCTCGACCTTCGTCGTGGGCGAGGACGGCAAGCTCGAGCAGGCGCAGTACAACGTCAAGGCCACCGGCCACGTCGCCAAGCTGCGCCGCGACCTCGGGCTCTGAGCGGACCGTTCAAGAAACCGTCGCACCCGATCCCTAGCGTTCGGGGCATGGGGAGGGTCTACACCGAGGAGCTACTGCGCGAAGCAGTTGCTGCGTCGACGAGCTTCGCCGGCGTTCTTCGCTATCTCGGATTACGCCAAGCCGGCGGCACGCAAGCGCACATCGCCCGTCGCGTCCGGCACTTTGGCATCGATACGTCCCACTTTCTGGGGCAGTCCCACGCTCGGGGGGTGCGCAGCAATCGTCGTCTGAAGCCCGAGCAGGTACTGATCGTTCGCCCGCCCGGGTCGCTGCGCGTCAAGGCACCTGTACTGCGTCGCGTCCTTGTCGAGGTCGGCCGACCGTATCTTTGCGAACGCTGCGGGCTCGATCCCCGGGAGATACCGGTGACCTTGCATGTCGACCACATCGACGGAGACTGGCTGAACAATAGGGAGGAGAACCTGCGATTCCTGTGCCCGAACTGCCACTCGTTGACTCCCAACTATTGTGTGCCACGTAGGAAGGGGCCGTAGCCCAACGGCAGAGGCAAACGATTTAGGGTCGTTGCAGTGTGGGTTCGAATCCCACCGGCCCCACCTTCGGCAACCCGACAGTCGGAGATCCACGCGCCGGCTGGACCGGCCGTGGCATCATCCGTTAGTCATATGGCGTGGCCGGTCGATCCGCTTTGACGATATTCGCCATGTTCGGCAGCGCCGCCTTGGTCGCGTGCAGCAGCGGCAGCCACTCCGCGCCGAAGAGCACGCCGCCCGGGCCGAGCAGCAACTCGTCCGCCCCGGCCGCGGCCATCACGCCCGACCGGGCGACCGCCATGGTGTTGGCGTTGCGCGCGACGATGACCCGAGCCATGGGCGGGTGGCTGCTGTCCGGGCTCGACGCCATCGGCCCGGGCACGCCGCCCACCCGCGCGTCGACGACCTGGGCGTCCCCCGATCTCGCCGCTGCGCTGTTGTCCGGCGCCGATTGCCTGGCCAAGCTGCAGACCATCGACCGGCGGCACCTCGACGCCCAGGTCCAGGCGATGCTCGACTGCACGACCGGCGACCTGCAGGACCAGGTCCGCGGCCGGGAGAGCCAGTTGCGCACGGCCGCGGCGAGCAATACCTCTACCGGCACGGTCGCCATCGCCGGGGTCGCCTCGCTGGCCGCCGACCGAGGCGCTGCAGCGCTACCTCGTCACGCTGCGACGAGTGTCCGGACGCTGGCTCGTGTCGGACCTGGTCGCGCCGGCCCTGAAGTGACCTACGCCAGTTCGCGTTTGAGCACCTTGCCGGTGGGGTTGCGCGGCAACGAGTCGAGGAACACCACCTCGCGTGGCACCTTGTACCGGGCCAGGTTGGCCTTGACGAAGTCGCGCACGGCGTCCTCGTCGAGATCGACCCCGGCGCCCCTCACGACGTAGGCCCGCAACCGCTGCCCGAAGTCCGGGTCGGCCACTCCGATCACCGCCGCCTCGACGATGCCGTCGTGACTGGCCAGCAGGTCCTCGACCTCGGCCGGGAAGACGTTCTCGCCGCCCGAGACGATCATGTCGTCGTCGCGCCCGTTCACAAAGAGACGGCCCTGCCGGTCGAAGTGGCCGACGTCGCCGCTCTCCATCAGCCCGTCGATCACCGCCTTGCCGCCGCCGCCGGTGTAGCCGGAGAACTGGAAGTCGTTGCCGACGAAGATGCGCCCGATCTCGCCGTGTCGTACCGGGGCACCGTGCTCGTCGAACAGCTTGACCGTGACGCCGACCGGCGGACGTCCGACACATCCGGGCGCTTCGCGCAGGTCGTCGGGCGTTGCCACCGTGGCGAACGAGACCTCGGTGGAGCCGTACAAGTTGTAGAGGACGTCGCCGAACACCGCGCGGGTACGCACCGCGAGATCCGGGGGCAGCGCCGCGCCGGCCAGCGCGATGATGCGCAGGCAGGACGTGTCACGCAGCCACAGCTCGTCCTCGCCGAGCGCGAGCATCCGGGCCAGCATCACCGGCACCATGGCCAGTACGTCGCACCGGTGCTCGGCCACCGCGTCCAGCGTGGCGGCCGGGTCGAACCGGCGACGGACGATCACCGTATCGCCGACGGCCAGCGCCATCATCGAGCTGAGCAGTCCCCAGGAGTGGAAAGCCGGCGCGGCGATGAACGCCGTCCGCCCGGTCCGGAACGGGATCTTGCTCAGGAACCCGCCCGGCGCGATCAACGACAGGCCGAGATCACGGGGCGCACCCTTGGGCGTCCCCGTCGTGCCGCTGGTGAGCAGCACCAGGCGCTGGTGGGTGTCCGGTTTCGGCGGTGCGGACGGGTCGGCGCCGGCGATCAGGGCGTCGAGCGTGCGCTCGGCCGGGGCCGTGTCCGTCCACGCCAGCAGCCGACCGATCGAGGGTTGGAAGTCGCCGACCGCCGGCGCGAACTCCTCGTCGTGGACGAGCAGGGCGACGTCCTCGCGGGCGCACACGTCGCGCAGCTGCGGACCGGAGAAGTCGGTGTTGAGCAGCAACGTCCGAGCCCCGACCTTGGCCGCGGCCGCCAGTGCCTCGAACAGCCACCGGTGGTTGCGGCACAGAATGCCGACGCTCGCGCCGGGCGTGAAGCCGGCGGCGAGCCAGGCGTTGGCCAGCGCGTTCGAGCGCTCGTCCAGCTCGCGGAAGGTGGACGATCCGCGCTCGTCGACGATCGCCGTGGTGTCGCCGTGCAGCTGCGCCCCGGCGCTGACCAGCAGACCCAGCTGGCCGTAGGCCCGCAAACCGCGCAACGTGCGCAGATAGCGCTGCGGCGGCGCGATGCTGACCGCTCCGCTGGCGACCAGGGCCGCCGCCGAGAACGCCTCGTCCACCGAGCGCTTCAGCAAGTTACGGATCACGGTCGCGACCGTACTAGCGACTGGACGTACCCGCCTACCGCGAGCGACCATGGGGGCATGCAAGCGACACGGTGCGACGGCTGGGTGAACGGCTGCACGGGCGCAGGCGAGCACCGCACCGTCACCGGCGGGCATCTGTGCGAGAACTGCCACGACAACCGGGTCGCTGACGAAGCGGCCTGCATGGCCGGCAACGGCACCCCGCCGCCACTCGCGTTCACGTCCTGGTGGCGGCGCCTACTCGGCCGCGCCGCCTGAAGCTTCGCCGAGCGGGGCGCTGCGCAGGTCGTGGCCAACTGACGTCAGGCACTTGCCGTCGGACAGGCGCCACTTCCAGCCGTGCATCTGGCAGGTCATGACGCCGTCCTCGATGTTGCCGAAGCGCTTGAGGTCGGCCTTGAGGTGCGGGCACCGGCTCTGCACCTGCCAGCCGTCGAGCTCGATCATCTCGTTGGCCTCGGCCGCGTTCTGCTCGGTGTACCAGCCCTCGGCGTAGTTCAGCCGCTCCTCGGACAGGCACTTGAAGAACGCGTAGATGAACTCGTTGTACGGGCCGACGCGTTGCGCTGAGAACCGGCAGGACAGGAACAGCGAGTTGACCCAGTCGATCTCGTGCTCGGCGACCAGCTTCTCCAGGTAGGCGCGGCGGGTCCGGAAGCGGTAGCGCACCTTCTCCCCCGCGTACTCGCGCACCTCGCGGGTGACGAAGTCGAGCAGGAAGTCGATGTCGCCTCGGTCGGCATCCTCGGCGGTGAAGCGCACCCCGCCGTCGATCCCCTCGGCCATGTGCGCCGCCTCTTCGAGCAGCGGCGTGAACCACTCCTTGATGGACGCCAGCACGTCGACCTCGGGATGCGCCCAGCTCTTCTTGGCGATCTCGACCTCGGGCATCCGCCGGGCTTGCATGTCGCGCAGGTAGGCCGTCTTGTTCTCGCCGAAGACCGAGGCCGGATCGATCGCGTGCGTCACCGGGCAGTGCGGCTCGGTGGGTACAGCGATCGACCCGGGCAGCAGCAGCCGGGCCTCGTCGTGGCCCTGGTCCTGCAGCCAGGCCAGGTACACGCTCTGGTCGGGGAAGATGTTGGACTCGTCGCCGAAGATGTCGTTGAAGCCCCACAGCTCCTCGTCGAGGAAGCACGGCGGCCCGGCCGTCGGGAACACATAACGGGCCCCGGCCTCCTCGATGTAGCGCAGCGTGCGGTCGAACTGGCGATCGCGCTTGGTCTTGCCGAGCGCCTCCTTGGCCCGCTTGGGCAGCTCGTAGACCATCGGGAACCAGATCGCGCCGGAGAACTGGATCAGGTACGCGTCGATCGGGCCGAGCTCGGTGAACGCCGACAGCTCGGCCGGGCGCGCGTCGTTCTGGTTCAGCAACGTGGTGGCGCCGTCGCGCACCCAGAGCGACGAGTCGCCGATCGGGCCGTCGGTGGGCGAGATCAGCGACTGGATCATGATCTGCAGTCCGTCGAGGTCGACCACCTCCTCGGACTCGGGCTTCACGAAGCTGCGGAACCCGATCTCGCGCAGTTCGTCCTCGAGCTGGGACGTGGGGTAGTCGGGCAGCAGCACCGTGATGTCCTTGCTGATGTAGCGGCGCAGGTGATCGGCGTCGAAATGATCACGGTGCAGGTGGCTCACGAACAGATAGTCGGCCCGCCCGATCGCGTCCCAATCCAGCTGAGAATTATCGGGGAACGGGAACCACGAGCCGAGGTATGCCGGGTTCACCCAGGGGTCGGTGAGGATGCTGCCGTGCGCGGTCTCGATCAGCACGCTGGCATGCCCCAGCCCGGTTACTCGCATGCGGCCAACGGTAGCTGCCGGCTACTCCCCCGCGAGCAGCGACCAGACCTCGACGTCCTGCCGCGCGCCGTCGACCAGGAACGCCCGGCGCAGCACTCCCTCGCGGGTCATTCCCAGTCGCTGCGCGACGGCGATGCTGCTCTTGTTGTCGACCGCGCAGTGCCACTCGACCCGGGTCAGGCCACGCGTACCGATCGCCCAATCGATCAGGTGCCGGGCGGCCCGGGTGACCAGGCCGCGCCCCTGCGCCGAGGACGCCAGCCAGACGCCGAGCTCGCACACCCCGCTAGCCGGGTCGAACGTCCGGAACAGCGTGCCGCCGACCAGGCGATCCTCGAGCCAGATCCCGTAGATGCGCCCCTCGCCGGCCGCCTGCCGATCGGCATAGCGCTGCAGGAACTCCCGGGCGCCCGCCTCGTCGATGATGGACGTCGCCCAGGGCAGCCACGGCGCGAGATGGGGACGGGCCGCCTCGATGAACGCCGCGAACTCGGCGGCCTGCCAGGGTTCGAGGGCACGTAGCTCGGCGCTGTCGCCGAGCGGAAGGGTCAACATCGGTCAGCCTCCGTACATAACAAACGTTGGGTACGTACTATAGCCCGATGCCGGCCCCCACCGATCACGAGGCCCGCCGCCGGGACGTGTCCGAGGCGGTATGGCGGGTGCTCGCGCGCGGCGGCTTCGGCGGGCTCACGCTGCGGGCCGTTGCCGCCGAGATGGGCGCCTCCACCGGACTGCTCACGCACTACTTCCCGTCCAAGGATGCGCTGGTGCGCCACGCCCTGGAGGTTGCCGAGGAGCGCACGGCGATCCGGGCGCGCCGGGACGGGGGGCTGCGCGACGCCCTGCTCGACGTCCTGCCGTTGGATGCCGCGTCGACCACGATGAACCGGGTCTGGGTCAGCTCGTGGGACGCAGCCCTCGCCGATCCCGAACTGCGCGCCGCCGAGCGGGCTCGGTACAAGCGCTGGCGGGCCCGGCTGCGTCCTCGCGTCGAAGCGGCGCAACACAGCGGCGAACTGCCGGCCGGCGATCCGGACGACCTCGTCGCGACCGTCGCCGCGTTCACGCACGGGCTGGTCGTGCAGGCCCTGTTCGATCCGCGGACGTTCTCGCACGCCCGTCAGGTTGCCCTGCTCGACGCCTTCCTTCGTTCGCTCGGCGAGCTCAGCGACCGAGGCACCGGCACCGGCGATGCCAGGCCCGCGCCGAAGCAGACGAAGCCGGCCGCCACGGCGAACCCGTCGACGCCACGCTCGAGCGCCTCCACCTGAGACTCCGCGAGGGCCGCGCCAGCCGGCCGACCGGCGGCCAGCCGGGCGTGCAGGCCGGTCATCAACCACGCGGTTTCCACGTCATGGATCGGCAGGACGGACGCGATGAGCTGGGCGGTCCCCTGCGCGAGGAACGTCGCGCTCACTCCCATCAGCTCATCGCCGACCGGTGCGACGGACCGTCCGGTGTCACAGGCCGCGATGACGACGGTGTGCGGTGCTCGGCGCAGCTTCTCGAGGTCGTAGACCATCAGTGGACCGTCGGCCAGGCGCAGCGCGGAGAACTGCGGGTTGTCCGCACGCACGGTGCCGTGCGCGGCCAGGTGCGCCAGCGCCGCCGAGTTCAGCGCCGAGGTGACTGCGTCCACGGTCGCCGCCTCGCCGAGCAGCGCGTCCGTGCCGTACGTGGCGGCCACCTGCCGGGCCTCGTCGCGCGCGCCGGGCAGGCCGGGTCCGGCAACGGCCACGACGTGTCCGCGCGACGCGGGTTTCTCGTGCGCGGTGTGCCACAGCGTCGCCGACGGGGCCACCGTGAGCGGCCGGCCGGCGCACGACGGGAGGATCGACCACGGCATCGCATGCAACGGGCCGGTCGGAACGATCACCAGCGGGCCCTCGCCCACGTCGGGCACCGCCCGGATCAGCACCGCGTCCAGGCGACTGGCGGAATCGCGGACGAGCGCGAGCGCGGCGTCGCGACTCGCCGGATCGGCGCGGCGCCGGGCCAGCCGGTGCAACGCGAACGGCAGCCGGTCGACGAGCGAGCGGATCTCGGCCACCGGGCCGAGTTCCGTCAGGCGCATCCGGCCAGCGGCCAGGCTCACGACATGCAAAGTGTCGTCGAGTTCGACGTACTCGAGCAAGATCGCGTCGCCGAGCGCGGCCCCGACGGCAGGTGCGCTCAACCGGGCCGCTTCGTGCGCGGGCCGTCCCCACTGGCGGTGGTGGTAGTCCCGGATCTGGCGTTCCAGGGCGACCTGCCGTTGCCGCAACACCGCGGTCGCGCGACCGGTGCCGCCCCGCTCGTTGATGTCGCGAACGGTCATCCGCAGCTCGGTCAGGGCCGCGGCGAGCTTGCGGTCGTGGGGTGGACGGGCCGACGGGTACTGCAGGTGGCGCGCCCGGCCCAGCTCGGCCCATTCCAGTACCCGGTCCGGCCGCGCGTCGTCGAACGCGGCGCGCAACCCGAGCTCGACCAGCCGGACGCGGTGCGCGGATGCGTAGGCGCGCAGGTCGGTGGCGCCCAACGCCGTCGCGTGCGCGTCGAGCAGGCCGAGTCCGGCCCGGGCAGCGCGCATCGCTCCCGGGCGGTTGCCGTTCGCCTCGCGCAGTAGCGCCTCGGCCTGCCAGGCAACCGCGCGCACGACGGTCGACCGGCCTCGCCGGTGCCGGCTGGCCGCACCCAGCAGCGACCGGGCCGGCCGGCCACGTCCCCGCCCGAGCGCGCGCTGCGCCGCCGCTATCCGGACCTCGACCTCGGTACCCGGCCAGCGGCCCCGGCTGGCGTCGATCTCGCGCTCGACGCGGGCGGCGGTCACCGAGAATTCCGGTTCGCTCTCCAGGCGGATCGTGAGAACGCGTACCCGCGCGATCGCCGCCCACTCCGCCTGCCCGAGACGGGCGAACTCCCGAGCCGCCGACCGCGCCTCGCGCAGCGCGCTCGCCGGGTCGCCTCCGAGCTGGGCGGCCCGCGCCAGCAGCAGCCTGGCCTCGGGCAGTAGCACCGTCTGCTGGGCCTGCTCGCAGGCGGCCACCGCTTGCTGAGCCGCCTCGCGCGCATCCGGCACCAGGCGGGCGGACAGCAGGACCTCGGCGCGGTCGATGAGCAACGAGCCGCGCTGAGCCCCGTGCGACGCGAAGCATTGATCGGCCCGATCGATGTAGCCGAGCGCGGTGGGGATGTCACCTGCGACGGCCCAGGCGAAACCCAGATTCTGGTGCACGAAGCCGAGTGACAGATCGAGGCCGAGCTGGCGGCACAACGCCTCGGCCTCGTGCAGGTCGGCGACCGCCGCAGGTACCTCCCCCCGGTAGACGCGCAGGTACCCGCGGTTGGACAGGACCCGCTGTACCCACAGCAGATCGCCTTTGCGACGAAGTACGGACAGCGCGGTTCGATACTCCGTCTGGGCCTCGTCGAGCCGCCCCAACCGATGCAGGATGGCACCACGCTGGGCCTGGGCCCGCGCCCGCTCGACTCCCGTGAGATCAGCGAGCGCCTTGTCGATCTCGCGCAGGGCCTCGCGCCACCGCCCGCGCGTGCTCAGTGCGTAGGCCAGGGTCATCCGGGCCTCGGCGGCCAACTGCGCCGAGCGGGCCCGCCGACCCAGCTCGACCGCGCGCCGCAGGTAGCCGACCGCGGAGTCGAGGTCGTCCAGGTGGACCGCTGCCAGTCCACGCGCCCGAAGGGCGATGGCGCCCGCGGCGTGGTCGCCCTCGATCGCGGCAACCGAGGCGACGCCGGCGGCGATCACGATGGCGCGCCGCGGATCGGCCGTGACGAGCTCGAGCGCGTCTCTGGCCTGTTGCGCAGTTGAGGCCGCGCTCATCGGCTTGCGCTCATGCGTCCGCCCGACGCCCGTTCTCGTTGCCCCGGCACCAGCAAAATCTCTCACAACCGTGTATCACTGACGGATTGCGCTGCTCTGATTGGCTATGGAACACGACCAGATTGCATGGGGGGCTTACTGATGCCGCAAGGCCCGGGGCGAACTGCCCGCTTCAAGGTGGACGAGATCGTCGTCGCCGTGCCACACCAGGATCTCGTGCTGCGCGAGCTGGCCGCCGCCCCGGGGCAGACAGCCGCCCCGCGCATCACGGCGTCCGACCCGCGCCTCGGCCTGTCGATCATCAGCGTCACCCACGCCGACGGCCCGGATTCCGCAGACGGCGCGGCGCTGGACCGACTGCTCGCCGCGGTGCGAGCCAACTGTGCCGCACGGTACGACGGCTGGGCGCCCACGATGGGCAAGAATCGCCTCCTGGACCGGATCGACGGCGCGGGGCACATCGACGGTGGTGGCGGCGTCGGAGGGGCCGGGCACATCGACGGTGGCGGTGGCGGGCTCCCCGTACCCGCCGAGGCCGGCGACGTCGCACCGGGCGCGGGATTGGATCGCGGTCGCGACGTCCGAGTCGCCGTCCTCGACACGAAGATCTTCCCGCACCCGGATCTGGCCGGACGCTTCAACACCGATGGCCCGGAGGCGCTGCTGCGCGATCCGGCCGGCGTGCCCTATCACGCCGGGCACGCGACGTTCGTCGCCGGCTTGATCAAGCAACGCGCGTCGCGGGCCGTCATGAACATCCACAACGCGCTCGACAACGAGGCCGAGGCCACCGCGTGGGACGTCGCCCGCAAGATGGTCGAATTCGCCGACGACGGCGTCGGGGTGCTGAACCTCTCGATGGGTTGCTTCACCGACGACGGCCAGCCACCACTGCTGTTCGCGCGTGCGGTCGAGTTGCTGACGCCCGACATCGTGATCGTCGCGGCGGCCGGAAACCACGGCGCGGGGGACTCCGTCTACCAGGTCACACCGAAGACGCCCTTCTGGCCCGCGGCGCTCGACGACGTGGTCGCGGTCGGCGCGCACGACAGCGACGGGCAGCGGGCGACGTTCAGCCCCGACACACCCTGGGTGACGCTCAGCGCACCAGGCGTCGACGTCGTGAGCACCTTCCTGTCGGGCAAGGTCACCGTTCCGTCCGGTGCTGACTCGACCGAATTGCGCAGCTACGACGGGTACGCGTCGTGGAGCGGCACATCCTTCTCCGCCGCCATCGTCACGGGAGAGATCGCGGCCGGCACCATAACGGGCGAACGGGCCCCTCGCGAGGCACTCAACGACCTGCTCCAGCAGGCGCCGGGGCAACCGGGTGCCGACGTCTGGGCTTACGATCACCGGGAGTGATCCGTATGCCGAGGGGGGCAACCGATGCGCGACGACCCGATCGTCATCGCGCTCGTCGGGCGCGCGACGGAGGGCGAGCAGACGGCCTGGGACGAGATCGTCGAGCGGTTCTCCCCGCTCGTGTGGTCGATCTGCCGGCGCTTTCGCCTGTCGGACGCGGACGCGCACGACGTCGGGCAGAACGTCTGGCTGCGCCTCGTCGAGTACCTGCCGTCGCTGCGCGAACCGGCCGCGTTGCCCGGTTGGCTGGCGACGACCACCCGGCGCGAATGCCTGCGCGTCCAGCGCCTCTCGTGGCAGCACGAGAAGCAGTTGGCCCAGCCCGAGATCGACCTGCCCGCCGACGAGGAAACGACGCAGGTCGACCGGTGGCTCATGGCCGACGAGCGCGACTCGGCGCTGCGGACGGCATTCGCGCAGCTCGGGCAGCGCTGCCAGCAGCTACTGACGATGTTGATGCGCGATCCGCCCGAGCCGTACGCGAAGATCAGCACCGATCTCAGCATCCCCGTCGGCAGTATCGGACCGTCGCGGGCGCGGTGCCTGGATCAGCTGCGGGGCAGTCCGACCGTGGCGGCGCTCATCGGCGGAGCGGAGATCACCAGCGGGCGGAGGGAACGCCGTGACCGGCGCATGGTGGGACGATGACGACAAGCTGCTGGGCGCGATCAAAGTCGCGCTCGAGGCCGCCGACGACGTTCCGGCGAACTTCGTCGAGACCGGCAAAGCGTCCTTCGCCTGGCACGACATCGACGCCGAGCTCGCGGCGCTGGCCTACGACTCGGCGAGCGACCTGCTCGCCGGCGCCGGCACTCGCGCCGACCCGGCGACGTTACGCAACCTGACCTTCGATGCCAGCCGGCTGACGATCGAGATCGAGATCATCGGCGACGTCCTGCACGGGCAGGTGGTGCCACCGCAAGCGGGCGAGATCGAGGTGCGCCGAGCCGATGGCACGTCGCGCCCACTGCCGATCAGCGACGTCGGCTACTTCACGACCACGGCGCCGGCGGGCACGTTTCGGCTCTACTGCCGAACGGCCGGCGACATCGTCGTGCAGACGAACTGGATCACGCTCTAGATCGGCGTACGTTCGTTTCGGCCGACTGTTTCGGCGGCCGTGATCGTCTTCGGGGGCCGTGATCGCCGGTCAGTGGCCCGCCCGCCACTCGTGCTCGAGGATCGACATCTGCACGTTGTCGTACCAGTGACCGTCGTGGTAGATCGCCTCGCGCCGCCGTCCCTCGCGTCGCCGTAGGCGAAGGCATCGTCGTTGTCTCGCAGCTCGACCATGCGGCTCATCCTGCCCGACCGGCGCTACTCGATTCGGCGGTACGACCTGGCTGGGTTGATCAGTTCATGCGGCACGAGGAGAGCGGAAGGAGAGGGACAGACCGACGCAGTAGGGAGGGACGGAGCTGAGCCGAGACCATCTCGGCCGGGCCGGCCGTCCCGGATGCTGAGTCGATCAGCCGAACGACCAGCCGAACGATCAGCCGAACGCCGCCGCAATGTGCGGAGCCAGCCCACGCAGCGCCTTGCCGCGGTGGCTGATCGCATCCTTCTCGGCCGGCGGCAGTTCCCCGTTCGTGACGTCCTTGCCGTCCGCGACGAAGATCGGGTCGTAGCCGAATCCGTTGCTGCCGCGGGGTTCGCGCACGACCCGCCCCGGCATCTGCCCCTCGACGACGGTCTCCACGCCGGACGACATACCCACGCCGGACGGTGTGACCAAGGCCGCCACGCAGACGAACGCAGCGCCGCGCCGCTCATCAGGCGTGTCGGCCAGCTGCTCGAGCACCAGCTGCAGGTTCGCCGCGTCGCTCTTACGAGCACCCGCCCAGCGCGCCGACAGCACGCCGGGCATGCCGTTGAGCGCGTCGATGGCGATGCCGGAATCATCGGCGACGCTCACCATCCCGGTATGCAGCACCGCCTCGCGGGCCTTGAGCAGCGCATTGTCGGTGAACGTCGCGCCGGTCTCGGGCACCTCGTCGTACGGCGCCACGTCGTCGAGCCCGAGCACCTCGACGGTGAGCAGCGGGGCCAGGATCCGGCGCAGCTCGTCCAGCTTCTTGGCGTTGCGCGTCGCGAGGAGCAGCTTCACACGCCCAGTGCCTCGGCCTGCAGCTTCGCGAGCTGTGCGCATCCGGCCAGCGCCAGGTCGAGCATCGCGTCGAGCTCCGAACGGCGGAACGGCGCGCCCTCGGCCGTGCCCTGCACCTCGACGAAGGTGCCGTCGCCGGTGACCACGACATTCATGTCCGTCTCGGCGCGGACGTCCTCCTCGTACATGAGGTCCAGACGCGGCTCACCGTCGATGACGCCGACCGATACCGCCGAGATCGAGCCGCCGATGGGGTGGGGCTGGGCCAGGGCACCCTTGACGCTGAGCCAGCGCACGGCGTCGAAGAGGGCGACGTAGGCCCCGGTGATCGCCGCGGTACGGGTACCGCCGTCGGCCTGCAGCACGTCGCAGTCGATCGAGATCGAGTTCTCGCCGAGCGCCGACAGGTCGATGGCCGCGCGCAGAGACCGGCCGATCAGCCGGGAGATCTCATGCGTGCGCCCCCCGATGCGCCCCTTGACCGACTCGCGGTCGTTGCGGGTGAGCGTCGCCCGCGGCAGCATCGAGTACTCGGCGGTGACCCAGCCCAGGCCACTGCCCTTGCGCCAGCGCGGCACGCCCTGGACCACGGACGCGGCGCACAGCACCTTCGTGTCGCCGAACTCGACGAGTGCTGAGCCCTCGGCGTACTTCTGCCAGTCGCGAGTGATCGTGACCGGCCGGAGCTGATCCGGCGCGCGGCCGTCGGGACGAGACATGCCCCGCAGCGTATCCGGACGCCCGGTCATCGTCGTGTCAGCCCGGGCCAGGCCGTGTCAGCCCATGCCAGGACGTGTCAGCGCTCTGTGCGGCCGGTGCCAGGGGGCCCGCCCAACCTAGGTCCCATGACATACGCCATCGAAGCCGAAGGGCTCACCAAGCGCTTCGGAAATACCCAAGCCCTCGCCGGCATCGACCTCGCCGCCCGGGAAGGCACCGTGCTCGGTGTCCTCGGACCGAACGGCGCCGGCAAAACCACCGCCGTCCGCATCCTCGCGACGCTGCTGCGGGCCGACGCCGGCACCGCCCAGGTCGCCGGGTTCGACGTGGCGCGCCAGGCCCAGGAGGTGCGCCAGAACATCGGCCTCACCGGGCAGTACGCGTCCGTCGACGAGGACCTCACCGGAACCCAGAACCTGGTGCTGATCGGCCAGTTGCTCGACCTGCCGACGCCGGCCGCCAAGGCCCGCGCCCGCGAGCTGCTCGAATGGTTCGACCTGACCGAGGCGGCCGGACGTCCGGCCAAGACCTACTCCGGCGGCATGCGCCGGCGTCTGGACCTGGCCGCATCGCTGGTCGGCCGCCCGTCGGTGATCTTCCTGGACGAGCCGACCACCGGCCTGGACCCGGCCAAGCGCGAGGACATGTGGGATGTCGTCCGCAGCCTGGTCACCGACGGCTCGACCGTGCTGCTCACCACGCAGTACCTCGAGGAGGCCGACGCTTTGGCCGACGAGATCACCGTGATCGACCACGGCCAGGTCATCGCCCACGACACCCCGGACGGCCTCAAGCACATCGTCGGCGGTCAGCGCATGAAGGTCCGTCCGACCGACGTCGGACGCCTCGACGAGGTGCACTCCATCCTGGCCGCCGTCGGCGACGGAACACCCGAGTCGCCCGGACGCGGCGTGCTGACCGTCCCGGTCAAGGACGACACCGCCCTCGGCACCACCGTCGCGCGGCTGCAGGCCGCCGGCATCGCCGTCACCGAACTGTCCCTACATCTGCCCAGCCTGGACGAGGTCTTCTTCACCCTCACCGGCCGGCACACCGAGACCGAGGAGGTGGCGGCATGACCGCCGTTCTCACCGCGCCGAACCCGGCACCGACCGCGCCCCCGATCGCCCGGGCCACGCCCGGCCTGGCCCGCAACCTGCGCCACGCGCTCGCGCTGGCCAAGCGCAACCTGATCAAGACGATGCGCACGCCCGAGCAGCTG
This sequence comes from Jatrophihabitantaceae bacterium, assembly GCA_036502575.1. Taxonomy (GTDB): domain Bacteria; phylum Actinomycetota; class Actinomycetes; order Mycobacteriales; family Jatrophihabitantaceae; genus DASXRA01. The sequence continues at coordinate 19,933 of DASXYL010000025.1, read as the reverse complement.
ATCGACGTCACCGTGCAGCCGATCGTCTTTCTGCTGCTGTTCGTGTACGTGTTCGGCGGCGCGATCAGCAACGGTTCTCGACACGAGTACCTACAGTTCCTGCTGCCCGGCCTGCTCGGCCAGGGCATCGCCATGGGCAGCGTCGCGCTCGGGCAGAACCTGAACGCCGACATCGAGAAGGGCGTGTTCGACCGGTTCCGATCACTGCCGATCGCCCGGTCGGCCCCACTGGTCGGGGCGGTTCTCGCCGACTTCTTCCGCTACCTGATCCTGTGCGTGATGTTCATCGGCTTCGGCTATGTCATTGGTTTCCGGATCACGACCAACCCGGTGTCGGCGCTCGCCGCGATCGCCATCACCATCGCTTTCGCACTGTGCTTCTGCTGGATCTCGGTCTGGGTCGGCATGAAGGCCCGCACCTCCGGCGCGGTGCAGGGGATCATGTTCTTGCTGGTCCTGCCGCTGTCGTTCGGCAGCAGCACGTTCGCGCCGACCTCGACGATGCCGGGCTGGCTGCAGGCGTTCGTCAACGTCAACCCGATCACCCACCTGGTCGGGACGGTGCGCGGCCTGATGCTGGGAGGGCCCACCGCATCGCACCTCGGCTGGACGCTGCTGTGGATGGGCGGGCTGCTGGTGGTGTTCGTGCCGCTGGCCCTGCGGGCCTACCGCCGCCGCGCCTAGCCCCCCGCTCGACCCTCGATCGTGCAACTTTCTGCGGCCTGACACCGCAGAAAGTTGCACGATCGCTGTCTGCGCGTCAGGACAGGGTTGCCGGATCGAGGCGGGCAATCGCCGCATCGCGGTCGAGGGCCCGGCCCCGCCCGTAGGCGGCCGCATAGGCTTCGTCGCCGAGAGCGGTGCGCAGAGCCGCAACGAGACGCTTGACGTCGAGCTGCGTCGGGTCCTCCGCGCCGCGCAACCGGGCCGTGGCGCCCATCATCTCCGCCGCATCGAGCGCCCGTCCCGTCGCCTGGGCCAGGTCGGCCACAGCCAGGCCGACCAGCGCGACGACCGGCATGTCCTTGGTGCCCAGCGCGGCCTGATAGGAGTGGCCCAACCTTTCGCGGGCGACGTCGATCTGGTTGTCGAGCACGTCCTGCTTGGCGGCGACGGCCATCATCAGGGCCCGTCCGTGGCCGTGGATCGGATGGGCGGCGGGGATGTGCTCCAGGCGGCGCATCGCCTCGTCGATCAGCCGGCGCGCCTCGACGGTGTCACCGGCGAAACGCGCGCATTCGGCCAGCACCGACCCGGCGAAGATCGACTCCATCGCCGATCCGGTCTGATCGCTCATCTCCCTGGCGGCCAGGACGTGGACGCGGGCGGCCTCGAAGTTCCCGCGGCGCATCCACAGATCGGCCAGCCGAACGCGCATCAGCGCCTGGTCCTCGCGGGCGCCCATTTCGGTGACGAGCGCGAACGCCTCGCCGTAGAGCTCGATGGCCCCCTCGAGATCGCCCTCCATGGTCCGCGACATGGCCAGCATCTGCAGGCTGTTGGCCAATCCCCATCGCTCGCCGAGGTGGCGGAACTCCTCAACCGCCCGCTCGGCCTCGACGCGCATCGCCTCGACGTCGCCGTTGTTCTCGGCCATGGCCGCCTTGAACGAGCAGACGGCGGCCCTGACCCACGAGTCGGGGCTGGCGAGGCCGCGCTCAATGCGTACGTCGACCTCGTCCAGGTCGAAGGCGAACATCGCGACGAAGATCCGCAGCAGCACGAGCATCGGGTACTTCGACAGGTCGACGGCGTCCAGGCGCCCGGCCAGCTCGGCGAGATTGTCCATGCCGGAGGCGATCTCGTCCGGTGGCACGAGGGTGGGGACGTTCGAGGAACTCATCACCTGCAGGGCCTCGGCGAGCACCCGGACGTCCGGATCGGAGTCGCCGGGCACGTTCAGGGCGAAGTTGATCCAGGTCACCGCCTCGGCGTGGCTCCCGATCAATTCCCAGTACCAGCCCATCAGCACGGCCATCTCGAGCGTCGCCTGGGCCTCGCCCTGATCACCCAGGTGCCGCATGGCGGCCAGGATGTTGTCGCGCTCGGCGTTGAGCTGGGCTATCCACTGCAGCTGCTCGGGCCGGCGCAGATGCGGGTCGGCGGCCTGGACGAAGTCGGCGAAGTAGCGCGCGTGGGCGTCGCGTACAGCGGTCAGCTCACCGCGGTCGGCCAGGCGTTCCTGGCCGTATTCGCGAATCGTCTCCAGCATCCGATAGCGCCCGGCCGACTGCTGCAGCAGCGACTTGTCGACGAGCGACCCGAGCAGATCGAGCATGTCCTCGGCGGGCACGTCGGCGTCGGCGCACACCGCCTCGGCGCTGGCCGCGGTGGCGCCCGCGGGGAAGACGGCGAGCCGCTCGACGAGGCGCCGCTCGGCGTCGCTGAGCAGCTCCCAGCTCCACGCCACCACGGCCCGCAGCGTCCGGTGCCGCGGCAGCGCCGTACGGCTGCCCCCGGTCAGCAGCCGGAACCGATCGGACAGCCGGGTCGCGATCTCGTCCACGGGCAGCGCCCGGGTGCGGGCCGCGGCGAGCTCGATGGCCAAGGGCAGGCCGTCCAGGCGGCGCACGATCTCGATGACGCTGGGCACGTTGGCCTCGTCCACGGCGAAGTCGGACCGCACGGCTGCGGCTCGATCGGCGAACAGCCGGACGGACGGGAACGCGTACGCCTCGTCCGGCGGGGCGTCTGATGCCGGCTGGCCCAGCGGCGGCACCACGATCAGCGACTCCCCGAAGATGCCGAGCGGCTCACGGCTGGTCGTGATGATCCGCAGCTCGGGGCAGCCGGCCAGCAGCTGGTCGGCCAGGTGCGCGGCGGCGTCGATGAGGTGCTCGCAGTTGTCGAGCACGAGCACGGCCCGCTTGTCGAGCAGGGCCTCGAGCAGCCGGCCCGTGGCGTCGCGGGCGCTGAGCTTCGCCGGCATGTCGATCACGAGCGACTCGCGCAGCCCGAGCGAGCCGAGCACCGTCTGCGGCACATCGACGGCGTCGGTGACCGACGCGAGCTCGACGAACCAGATGCCGTCCGGGACGTCGTCCACCAACGTCGAGCCGGCCTCGATGGCCAGGCGCGTCTTGCCGGCCCCGCCCGGGCCGACCAGCGAGACCAGGCGGCTCTCGTCGAGCAGCTTGCCGATACGCGCCACCTCCTCGTCGCGTCCGACGAAGCTGGTGAGCTGGGCGCGCAGGTTGGTGCGGGGTACGCGGCTGGGCGGCGGCGCTGGTCGCGCCACCGTGCCGCCGCGTAGCAGGGCCAGATGGATGGCCTGCAGCTCGGCCGACGGGTCGATGCCGAGCTCGTCGGCCAGCCTCGTCCGGATGCGCTCGTAGTCGGCGAGCGCGTCGGCCGGCCGGCCGGTGGCGGCGAGCGCCGAGAGCCGCAGGCCGGCCAACCGCTCGTCGAGTGGATGCTGCTCGCACAGGACGTCCAGCTCGGCGACGACCTCGGCGGCGTGGCCGAGTACGAGATCGGCTTCGATGCGATCCTGCGTAGCGCTCAGCCGCAGCTCGTCGAGCCGAGTGGTGGTCGCCATGGCGAACGGCGCGCCCTCGACGTCGGCCAGCGCCGAGCCCCGCCACATCGCCAGCGCCTGGCGCAGGGTCGCGGCAGCTTTGCTCTGCTCACCTATACGCATCGCCGCGGCGCCGGCGCGGGCGAGCTGCTCGAAGCGGGTCGCGTCCACGTCGTCGGGCTCGATGGCCAGCCGGTAACCAGTGGGCGACTGGCCGACCGTCGCGGCGCCGCCGAACGTCCGACGCAGCCGCGACACCAGCGACTGCAGGGCGTTGGCCGCCTCGGCCGGCGGCTGGTCGCCCCACACGGCGTCGACGAGCGCCGACGCGCTCACCGGACGGCCGGGATCCAGGGCCAGGCGGATCAGCAGGCTGCGCAGCCGTGACCCGGCGACGTCGACCAGCACGTCACCGTCTCGTACCTCGAGCGGGCCGAGGATCGCGATCTGCACCCGTCTACTGTCCCAGACATGCGCACCGAGACGATCCGGATTAGAACCGGCGGCCGCCCGCAGGTGCACGACATCACCGACGCCTGCGCGACATTCGTGGACGGCGACGGGCTGCTCAACGTGTTCGTGCCGCACGCCACGGCGGGTGTGGCGATCCTCGAGACGGGCGCCGGCAGCGACGAGGATCTGCTCACCGCCCTGGACGAACTACTGCCCCGCGACGCCCGATGGCAGCACCGGCACGGCTCACCCGGGCACGGACGCGACCACGTGCTGCCCGCCCTCATCGCGCCGTCGATCGTGGTGCCGGTGGTGGGCGGTCAACTGCAACTTGGCACCTGGCAGTCGATCTGCCTGGTCGACACCAACGTCGACAACCCGGAGCGAACCGTGCGCCTGAGCATCATCCCTGGCTGAACCCGTGACGGTTTTGGTCACCCGCCGTCATATCGGCGGTCCGGTGACCAAAAGCGGGGAGCCGATCAGATCCAGTACTCGGCGCCGGGCTGGGCGGCCTCGACTGATCCGGTGAACGTGGTCGCCGCCTCGGCGACGGCCACCTCGCGCGAGTTCCACGGCGGCACGTGGGTGACGATCAGCCGGTCGACGCCGGCGCGCGCGGCATGTTCACCGGCCTGCTTGCCGGTCAGGTGCAGGTTGGGCACGTACGGCTCGTCCGGGCCGACCGACGCCTCGCACAGCAGGACGTCCGCGCCGTGGGCGAGCGACACCAGCCCCTCGCTCTCGCCGGTGTCGCCCGAATACACCAGCGTGCGGTCACCCACGCTCAGGCTGATCGCGTACGCCGGCACCGGGTGGTTCACCGACGCGACCGACACGGCGAACGGCCCGAGTTCGCCACTGCGGGGCGTCGAGAAGTCGAACAGCTCATGCAGGGCCAGCTTGCGCGCGAGCGGGTCGTAGGCCGTCTCGATCCGGTCGCGCGTACCGGACGGGCCGATGACCGGGATGCGGCCTTCGGGGCGATGCGGCCCGTACCGCAGCACGTTCACGTACGCCGTGAGGTCGATGCAGTGGTCGCCGTGCAGGTGCGACAGCAGGATCGCGTCGACCTCGTGCGGGGCCATGTGTTGCTGCAACGGCCCGAGCGCGCCGTGGCCGAGGTCGAGCACGATCCGGTAGCCGTCCTCCTCGACGAGGTATCCGGACGCGGGTGAGTCGGGGCCGGGCAGCGTCCCGGAACAGCCGAGCACGGTGAGCTTCATGCCACCACCACGTCCATGATCTCGGGGCCGAGGAAACGACGACTCAGCCGGGCGAACGACTCGAACTGACCGGTAGACCGGAACACGTGCTGCGGCGGCGGGCCGTCGTCCGGGCGCACCAAGCCCCCGTCGAACAGCACGCGGTACACGTCCCGCGCGGTCTCATCGGCGCTGGACACCATCGTCACGGCGTCGCCCATCACGACCGACAGCAGGCCGGTGAGCATCGGATAGTGCGTGCAGCCGAGCACGAGTGTGTCGACCCCGGCCAGGGGGGCCAGATACGACTCGGCCAGGCCCAGCAGTTGCCGCCCGCTCGTGACGCCCCGCTCGACGAACTCGGCGAATCGCGGGCAGGCCGCCGCAGAGACCGACACGTCGCGCGCCGCCGCGAAGGCGTCCTGATACGCACCGCTGGTGATGGTGGCGGTCGTGCCGATGACGCCGACGCGACCGTTGCGGGTGGCGGCGACCGCGCGCCGCACCGCCGGCAGGATCACCTCGATCACCGGCACGTCGTAGCGTTCCCGCGCGTCGCGCAGGCACGCGGCGCTCGCGCTGTTGCAGGCGATGACCAGCGCCTTGACGCCGGACGCGACGAGCTCGTCCATCAAGGCGAGCGCGTGGCGGCGCACCTCGGCGATCGGCTTCGGACCGTAGGGCGAATTCGCGGTGTCCCCGACGTAGTGCAGCGCCTCGTGCGGCAGCTGGTCGAGGACGGCGCGGGCGACGGTGAGCCCGCCGACGCCGGAGTCGACCATGCCGATCGGTGAAGCGACTGTAGGCGGCACGCCGTCAGGATAGTGAGGTGCGCTTCTCGGCTCGCGCACCGCGCGGATGCAGCAGCCATCCAGCGACGATGCCGGCCGCGAAGCTGCACACGTGCGCCTGCCACGAACTCTTCGAGTTGATCGACGGCAGCAGCCCGGCGAACAGCCCGCTGAAGAAGAACGCGACCGCGACCGCGGACACGATCCACAGGATGCGTCGGGTGAAGTACGCGCGGGCGAGCAGGTAGCCCATCCAGCCGAAGATCAGCCCGCTGCAGCCGAGGATCAGCCCGTTCGGCGCGATCAGCCAGGTCGCGATCCCGCCGATGACGATCACGAACCCGGTCACCGTCAGCCAGGTGCGCATGCCCGAGAGCAGGATCACCCAGCCGATCAGCACGAACGGCCCGGTGCTCGAGATCAGCTGCCAGGCGCTGTTGTGCAGGAACGTCGTGGTCAGGACTCCCCACAGCCCGTCGACCTCCCGGGGCCGCAGGCCGAACCGGTCGAGCCGATGGTCATCGACGGCGTTCGCGATCTGGACGGCCCACAGCACCGCGGCGCAGAACGCCATGAAGGCCAGCGCACCACCCCAGCTGGTCGGCTCGAACGGCGGCTCGGTGCTCTCCGACTTGGGGAAGGGTCGCAGCTTCGGGCTCTGCGGATGGCTTTGCGGCTCGGGTGCCTCCTCGGCTGCGCTCACGTGTTTAGCCTAGGTCAGGCCTCACGACCGGTGACGAGGATCTGGTCGTAGCCGGTCGCGCCGGACGGGAATGGGTCCCGGGGCTGGACATCCTGCACCACGCCGTGACCGTCGAACGCCCGGACGCGGATGGTGTGCTGGCCGGGACCGCCGACCGTCCAGGGCAGCACCCACTGGCGCCATGTGTCGACCGAGGGCACCGTCCCCAGCCGCGCCTCCTGCCACGGATCGCCGTCCACCTGCACCTCGACCTTCGAGACGCCGACGTGCTGGTCCCACGCGACGCCGGCGAGCGGCACCACGGCGCCCACCGTGACCTTGTCGCCGGAGTGGGGCGTGTCGATGCGCGAGGCGAGGCGCACCGGCCCCTGGGCCGCCCAGCCGCCTTGAACCCAGTACGCCGACGCCCGCGCGAACGTCGTGGCCTGCAGGTCGACGATCCATTTGCACGCCGACACGTAGCCGTACAGCCCGGGAACCACCATCCGCACCGGGAAGCCGTGGTCGACCGGCAGCGGCTCACCGTTCATACCCACGGCGAGCATGGCGTCGCGGCCGTCCATCACGACGGCGGTGGGCGAGCCGATGGTCATGCCGTCCTCGGACGTCGCCAGCAGCTGGTCGGCGTCGGGGTGCACGCCGGCCTCGCGCAGCAGGTCGGCGAGCCGCGCGCCGAGGAAGCGTGCATTGCTGATCAGGTCCCCGCCGATCTCGTTCGAGACGCACGCGAGCGTGATCCAGCGCTCGATCAGCGGCCGCGCGAGCAGGTCGTCATAGGTGAGCGTGAGCTCGTGGTCGACCAGGCCGTGAATCCGCAGCCGCCAGCCCTTCGGATCGATCTGCGGGACGGCGAGCGCGGTGTCGATCCGGTAGAAGTCCTGATTCGGCGTGACGTAGGGGTTGGCGCCCTTGCCGAGGTCGGCCCCGGCGAGGACCGGGGCGGCCGAGACGGGCCTGGGCAGCACGACCGCCGCGCGCTGCTTGCTCACGCCGAAGTGCGCGTGCTGCCAGGCCCGTCCGCCGAAGCCACCGATCGCGGCGAAGCCGGCGCTCGCCACACCGACCTGCAGGAACTGCCGCCGAGTCGGATGCGCCGAACCGTCGTCGGATCGGACGCTTCGCAGCAGCCCGACGAGTACGGCACCGCCCGCGATCACCCCGAAGATCGCCGGGATCACGTCGGTGCCGCGATGCGCGTTCGCGGTCAGCGCGCAATAGACGGCGAACGCGCCCAGCAGGGCCACGCCCGCCAGCCCGGCCCACAGCCACCGGACGGCGAGGACGCCGACGAGCACCGAGGCGACGGCGAGCACCGTGTAGATGCCGGTCAGCAGCACGTGCTTGTCGTTCGTGCCGAATTCCCGGGTCGCCCACCGCTTGATCGATTCCGGGGTGAGCAGGATGACCCGATTGCCCACCGCGATCACCGGCGCGGCCGCCGGACGGACGGCCACCGCGACGAGCTCGCCGACCGCCACTGTCACGCCGGCCGCGAGCAGGCCCACCACAGCACCGGCAGCAAGATCGGCGCGCTTCACCCGTCCATCGTCGCCGATGTCGTGGGCAGTGAGGCATTACGTATCTCGAACATCTACTCCGATCAGAGGTCGAACTCTCCGTTCTTGACCCCGTGCAGGAACGCGAACCATTCCGCGTCCGTGTAGTTCAAGATCGGCCCGCCGGGATCCTTGGAATCGCGGACGGCCACCCCTCCCTCGATAGGCGCCACCTCAACGCACGAACCGTTCGATGCGCTGTACGCGGCCTTGCGCCACATCAATGTGGCGCGGTCGTACAAGGGCTGAGTCATCTCAGGCTTCCTCCTAGGTTCTCGCCGACCCCTTGGTCGGCGAAGTTCTGGGCGATCTCTTTGAGCCGGGTCATGGAGTCCCGTGGCCCGAGCGCGATGGCGCGCAGCTGATCGAATACGCGCCGGTACCGGGTGAGCTCCTTCGTGCCTTCCAGGTAGTGCTGTCCGAGCAGCCCCTCGACGTACACGACGTCCGGCGCAGCTTCCTCGAAGTGCAGGATCTCGAACGTGCTGTTCATGGCCGCGTGAGCGCCCATCTCGAACGGGATCAACTGGATGTCGACGTTGGGCAGGGCGGCGCGCTCGACCAGGACGCTCAGCTGTTCGCGCATGATCGCCCGGCTGCCGACCACGCGACGCACGACAGCCTCGTCGAGCACGGTCCAGAGCTGCACGCCGGGCTCGCCGGTCAGCAACCGCTGCCGTTCCTCGCGAGAGGTGGTCAGCTGCGCCACCCTGTCCTCGCTCGGATCGGGCAGTGTCGCCTCGATCATCGCCCGCGCGTAGGCCTGCGTCTGCAGGAGGCCGGGCACCACATCGGCCTTGTACTCGGCGATCGAGGCCGCCCCGGCCTCCAGGTCGATGAAAGTTGTGTACTCGGTGTCGTCCTGTTGCCACCACGATGGTTCGCGGCTCTGCTTGGCGAGCGTCATCAGCCGCTCACGCTCGTCGTCGCTCACCCCGTAGATGCCGCACAGATCGCGCACGTCGCGCGCGTTGACGCCCCGGGCTCCGGTCTCGAGCCGACTGATCTTCGTCGGCGACACCATGAGCGCCTGCGCGACGTCCTCCGCGGTCATGCCCTTGTCCAGCCGCAGCCGTCGCAGACGTGCCCCGAGTTCCCGACGCCGCAGCGTCGGCGTAGGCCGGCGCGCCATTGTGAGGTCGCCCCTCTCCGGGTGTCGCTCTACCGGTGATGCCTGAGGCATTAACGTGAAGCACACGCAAATGGCACTTGCCAGCGGCACGTACAAGGTGCACTCTTACACCATGGGTGGACCACAGGTCAAGGCGACAGGCTGTTAGCGCCTGAATTTGATCATCTGGGTACCGACGGGCCACCTCTAGCGCACGATCGCGCGGGACGGAGGAGGCGCTGGCCGAGTCCGCCACCACGCACCGTCGCCCGCCACCCAGGCATTGCCGCCTGGTTCGCGACCGGCGGCGGAGCACCCCCGGAAATCGATTGGCAGCGACGCCGGGGGCACCCGCATTCCTTCGACGAACCCGACGCCTGACGCCGGCTTCTGCACAGACGGGAGACCGTCAATGTCAACGCTAACCCTTCACCTATCCGCCGCGCGAGCCCCGACAATCGCCGACACGCCGAGCGCCGCCGGCTCGCACGACCTCGTTACTCCGCTGGTGCTGGTGATCATCGTCGCGGCGATCATCGTCATCGCCGCGATCAGTGCGGTGTTCCGGTCGGCCACGGCTGCGATCTCCGTGGTCGCCCAGCCGACGATGGCCGTGTTCCGCATGCTGATCGCGGCGCTGATCATCATCGTGCTCCTGGTCGCCCTGCTGCTCTCGCGGCCGGCGGACGCCAACCGGCAACCGAGCCCAACCCCGACGCCGCATCCCACGACCACGACGCACGTTCAGCACGGCGGATAGACGGCACCCCACCCGTTGAGTGGTGCGTTATTCGTCGAGTGGCGCGCTATACCGCACCACTCGCGCAACAACGCACCACTCGACGGAGCAGGCGGGGGTGACTAGGCAGCGGCCAGCTGGCGGGCGAGCTCGCGTCCCTTGGCCTCAGCATCGTCGTGCGCTTCGGCGAGTGACACCTTGTGGTGCTCGATGAACTCGGCCAGCGCGGGGTTGACCTCGGCCAGCGTCAGCTCCGGCGTGATGACGTGCAGGTCGAGCCCCAGCACGTCGCCCAGGATGCGGCGCAGGTAGGGCTCAGCGTGATCCCACCCGTCGCGTGGCGTCCCCGGCTTGTACGAGCCGCCGTGGGCGTTGACGATCACGGCGGTGCGCCCGCGCAGCAAGCCCTCCGGGTCGCGGGTGCGCGCATCCAGGAAGAGGTGGTCGATCCAGGTCTTGAGCGACGCCGGCGTGCCCCAGTTGTAGAGCGGGACGCCCAGCAGGATCGCGTCGGCCGCGACCAGCTCGTCGACCAGCGCGGTGGCCCGGGCGACCGACGCCTGCTGCTCGGGCGTCCGCTCGTCCTCGGGCGCCATCCGGGCCAGGTGATCGACTTCGGTGATGTACGGGAGCGGGTCTCGGCCCAGATCGCGAACACTGACCGTCCCGGTGGGATGAGCGTCCTGCCAGGCGGTCTGGAAGGTGTCGGCGACTGAGCGGGAGAACGAACCCTGCTGCCGAATGCTGGCGTCGATACGAAGCAGGTGGGCCATGTCGGGGGTACCTCTCGATTCTAGGAAGTGGACGCACAGTCGAACCTAGCAGATCGTTGAAACATTCCAACGATTGATGCCGGGTGATGATCGGTCTCGCGAGGTAACATCGACGTCGTGCGAGTTGACGAGGTGCCGGCGACGAGGGAACGCCTCGGGTTGCTGCTCGCCCGGCACGGGCAGTTCGTCAACCTCCAGATTCGCAAGGCAATGGCGGCCACCGGTCTCACGCCTCGCCACCGGGCGGTGCTCGTAGACCTGTCCGAGCGCGGCCCGACCAGTCAGCAGTCGCTGCTCGAGACGCTGTCGGTCGATCCGAGCGTGATGGTGAGCATCCTCAACGATCTCGAACAGCAGGGCCTGGCCGAGCGGCGCCGCGATCCGGCCGACCGGCGGCGTCACATCGTCGAGATGTCAGGCAGGGGCTGCGAGGTCTTGCGCCACATCGAAGAGGCGGTGTCGGCGGCCGAGGCCCAGTTGTTCGCCGATCTGGACGACGACGAGCGCGACCGCCTGCACGACATGCTCAGCCGGGTACGCACCGTCCCCGACGACCAAGCCTGCACCGAGCAGTACTAGGAAACCTCAAGCCCAGAGCTGGCCCTCGAGCTTCTCCGCCGCGTGCTGCAGCGAACCGTCGTAGGCCCCGGTCGACAGGTACTTCCAGCCGCCGTCGGCCACGATGAACGCGACGTCGGCCCGCTCGCCGGCCACCGCCGCGCGATCGGCGATGGACAGCGCCGCGTGCAGGATCGCCCCGCTCGAGATGCCGGCGAAGATGCCCTCGTGCTCGATCAGGTCGCGGGTACGGCGCAGCGCGTCGTAGGACGTCACCGAGAAACGCGACGTCAGGATGCTGTCGTCGTACAGCTCCGGCACGAAGCCCTCGTCGATGTTGCGCAGCCCGTAGACGAGCTCGCCGTAGCGCGGCTCGGCGGCAATGATCTGCACGTCGGGGGCCTTCTCGCGCAGGTAGCGCCCGGCGCCCATGAGCGTGCCGGTGGTGCCCAGGCCGGCGACGAAGTGGGTGACGGTCGGCAGGTCGCGCAGGATCTCCGGCCCGGTGCCCTCGTAGTGCGCCTGCGCGTTAGCGGCGTTGCCGTACTGGTAGAGCATCACCCAGTCCGGGTTCTCCTCGGCCAGCTTCTTCGCGGTGGCCACCGCCTGGTTCGACCCTCCGGCGGCCGGCGAGGAGATGATGCGGGCGCCGAACATCTCCAGCAGCTGGCGCCGCTCGATCGACGTGTTCTCGGGCATGACGCACACCAGGCCGTACCCGTGCAGCTTGGCAACCATCGCCAGCGAGATGCCGGTGTTGCCCGACGTCGGCTCGAGGATTGTGCAGCCTGGCGTCAGCCGCCCGTCGGCCTCGGCCGCGCGCACCATGAACAGCGCCGCCCGGTCCTTGATCGAACCGGTCGGGTTGCGATCCTCGAGCTTGGCCCACAGGCGCACCGGCGACTCACCGGACCACCGCGGCGAGAGCCGGGGCAGCCCGACGAGCGGGGTCTCGCCGAGCGCGTCGGTCAGCGAGTCGTACCTCATGGCGCGCTCAGCCGCCGGCGACTGCCGGCAGGATCGTCACTGAATCGCCGTCCTTCAGCACCGTGTCCAGGGAGCCGGTGAAGCGGACGTCCTCGTCGTTGACATAGACGTTGACGAACCGGTGCAGGCTGCCGTCGTCGGTGATGAGGCGGCCCTTCAGACCCGGGTGGTTGGCGTCCAGGTCGTCGAGCAGCGCGGAGACAGTGTCGCCCGCCGCCTCGACGGACTTCGCGCCGCCGGTGTAGGTGCGCAGGATGGTCGGGATCTTGACCTCGATGGCCATTAGGTCGTGCTCCTGTCGTGCGAAGGATGTGCGTACTGGGGTCTGTGTACTGGGGTACTGGGGTCTGTGTACTGGGATCAACGAAACGAGCTGGCGTTATCGTCGCGACAGTCGTAGTCGAGGTCGACTCGGGAGTGCGCCAGCAGCACCCGCTCGATCGGCACGTCACGCATAGGACTCGACCACCGTCACGGGCTCCTCGGTGACCTCGCCGTCGACGATCCGAAACGACCGGAAGTCGGTGGTGTCCGGCGCGCGCGTCGACACCAGCACGTAGTGCGCGTTCGGCTCGGACGCGTAGGCGATGTCGGTGCGTGACGGGTAGGCCTCGGTGGCCGTGTGCGAGTGGTAGACGACCACCGGCTCCTCGTCGTTCGCGGCCATCTCCTTGTAGAGCGCCAGCAGGTCGGCCGAGTCGAACTCGTAGAACGTCGGCGACCGGGCCGCGTTCAGCATCGGGATGTAGCGGGTCGGCCGGTCGCTGCCCTCGGGGCCGGCCACGACACCGCACGCCTCGTCGGGGTGATCCCGGCGGGCATGCTCGACGATCGCGTCCCGGGTGGCCCGGTCGATGGTCAGCACGAACTCAGGCTACCTACTAGCTGATGACGGCTTGGACGAGCGAGTCCTGCAGGGCAGTGAGCCACTGGTAGATCGCGCGCAGCTGGGCGTCCGGATCGGACGGGTCGATATCGGGGTCGTCGTCCTCGGCCACGGAAAGGCGGGTGCCGATCGCGAGCCGCAGGTCGTTCAGGACGGTGAGCCAGCGCTGCGCGGCCTCGTCGTCCAGGTCGATGTCGCCGTCGCCGGAGGGCAGTTCGGCGCGGCACTCCCCCAGCCGTACCGCCTTGCTCTCGCGCAGCGAATCCTCGGTGAGCGAGCGGAACTCGGCCGCCGCCTCCTCGTCGGCGCGGTACCCGGCGGGGAACAGTCGTTGCCGGACGGGGTCATCGTCCGGCAACGTCTGCAACGCCCCGTCGAGGTCGTCGAACAGGTTCGCGAGCAGGCCGGCCTCGACTGATTCGAGACGGATGCGAGCGTGGCCGCGACGTCGAGTGACGCGCATCAGTCCTGCTGCTGCAGAGTCGCCCACAGGCCGTAGCCGTGCAGGACGTTCACGTCGAGTTCCATGCGTTCGCGGGTTCCACTCGATACGACCGCCCGGCCGCGGTGATGCACGTCCAGCATGAGTTTCTCGGCCTTGGGCTTCGGATAACCGAATACCGTCATGAATACGTGCGTCACGTAGCTCATCAGGTTGATCGGATCGTTCCAGACGATCGTGATCCACGGTCGATCGGGGGCCACCGAGGTGTCCACGTCCTCCGCGGGCAGCGTCTTGCCCGCGGTCTTCAGCGGTGGAGACAGCGTGCCTGGCATCAGTCCATGGTGGCACGGTCACGCTCTGGTCACGACCCCGTCACCGCACCGTGATCACCACTGCCCGCAAGGCCGATGACATCAGTGGTACTGCTCCACTAGCGTCTTGCGCCATGAGTGCGCCATACAACCCTGGACCGGGCGAGCAGCCCGGTGAGCAGCCGCAGTGGGGCGGTTACCCCGGCGGCGCGAGCTATCCACAGCAGGAACAGCCGGGCTACCCGGGGCAGGAGGGGTACCCGCAGGAGGGATATCAGCCGGGCTATCCGCCACAGAGCGGACAAGGCGGACAGGGCGGACAGGGCGGCTATCAGCAGGGCGGGTACCAGCAGGGCGGCTACCCACAAGGCGGTTACCAGCAAGGCAACTATCCGTCACAGGGTAATTACCCGCAGCAGCAGGGCGGCGGCTACGGCTACCAGCCGGGCAGCCCGTCCTGGGGCGGTGGCTACGGCACCCAGCAGCAGGCGCGTCAGTCGGTCGGCATCATCGGCCTCATCGGCGCCGCAGTCGGCGCGGTACTGCTCATCGTCAGCTTCACGGCTCTGGCCTGGTACAAGATCCAAGGTGCAAACGGCAAGTTCAGCGATCTCCACAGCGATGTCAAGGATGCGCCTGGAGCAGCTGGACTGGGGCTGGCGAAGGCGTACTTCGGCTGGCTTGCCTGGGTGCTGCTCGCCCTGGTGGTTATCGCCGCGGTCATGGCTAATCTGCCGATCGGCCCGTCCGGCCTCGTGTTTCGCATCGTCGCACCAGTGGTAGGCGTGCTGGGTCTGGTGCTGACGCTGGTCGCATCGAACAACTACTGGGACAAGCTCAAGGATCAGTTCAAGGCCGCCGGCATCGACGACGTCGGCCTCTTCAAGCACTCCCAGATCGGGCTCTACCTGACGCTGGCCGGGTTCCTGATCGCCGGTGTCGCGGGGGTCTTCGGGCCGCGACGTGCCTGACCGGTCGGCGCGGCCCACGAGCACGGGGCTGCTGACCGACCGCTACGAGCTGACCATGCTCGACGCCGCGCTGCGGGATTCGACCGCAGAGCGGCAGTGCGTGTTCGAGGTCTTCGCGCGGCGCCTGCCCGAGGGGCGCCGCTACGGCGTCGTGGCCGGAACGGCGCGACTGCTCGACGCCGTCGGTGACTACACGTTCGACGCCGCGACCGTCGCCTGGCTGCACGAGACGGGTGTCGTCAGCGAGGCCGGCGCCGGGTTCCTCGCCGACTACCGCTTTCGGGGCGACATCGACGGCTACGCCGAGGGCGAGCTGTATTTCCCTTACTCGCCGTTGCTCACGGTGACGGGCACGTTCGCCGAGGCGGTCGTGCTCGAGACGCTGGCCCTCTCGATCCTGAACCACGACTCGGCTATCGCGTCGGCCGCCGCCCGCATGGTGAGCGCCGCCGAGGGGCGTCCGGTCATCGAGATGGGCTCGCGCCGAACGCACGAGAGCGCCGCTGTCGCCTCCGCGCGGGCGGCGTATCTCGCCGGGTTCGCGTCCACGTCCAACCTCGCGGCGGGCGACCGGTTCGGGGTGCCGACGGCCGGCACCGCCGCGCACGCGTTCACGCTGCTGCACGATGACGAGGCGGCCGCGTTCCGGGCCCAGGTCGCCGCGCTCGGCAGCAACACGACCCTGCTCGTCGACACCTACGACCTCACCCGGGGCATCGCCGCCGCGATCGAGGTCGCCGGGCCCACGCTCGGCTCGATCCGCATCGACTCGGGCGATCTGGGCGTACTGGCCCGCCAGGCCCGCAAGCAACTCGACGACCTCGGCGCCACCAGCACCCGCATCGTCGTCAGCGGCGACCTGGACGAGTACGCCATCGCGGCCCTGGGAGCGTCGCCCGTCGATGCCTACGGTGCCGGCACCGCCGTCGTCACCGGATCCGGGGCTCCGACCGCCGGCATGGTCTACAAGCTCGTCGAGGTAGACGGGCGTCGGGTCGCGAAGCGGTCCGAACACAAGGAGACCCACGGCGGGCGCAAGACCGCCTACCGCGCGCACAAGGACACCGGAACGGCCGTCGAGGAGATCGTCGCCACCGGGCCGGCGCCCGAACTCGGCGAGCACGACCGGTTGCTGCAACGCCCGCTGATGCGCGGCGGATCGCCCGTTGCCGACCTGCCGGGGCTCGACGACTCGCGCGAGCACCTGCGCCGGGCGATGGTCACGCTGCCCTGGGACGGCCTGAAGCTCTCGCGCGGCGAACCGGCGATCCCGACCCGCCTCAGCACCGCCTGATTCTGTCGATTGGGCAACTTCTGCGGTCTGAGGCCGCACCGGGTTGCACAATCGGGGACATGAGCAGCGCCGTGATCGTGGTGGACGTTCAGAACGATTTTTGCGAGGGCGGTTCGCTCGCGGTCAACGGGGGCACCGACGTGGCCCGGGCGATCAGCGCCCGGCTGGGCGCAGGCGGCTACGACCACGCCGTCGCGACCCGCGATCACCACGTCGATCCGGGCGAGCACTTCTCGGCGCATCCCGACTTCGTCGCGTCCTGGCCGGCGCACTGCCGGGTCGGCACGTCCGGCGTCGAGCTGCACTCCACGCTCGACACGCAGCACATCGAGGCGGTGTTCGACAAGGGCGAATACCGGGCCGCCTACTCGGGATTCGAGGGCGCCAGTGACGGCATCGCGCTGGCTGACTGGCTGGGCCGGCGGGGCGTCGACGTGGTCGAGGTGGTGGGCATCGCCACCGATCATTGTGTCCGGGCCACCGCTCTGGACGCCGCGGCCAACGGGTTCGCCACCACCGTCCGGCTCGACCTCACCGCCGGGGTGGCGGCGTCCACTGTGGACAGTGCGGTGGCGCAGTTGCGCGCGGCGGGCATCGCTCTGGTGGGCGAGCCGATCGTACGGGCCTAGATTCCTGGGGGCCCTCAGATCCGCGCGAGCAGGTAGAGCGCCGAGTCGAGGAAGCCGGGTTCGCCGGGGACATCCGCCGCGGCGTGCGTGTCGACCGCGATTGCCGTGCCGACGGCCGTTAGCAGCCGCGTACTGTCCTGCGGGTCGCCGACCACGACGATGCGCGAGGGCGGCAGGTCCAGATCCGTGGCCAGGCCGCGCAACGTGCGGTCGACGTCGTCCATCGCGACGAAAGCGTCCAGCCCGAGGTCGGCTCGATCCGATGGTCGCCGCCGTCCGACCGCGGCGATGCTGCACCCGGCTTGGCGCGCGGCCCCGACGAAACCGGCCACCCGCGGAAACGACCCGGAGGCGCCCAGCACCGCGTCGGCATCGAGGACGAGCAGGCGCCGATCGCGGGTCCGCGCCCCGGCCGGCCCGACCGCGAGGTCCAGGCCGGTCTCCCCGACCGAGGCGATCAGGGCTGGACGCAGCCGACTGGACTCGCCGTCCAGGGACATCTCGACGCCGGTGAACGTGTCGTCGGAGGACTGCCACATCGACTCGATGCTTCCGCCGACGTCGGCCACCCGCTTGGCGATGTCGCCCAGCGTCCCGGCGCGCAGCCTGGTGCCGACGGCGACCGCTCGGCTTCGCCCGGCCCGTGAGCGGGATCGGGGCACGCTGTGCACCACGTGGGCGTCGGGGCCGGCGGTGATCACGTGCGACTCGACGCCGAACGCCTGCGCCGTGCTGTTCACCGAATGGCGCAGGGCCGCCGGGTCACCGCGCAGGTCGACGAGGATCGCCAAGCGGGCCTGTCGGTCGCTGACCGTCTGGACGACGTCACGCACGTCCACGTCGTGAGCGGCCAAGGCGGCGAAGATCACCGCGGTCACGCCAGGACGGTCGCGGCCGGCGACGGTGACGAGCAGGGAGATCGGTTGCATCACGGGTGGCGCCCAGCCGATGGCCGGACGCCCGGGGTTATTCGCCCGGCTCGCTGTCGCGGCGTCCGGCCGTCGGACCCGCGGCTCCGGCCACGGCGCCGGTGAGCGACCGCGGGCGTCCCGCGTGGGCCTCGGCCTCGAGGCGTTCAAGCAGGTGCGGGTAGTGGTACTCGAAGGCCGGACGCTCGGAGCGGATCCTCGGGATGAATGTGAAGTTGTGCCGCGGCGGGGGGCAACTCGTCGCCCATTCCAGGGAGTTGCCGTGCCCCCACGGGTCATCGGCGGTGACGACCTCGCCGTAGCGGTATGACTTGTAGAGGTTGTAGAGGAACGGCAGCATCGAGGCGCCGAGGATGAACGAGCCGATCGTCGAGATCGTGTTCAGCGTGGTGAATCCGTCAGTGGGCAGGTAGTCGGCGTAGCGGCGCGGCATGCCCTCGGCGCCCAGCCAGTGCTGCACCAGGAACGTCGCGTGGAAGCCGAAGAACGTCAGCCAGAAGTGCAGCTTGCCGATCTTCTCGTCCATGTAGCGGCCGGTGAACTTCGGGAACCAGAAATACACGCCGGCGTACACGGCGAACACGATGGTGCCGAACAGCACGTAGTGGAAGTGGGCCACCACGAAGTAGGTGTCCGAGACGTGGAAGTCGACCGGCGGCGAGGCCAGCAGCACGCCGGTGAGCCCGCCGAACAGGAATGTCACGAGAAATCCGACGGAAAAGAGCATGGGTGTCTCGAACGTGATCGCACCACGCCACATCGTGCCGATCCAGTTGAAGAACTTGACCCCGGTCGGGACGGCGATCAGGAACGTCATGATCGAGAAGAAGGGCAACAGCACGGCACCGGTGGTGAACATGTGGTGCGCCCACACCGTCAACGACAACGCGCCGATGCCGAGCGTCGCGAGCACCAGGCCGGTGTAGCCGAACAGCGGTTTTCGGCTGAATACCGGGAAGATCTCGGTGACTATGCCGAAGAACGGCAAGGCGATGATGTACACCTCGGGGTGCCCGAAGAACCAGAACAGGTGCTGCCACAGGATCGCGCCACCATTGGCGGAGTCGAACACCTGCGCATGCATGTGCCGGTCGACCCAGAGCACGAGCAGCGCGGCGGTGAGGATCGGGAACGCCAGCAGTACCAGCAGGCTGGTGACGAGGATGTTCCAGGTGAAGATCGGCATCCGGAACATCGTCATGCCGGGCGCGCGCAGCGTGATGATCGTCGTGATCATGTTGACGGCGCCGAGGATCGTGCCGAGCCCGGCGATCGCGAGACCGATGATCCACAGGTCGGTGCCCGATCCCGGTGAGTTGATCTCGCTGTTAAGCGGTGCGTACATCGTCCAGCCCGCGTCGGCCGCCCCGCCCGGCGTGAGGAATCCGGCCGTCGCCATCAGCGCGCCGAAGAGGTACAGCCAGTAGGAGAAGGCATTCAGCCGCGGGAAGGCGACGTCGGGTGAGCCGATCTGCAACGGCATGACCAGGTTCGCGAACGCGAACACGATCGGCGTCGCGAAGAACAGCAGCATGATCGTGCCGTGCATGGTGACGAGCTGGTTGTACTGCTCCGGCGACAGGAACTGCATGCCCGGACGAGCGAGCTCGGCCCGCATGAGCATGGCCAGCGCGCCGCCGAAGGCGAAGAACAGGATCGAGGTGACCATGTACATCCGGCCGATCATCTTGTGATCGGTCGTGCGCAGCAGCTGGCTGAGCAACGAGCCCTTCCGGAACTCCGTCACCGGGAACGGGCGCGAAACGATCGGGGCCGGACCGGCGCCGTCAGGGCCGGGTGCCTCGGCCGCCGGCCGCTCTGCGGTTGTCGTCACTTCCTGCAACCTCGCTGTTCCCGCCGAGTCCGGATGGCGACTCGTCATCGTGGTTGATCTCGACCAACTCCAGGCCAAACAATAGTCGTCGCCGTCCCGGTCCGGCCCCCGACCCTGTCCGACCGCATCACAATGCGGCGGCTTAATGTCACGAGGCTATTTCGCCGAAATGCGCCCACGTGTCAAAATCGTGTCAAGTCTCGGGCCGGACGCCGTGCCCGGGACGCAGGCCCGAGAGGAA
>DASXYL010000024.1:0-22443 GCA_036502575.1 Jatrophihabitantaceae bacterium | reverse complement strand
CCGAACTCACCGTGGCGCTACCGTTTCGACGTGGTGCTGGATGGTCACGTGTTCGATCCCCAGGTGCGGCCCGCCCTGCTCGAGCTCGCCGGGATGACGCGCGAGCTGCGCCTCTTCGGCTCGTACGCTGCGGAGCGGACGCAGTGAGCGCGCGGACGCTGTTCCGCAAGGTGTGGGACGAGCACCTCGTCGCGGATAGTGGTGACGCGGCGCCCTCACTGCTGTACGTCGACCTCCATCTCGTGCACGAGGTGACGAGCCCGCAGGCCTTCGAGGCGCTGCGCGTCGCCGGCCGCCCCGTCCGCAGGCCCGAGTTGACGGTCGCGACGATGGATCACAACGTGCCGACACTCGACGGCCCGGTCACCGACCCGCTCGCGCGCGCCCAGCTCGACGCGCTGCGCCACAACTGCGACGACTTCGGCGTCCGGCTGTTTGCAACCGGGAGCGGGCGCGAGGGGATCGTCCATGTGATCGGTCCGGAGCTCGGACTGACGCAACCCGGCCTGACGATCGTGTGTGGCGACAGCCACACCTCCACGCACGGCGCGTTCGGCGCACTCGCGTTCGGCATCGGCACCTCCGAGGTCGAGCACGTACTGGCGACGCAGACCCTGCCGCAGGTTCGCCCGAAGACGATGGAGGTGCGCTTCGACGGTGCGCTGCCCTTTGGCCTGTCCGCAAAGGACATGGTGCTTGCGGCGATCGGCCAGTTGGGCGTCTCGGGCGGCCGCGGCCACGTGCTCGAGTACACGGGCGAGGCGGTGCGGGCGCTCTCGATGGAAGGGCGCATGACGGTCTGCAACATGTCGATCGAGGCCGGCGCCCGCGCCGGCATGGTCGCGCCCGACGACACGACCTTTGCCTACCTCGAGGGCCGGCCCGGCGCGCCGCAGGGCGCCGGCTGGGAGCGCGCGCTCGACGATTGGCGCGCGCTGGGCACCGACGACGGCGCTGGCTACGACGACGGGATCGTCGTCGACGTTGCCACGTTGAAGCCGCAGGTGACGTGGGGGACGAACCCGGGAATGGTCGTGCCGGTCGACGGTGTCGTTCCGGATCCCGGCGACTACGACGATCCCGAGCAGCGCGAGGCCGTCGAGCGCGCGTTGCGCTACATGGATCTTGCACCAGGCACGCCGCTCGTCGAGGTGCGCATCGACAAGGTCTTCATCGGCTCGTGCACGAACGCGCGCATCGAGGATCTGCGCACCGCGGCGCAAGTCGTCGCCGGGCGGCGCGTCGCCGACGGTGTGCAGGCAATCGTCGTTCCCGGCTCGGCCCGGGTGCGCCTTCAGGCGGAGGCCGAGGGTCTCGACCAGGTGTTCACCGAGGCCGGCGCGGAGTGGCGCAACGCCGGCTGCTCGATGTGCCTGGGCATGAACCCCGACCAGCTCGCGCCGGGGGAGCGCAGTGCATCGACGTCCAACCGCAATTTCGAGGGACGGCAGGGCAAAGGCGGGCGCACGCACCTCGTCTCGCCACTGGTCGCGGCGGCCACCGCCGTCACCGGCCACCTCGCCAGCCCCGCCGACCTGTAAGGACGAACGACCATGGAGAAGTTCACTGTGCACACGGGTCGGGCCGTGCCGCTGCGGCGCAGCAACGTCGACACAGACCAGATCATCCCGGCGGTGTACCTCAAGCGCGTGGCGCGAACCGGCTTCGAGGACGGGCTGTTCAGCGCGTGGCGTGTGAACGAGCCCGACTTCGTGCTCAACCAGTCGCGCTTCGACGGGGCGTCGATCCTCGTCGCCGGCCCCGACTTCGGCACCGGGTCATCACGCGAACACGCGGTGTGGGCGCTGGTCGACTACGGCTTCAAGGCGGTGATCTCCCCTCGTTTCGGGGACATCTTCCGTGGCAACTCGCTCAAGGCCGGGCTGTTGACGGTCGTGCTCGACGAGAAGGTCGTCCAACGGCTGTGGGACGACATCGAGGACGACCCGAGCACCGAGGTGACCGTCGACCTGGTCGAGCGGAACGTGCGATGGTCGGGCGAGGTGCACGGATTCGAGTTGGACGACTACACGCGCTGGCGCCTACTCGAAGGTCTCGACGACATAGGCCTCACCCTGCGACACACCGACGAGATCGCGGCGTACGAGGCGCAACGCAAGCCGTGGTTGCCGTCGACGAGCGTATCTGCGGCAAAATCCCTTACGCAATAAGGGGATTCTCGCCGATCAGGGGCGCAAATCGCGATCGTGGAAACGTGATCTGCATTGCAGAACCTGAGAAATGTCCTGCGACACAAGCGGATTGGGTTTGACGGACGGCCTTAACGCCTTACCGTTGCCTGCGAGTCGGCCAGAGTGGCCGAGCAGATGTCCGGGGAGGACACGTTGCCAAACAAGGCCCAGTTCATCGAGTTGCTCGCCGAGCGATTCGAAGGAGACAAGAAGCGGGCGGGTGCCGCGCTCGATGCAGTCATCGAGACGGTGTACGCCAACATCGCGAAGGGCGAGAAGGTCGCACTGACCGGCTTCGGCATCTTCGAGAAGCGCAACCGCGCTGCGCGCACCGCGCGCAACCCCGCTACCGGTGCGGCGGTGAAGGTGAAGAAGACCTCGGTTCCGGCGTTCCGCGCCGGTGCGGAGTTCAAGGCGATCACCAGCGGCGCCAAGAAGCTGGCGAAGGCTCCGGCCAAGAAGGCCGCTCCGGTCAAGAAGGCGACCGCCGCCAAGACGGCGGCCGCCAAGACGGCGGCCGCCAAGACAGCGGCCGCCAAGGCGCCGGCGAAGAAGGTCGCGGCCAAGGCGCCGGCCAAGAAGGTCGCCGCGAAGGCACCTGCGAAGAAGGTGGCCGCCAAGAAGACGGCCGCGAAGAAGACTGCGCGCTAATCACGCCAGTTCTTCGGCTCTTCGTTCAACCGAGAGTCGACGACGGTACGCAGCCCGTAGCGGAACTCCGCTACGGGCTGCGCGCCGTCAGCAGCGATGAGCGCTGTTACCGCGCGGCTTTGCCGTAGTAGTCCGCGGACACCACGTTGCCGTCGGAGAAGCACAGCACCCACGCCGAGCCCTTGCGGGCCGTGACCGAG
Organism: Jatrophihabitantaceae bacterium; assembly: GCA_036502575.1. Lineage (GTDB taxonomy): Bacteria > Actinomycetota > Actinomycetes > Mycobacteriales > Jatrophihabitantaceae > DASXRA01. The sequence continues at coordinate 19,400 of DASXYL010000024.1, read as the reverse complement.
TCGAGCCCGGCGATGTCACCGACCAGACCCGGCACGGCGGTGCCCTGGCTGCAGATCACCGCAGCCGGCGTGGCCTTCGCGATCTCGAGCAGCTCGCCCCGTGTCCCATCCGGACGCTCGACGTAGGCCTCGTCGGTGAACGTCGGGGTGATCTCGAGCTCCAACCCGGCGGCGTTCGCGAACGGCTCGACGGTCTGCACGCAGCGCGTCCGGTCGGCTGACACCACCCGCGCCGGCGCGAACGCTTGCAGGAACGTAGCGAGACCGCGGGCCTGACGCCGTCCGGCCTTGTCCAGCGGGCGCAGGCGGTCATCGCCATCCCAGTGCGAACGCTTGCCGGCCTTGGCGTGCCGGACCAACACGACAACGGATTGCGGCACCGGCCGCGCCGTGAACGAGTCCAGCACCGCCCGGTCGACGACGTGCGTCAGGCGGTGGCGAGCGTCGTCGAGCGGCAACCACACCAGGTCGTCCACCTCGGCGCTCGCGCTGAACTCGCCGGACAGGTAACGCATCGCCCAGAACTGCACCGTCTTGGGAATGTCGTTGCCAGGGTGGTCGGTGCCACCACGCCCGGCGGAGACGGTGTACTCGATCGCGATGAGGCGGCGGGTGACCGCCACGTTCGCGCCGGTCTCCTCTCGAACCTCGCGCACGGCGGCGTCCAGTTCGCGTTCGCCGTGTTCGAGCTTGCCCTTGGGTAGCGTCCAATCGTCGTAGCGGGCTCGATAGATGAGCGCGACGCGCAGCGTCCCGTCATCGCGCCAGACGACACCGCCGGCAGCGCGGATCGGACCGGATTTCACTACCTACTCGCCGCGGCCGCCGAGCTGCTTCATCATGCGTTCCTGGTAGTCGACCTCGCCGGCGGAGCGCTCCCAGTGCCCGTCGGGCTGCAGCTCCCACGCCTTCGTCTCCGGCGCGAACGCGAGGTCCAGGCAAGTCCGCAGATGCTCGGTGGCGACCGGATCGATCACCCGGCACAAGACCTCGACGCGGCGGTCGAGGTTGCGGTGCATGAGATCCGAGGAACCGATCCAGTACTCGGGTTCGCCGGCGTTGGCGAAGTACAGGATGCGCGAGTGCTCCAGGAACCGCCCGAGGATCGAGCGGGTGATGATGTTCTCCGACAGCCCCGGCACGCCGGCCTTGATCGTGCAGAACGTGCGCACCAGCAGCTCGACCTTCACGCCGGCTTGCGAAGCCCGGTAGAGCGCGTCGATCGTCTGCTCGTCGACGAGGTGGTTCATCTTGATCTGGATGCGCGCCTCGCGGCCTTCCTGCGCGTGCCGGACCTCGCGCTCGATGCGTTCGACGATGCCGAGCCGGACGCCCTGGGGCGCGACCAGCAGCGAACGGTAATCGGTCTGGCGGGAGTACCCGGTGAGCACGTTGAACAGGTCGGTGAGGTCGGCGCAGATCGACTCGTCGGCGGTGAACAGCCCCAGATCCTCGTAGAGCCGCGCCGTCTTCGGGTTGTAGTTGCCGGTACCGACGTGCGCGTAGCGGCGGATCGTGCCGCCTTCCTGGCGTACCACCAGCGCCGTCTTGCAGTGCGTCTTCAGGCCGACCAGGCCGTACACGACGTGGCAGCCCGCCCGCTCCAGCGCCCGGGCCCACTTGATGTTGGCCTGCTCGTCGAAGCGGGCCTTGATCTCGACGATGACCACGACCTGCTTGCCGGCCTCGGCGGCGTCGATCAGGGAGTCGACGATGGGGGAGTCGCCCGACGTCCGGTACAGGGTCTGCTTGATGGCGAGGACATTCGGGTCGTTGGCCGCCTGCTCGATGAACCGCTGCACGCTGGTCGCGAAGGACTCGTACGGATGGTGCACGAGCACGTCGCCCTCGCGCAGCGTCGCGAACACCGACTTGGGCGTCTCGCCCTCGGCGAAGCGGGGATGCGTCGCGGGAACGTAGGGGCGTTCCTTGAGCGCCGGCCGGTCGACGTCGTACACCTGCCAGAGCGAGGTGAGATCGAGCAGCCCCGGCACGTGCTGGACGTCGTCGGGGTGCACGTCGATCTCGCTCACCAGCAGGTCGAGCACCTCGGGGTCGATGTCCTCCTCGACCTCGAGCCGGACGGCCGGGCCGAACCGCCGGCGCACCAGTTCGCGCTCCAGGGCCTGCAGCAGGTCCTCGTCACGGTCCTCCTCGACCTCGAGGTCGGCGTTGCGAGTGACCCGGAACAGGTGGTGCTCGACGACCTCCATGCCCGGGAAGAGCATCGACAGGTGCGCCGCGATCAGGTCCTCCAGCGGCAGGAACTCGGCCTCGGTCGGCGTGCGCTTGACGACCACGAATCGAGGGACGTTGTTGGGCACCTTGACCCGGGCGAACCGCTCGGTGTTGCTGTCCGGGCCGCGAACCAGCACGGCGAGGTTCAGCGACAGGCCGGAGATGTAGGGGAACGGGTGCGCCGGGTCGACCGCCAACGGTGTGAGCACCGGGAACACCTTGGACCGAAAGTAGTTGCCCAGACGCTGGCGCTCCTCGTCGTCGAGTGATGCCCAGCGCACGATGCTGATGCCTTCGTCGACCAGCGCCGGCGCGATGTCGTCCAGGAACAGCCGGGCGTGCCGTTCGGCCAGCTCGCGGGTGCGCTCGGCCAGCTTCTTGAGCGTCTCGCTCGGTGACAGCCCGTCGGCCGAGGCCACCTGCAGCCCCATCTCGACGCGACGCTTCAGCCCGGCGATGCGAACCATGTAGAACTCGTCGAGGTTGCTGGCGAAGATCGCGAGGAACTTCATCCGCTCCAGCAACGGCTGCTGGCGATCCTCAGCCAGCGCCAGCACCCGAGCGTTGAACGCCAGCCAGGACAGCTCGCGGTTGCCGTAGCGGTCCGGCGGTAGGTCGGCGGCGAGGATCTGGGCGATGCTCTCGTCCGGGCCGAGGTCGCCTCCCGGCACCGAGTCGGACGGGTCGATGTCCGGGACGTGGACGCTCGCCGGCTGAGGCGGGGTCGATGTGGCCGAGCTCGTGCCAGTCATGACTTCATGATGCCCCGTGGCGGTAAACAGCGGATGACTGCTGTCCGGCCAGCACCGCGAGCGTGCGCGGGCCCACACCGAGCAGCAGCGCGGCGCGCAGGTCGTCTGCCGTATCGACGTCCTGGCGCAGACCCGGCCCGGCCGGCAAGGCCGCCCCCCGGGCGCCGTGCCGGGCCGCGGAGCCGGGTCCGAAGCGAGGGTCGAGCGTTGCGGCCGGCCGCGCGGTCAGCAGCGTGGTGCCGGTGCCCGTCGCGTCGGCGACGAACGCCGTCTCGTGGTGAGCCGCGACGGCGAGCGTCCGGGCCAGTTCGGCGGCCGTCAAGGCCGGCAGGTCGCCGACGAGCGCCGCGACGCCGTCGGCCGGCCACTGCGCCGCCGCGTACTGGGCGCCCTCGGCCAGCGCCTCGTTCAGGCCTGGGCGGCGCTGCAGCAGGTCGTGCTCGACGTCGTCGGTGTCGCCTATGCGGACGACGCGGGCCACGCCGGAGGCCTCCCGTGCGGCCCGTAGCGTGTCGTCGCGGATCGCGTGCACCAGGCGGGCGTGGGCGTCAGCGTCGGTGCTCAGGCCGGCCAGCCGGGACTTGGCGGCGGGCAGTGCCTTGACCGGCACGAGCACCGTCCACCGAAGCGCAGCCCCCGTAGGCTGTGGGTCGCTGGATCGGTCGGCAGCGGGCATGCACGCATCGTGACACGCTTCGACGACCGGCCGGCCCGATGGGGCAGACTGCAATCACCCACCAGCGAGAGGGGTCCGGGGTGCCGAGGCAGCAGAAGCTGCGCAAGCCAGGATACGGCGAGAAGCTCGGGTTCTGGTGGCGGTTGACATGGTTCGTGCTCTACGTGCCGTTCGGCGTGCTCACCAAGCTGCGGTACCACCACCTCGACCGCATCCCGCGCACCGGGCCGGCCATCGTGATCGTCAACCACGTCTCGCACGTCGATCCGCTGCTCGTGGCGCGGTTCATCCTCGACGCCGCGCGCGTGCCGAGGTTCATGGCGAAGAGGAGCATCTTCGAGGTTCCAGTGGTCGGCCGGGCGATGTACGGGATGGGGCACATCCCGGTCAGTCGCGGCACCGCGGACGCCGGAGAGTCGCTCACGGCCGCCGTGGACGCGCTGCGCATGGGCCGCATCATCCTGATGCACCCCGAGGGCACCGTCACCCGCGACCCGCAGTGGTGGCCGATGTCGGCGCGGACCGGTGCCGCCCGGCTCGCGTTGCTGGCCCCCGACGTCCCGGTGATCCCGATCGGCCAATGGGGCGTGCAGGACGCCGTGGACCTCTACCGCAAGAAGATCCGCCTGATCCCGCGCAAGCAGCACCACATCGTCGCCGGCGACCCGGTCGACCTGAGCCGGTTCGCCGGTGCCGCGCCGAAGGCCGAGACGCTGCGCGCCATCACCGACACGATGATGGGCGAGGTGCGCGAGCTCGTCGCCGAGCTGCGCGGGGAGCCGGCGCCGACGGGCAGGTTCTACCGCTACGTGAAGGCCGCGAGCGACGGCAAGAAGCAGCAGCCGCAGGACGCTGCGTGACGACACGCGTCGCGGTTCTCGGGGCGGGCTCCTGGGGTACGGCGTTCGCCAAGGTGCTGGTCGACGCCGGCACCGACACCACGTTGTGGACCCGTCGGGCCGAGGTCGCCGAGCGCATCAACATCGCTCACGAGAACGCCGACTACCTGCCCGGCGTGCGGCTGCCGTCCGGGCTGCGGGCGACGCACGACCACCGGGCGGCGCTCGACGGCGCCGACGTCGTGGCGATCGCCATCCCGTCCCAGACGCTGCGCACCAATCTCGCCGAATGGGTGCCGGCGCTGCCGGACGACGCGACTCTGGTCAGCCTGATGAAGGGCGTCGAGCTCGGCACCACCAAGCGCATGAGCGAGGTGATCGGCGAGGTTGCGCAACGTTCCGCCGAACAGATCGCGGTCGTGTCCGGGCCGAACCTCGCCCGCGAGATCGCGGAGGAGCAGCCGACCGCGACCGTCGTTGCCTGCCCCGACATCACGCGAGCCTCGCGCGTCCAGCTGGCGTGCAGCGCGCCGTACTTCCGCCCCTACACGAACGTGGACGTCGTCGGCTGCGAGCTGGGCGGCGCGGTCAAGAACGTGATCGCGTTGGCGTGCGGCATGGCCCACGGCATGGGGTTCGGCGACAACACGCTGGCCTCGCTGATCACCCGCGGGCTGGCCGAGACGGCTCGTCTCGGGGCGGCCCTGGGCGCCGACCCGCTCACCTTTGCCGGGCTCGCCGGGCTGGGCGATCTGGTGGCCACCTGTGCCTCGCCGCTGTCGCGCAATCGGACGTTCGGTGAGCGTCTCGGGCGAGGAGAGACGCTCGAGCAGGCGCAGGAAGCAACCCACGGGCAGGTGGCCGAAGGCGTCAAGTCCTGCCGTTCGGTGTTGGAGCTCGCCGGCCGCCACGGCGTCGACGTGCCGATCACCCAGGCCGTCGAGGCGGTGTGTTTCGGGGGCCTGAGTCCGGGCGACATGATCGGACTGCTGATGGGCCGGGCCATGAAAAGCGAGACGGGCTAGGGTCGGCGTTCATGACTAAGCGGAAGATTCGCGTCGCTGTGGTCTATGGCGGGCGCAGCAGCGAGCACGGGGTTTCCGTCGTGTCGGCCGGCAGTGTGCTGTCCGCCCTGGACCCGGATCGCTACGAGGTCGTGCCGGTGGGCATCACCCGCGACGGCGGCTGGGTGCTGACCGGCGCGGACCCGGAGAAGCTGCAGATCACCGGCGCGACGTTGCCCGAGGTCGAGTCGGGCACCGCCGTCGTCCTGTCCGGCGACCCCGCCGCCCACGGGTTGGTGGTGGTGGAGCCGGGCGATCTCGATAGCGGTGCCCAGGTGCTCGGATCGGTCGACGTCGTGTTCCCGGTGCTGCACGGCCGGTTCGGTGAGGACGGCACGATCCAGGGCCTGCTCGAGATGGCCGGCGTCCCCTACGTCGGGCCGGGCGTGTTCGCCAGCGCGGCCGCCATGGACAAGGAGTTCACCAAGAAGCTGCTGCGCGCCGAAGGGCTGCCGATCGGCGAGTACGCCGTCCTGCGGCGCGGCGCCGACGTGTCCGCCCTGGACGTCGAGCATCTCGGGCTGCCGGTCTTCGTGAAGCCGGCCCGGGCCGGCTCGAGCATCGGCATCACGAAGGTCAAGCACTGGGCCGACTTGGCCGATGCCGTCGCGACCGCGTTCGAGCACGACGACAAGGTGCTGGTCGAGGCCGCCATCGCCGGCCGCGAGATCGAGTGCGGTGTCCTGGAGGACGAGACGGGCGCCCCGATCGCGAGCGTGCCGGCCGAGATCAGGCTGGTGCGCGGTCACGACTGGTACGACTTCGAGGCCAAGTACCTCGACGACGCCTGCGAGTTCGACATCCCCGCCGACCTGCCGGCCGAGGTGACCGCGACGGTTCGCGATCTCGCCTGCCGGGCGTTCACCGCCCTGGACTGCGCCGGGCTGGCCCGCGTCGACTTCTTCGTCCGGCCGGACGGTTCGGTCGTGATCAACGAGCTCAACACCATGCCGGGATTCACCCCGATCTCGATGTTCCCGCAGGTGTGGGCCGCGACGGGCATCGACTATTCGGAGCTGGTCGACAGACTGATCGCGAGCGCCCTGCGCCGATCCCGCTGACCGGGCTTATCCGCCGGAGGCGGTAGCGCTCATCGCGAGCCGTCGACTTTGAGGCGGGGTGGTTGGCAGCCCGGGACTGGACGGATTCAGCCTTCGCCACCGGCCGTTGCTCGTCCGGTGGGCGCCAGTGCCCTTTGGGGCGGTTCTGCAGTTCGTTGTGTGAGTGCCTTGTTACCAGCTGTTGGGTTTGGCCATACTCGCGGCGGGGGCTCAACCCGCTTTGCGGGAGAGGGAGCCGAGATGCGCGCAGTCGGCCGATTCGCTGCAACTCTCACCCTGCTCGTGCTGGAGGACGACTAGGACGGGGAGTTCCGCTTCGACCGCCGTCCGGTCGGTGTACTGCAGGCGATGGCTCCGGAGCACGTCTCCTACGCGGGGACGACCAGCAAGACGCTGGCGCCCGGACTGCGACTCGCCTGGCTGGTCGTGCCGCAGCGGCTGCTGCGCGAGTTCCGGGACGCCGCTCCGGCGCTGGGCGAACGGCACCCGTCCGCCATCGATCAGCTGGTGCTCGCCGACCTGATCGAGACCGGTGGCTATGACCGGCACGTGCGGCGGATGCGGGCGTCCTACCGGCGTCGCCGCGACCGGGTGCTGGCCGCTGTGGATCCGGACCTGGTTCGGCCGGGCGGGATCGCCGCCGGGCTGCACCTCGTCCTGCAGTTCCCGCCGGGCGGTCCGGACGACGCGACGATCATCCGAGCGGCCAAGCGGCACTCGTTGGCGATCGGGCTGCTGGCGCCGAACTGGATCGACCCCATGGGACGTCCTGGCGGCATCGTCGTCGGATTCGCCGCGCCGGCCGATCACGCGTTCACGCCGGCGTTGGCGGCACTGCGCGCGACGCTGTCCGATCTATTCGATCGCGCCTGACTCGCGTAGCTGCGCCGTAGCGTCCGCGCCGTAGCCGAGCTCGCCGAGCAACGCCTCGGTGTCGGCGCCCCGCTCGGACGCCGTCCCGGCGGTGGTCGCCGTCGCCGAGAAGCGCGGTGTCGGCGCGGCCACTGTCGCTCCGGCGACGTCGACGTAGGAGCTCCGCGCGACGTTGTGGGGGTGGCTGGGCGCCTCGGCGAGGGTGAGCACCGGCGCTACGCAGCCGTCCAGCGGCGCGAAGATCTCGGCCCACTCGTCGCGGGTCTTCGTCGCGAACGCGTCGGTGAGCAGCTTGGTCAGGGCCGGCCAGTCGCGGCTGTCGTAGGGCGACGGGGTGGTCTCGGCGTCGGTGTCGGCGTTGAGGCCCAGTGTCTGCACCACGACCTGCCAGAACTTGGGTTCGAGCGCCCCGACCGCGACGTACCGTCCGTCCGCACAGGCGTAGCAGCGATAGTTCGGCGAGCCGCCGTCGAGCAGGTTGGCGCCGCGGACGTCCTGCCAGCCACCGACCGCGAACAGGCTGCGGGTGATCGTGCCGAGGTAGGCGGCGCCCTCGGTCATGGCCGCATCGACCACCTGGCCCTCGCCGGTGGCCCGCGCGTGCGTGAGCCCGGCCAGCACGCCGACCGCGAGCGACATCGCGCCGCCGCCGTAGTCGGCCAGGTAGTTGACCGGCGGAATGGGCGGGCCATCCGCGGGCCCGATGCCGTGCAGCATCCCGGAAATGGCGAGGTACGTGATGTCGTGGCCGGCCGTGCTCGCAAGGGGTCCGTCCTGGCCCCATCCGGTCATCCGGCCGTAGACGAGTTTGGGGTTGCGGGCGAGGACCGCGTCCGGGCCGACTCCCAGTCGCTCGGCCACGCCGGGACGGAATCCCTCGATCAGCGCGTCGGACCGTTCCGCCAACCGCAGCAGCACTTCGGCCCCACCGGGGCGCCGCAGGTCGAGCCCGATCGAGCGGCGACCCCGCCCGGGCGCACCGGCGGACAGGGCGTCCATTGCGTCCGGGACGAGCTTGTCGATTCGCACCACATCGGCGCCGAGATCGGCGAGCAGCATGCCGAGGAACGGCACCGGCCCGATGGCCGGCAGCTCGAGGACGCGGACGCCGTGCAGGGGACCGGGCATCAGAATCCCAGGCTGCGGCCGACGATCTCTTTCATGATTTCCGTGGTACCGCCGTAGATTGTCTGGACGCGGCTGTCGATGAACGCCTGCGCTATCGGGTATTCGCTCATGTAACCGTAGCCGCCGTGCAGTTGCAGGCACCGGTCGACGACCTTGGTCTGCAGCTCGGTCGTCCACCACTTGGCCATCGCGGCGGTCGGGATGTCGAGCGTCTCGGCATTGTGGTCCTCGATGCACCGGTCGATGAACGTCCGGGCGATGGTCACCTCGGTCGCGAGCTCGGCGAGCAGGAAGCGGTTGTGCTGGAACTTGCCGATGGGCCGCCCGAACGCCGTGCGCGACTTGCAGTACTCCATCGTCAGGTCGAGCACGGCCTCGGCGGCCGCCACCGCAGCGACGGCGATGGTCATCCGCTCGCGGACCAGGTTCTGCATCAGGTAGACGAAGCCCTGCCCTTCCTCACCGAGCAGGTTCTCGGCCGGCACCCGGGCATCGCTGAAGTACAGCTCGGCTGTGTCTTGGGCCTTGAGGCCGATCTTGTCGAGGTTGCGGCCCCGCTCGAAGCCCGGGGTGTCGCGCTCGACGGCGATTAGCGACAGCCCACCTGCGCCCTGCTCCGGGTCGGTCTTCGCGGCGACGATCACCAGGTCGGAGTGGATGCCGTTGGTGATGAACGTCTTCTGCCCGTTCAGCACGTAGTGATCGCCGCCACTGGAGGAACTGCGGATCGCTGTCGTCTTGATCGACTGCAGGTCGCTGCCGGTGCCCGGTTCGGTCATCGCGATCGCGGTGATGATGTCGCCGGTGCAGTAGCCGGGCAGCCACCGTTCCTTCTGCTCCTCGGTGGCCAAACGTTCGAGGTAGGGCAGGATCAGGTCGACGTGGACGGGGAAACCGAGTCCTGTCGCCTGCGCCCGGATCTGCTCCTCGCCGAGCACGACGTTGAACCGGAAGTCGCGCACCCCGCCGCCGCCGTACTTCTCGTCGACAGCGAAGCCGAGCAGCCCCTGCCTCCCGGCCTCGCGCCACGCCTCGCGGTCGACGATGCCGTCCCTCGCCCACCGTTCGTTGTTCGGGACGGCGTGCTTGGCGAAGTACGTGCGGCACGTCTCGCGGAACGCGTCGTGCTCGTCGGCGAACAGCGTCCGTTGTAGAGGCACGGCTTACTCGAAGCGCTCGCCGTTCTCGGCCTTCTTGCGTAGTAGCGGGCTCGGCGTGAACCGCTCGCCGTAGCGCTCGGCGAACTGGTCGGCGCGGGCGACGAATGCTGCTATTCCTGTCCCGCCGCTGGTGGAGCAGTAGCCGTTGATGTACTGCAGCACGCCGCCTGTCCACGGCGGGAAGCCGATGCCCATGATCGAGCCGATGTTGGCGTCGGCCACCGTGATGAGGACGTTCTCCTCCAAGCAGCGGACCGACTCGACCGCCTCGGCGAAGAGCATCCGCTCCTGCAGTTCGTGCAGGTCGACGTCGGCCGGGTCGCCCTGGACCGGGAACTCGGTCGCGAGCCCGGACCACAGCCCGGTGCGCTTACCGTCGTCGTCGCCGTAGTCGAAGAAACCCTTACCGCGCAAGCGTCCGGGCCGGCCGAGCTCGACCATGCGGTCGACGACCTTCTCACCCGGATGCGCCGGGAACACCCCGCCGGCCGCTTCGACGGCGTCCCGAGACTCGTTGCGGATCTTGACGAACAGCTCCATGTTCAGCTCGTCTGTGAGCTGCAGGGCGCCCACCGGGTAGCCGGCCTGGGTCGTCGCCTGCTCGATCGTCGCCGGGTGCACGCCCTCGCCCAGGAAGGCGAGTGCCTCGTTGACGAACGTGCCGATCACGCGGCTGGTGAAGAAACCGCGGCTGTCATTGACGACGATCGGGGTCTTCTTGATCTGTGCGGCGTAGTCGAGCGCGCGGGCCAGCGCCTCGTCGGAGGTTTCGTCGCCGCGGATGATCTCGAGCAGCGGCATCTTGTCGACGGGGGAGAAGAAGTGCAGGCCGATGAAGTCCTTCTTGCGCTGGACGCCCTCGGCGAGACCGGTGATCGGCAGGGTCGAGGTGTTGGAGCCGAGCAGGGCGTCCGGCGCGACGATCGACTCGATCTCGCCGAATACCTGGTGCTTCAACTCGGTCTTCTCGAACACGGCCTCGACGACCAGGTCGCAACCGGCGACGTCGGCCGGGTCGCCCGTGGGCGTGATGCGCGCGAGCACCTCGTCGCGTTTCGCCTCGGTGGTCTTGCCGCGCGAGACGGCCTTGTCGAGCAGCTTGCGCGAGTAGTCCTTTCCCTTCTCGGCCGCCTCGAGCGTGACGTCCTTCAGGACGACGTCGATGCCGTTTCGGGCGGTGACGTAGGCGATTCCGGCGCCCATCATGCCGGCGCCGAGCACCGCAACCTTGGTCGCCTCGCGCTTCGGGTAGCCATCCGGACGGGAGCCGCCGGCGTTGATCGAGTTCAGGTCGAACCAGAACGCCTTGATCATGTTCTTGGCGACCTGCCCCCGCGCGAGGTCGACGAAGTAGCGTCCCTCGATGCGCAGCGCCGTGTCGATGTCGACCTGGCTGCCCTCGACGGCGGCGCACATGATGTGGTGCGGGGCCGGCATCGGGGCGCCCTTGAGCTGCTTGCGCAGGTTGGCCGGGAACGCCGGCAGCATCGCGGCGAACTTCGGGTTCGACGGCGTGCCGCCGGGGATCTTGTAGCCCTGTTGGTCATACGGCTGGACGGCGTCGGGGTTGGCCTTGATCCAGTCGCGGGCCCTGGCGATGAGCTCGGCCGGCGTCGCGGCCAGCTCGTGCACGATGCCGGTCTCGACCGCGTCGGCCGGCTTGAGCCGCTGGCCCTGCAGCAGCACCTTCATCAGCGCATCGGCGATGCCGAGCAGCCGAACGGTGCGCACCACGCCGCCGGCTCCGGGTAGCAGGCCGAGCGTGACCTCGGGGAAGCCGAACTGGGCCTTGGGGTTGTCCAGCGCGATGCGGTGGTGACAGGCGAGCGCGATCTCGAGGCCGCCGCCGAGCGCCGCGCCGTTGAGAGCGGCGACGACCGGCTTGCCCAGCGTCTCGAGGGTGCGCAGGTCGGCCTTCATCTTCTCGACACCGTCGCGGAACTGGGCGACGTTGTCGTCGTTGATCTGGCTCAGCAGGCGCAGGTCGCCGCCGGCGAAGAACGTCTCCTTGCCGGACGTGACGATCACCCCGGTGATCGAGTCCTTCTCGCCGACCAGGCGCTGCACAGTCGAGGCGAACGAGGTCTGAAACGCCTGGTTCATCGTGTTGGCACGCTGGTCGGGATCATCCAGCGTCAACGTGACGATGCCGTCGGAGTCCTTGTCCCACCTGATCGTCTCGGTCATCAGACACGCTCAACAATCGTCGACACGCCCATGCCGCCGCCCACGCACAGCGTCGCCAGCCCGCGCCGCAGATCGCGACGCTCCAGTTCATCGATCAGCGTGCCGAGAATGATGGCCCCCGTTGCGCCGAGCGGGTGGCCCAGCGCGATCGCGCCGCCGTTGACGTTCACCTTGTCGTGCGGGACGTCCATATCGCGTAGGAACTTCATGACGACCGCGGCGAACGCCTCGTTGACCTCGTACAGGTCGATCTGGTCGGCGGTCAGCCCGGCCTTGGCCAGTGCCTTGCGGGCCGATGGCGCCGGTCCGGTGAGCATGATCGTCGGCTCCTGGGCGACCACCCCGGTGGCCACGATGCGGGCCCGCGGGGTGAGGCCGTTGTCGCGGCCGGCCTGCTCGCTGCCGATGATCGTCAGCGCGGCGCCGTCGACGATGCCCGACGAGTTGCCCGCGTGATGCACGTGGTTGATCTTCTCGACCCAGTGGTACTTCTGCTGGGCCACCGCGTCGAATCCACCCATCTCGCCGATTGCCTCGAAGGACGGCTTGAGCCCGGCCAGCGACTCGAGGGTCGTGCCGGGACGGACGAACTCGTCGTGATCGAGGATCGCGATGCCGTTGCGGTCGACCACCGGGATCACCGAACGGCCGAACGCGCCGTCGGCGATCGCCTTGCCGGCTCGGGTCTGCGACTCGACGGCGAACAGGTCGACGTCGTCTCGGCCGAAGCCCTCGAGGGTGGCGATCAGGTCCGCGCTGATGCCCTGCGGCACGAAGCTCGTCGTGTACGAGGTCTCGGGATCCATCGCCCAGGCGCCGCCGTCGGAGGCCATCGGCACGCGCGACATGGACTCGACGCCCCCGGCGAGCAGCAGATCCTCCCAGCCGGAACGGATCTTCTGCGCCGCGGTGTTCACCGCCTCGAGGCCCGACGCGCAGAACCGGTTCAGCTGGAACCCGGGCCCGGACTTCTCCAGGCCGGCGGCCACCGCGGCGGTACGCGCGATGTCGGAGCCCTGGTCGCCGACCGGCGAGACGACGCCGAGGATGAGGTCCTCGACGCGATCGGGATCCAGATTGGGATTGCGCTTGCGCAGCTCGTCGATCAGCCCGACCACCAGGGAGATCGGCTTGGACTCGTGCAGCGAGCCGTTCTGCTTACCCTTGCCGCGGGGGGTGCGGATTGCATCGTAGACGAAGGCTTCTGTTGCCATTGATGACCGTCCTCGGGGGAGCGCGTGGGACGAATATCTCGTCTGTGACAGTATCACTGGCACAGTAGCGCGGATAGGATTGTGATCGTGACCACCGCAGCCGAGCCCACCGTCGAGGAGTTGACGGTCGACGAGCTCGCCGCGCGCACCGGGATGACGGTGCGCACGGTCCGCTTCTACGCCGGCGAGGGGTTGCTGCCGGCGCCCGAGCGACGAGGCCGCGTCGCCTACTACGGCGCACAGCACCGCATGCGCCTCGACCTGATCCGGGAGCTGCAGGATCACGGCTACACGCTGGCGGCAATCGAGCGGGTGCTCTCCCGGATCCCGCTGGACGCGTCGGCTGCCGACTTCGCGATGCAGGCCGCGATGCTCGCGCCGTGGACGCCCGAACGCGCCGAGGAGCTCGATCGGGCGACCCTGGAGCGGCGGGCCGGGCGGCGGCTGTCCAGCGACGAGCTCGACCTGCTGATCGCCCTCGGCGTCGTCGAACGGGCTGGCGGTGACCGCTTCCGCACCACTTCGTCGACGCTGAGCATGGGGCTGGAGATGATCGACCTCCCGGTGCCGGCGGCCGTGCTCCGCGAGGCCGCGGCGGTGATCGACGAGCACGCGACCGCGGTCGCCGAGGGCCTGGCCGAGGTGTTCCGCCGCGGCATCTGGGAACCGTTCCGGCGCAGCGACGCCACCGACCGTGACCAGCTGGCAGCCGTCGTCTCGCGGCTGCGTCCGCTGGCCGTGCAGGGTCTGGTCAGCGCCTTCGGACGGGCCCATGACCGGGCCGTCCGCCGCACCATCGCCGATTGAAGCGCTACTTGCGGTTGACGCAGAGCTGGTCCTCGCGCGGGGTGCTGTTGTCCTCGGGGACGGCGCAGATCGGCTTGAGCTTCTTGGCCACGGCGGCGCCGAGCAGGGGGAGCGGCTGGAAGGCCTGCTTGGCCGGAATCGTCACCTCGACGTAGACCGAGCGGTCGATAGCCGTCCAGACCGTCGCGGTCTTCTGCTTCACGGGAAGCCAGTACACGCCGCCGAGGAGATAGACCTGGGCGACGGGGTCGAAGCCGGCCGGGCGCACCACTCCGCAGCGCAGTACCACCGCCGGATCGCCCCAGGCGACGACGTTCGGTGAGTCGGGCTCGGCGTGGACGACCCGCGGCGCCAGCTGGCCCAGACTGATCGGCAGCGCGCTGAGTACCTGGGCGCACGGCGACTCGGCCGCGGCGTTCGCCGGGGGAGCCGGGACTGCGATGGGAGGGAGCGGCCCGGTCGATTTCGAGGCGGGCTGGCCGGAGTCCACGTCGCGGGCCAGCGCGAACGCGACGATCACCGCCACCGGCACCGCGATGGCTGACGCGATAAGGCCGTTGCGGCGGCGGGTTGAGTCGATCGGTGGAGCTCCTTACAGGTGGACGACCGGGCAGGTCAGCGTACGTGTGATGCCGTCGACGGCCTGTACGCGGGCCACGACGAGCTTGCCGAGTTCGTCGACGGTGTTGGCCTCGGCACGAACGATGACGTCATACGGACCGGTGACGTCCTCGGCGCTGGTGACGCCGGGCAGGGACGCGATCTGGCCGGCAACGGCAGCGGCCTTACCGACCTCGGTCTGGATGAGGATGTACGCGTTCACGGTTGCCATCGGCGCGCCCTTCGGTGCTCGCATCGTCAGGAAGGTAGAACGTATCGCAGGCACCCACAGTCCCTTGCCACCGACAGTAAGGACGACGCGATCACCGTTTCTGACGTCGGGGAGTTCGGCCTGATCGCCCGAGTCACGGCGGACCTGACCCCCGCCGACACGACCCTGCTCGGCCCCGGCGACGACGCTGCTGTCGTCCGGGCCGCCGACGGCCGGGTCGTCGCCACCACCGACATGCTCATCGAGGGCCGGCACTTTCGCCGCGACTGGTCCACGGCGAATGACATCGGGCACAAGGCGGCCGCCCGCAACTTCGCCGACATCGTGGCTATGGGCGCGGTGCCCACCGCGTTGCTGGTCGGGCTCGCCGCGCCGCCGGACCTCGAACTGGAGTGGGCGGACGGGCTGATGGCCGGCCTGCGCGAGGAGTGCGGCGAAGTGGGCGCCGCCGTGGTGGGGGGCGACGTTGCCGCCGCCGATGTGATCACCCTCGGCGTCACGGCCCTGGGTGATCTGCAGGGACGCAATCCGGTCACGCTGGGCGGGGCGCACGTCGGTGACGTGGTGGCCGTCGCCGGACGGCTGGGCTGGGCCGATGCCGGATTCGCCGTGCTCAGCCGGGGTTTCCGCTCGCCGGTGCAGATCGTCGCCGCGCATCGCCGCCCGGAGGTGCCCTACCGGGAGGGTCCGCTGGCGGCCGAGCTCGGCGCGACCGCGATGACCGACGTCAGCGACGGGCTGATCGCCGACCTGGGCCACATCGCCGACGCGAGCGGCGTCCGGATGGAGTTGCGCGCCGATCTGGTGCCGATGCCGATGAAGCTCAAGGAGGTCGGTGCCGCCCTGAACACCGACCCGTTGGTGTGGGTTCTGACCGGCGGGGACGACTACGCCCTGGTGGCCACGTTTCCGGCGAGCGCCCAGCTGCCGGATGCGTGGACGGTGATCGGCAAGGCCGTCGAGGGGGAGGGCGTCCGGGTGGACGGCCGGCGCTGGCCGACCGGGGGCCACGAGCACTTCCGCTGAGCGTTCTGCTCGGTTTTGGTCGCCCACCGTCACATAGCCCGCTGGGTGACCAAAACCGAGACGTCGGTGGTGGTCGATACGGTGGACGCGTGTTCGTGATCGAGCCGCACCCCTTCGACGATCCGCGCGCCGTCCGCCTGATCGACGAGCTGCAGGCGGGGTACCTGATCCGATACGGCACGCCCGACGAGACGCCGATCGAGCCGGGCGAGTTCGACCCGCCGGCCGGGCTGTTCCTCATCGGGCTGCTCGACGGTGATCCGGTGGCCGCCGGTGGCTGGCGCCGGGTGGGGCCGGGCGTGGGGGAGATCAAGCGCATGTACGTCGCCGAACGGGCCCGTGGTCGCGGGTTCTCCCGACTGGTTCTGGCCGAACTCGAAGCGACCCTCGCCGCCCAGGGATACGAGCGGGTCGAGCTGATGACCGGGCTGGCCCAGCCCGAGGCGATCGCGCTGTACGAATCGAGCGGATACCTGCCGGGCGAGGCGTACGGCGTGTACGCCTGCGAGCCCGACGCGCGGTTCTACGGCAAGCCGCTGACGTTCGAGGTCAGGCGCGGGTGACCTTGCCGGCCTTCAGGCAGGACGTGCACACGGTGATGCGCTTGCGGGTACCGGGGGCCACCAGTGCGCGAACGGTCTGCACATTGGGGTTCCAGCGCCGGTGCGTGCGCCGGTGCGAGTGCGAGACGGACATGCCGAAGCCCGGGCCCTTGCCGCAGACATCGCAGACGCTGGCCACTGTGGCCTCCCATGATGTTGGATCCGTACGTGAGAACGCCCGGCCGAAAGCCGGGCAGTGTCCAAGTCTAACCGCGCCGATGCGCACGAACCAAACCGGGCGCCGGCTCAAGTATCGTACGGCCGCCCGCGTGACCCGGGATCTGCTGAAGGCGGTGGACGTGCTGGACGAGTTGGACGGCCCCGCCGTCCGCCGGTGGAGCATCGCCGCCGCCGAGGCGCTGGCCGAGCATCAGGACGAGATCGATCAGCTCAACGTCTTCCCGGTGCCTGACGGTGATACCGGCACCAACCTCGCGCTGACCCTGCGGGCCGCGTGCGACGCGCTGGCCGCCGACGCTGCGCCGACCGCCGCAGCCGCCTTGCGAACACTCGCCCGCGGGGCGGTGCTCGGGGCGCGCGGCAACTCCGGGGTGATCGTCTCGCAGATCCTGCGCGGCTTCGCCGACGCCGTCGGTGGCGATTCCTGCGACGGGCCGGGCCTGCAGGCGGCGCTGCGCCAGGCGGCCGACCACGCCTACGCGGCGGTCGCCGAGCCGCTGGAGGGCACGATCCTGACGGTGGCCCGCGCCGCCGCCGATGCCAGCGCCGGAATTCGCGCCACCGCACTCGCCGCCGTGATCAAGGCTGCCGTCGCCGGGGCGTCTGACGCCCTGGACCGCACCACCGAGCAGCTGCCCGCACTTGCTCGGGCCGGGGTCGTCGACGCCGGTGGACGCGGTCTGGTCGTGCTGCTGGACTCGCTGGCCGGCGTCGTCACCGGAGTGCGGGCCGTGCTGGCGCCGCCACGGCGCTCGGCCCGTCCGCGTTCGGTGCTCGAATCGGCCCGTGAGGCCGGCAGTGACCGTTATGCCTTCGAGGTGCAGTACCTGCTGGACGCGGACGACCCGTCGATGGCGGCGCTGCGTACCGACCTGGGCCGGATGGGCGATTCGCTGGTCGTCGTGGGCACCGGCGACGGCGTGTGGAACGTCCACGTACACGTGAACGACGTGGGCGCCGCGATCGAGGCGGGCGTCGAGGCCGGACGTCCGCACCGCATCACCGTGGTCCGCTTCGCCGATCAGGCGCCGACGCCGCCGGTGTCGCAGCGCACCGGCGTGGCGGTCGTGGCGGTGGCGCCCGGCGAGGGGCTGGCCCACCTGTTCGCGGGCGAGGGCGTGCACGTGGTCGGGGGTGGCCCGGGCGACAACCCGTCGATGGCCGAGGTACTCGCCGCTGTGCAGAACTCCGGCGCCTCGCACGTCGTGCTGCTGCCGAACGCCTCGCAGGTCACCGCCGTGGTCGACGCCGCCGCCGAGCAGGCGCGCGAGGACGGCATCGAGGTGGCCGTCGTCCCGACCAGATCGCCGGTTCAGGGACTGGCCGCCGTGGCCGTGCACGACTCCGCGCGCCGCTTCGGCGACGACGTCGTGGCGATGGCCGAGGCGGCCGCGGCCACCCGCTGGGCGGAGGTGACCGTCGCGCAACGCGAGGCGCTGACCAGCCTCGGACGGGTCGAGGCGGGCGACGTCCTCGGGCTGATCGATGGCGAGGTCGTCGAGATCGGTACCTCCGTCCGGGACGTCGCCATCGCCACGCTCGACCGGCTGCTGGGCGTCGGCGGTGAGCTGATCACCATCCTGGCCGGCCGCGACGCCGACCCGTCGCTCGCGCTCGACCTGCGGGCGCACATCGCCGAGGCGGCACCGCTGATCGAGGTGGCCGTCTTCGACGGCGGCCAGCCGCACTACCCGCTGCTACTCGGGGTGGAGTGATGGCAAACCTCGACACCAAGCTGGTCGACGTCGTCGGCGGCCGCACCGCCAAGGCGCTGTCGAGCGGGTTCGACATGGAGACGGTCGCTGACCTGCTTCGGCACTATCCGCGGCGGATGGCCGAGCGCGGTGAGCTGACCGACCTGGCCTCGCTGCGCGTCGATGACGAGGTCACCGTGCTGGCCGAGGTCCGTTCGGCGAAGGTGATCGGCCACCGCAGGCAGGCCGGGCAGCGGCTGGAGGTCGTGGTCGGCGACGGTAAGGGCACGTTGCAGCTGACGTTCTTCCGGCAGACCTGGCGGCAGAAGGAGCTGACTCCGGGCACGCTCGGGCTCTTCGCCGGCAAGGTCAGCGTCTTTCGTAACACCCGCCAGCTCACCCATCCCGACTACCAGGTGGTGGCCAAGGACGGCTTCGAGCAGTTCGAGGCGGACACATTCGCCTCGACGCTCATCCCGGTGTACCCGGCCACCAAGGAAATGCGTACCTGGCAGATCACCAACACGGTCGCGTTGGTGCTCGACAGCCTGGACCCGGTGGCCGACCCGATGCCGGCCGAGGTGCGCGCGAGACACCACCTCGTCGAGCTCGCCACGGCTTTGCGCACCGTGCACCGGCCCGAGACCTGGGAACAGTGGCACGCCGCCCGCAAGCGTCTGAAGTGGGACGAGGCGCTGGGCGTGCAGCTCGCCCTGGCCCAGCGGCGGGCGGCCGCGGCGGCCAATCCGGCCACGCCCCGGCCCGGCCTCGCCAACGGGGTGCTGGCCGAGTTCGACCAGCGGCTGCCCTTCGAGCTCACCGCCGGCCAGCGATTGGTGGGCGACGAGCTCGCGGCCGAACTGGCCCGCCCGCACCCGATGCACCGGTTGCTGCAGGGCGAGGTCGGATCGGGCAAGACGGTCGTCGCGCTGCGGGCGATGCTGCAGGTCGTCGACTCCGGCGGGCAGGCCGCGCTGCTGGCGCCCACCGAGGTGCTGGCCGCCCAGCACGCCCGCTCGATCCGGACGCTGCTGGGCGATCTGGCCCAGGCCGGCCAGCTCGGCGGC
>DASXYL010000023.1:0-1853 GCA_036502575.1 Jatrophihabitantaceae bacterium | reverse complement strand
GCCGGCGCGCCTCGGCAGGTGCTCGCCCCGATCGCGCCGGGCCTGGTCCTGTCGGTAGGGGTGGGCGAGATCGAGCCGATGCATCCCGGCTCGGTGCACCGCGTCGACGCGCGGGCCGGCGTCATCGCCGTGGACGGCGAGCGCGAGCTGACCTTCGGGCCGGACGAGGAGCCGGCCGTGCGGCTACGGCCGGACGGGCCCCGCTGCGTGGACGTGCCCGCGGTGCTCACCGCGAGCGCCCGCCTCGGCCTGCTTGCCTCATTGCACCAAACCCAGGGAGGAGAACAATGACCGACACGGTTGAGCGGAAGACTCTGACGCCAGAGCACCTGCTGGACGTCTACCGGACGATGCGGACCATCCGCGAGTTCGAGGAACGGGTGCATGCGGAGTTCGCGACCGGCGAGATCCCCGGGTTCGTCCACCTGTACGCGGGGGAGGAGGCGTCGGCCGTCGGCGTCTGCAGCAACCTCGACGACCGGGACACCATCGCCAGCACCCACCGCGGGCACGGCCACTGCATCGCCCGGGGCGTGGACGTCGGCGAGATGATGGCCGAGATCTACGGCCGCAAGACCGGCAGCTGCCACGGCAAGGGCGGCTCCATGCACATCGCTGACCTGTCCAAGGGCATGCTCGGCGCCAACGGGATCGTCGGCGGCGGCCCGCCGCTGATCTGCGGGACGGCGCTGGCCGCCAAGCTCAAGGGCAACGGCGGCGTCAGCGTCGCGTTCTTCGGCGACGGCGGCAGCAACCAGGGCACCACGCTGGAGTCGATGAACCTGGCCTCGGTGTGGAACCTGCCGGCCATCTTCGTGGCCGAGAACAACGGCTACGCCGAGAGCACGTCCAGCACCTGGTCGGTGGCCAGCGACAACATCGCCGACCGGGCCGCCGGGTTCGGCATGCCGGGCGTCATCGTGGACGGGTTCGACTTCTTCGCGGCGCACGAGGCGGCCAGCGAGGCGATCGCCCGGGCCCGGGAGGGCGGCGGGCCGACGCTCATCGAGATGAAGTTCACTCGCTACTTCGGCCACTTCGAGGGCGACCAGCAGACCTACCGGGCCAGCGAAGTCGACCACGCGCGGGCCGAACTCGACTGCCTCAAGTGCTTCGCCGACCGGGTGACCGAGACCGGCGAGCTGACCCGCCCCGACCTCGACGCGGTCGACGCCGAAGTCGGGACGCTAATCGACCGGACGGTCAGCGAAGCGAAGGCCGCGCCGCTGCCCACCGAGGCGGACCTGCTCACCGACGTCTACGTGCGCTACTGACGGGAGGCTCAGGCCATGGCACGGAACATCACCTACCGCGAGGCCCTGAACGAGGCGCTGACCCAGGAAATGGAGCGCGACGAAACCGTCATCGTGATGGGCGAGGACAACGCCGGCGGAGCTGGTGCACCCGGTGACGACGACGCCTGGGGCGGCGTGCTCGGCGTGACCAAGGGGCTGTACCACAAGTTTCCCGGCCGGGTCCTCGACACCCCCATCTCGGAGTCGGCGTTCATCGGCGCCGCGATCGGCGCGGCCACGGCCGGGATGCGCCCGGTGGCCGAGCTGATGTTCGTCGACTTCATGGGCGTCTGCTTCGACCAGATCTACAACCAGGCCGCGAAGTTCCGGTACATGTTCGGCGGCAAGGCGGTCACCCCCGTCGTGATCCGCACCATGTACGGGGCCGGGCTGCGGGCCGCGGCCCAGCATTCCCAGTGCCTGTATCCGCTGTTCACCCACATCCCCGGGCTGAAGGTCGTCCTGCCCGCCACCCCCTACGACGCCAAGGGCATGATGATCCAGGCGATCAGGGACAACGACCCGGTGATGCTCTTCGAGCACAAGGCGCTCTACGAC
>DASXYL010000022.1:0-31853 GCA_036502575.1 Jatrophihabitantaceae bacterium | reverse complement strand
TCACGCTGTCCGAGGACGCGAAGAAGTACCTCGTCAAGCATGGCTGGAGCTCCGGACTGGCCAGCGCCACCGGCATCATCGGCGTCACGCTGATCATCTCCTTCGTCACGCTCGTCCTCGGCGAACTCGCGCCGAAGCGGCTCGGGCTGCAACGCGCCGAGAAGTCCGCGCTGTTCTTCGCGTCGCCGCTCAACGGCGTCGCGAGCTTCTTCCGGCCGGTCATCTGGTTGCTGTCCAAGTCGACGAACGCGGTCGTGCGGTTGCTCGGCGGCGATCCGCTGGCCGGACGCACGCCGATCAGCGAGGAGGAGCTGCGCGGGCTCGTGGCCGCGCACGAATCGCTGACCTCCGACGAGCGGCGCCTGATCGACGACGTGTTCGCTGCCGGCGAGCGCTCGATCGGTGAGGTCATGGTGCCGCGCACCGACGTCACGTTCCTCGACGGGTCGATGCCGATCAGCAAGGCGGCGCGGGCCGCGGCCGACTCGCCGCACTCGCGCTATCCCGTCGTCGGGCGCGACCACGACGACGTGCTCGGCTTCGTGCACATCCGCGATCTCGTGCTGCCCGCCGTCCGGCACGACCGCGACCGCACCGTCGCGAGCCTGGCTCGTCCGGTGAAGGCGATGCCGGGCAGCAAGCGGGTGCTCGCCGCGATGTCGGAGATGCGCCGCGAGGGGCAGCACATGGCGATCGTGATCGACGAGTACGGCGGTACCGACGGCATCGTGACGCTCGAGGACCTCATCGAGGAGGTCATCGGCGACATCCGCGACGAGTACGACGAGGCCAGTACCGGGCCGTCCCGGCTGGTCGGCGGCGTGGTCGAGGTCGACGGGCGGCTGAACCTGGACGACTTCGCCGAGTTCACGGGTCTGCAGCTGCCAGAAGGCCCCTACGAGACGGCGGCCGGCTACGTGATGTCGGCGCTGGGCCATCTTCCGAGTCTCGGCGACAGCGTCGAGTACGAGGGCTACACGATCACCGTCACCGCCGTCGACGGGCGGCGGGCGGCCCGGGTGCGGGTGACTCCGCCCAAGGTGCAGACCCCGGCTTGATCCATTCCCGGGGGGTGCCAGAATCGGGGCCATGGCGAGTCGCGCGCGGGTGCTGTCCGGGATCCAGCCGACAGCGTCGTCCTTCCACCTCGGGAACTACCTGGGTGCGGTGAAGCAGTGGGTCGACCTGCAGGGCACCCACGACGCGTTCTACTGCGTGGTCGACCTGCACGCCATCACCCTCGACCCGCCGTCGCCCGACGAGCTGCGCCAGCGCACCCGCACGTCGGCGGCGCAGTTGCTGGCCGCCGGCCTGGATCCGGCCCGCTGCGTGCTGTTCGTGCAGAGCCATGTCCCCCAGCACACGCAGCTGTCGTGGGTGCTGGAGTGCCTGACCGGCTTCGGTGAGGCGAGCCGGATGACCCAGTTCAAGGACAAGTCCGCGCGCTCGGGTGCTGACCGCAACGCCGTCGGGCTGTTCACCTACCCGATCCTGCAGGCCGCCGACATCCTGGTTTATCAGGCCGACGCCGTCCCGGTCGGTGAGGACCAGCGCCAACATCTGGAGCTCACCCGCAATCTCGCGCAGCGGTTCAACTCCCGCTACGGCGAGACGTTCACCGTTCCGGAGGCGTTCATCCCGAGCCAGACGGCGAAGATCCTCGACCTGCAGGATCCCACCGCCAAGATGAGCAAGTCCCTCGGCGACGCCGGCACGGTGAACCTGCTCGACGACCCGGCAGCACTCGTCCGCAAGATCAAGCGCGCGGTCACCGACACCGAGACCGAAGTGCGCTACGACCCCGAGGCCAAGCCCGGCGTCTCGAACCTCCTGACGATCCTCGGCGCGGTGACCGGCCGCGCCGTCGACGATGTGGTGGGCGACTTCGCCGGGCAGGGCTACGGCGCGCTCAAGGCCGCGGTGGCCGACGCCGTGGTGGCCTTCGCCGAGCCGTTCGCCAAGCGGACCGCGGCGCTGCTCGACGACCCGGTCGAGCTCGACCGGGTGCTCGCCGGGGGCGCCGCCCGGGCCCGCGAGGTCGCCGAGGTCACCGTCCGCGCCGCCTATGACAAGGTCGGCTTCCTGCCGGAGGCAGGACATGTTGCTGGCCTGCCGGAGGCAGGACATGTTGCTGGTCTGCCGGAGGTGGCTGCCCCATGACCGAGCCGGTGACTCTTGGGGTCGCCATCGCGATCCCCGAACCGCACGCCACCGTCCTGACCGGCTGGCGGCGCCGCATCGGCGATCCGCAGGCCGACCTGATCTGGCCGCACGTCACGCTGCTGCCACCCACGCCGGTCGAGCCCATCCGGCTCGGCATCATCGAGGAACACCTGGCCGCCACGGCGGCATCGCGACCGCCGTTCGTCATGCACCTGCTCGGCACGGGCACGTTCCGGCCGGTGTCGCCGGTGGTGTTCATCCAGGTGGCGCGCGGCCTGTCCGACTGCGAGGTGCTGGAGAAGACGATCCGCAGCGGGCCACTGCAGCGCCGGCTCGACTTCCCGTACCACCCGCACGTCACCGTCGCCCAGGACGTGCCCGACGTGGCGCTCGACCTCGCCTACGACGGTCTGTCGGGATTCGTCGCGCGGTTCGCCGTCGAACGGTTCACGCTGTTCGAGCGGCACCCGGACGGGAAGTGGTTGCCCCGCACGGAATTCGCCCTCGGCGCACCGTGAACCTGCCGGGTTCCATCACCCGGATCCGCGACGACGCCAAGGATCGCTGGCACGCCGCGGGCGAACGCTATTTCTGGCTCAAGCACATCGTCATCGCCTGGAACCGGTTCAAGGACAACCACGGCAACCACTTCGCGGCGGCTATCACCTACTTCAGCTTCCTGGCGCTGTTCCCCCTGCTGTTGCTCGCCGCCTCGGTGCTCGGATTCGTGCTGCGGAACCGTCCTGATCTACAGAACGACCTGTTCGGCCACATCACCTCGAGCCTGCCGGGCGGGTTCGGTCAGACGGTCAAGGACTCGATCGACGCCGCCGTCAACGCGCGCACCGGCATCGGGGTCATCGGGCTGGTCGGCTTGCTGCTGACGGGCCTGGGCTGGGTGGGCAACCTGCGCGCGGGGATCGACGCGGTGTGGGGCATCGACCCGCCCAAGAAGAACTTCTTCCAGTCCAAGGCGGCGAACCTCGTGGTGCTCGCCGGGCTCGGCCTCGGGATCATGATCTCCATCGGGATCACGGTCGTCGGGACGTCGTTCACCGACAAGATCCTGCAAGCGGCGAGCCTCGACGATGTGGCCGGCGTCCACAACCTGGTCAAGATCGCCGGCGTCGTGATCGCGGTGGCCGGCGATCTGGTGATCTTCGGCTGGGTGCTCGTGCGGTTGCCGCGGGCGCACCTGCCGGCCTGGGTCGTTTTCAAGGGCGCGCTGCTCGCGGCGGTCGGCTTCGAGATCCTCAAAACGGTCGGGACGTACTACATCAGCCGCATAACCCGCAGCCCCACCGTCGGGGTGTTCGGCAGCGTCATCGGCGTCCTCGTGTGGATCGATCTCGTCTCGCGCTACCTGCTCTACTGCGCGGCCTGGACGGCGACGGCCCGGTTGCCCGATGCGCCCGAGATCGAGGCGGCGCTCGAGCAGGTCGGTCCGCCGGTCGTCGAGTCGCCCCGGCCGGCCATGTCGCCGCTTCGGGTCGCCGGGTCGCTGTTCGGCGCCGGAGCAGCGGTCGGGGGCGGCGCCGTCGCCGCGATCACCGCCCGGCGCCGGCGCCGGGTCCGCCGGTGACCCAATGCCCGGGTAGGCCGCCGCCTTGATCATCTCTGACGAAAGGACCATCGGTGGTCTGTGCGTGCCAGGTAGATCCGGGACCATCGGTGGTCGCCAAAGCAGAGATGATCAAGAACGCTGGCTTGACTGCGTCGGTCCGTGTCCGCTGACCCAACGTCCGGACAGCCACAGCGCCCCGGCGCCGGCGGCGACGATGAGGACGGCGATGAGGCCCCAGGGCGGCGAGCCGCCTCCATGGTGGGCGGCCACTGCCGCGGCGTTCGTCTTGGACGGTGCGGACGGGGCAGTGGATGCAGCGGTCGTCGTCGTGACCGAACCGTCCGCCGGTGCCGCCGGCGCCTCCAGGTGGCCGACCGAGGTGCCCCGCGGCAGCGCGTAGCCCCAGTCGAGCAGCTCGGCGGCCTGCTGCCACTGGTCGATCGGGTACTTCTGGGCCCGCAGGAAGATCACCCCGAGCCGCCGCCCACCCCGCGAGGCCGCGCACAGGTAGGTGTGCTGCGCCGCGTCGGTGAACCCGATCTTGGACACGAGCGCCCCGGGCACCGTGGTCAGGAACGGTTCACCCTGGTTGCCCAGCCACACCGTCCCGTACTTGTGCCCGGCGACGTTCTGCGCGGGCAGCAGCGCCGTCGCCTTGCGGTCGTAGGCGACGAAGCGCGGCAGGTCCACGGCGGCGCGCAGGAACAGCGTCATGTCGTAGGCGCTGGTCAGCTGCTGCCAACCGTCCAGGCCAGACGGCGTCTGCACGAACGTGTCGTAAGCGCCGAGATTCTGGGCGGTCTGGTTCATCAGCGCGACGGTGCGCTTGACGCCGCCGGCGGCTTCGGCGAGCGCGGCCGCCGTGTCGTTGCCGGACATCAGGAGCAGCCCGGTGAACAGGTCGTCGACGGTGTAGCGCCCGCCGGCGACGATGCCCACTGCCGAGCCTTCGGCGTTGGCGGCGGCCTGGCTCACCGTGACGACGCGCTTGCCGGGCAGCAGCGGCAGCAGGGTCACCGAGGTGAGCGTCTTGAGGATGCTCGCGGGCTGGTAGCGCCCGTGCGGGTCGCGGGCGGCGAGCACATCGCCGGAGTCGAGGTCGGCGAGGACCCAGGCGCTGGCCGTCAGGTTCGCGGGCAGCGGCTTGGCGCGCGCCGGCAGGACGACCCCACGGCTGCGCAGGCGGGCGCCGCCGACCAGCTCACCCTGCGGGCCGATGCCGCCGGCGGGCGGATGCGGGTCGGGTGCGGCGGGCGAGTTGGCACTGTCGGTCGGCTTCGGCGCCGGGGGCGGGACGCTGTGCGGGGAAGGCTGCGCATAGGCGGGTGCCGCCAGAGTGAGGACGGCCGCGGTCACCGCGGCGCACTGCCAACGCACCCGCCCGATGCTAGGGCGACAGCGGCCGCCGTCCCGCGAATGCCGGCGGCGCGTCGAAGATCAGCTCAGGACGCCATGGCCTTCGTGCGGGATCGGCGACGGCTCACCGTGATCACGCCGGCGGCGACTACGACGAGCAGCGCCGCGCCGGCGATCCAGAGGGGGGTCGACGAGCTCGCGTCCTTCTTCGCCGGGGCGCCGGGTTTCGTGATGGCCGCGGCGGCGTTCGCTGGGGCGGTCAGAGTGAACCCGAGCGTCCCCGACACGGGGTGTCCGTCGTCGGACATGATGCCGAAGGTGATCGTGTAGCGGCCGGGCTTTGTCACGGCATCCAGCGGCGCGTACACGGTCGATCCGCTGATCACGGGCGGACCGGCGACGACACTGTCGCCCGCCGGGCCGGCGATCGCGAGGGCGGTCGGGCCGGCTGCCGGCGGCTCCTCGAAGTACAGCGTTACCCGCTCGGGGGCAACGGTGATCGACGATCCGTCCTTCGGGTTGGAGCCGATGAGCTCGTCGTGGGCGAACGCCGGACCTGCCCCCACGGCGAACGATGCGATCAGGAGGGTGCTGGCTACGAGCCCGACGGCAGCTACTCGGTGGATGCTATTGGCACGCATGAATAGTCCCTGGTGGTTGGCTCGGTTACGCATTGACGGAATTCCTGACGGAATTCGATCGGAATACGGCTACGTCCGTTGAATGCAGCATCGGGCACGAAAATGACAGAGAGTCGGCCCGGATGTGACAAGAGGCGGGACGGGCCGCCTCGTCGTGTGGATCAGGCTGCCTCGGCGACGGGGGAGTAATGCGATGCGTCGCCCTTGATCGAGTAGCTCTGCTCGCCGGTCACGCCCGCCGGCACGTCGCCCGCGACGGTGACGCGGTGCAGGCGGCGGGGCTGGCCGTCGTAGTTGTCGATGGCGTAGTGCTGGGTGATGCGGTTGTCGAACAGCACGAGCTGGTCGGGCTCCCACGACAGGCGCAGCACGTTCTCCGCGCGCGTGACGTAGGTCTGCAGGAGTCGCAGGATGTCGCGGGACTCAGTGCCGGAGAGGCCGACGATCCGCTGCGCGAACCCACCGATGAACAGTCCTCGCTCGCCGGTCAGGGGATGGACGCGCACCACCGGGTGCACGGTCTCGTAGGTGATCGACGTGAACTGCTTGCGCCGCTCGTCCTCACCGTCCTGCTTCAGGTTCGCGGGAACCGCGTAGTCGTAATCGTTCGTGTGCACGGCCCAGAGCGTGTCGGCGAAGTTGCGCAGCACCTCGGGCAAATCCTGATACGCCGCCCCGGTGTTGGCGATCTGCGTCTCGCCGCCGAAGGACGGCACGGTGATGCTGCGCAGCGTGCTCGCCTGCGGCGGGTTGACCACGAACGTCACGTCGGTGTGCCAGTGGTTGGCGCGTCCCTGCTCGCTGTCGACGGGCAGGATGTTCGGCGCGCCGTCGATGGACGGCACGGTCGGGTGCGCCGCGGTCAGCGGACCGAAGTAGCCGGCGAAGCGTTGCTGGCCGGCGTCGTCGAGGTGGGCGTTGCGGAACAGCAGCGCCTTGTGCTCGTTCAGCGCCGTCCGGATCGCGGCGATGGTGTCCGGGGTCAGCTGCTCGCTGAGGTCTAGCCCGGACACCTCGGCGCCGATGCGTCCGGTGATCTTGCGGACGTCCATAGCGGTTGCGATTGCGGTCATGCTGCTTCCTCCTTGGCGGGGATTGCTTGGTTGGCTGGGCGCGCGAGGCCGTAGTGCTCGCGCAACGTGGTGCCCGCGTACTCGGTCCGGAACAGGCCCCGTCGCTGCAGCTCGGGTACGACGAGGTCGACGAAGTCGGTCAGGCCGCCGGGCAGCGTCAGCGGCATGATGTTGAATCCGTCGGCGGCGCCGCCGGCGAACCAGTGCTCGATCTGATCCGCGATCTGCTCCGGCGTTCCGGCGAAGACGCGGTGTCCACGGCCACCGGCCAGCCGCTCGATCAGCTGGCGGATCGTCAGGTTCTCGCGCCGGGCCAACCCGGTGACCAGGTCGAACCGGCTCTGCGCGCCCTCGGTGTACGTGCCGACGTCGGGCAGCGGCCCGTCGAGCGGGAAGGAACGAAGATCGTGGTCGAGCAGCTTGGACAGCTGGGCGACGCCGTAGTCCGGCGTGATCAGCGAGTTGAGCAGCGACTCACGCTCGTGCGCCTCGGCCTCGGTGCGACCGATGATGGGGCTGATGCCGGGCAGGATCTTGATCTCGTCCGGCGTACGGCCGTAGCGAGCCGCCCGCGCCTTGACGTCGTCGTAGAACGCCTTGCCTTCGTCGAAGGTCTGCTGCGCGGTGAACACCGCTTCGGCGTAGCGCGCGGCGTAGTCCTTGCCGGTCTCGGACGATCCGGCCTGGACGAGCAGCGGGTGGCCCTGCACCGGGCGGGGCGTGTTCAGCGGTCCGCGGACCTGGAAGTGCTCGCCCACATGGTCGATCGGCGCGATGAGGTCGGTGTCGGCGAAGATGCCGGACTCCTTGTCGATCACCAGCGCGTCGTCGTCCCAGCTGTCCCAGAGTCGCTTGACCACCTCGACGAACTCGGTCGCGCGCTCGTAGCGCAGCTCGTGATCCGGACGGCCGGCCCGGTTGAAGTTGCGGGCCTCGTCCTCGCCGGCCGACGTGACGATGTTCCACCCGGCGCGACCACCGCTGAGGTGATCGAGCGACGCGAACTTGCGGGCCAGGTGATACGGCTCGTTGTAGGTCGTCGACGCGGTGGCGATCAGGCCGATCCGGTCGGTGCTCGCGGCGAGCGCGGACAGCAGCGTCAGCGGCTCGAAGCGGTTGTGCGAGTTGTACCGGACGTTGCCCCACAGGGCGACGCCGTCGGCCAGGAAGAGCGAGTCGAGCTTGCCGCGCTCGGCGATGCGAGCCAGGTTCGCGTAGTGCTGCAGGGTTAGGGCCTGGTGGGGGTTCGTGTCGGGGTGCCGCCAGGCCGCTTCGTGGTGGCCGTTGGCCATCAGGAAGGCGTTGAGGTGCAACTGGGTCATGTGTGTCTCCGAGTCACTGCTTGGCCGACTGTCACCGGGAAGCCGACGCGGTGCGCCAGCGGGAAAAGTGGCGTTCGAGGCGGACGAGGACGAGGTTGATCACCAGGCCGAGACCGGCGATCGTCAGGATGCCGGCGTACATCTCCGGGTAGAGGAAGCTGTTCTGGTCGTTGGTGATCAGGTAGCCGAGCCCGGCCTTGGCGCCGGCCATCTCGGCGGCGATCAGCACCAGGATCGAGGCGGCCCCGGCCATCCGGATGCCGCTGAAGATCGTGGGCACCGCCGCCGGCAGGATCACCTTCGCGAACATCCGCGGGCTGTCCAGACCGAGCGTCCGGGCCGCGCGGATCAGCAACGGATCAACGGTCTTGACGCCCGCGATGGTGTTGAGCAGTACCGGGAAGAACGCGGCGTAGGTGACGATCGCGATCTTGGACGTCTCACCGATACCGAGCAGCAACGTGAACACCGGCAACAATGCCAGCGCGGCTGTATTTCGGAACAGCTCGAGCAGCGGGTTGAGGAAGTCGGCCACCGGGCGGTACCAGGCAATCAGCAGTCCGAGCGGAACGGCCGCGAGGATCGCCAGCCCGAAGCCGACCGCCGACCGGCTGAGGCTCGCTTGCAGATGGTCCTGCAGGGCACCGCTCTGCGCGAGATGCCACCACGCCTGCAGGTCCTTGTGCAGTGGCGGCAGGAAGACGCGGGTGGACGGATCGAGCAGGTACTTCGGGCCGAACTCCCAGAGCAGCGCGAACAGACCGATGGCGGCCGACTTCCAGATCGCCCGTCCGAGCAACCGGCCGATGCGACCGATCGGGATGCGCTTGCGGGCACTGACCGGCCCGGCGACCGTTTCGATGGGTTCGGTGAGGGTCTCGACCGGTCCGGTGAGTGTCTCGACGGACATCAGGCGGCCCTCCCGACCTCGTCGTGCAGCAGCGACCAGAGCTCGTGCCGATGCGCGACGAAGGCGGGCGCCGACCGGACGTCGCCTTCGCGGTCGCCGAGATCGACGTCGACGATCCGCTTGATCCGTCCCGGTCGGGCGGTGAGGACGGCGACGCGTTGCCCGAGGTACACCGCCTCTTCGATCGCGTGGGTGACGAACACGACGGTCTTGCCGGTGGCCCGCCAGATCCGCAGCAGCTCGTCCTGCAGTTGCTCGCGAGTCTGGGCATCGAGCGCGGCGAACGGTTCGTCCATGAGCAGGACGCGCGGGTCGCACGCGAGGCTGCGGGCGATGGCCACCCGCTGCTTCATCCCGCCGGAGAGCTCGTGCGGGTACCGGTCGGCGAAGGCGGCCAGGCCGACGAGGTCGAGGAACTCGTCGGCCCGGGCGCCTCGGTCGCGGCGCCGGACGCCTGACGCGGAAAGGCCGAACTCGACGTTGCCGCGAGCCGTCCGCCACGGGAACAGCGCGTACTGCTGGAAGACCACCGCGCGGTCGAGGCCCGGACCCGTCACCGGCCGGCCGTCGACCAGCACCTGGCCTGACGATGGCGCGCTGAGCCCGCTGAGCAGATCGAGCAGTGTGGTCTTGCCCGATCCGCTCGGGCCGACGAGCACCAGGAACTGTCCGGACGGGATGTCGAGGCTGACGTGATCGAGCGCGGTGAGTGCTGGACCGGCCCGGACCGTGAACTGTTTGGTCACCGACCGCAGGCTGATCTTGGCGGTCATTGCTTCAACCCGTTGAGGTCGTTGGTGTAGTACTCGGCCGGGGTGAAGGCGTCCGCCTTGACGACGCGGGCCGAGGACAGCCACGACGTCCAGATCGTGAAGTCGTGATCGCTGATCAGGCCGCCGTGCGACGGGATGCCGACGCTCTTCCAGTACTTCAGGTTGGCTGTACTTTCGTTGCGGTGCCGGCCGTTGACGATCTTGGTGAACTCGGCGATCACCTTGGCCTTCGGGGTGGTGCGCTCCCACTCGATCGCCTTGGCGACGGCGGTGACGAACGTCCGGGACGCCTCGGGGTTCTTCTTGACGAAGTCGTCGCGCAGCACGTACTGCCCACCGTCGAACGCGCCGAAGAGCGCGTAGTCGCTGAACAGCGACCGCAGTCCACCGGTGGCGACGGCGTGGTCCTGCAGGATGCCGCCGAGCGCGCCGACGTCGATCTGTCCCTTGCGGAGCGCCTCCTCGGTGCTGTTCGGCGGTAGCGGTACGAGCTGCACCTTCTTGATCTCCGCCTGCGTCAGGCCGTTCTTCGTCAGGTAGGTGTCGATGACCGCCTCGGAGTGGGCGCCGAGGGTGTTGACGCCTATCGTCTTGCCGATGAGGTCGCGGGCGGTGTGGATGGAGGAGTCGGCCTTGACGTAGAAGCCGTTGAACGTCTTGGCGTCCTCGCCGTAGTAGTTGATCACCGCCTTGGCGGGTGCGCCGGCCTTGATCAGCTTGACGACGGCGCCGGTGAACGCGCCGCCGAAGTCGGTCTGGCCGGTCGCCGCGGACTGGATGTCCTGCGGCCCGCTGATCGTGTTGCCGACCCATTTGAGCTTGACGTCGCCGAGATAGCCGAGGTCCTCGGCGAGTTCGGGCAGCAGCACGGCGTTGGCCGAGCCTTGGTAGCGCAGCACCACGTGGCCGGGCGGCGCGGCCGCGTCGCCTCGGGCGCTGCACGCGGACACGGCGGCGGCCAGCAGCGCGATGATGGCAAGCGCAGCCGTCGGTTTTCTGGGCATGGGAGGTCCTTCCGGGCGCGTCGAACACGCCGCGGCGTCGGGGCCGTATAAGAGGGAATGCCGGCCGAGGCCGGTGCGGAGATCAGCTGCGGCGTAGCCGCGGGTGCGTCAGCGACAGACCGCGCTGCACGTCTTCTTGAAGTCGATGTAGCGCCGCGCCACGAAGGGGACCGACGGCTTCATGCCTTTGACGGTACGTGCGCGCTTAACGCCATGTCAATGTTTTCTATCGGCCGACTAGGAATTAGGGATGCCCTGCTCGTAGAGCCGGCGGACGACGTCCTCGATCTGCGGTTCCTCGACGGACAGGTCGCGCACCTCGGCGACGCGGCTCACTGCGGCGAGGACGTCGGCGGCGGTCGCGGTATCCGGCGAGAAGGCCAGGCGCTGCCTCAGGCCGTCGGCTTCGGTGCTCATGAGTCGGGTGCCGGTGACGTGGTCGAGCGGTGGTGTCGGGTCGGTGAGATCGACGACGAGTACACGTTCGGTCGTGACCAGGCCGGAGAGCCCCGGCAGCGTGCCCGAATACGCGAGCTGACCGCGGTCGATCACCAGCACCTGATCGCACAGCCGCTCGATGTCGCCCATGTCATGGGTCGTGAGCAGCAGGGTCGTGCCGTGCCGGGTGCGCTGCTCGCGCAGGAAGACCCGCAACTGCTCCTTCGACAGCACGTCCAGCCCGATCGTCGGCTCGTCCAGCACGACCAGCTCGGGGCGGTGCAGCAAGGCGGCCGCCACCTCGCCGCGCATTCGCTGCCCGAGCGAGAGCTGGCGCACCGGGGTGCCGAGGAAGTCGCCCAGTGCGAGCCGCTCGATGAGCTCGTCCGTACGGCGGCGTCTGGCGTCGTCGGACAGCCGGTGCACCGCCGCCAGGATGCGGAACGACTCGGCGAGCGGAAGATCCCACCACAGCTGCGAGCGCTGACCGAACACCACGCCGATGCGCCGAGCCAGCTCGCGGCGCTGCCGCACGGGCTCGAGCCCGCACGTGCGCACCGTGCCCGACGTGGGAACGAGAATGCCGGTGAGCATCTTGATCGTGGTGGACTTGCCGGCGCCGTTCGCGCCGATGTATCCGACCGCCGAACCGGCCCCGACGCTGAACGAGATGCCGTCCACTGCACGCACCTGATGACGCTGCCGGCGAAGCGCGCCCCGGCGCAAGGTGAAATCGCGTCGCAGCTCGTGTGCCTCGATGATCGTCATCCGCCGGCTCCCGTGTAGTGATGAAGCCCGGCCCGCCACCACAGCAGGGCTGTACTCCAGGCGAGCAGGGCCATCACCGGCGTGCCCCAGCCGAGCCACGACGGCCACCCGGCCGGACCGTCCTGGCCCAGCAGGATCAGCGTGGGGAAGTAGGCGACGAACCCGGCCGGGACCACGAACGTGAACGCGACGCGCAGCGCGACGTGCAGCACGCTGGTCGGGAACTCTGCGACGTAGGAGCCGCCGTAGGTGAACGAGCTGGCGAGTTCGCCGCCGTCGACGAGCCAGAACTGCATCGCCGCCGCGGCGACGAACAGCGCGGCGAACACCGCGGCCCCGGCGATCGGGGCGATTGTCAGCAGGATGACTTTCATTGGCGTCCAGGCGATGTGCGCGTTGGGCAGCACCACGCAGAGGACGCCGACCGCCATGGCGGTGCGACCGAGCCGGCGCAGCGACACGTCGCCCGTGGCCAGCTGAGCGAGTACCGGCAACGGGCGTAGCAACATGGCGTCGAGCGTGCCCTGCCGCAGATAGATCGGCAGCTGGTCCACGTGTCCGATCGCCAGGTCGCCGAGCGAGAACGCGACGTTGGCCAGCGCGAACACCAGCGCGCACTGCACGAACGTCAACCCGCCGAGCAGCCGCACGTTCGCGAACACGATGTACACCTCGCTGAACTCGACGAAGCCCACCAGGATCTGCGCGAGGAGGTCGGCGATGAACGAGGCTCGATAGGACGTCTGCGTGCGCATCCGAGAGCGCAGCAGCGCCGCGTACGGCGATTCAGCCACCCTGGACCACCAGCCGATGCGTCGCCACCCGGGTGAGCAGTCGGCCGACGTACAGCATGGCTGTAAGCCAGGCGAGCTGCACCAGCAGGGCGTGGGCGCCGGCTCGTCCGGACAGCACGTCCACCGGTGCCTGCAGCATCGACGGGAACGGCGTTGCGTTCGACACCGTGGCCAGCCAGTGCGGGAACCAGTGCACCGGCACCATCACCCCGCAGAGGACGTTGCTCGTGAACACGTACAGGGCCAGCAGCCCGCGCACGTCCACAACCCAGAACGCCAGCACGTTGATCAGGTACCGGCCGGCAAAACTGAGCGCGACGGCAACGACGACGCTCACGGCGCCCAGCAGGTACGGCGGAGCCGTCGCCGGCATCACCAAGCCAAATGTCAGCGCACCGACAATTAGCGGTGGGGCGCCCCGTGGCAGCAGCTGGAACGCCGCTCGGCCCAGGTCGCCGGCCAGGTAGCCGAGCTGGAGATCGACCGGACGGGACAGATCCACCGCGATGTCGCCGGTACGCACTCGGTCCGCGAGTTCGCGCCACATGAAGATGTTGATCGGAGCGATCAGTGCCTGGGTGAGCCAGGCGTACGTGGATGCGGTGCGAGCGTCGTAGCCGGCGACGGCGCCGCCCGCCGAGTCGATCGCCGCGATCAGGATGCTGGCCTTGATCAGCCCGAACACCGTGTTCGTGACCGCTCCGGCGGCGGCCGCCGTCCGGTAAGCCGACCATCTGCGAAAGCCCGCGACGAAATAAGCCCCGAGCGCGCGCACAAGCGCAGAACCCTACTCGGACGTCGCGTTCAGGGCGATCTTGATATCTGTCGTGGGTCAGGACCGTGGGTGATGACCGCGCACGGGGATCAAGATCGCCGGCGCGGTGAGCGGGCGTCGTCGTCGCTAGGCCAGACCGAGTTGCGAGATCGCTCAGCAGATGAGCGCCCGGCGCAGCTGAGCCACGACGATGCCCGACTCCTCGCGCACGATGACGCTGGGATATCGCAGCACGGTCGCGCCAGCCAGCGTCACCTCGTTCTGCCGCAGCTGGTCGTCGAACCAGGTTCGGGGAGCCAGGTGCACGGCGCCGTCCACCTCGACCACTACGCGTCGACCGTCCGCGAGGACCCATTCGGCGTCGAGGTAGCGCCGCCGCCCATCCGGCTGCGTCCGCACCGCCTGCTGGGTCGGCTCCGGCAGCCCGTTGCGACGGCACAACCTGACGAAGTCGATCTCGCTGAGCGCCCGGGCGCCCCTCTCTATGTCCCCGACCGCAGCGAGGAGGGCCGCACGATGTCGGGTGCGGGTAGCGCGTTCCAGCGCCGCGCGCAGGTCGGACGCGCTGACCAGCCGCTGTTGCACGGTGGCCGCGAGCAACCCCACGGCCGGCCGGGCAGTTCGGAATGTGCTTGCGGCCACGATTGCCGCGGGGGCGGCCCGGTGGCACCGGCGCGCGGGTAGCCACTCGTCCGGACGCGCGATGCTCGCGTGGTGGAGCCGAACGTCCCCAAGCGTCGGCCGCGCGACACCTGCCGGCGCGAGCACGTGGATCGTCTCGCGCTGCCAGCCGGATAGCCCGAGCGCTTCGAGCGCGGTGAACGCCGTCAGCACCGAGCGGGGTCCGCAATTGAGCAGTGCTACCCGCCAGCGTTGTCTGCGGGTCAGCGGCCCGTTGTGGGTGACGATCGCGCGGCCGATGGGCTGCCACCTACCGGCGGCGATGCGCGCGCTGATCTCAGACCTGGTGCAGCCGACGTGGATCAGCTCCCGCCGGGACATGACGTCGTCGGCATCGTCCGTGTCGAGGGCCAGCGCTGAGCTGGCGCTGATGGTGAGCACGTCCCGATCGTCGGGTGACGCCGAGCGCGTCGCCAGGGTGCCAGCGGTATCTGTGGACAGCGGATGTCATTATCCACAACCGCGAGATGGTCTGTTGCTGAGTGATCTTGATACCTATAGCAGGTCATGACGGGCTATAGGTATCAAGATCACCAGATGTGGAGCGCGGCCGCGGACCGGACGCCTGAGAGCCGGGAGTGCCCTCCTGCTTGTGCAATGTGAGAAGTTGCTAGATCTTTCCGGGGCGGGAAGGGGCAGTTCGTCGAGAGGCTCGGCTCCGGCGGGCGCCGGTGCAACGATCGGGTGACGACGCATCCCCCGTGGGCTACGGTGCCTCCCTAGTGCGACTACGGTGTCGGGGATTTCAGCGATCTCCTGCTGTGCACTGGCCGGCACTGGTCTGGCGAGCGGAGTCCGGACAAACGGGAGAGGTGATGGCGTTGCGTCGTACATATGGCGTGGCGATAACCGCGGGGATAGCAGCCTTGGCGCTGCTGCTCGGGGCCTGCGGCAGCAAGAGCAAGAGTGGCGGCACCACGGCGCCCGGCGGGGGGACGAGCAACTCGTCCACGGCGCCCGGCGGATCGACCGCGCCGACATCCAACTTCACCGCCTGCATGGTGACCGACACGGGCGGTATCGACGACAAGTCGTTCAACGCGTCCGCCTGGGCCGGCATGCAGAAGGCGCAGAGTGACGGTAAGGCGAAGGTCAGCTACGTCCAATCCAAGGCCGAGACCGACTACAAGACCAACATCTCCAAGCTCGAATCGCAGAACTGCAAGCTGATCGTCACGGTCGGCGGGCTCATGGGCGACGCGACCACGGCTGCCGCCAAGGCGAAGCCGTCGCAGTACTTCGCCGAGGTCGACTACTTCGGTAACGGCACCAACCTCCAGGGCCTGCAGTTCAACACCGCGCAGGGCGCGTTCCTGGGCGGCTACCTGGCCGCCGCCTACTCGAAGACCGGCATCGTGGCCACCTATGGCGGCCTGAAGATCGCGCCGGTCACGATTTACATGGACGGTTTCCAGGAAGGCATCAACTACTACAACCAGCAGAAGGGCAAGAGCGTCAAGCTGCTCGGCTGGGACGAGAAGAAGCAGAACGGCAGCTTCGCCGGATCGTTCACCGACCAGACCAAGGGCCAGCAGCTGGCGACGAACTTCGTTGCCCAGGGCGCTGACGTGATCTTCCCGGTCGCCGGCGGCACCGGCCTCGGCTCGGCGGCCTACGCCAAGTCGAGTGGCAAGGCCGTCGTGATCTGGGTCGACACCGACGGCGTCAACTCGGCGCCGCAGTACACGTCGGTGTTCCTCACCACCGTGTTCAAGGGCATCGACCTGGCGGTGACGAAGGCGGTCGAGGATTCCTCGGGCGGCACCTACGCCACCAAGGACTACGTCGGCACGCTGGACAACGGAGGTACCGGGCTGTCGCCGTTCCACGACTTCGACAGCAAGGTCGACTCGACGGTGAAGTCCGACCTGGACACGATCAAGGCGAAGATCATCTCTGGGGAAATCAAGATCACGTCGCCGGCGCAGCCCAAGTGAGTTAACGCATCTGCGTCGTGAGGGAGCGCTGCGTCGGGTTACCGGCGCAGCGCTCCTGAGGTCCGGACGGCCCGATGGGGAGTGGCAGGTATGCGCCTGGAACTGCGCGGCATCACCAAGCGGTTCGGCTCCTTGGTGGCCAACGACTCGATCGACCTGACCGTCGAGCCCGGCGAGATCCACGCGCTTCTGGGCGAGAACGGTGCCGGCAAGTCGACGTTGATGAACGTCCTGTACGGGCTGTACCACCCGGACGAGGGCACCATCGTCATCGACGGTACGAAGCAGGAATTCCGCGGCCCGGGCGATGCGATCGCCGCGGGCATCGGCATGGTGCACCAGCACTTCATGTTGATCCCGGTGTTCACCGTCGCCGAGAACGTGATGCTCGGCCACGAGTGGACGGTCGGGCCGCTCGGGCGGCTCTCGCGGCGCACCGCCCGGGCGAAGGTGCGCGAGCTCTCCCAGCGCTACGGCCTGGACGTCGACCCGGACGCCCTCGTCGAGGACCTGCCGGTCGGCGTGCAGCAACGGGTCGAGATCCTCAAGGCGCTGCTGCGTGATGCCGGCGTCCTGATCCTGGACGAGCCGACGGCCGTGCTCACCCCGCAGGAGATCGACGACCTGATCCGGGTGATGCGCGAACTGCGCGACGCCGGCACCTCGATCGTGTTCATCACCCACAAGCTGCACGAGGTGAAGGCCGTCGCCGACCGGATCACTGTCATCCGTAGGGGCAAGGTCGTCGGTGAGGCCGCACCGGGAACCTCGGAGGCCGAGCTGGCCAGCATGATGGTCGGCCGCGAGGTGTCGCTCACGGTCGACAAGCCGCCGGCACGGCCCGGCGCGGCCGTCCTCGAGATCGACGATCTGGTGGTGCGTGACGACCGGGGATCGGTCACCGTCGACGGTGTCAGCCTCGACGTGCAGGAGGGCGAGATCGTCGCGCTGGCCGGCGTCCAGGGCAACGGTCAGGAGGAACTGGTCGAGGCACTGCTCGGCTTGCGCGGTGTCGAGCGCGGATCGATCCGGCTGCACGGGCGCTCGGTGATCGGCGGCGCCACGCACAGCATCCTGCGTCAGGGCATGGGTTACGTGCCCGAAGATCGCCAGCACGACGGCCTGGTCGGGTCCTTCTCGGTGGCCGAGAACCTCGTGCTCGACCTCTACGACCGGCCGGAGTTCAGCCGTGGCCTGGCGCTGCGCCTGGACGCGATCCGCCGGAACGCCGGGCAGCGGGTCGAGGAGTTCGACGTCCGCACCCAGTCGGCCGAGGTGCCGGCCGGCACGCTGTCGGGCGGGAACCAGCAGAAGGTCGTGCTCGCGCGCGAGATGTCGCGTCCGCTGCGGGTGTTCGTGGCTTCGCAGCCGACGCGTGGCGTCGATGTGGGCGCGCAGGAGTTCATCCACAACCGCATCGTCGCCGAACGCGATCGCGGCACTGCGGTGGTTCTGGTGTCCACCGAGCTGGACGAGGTGCTCGCGCTGGCCGACCGCATCGCGGTGATGTATCGCGGCAAGGTCATCGGGGTGCTGCCCGGCGGGGCGACCCGCGACGAGGTGGGCCTGATGATGGCGGGCGTGCCGCCCGAGCAGGCGCACGTCGAAGCCGAGGAGCATCCGTCGGTGCTGACGGTGGTCGAGCAGGCCGAGGACGGATCGTGACGGCCACCCTCGAGGCGCCGCCCGTGCCCTCCGGGCCCGCGCCGGACGAGGCGCCCAAGCGCACGGAACGCAGCGACAGCTGGCTGGTGACCCTGCTCGCCATCGTCGTCGCGCTCCTGCTCGGCGGGCTGTTGATCATCTTCTCCGACCAGACCGTCCGTGGCGACCTCGGGTACTTCTTCCAGCACCCGACGGATTTCTTCAAGGACTCCTGGTACACGCTGCGTGACGCGTACAAGGCCATGTTCGAGGGCGCGATCTACGACCCGAACAACGACGGCACGATCAGCGGCGTACTCGGACCGATCACCAGCAGCATCTTCACCGCGACCCCGCTGATCCTCGGCGGCCTGGCCGTGGCCCTGGCGTTTCGGGCCGGGCTGTTCAACATCGGCGGCGAGGGGCAGGTCATCGCCGGTGCGCTCGCCGCGGGCTACGTCGGATTCGAGTGGTCGCTGCCGCCCTTCCTGCACCTCGTCCTCGCCATCGCCGCCGGTATCGCGGGCGGGGCCTTGTGGGGGCTCATCGCCGGATTCCTCAAAGCACGCACCGGCGCGCACGAGGTCATCACGACGATCATGCTCAACTACGTCGCGAGGTACGGCCTGCTCTACGTGCTGTCGTTCGCGTCCGTACAGCAGCCGGGCAACCCGCAGGCCAGCAAGCTGATCCACGGCACCGCTCGGCTACCGCACCTGTTCGGATCGAGGATCACCGCCGACCTGGGCATCGTCCTCGCCGTGGTCGCTGCGGCCGGGGTGTGGTGGCTGCTCACCCGCAGCACGCTCGGGTTCCGGTTGCGCGCGGTGGGCGCCAATCCGGCCGCTGCGCGCACCGCAGGCATGAGCGTCGGCCGCGTGACGATGCTGGCCATGACCCTGGCCGGTGCGCTGGCCGGTCTCGCCGGCGTGGCGCTGGCGCTGGGCGGAGCGACGTCCTACGCGGTCACGCCGAACATCTCGTCCAACGTGGGATTCGACGCCATCACCGTGGCGTTGCTGGGCCGCAACAGCCCGTGGGGCGTCATCGGAGCCGGGCTGCTGTTCGGCGCGCTGCGCCAGGGCGGCGCCCAGATGCAGGCGACGCCGGGGGTCGAGGTCCCGGTCGACGTCGTCACTGTCATCCAGGCGCTGATCGTCGTGTTCATCGCGGCACCCCGGTTGGTGCGCACGATGTTCCACCTGCGGGCCCGGGGCCGGGCGGCGCTGCAGACGGCCACCACGAACCTCGCCGTCACGGTCACGACGGTGCGCCAGGCCCGGGTGCCCCGGCACATCCTCGCGGGCGGCGTCCAGGTCGCGCTTGGTGCGTTCGGCCTGTGGGCGTTCGGGTCGGGCCCGCGGTCGGGCAACCGGGCGGTGTTCAAGTTCTCCTTGCCGGACGCCAAGTTCGATCTGGGCAGCTGGTCGTTCGAGGCGCGAGCGCCGGCGATCGTGTTGTGCGTGCTGGTCGTCGCGGCCGGACTGCTGCGCATCACCCAGCGGTTGGCGGCGAGATGGTGCGCCACGATCGCCGTGCTCGGGCTGCTGCTGGCGTTCATCATCTGGTCGGTCGCCGGGACGTTCTCCGGGCTGAACGTCGTCTCGCTGCTGGCGGGTTCGCTCTTCCCGGCCGCGATCCCGCTGATCCTCGGGGGGTTGGCCGGCGTAGTAGGTGAACGCGCCGGCGTGGTGAACGTCGCGATCGAGGGGCAATTGCTGCTGTCGGCATTCGTCGCGGCGATGGTGGCCACGGTCGCCGGCAGCATCTGGCTGGGCCTGCTCGGCGGTGTGCTGGCCGGGGTCTTCCTGGCCGCGATCCTCGCTGTCCTGGCGATCCGGTACCTGGTCGACCAGGTGATCATCGGCGTGGTGCTGAACGTGTTCGCCCTGGGCATCACGAGCTTCCTGTTCAACAAGCTGCTCGCCCCGCAGGCCGACACGTACAACAACCCCGGCTACTTCCGCATCTGGAAGGTTCCGGCACTCGGCGACATCCCGATCGTCGGTCCGGTGTTCTTCAACGGCACGATCTTCCTGTACGCCACCTACGTCCTCGTCGTGGCCGTGCACCTCGGGCTGTTCTACACGCGCTGGGGTCTGCGGCTGCGGTCCGTCGGCGAGCATCCGCGGGCGGCCGACACCGTGGGTATCAAGGTGCTGCGTACCCGCTACCGCGCGGTGTGGCTGGCCGGAGCGCTGGCCGGCCTAGGCGGTGTCACGCTCGTCATGGGCGGCGGGGCCGCGGGCACGTTCCAGCTGAACATGTCCAACGGGAAGGGCTTCATCGCCCTGGCCTGCGTAATCTTCGGACGCTGGTCGCCCCGGGGGGTCCTGCTCGCGGCGTTGCTGTTCGGATTCGCCGACCAGCTGGGTAGCTTGCTGTCCCAGGCTGGTTCCCCGGTCGACACCAACCTGTTGCTGACGCTGCCCTACGTGGTAACGATCTTCGCGGTGGCCGGCTTCGTCGGTAGGGTTCGAGCGCCGGCCGCCGATGGCCAGCCGTACACCGTGGGATAGGGCATGGATATCGATTGGACGAAGCTGCGGCGGGCCGCGCTCGAAGCGATGGGCCACGCGTACGCCCCGTACTCGCAGTTCCCGGTAGGGGCGGCCGCGGTGGTCGACGACGGCCGCGTCGTCGTCGGTTGCAACGTCGAGAACGCCTCGTACGGGCTGGGATTGTGCGCCGAGTGCGGCCTGGTCTCGGCGCTGCACGCGTCAGGCGGAGGCCGGCTGGTCGCCTTCGCCTGTGTCGATTTCCGCGGCGACGTGCTCATGCCGTGCGGGCGGTGCCGGCAGCTGCTCTGGGAGCACGGTGGCCCCGATCTGCTCGTCGACACCGTCCAGGGGCCCCTGCCGATGATCGACGTGCTGCCGCTGGCGTTCAGCCGCGAAGACCTGTCGTGAGCGAGGCGTTCGCAGCGGTCGACGTCATCGCGGCCAAGCGCGATGGTGGCCGCATCCCGGACGAGCAGATCGACTGGGTGATCGACGCCTATACGCGGGGTGCGGTCGCCGAGGAGCAGATGGCGGCGCTCGCCATGGCCATCTTGCTGCGGGGCATGGAGCCTTCCGAATTGGCTCGGTGGACGGCGGCGATGATCGCGTCGGGCGTCCGGCTCGATCTGTCGAGCGTCGCTCGGCCGACCACCGACAAGCACTCGACGGGTGGGGTCGGCGACAAGATCACCTTGCCGCTGGCGCCCTTGGTGGCGGCCTGCGGGGCGGCGGTGCCGCAGCTGTCGGGCCGCGGGCTGGGCCACACGGGGGGCACGCTCGACAAGCTCGAGTCCGTCCCGGGCTGGCGGGCGTCGGTGACGAATGACGAGTTCCTGGCCCAGTTGCGTTCCGTCGGCGCGGTGGTGTGCGCGGCCGGCGACGAGCTCGCCCCGGCTGATCGCAAGCTCTACGCGCTGCGCGATGTCACGGCCACCGTGGAGTCGATCCCGCTCATCGCCAGTTCGATCATGAGCAAGAAGATCGCCGAGGGTTCGTCCTCGCTCGTGCTCGACGTCAAGGTCGGGACGGGTGCGTTCATGAAGGACGTGGCGTCGGCTCGGTCGCTGGCCGAGACCATGGTGTCCCTGGGTACCGCGCACGGGACCCGCACCGTCGCCCTGCTCACGGACATGTCGACGCCGCTCGGCCGTACTGCCGGCAACGCGCTGGAGGTGGCCGAGTCGCTCGAGGTGCTCGCCGGCGGCGGGCCGTCCGACGTGGTCTCGCTGACGTTGGCTCTGGCCCGGGAGATGCTCGCCGGTGCGGGACTGTCCGACGTCGATCCCGCCG
Source organism: Jatrophihabitantaceae bacterium (assembly GCA_036502575.1). Taxonomy (GTDB): domain Bacteria; phylum Actinomycetota; class Actinomycetes; order Mycobacteriales; family Jatrophihabitantaceae; genus DASXRA01. Next base: position 10,219 of record DASXYL010000022.1, on the reverse strand, counting down.
ACGCGCTGCGCGACGGCCGGGCGATGGACGTCTGGCGGCGCATGATCAGCGCCCAGGGGGGCGATCCCGCCGCGCCCTTGCCGGTGGCGGCCGAATCGCACGTGGCGGTGGCGCCGGAGTCCGGCGTCCTGACCCGCCTGGACGCCTACGCCGTGGGTGTTGCCGCCTGGCGGCTCGGCGCCGGCCGGGCCCGCAAGGAGGATCCCGTCTCGCCCGGCGCCGGAGTCGTCCTACTGGCCAAGCCCGGTGACTCCGTGACGGCCGGGCAGCCCTTGCTCGAACTGCACGCCGACGATCCAGCTCGGTTCGAGGGCGCGTTGAGCGCGCTCGAGGGGGGCTACGACATCGGTGCGGCGCCCGCTGAGCGACCCTTGATCATCGAACGCATCGGCTGAGCCGTCACGGCAGGATGAGCGCCCAGCGGGCCTGGACGCCGGCCTCGACCTCGATCGGCACCGGCGTGAAGTCCATCGTTTCGAACCCCTCGCCGGGTTGGCTCTGGTAGCTGACCTTCGCGACTGCGATGTCACCGCGCTGCCGGGGATATCCCATTCCCGGATCGGCCAGTTCGATCAGCGCGCCGAGGCGGCCGCCCAACGCCGCTGCGTAGCGCTCGGCTCGGGCCCGCGCCTCGTGGACGGCCTCGGCTTGCAACTCGGCGTGGACAGGGTTGTCGCGGTCGAGCCGCCAGGTCGGGCCGTCCAGCTCCAGACCGTCGACGGTGTCGGTCAGCGCAGCGAACGGAGCGATGATCTGGCCGGCCTGCTCGATGTCGCGGCCGGTCAAGGTGATCTGCCGGCTGGCGATCCACTCGGGTACGCCGGGCCCGTCCGGCCGCCAGGCGACCACCTTGCGCTGCGAGACGCCGCTGCGGCTAACGGTCACGTCCGAGGCCGTGGGCAGCGCCTCGATCGCCTCCTCGACGCGGGCGAAGCCGGCGATCAGCGCCGTCATCGCGGCGGCAGCGTCCCCGGCGCGGCACACCAGTCGAACGACGGCGTCGAATGAGTCGGGCGTGACGTCCCGGTGGGCGGTGGCGTGCACGGCGACTTCGCTCATGCGCCCTATCCTGCCTCCGCAGGAAATCGGGCCGCCGAGCCGGTAGCGTGCGCGCGATACGTCGCTCTCAAGGGATTTGTCGTGTCCGTGTTAATTCGCTGGCCGGGGCGGCTCGGTTTCTGGTGGCATACCCGGCCGGCGTCCGATGCGGTGCGAGAGACCGTCCGGCTGCACTGCGCCCAGGCCTGGAGCGAGTATGCAGCCGTGCTGTATCTCGGGCGCCAGGGCGTCAGCTACGAGGTGCCCGGACGGCGGCGGGACGGCACGCGACGGCGCAAGCGCCCACTGCGCTGGCTGGCTCGGCTGAGTGTGATCGCCGTCGAGCGTCTTCTGACCAGCGTGGTGTTGCTGCCCGTGCTGTTGCCGACGCTGCTGCTCCTGGAGGTGCTCGACGGCGTGGGCACCGTCGACGCCAAGTCGTGGGAGTTCGGTCAGCCCCGGCTCGTTCTTGCCGGCGGACCGGAGACACACGCCGTGGCGCTGGGTGATCACCTGCGGCGCGAGCGGCGCGACCTGTGGCTCGTCTGGTCCGGTACCCGCGTTGCCGTCGTCGCGGCCGACGCGCAGCGCTCACCCCGCGTCCTGTGGCAGGCGGACGACGCCGCGCAACACGACATCGCACCGAGTTCGGGCGCGATCGACTTCGGCGACGAATCGACAGTGAGCTTCGTCCCGTCCGACGCCGAACTCGATCGCCTGCGCGAGTACGACGACCGACCCTGACCTTTGACGGCAGCGTGCGCCGTGTACTCCGGCTGGGCAACCTGGCCCTGATGCCGCTGACCCGCGCGCCTGCGCAGCGCCCCCTTCCGCCGACGTCGTCCTGAACGACAGCTCAGTCGCTGCGGCTGAACTCGGCGATGGCCACGCCGAGCAGGACGAGTCCGATCGCCAGCACCAGGGCAGCCTCGAGCAGAACCGGGACGTGCCAGCCGCCCCAGGTCACGCCGGGATCGAGGCGTTCGCGGGCCTCGGGAGAGAGCGATAGGTGGTTGAACACGACGTGGCGCATGGGGTCGATGGCGTAGGTGAGCGGGTCGACGCGGTTGAGCACGGTCAGCCACGTCGGCAGGCCCCGCACTGGATACATTGCGCCGGACAGGAAGAACAGCGGCATGACCAACATCTGGGTCAACGCCATGAATGTCTGCATCTGCGTGACGCGCGCAGCCACCACCAGCGCGAAGGCGGTGAGCATGAAGGACAACAGGACCTGCAGACCGAAGACGCCGAGGACGAGCGTGGGGGCGTAGGGCACGCCGACCAGGCCGGCCATCGCGATCATCAGGACGCCCTGCGCGGCGGCGACCGTGGCGCCGCCGAGGCATTTGCCGATGACGATCGAGCTGCGCCGGACCGGGGCGACGAGCATCTCGCGCAGGAAGCCGAACTCGCGATCCCATACCACCGAGGCGGCCGAGAACACCGCCGTGAACAGCACCGTCATGCCGAGGATGCCGGGGTAGAAGAACGTCCGCAGGTTGAGCCCGTCGGTGCCCTGTGAGGCCAGCTTCGAGAGCCCCGTGCCCAGCACGAACAGGAACAGTGCGGGTTGCAGCAGGGAAGTGACGATGCGCAGGCGGTCGCTGAAATACCGGATCAGCTCGCGCTGCCAGACGATCTTGATCGCCCGCAGCTCGCTGGTCGTCGAACGGGCCGGCACGCGCACCTGCGCGACGGTGGCGGCACTCACTGACGCGCGCCCCGTCCGAAGAGGGCTGAACCGGCGCCCACCGGGTCGACACTTCCCGCCTCGGCGTCCCGGATCGTCGTGCCGGTGTAGGACATGAACACGTCGTCGAGCGAGGGCCGGGACACGTTCACCGACCGAATCGCCACCGGGAAGTCGCTGAACAGCTTCGGGACGAACTGCTCGCCGTCCACGACACCGAACGTGACGACGCCCTCGGACATCGTCGCGACCACGCCGAACTGCGTGGCGAGCGCGGCGATGGCGACGGTGTCGTCAGCGGTGTGAATCTGCACCCGGTCCTCGCCGATGCTGGCCTTCAGCGCGTGCGGGGTGTCGAGCGCGATGATCTTGCCCTGGTCGATGATGGCGATGCGGTCGCAGTACTCGGCCTCGTCCATGTAGTGCGTGGTCATGAAGATCGTTATGTGCTCGCGCTCGCGCAGCTCGCGGATGTAGCTCCAGATCGAGGCGCGGGTCTGCGGATCGAGTCCGATGGTCGGCTCGTCCAGGAACAGCACCCGCGGCGAGTGCATCAGGCCGCGGGCGATCTCGAGGCGGCGCTTCATGCCGCCGGAGTAGGTGCTGACCTTGCTGGATCGGCGGTCCCACAACCCGACGATGTCGAGCACCTGGCGCAGGCGTGAGTCGATGGTGTTGCGCGGCATGCCGTACAGCTCGGCGTGTAATCGCAGGTTGCGCTCGGCCGTGAGGTAGCCGTCGAGGGTGGTGTCCTGGAACACGAGCCCGATGTTGCGGCGGACCTCGTCGCGTTCATGGACGACGTCGTACCCGGCGACCCGAGCTGAGCCCGCGGTCGGCTTGATGAGCGTGCACAGGATGTTGATCGTGGTGGACTTGCCGGCCCCGTTCGGTCCGAGGAATCCGAACGTCTCGTCGGCGTCGATGGACAGGTCGATTCCGCGCACGGCTTCGACCTCGCCGTAACGCCTGACCAAACCCGAGACCGACACCGCCGGTCCGTCCATCCCGTCTCCCAAACCTGGCCACCAGTCGTCGCAGTACGTAAATCACCTATGTCTCGATGTCAGTATTCAACAATTCACGGCTGTGGTGCCCGGCCCGTCAGGCGGTAGAAGCTGCATGGCACTAGCGTGTCAGTCATGCCGACACAGCTCCGCGCCGACAATGTCGTCGGCGCCCCGAAGGTCCTTTTGCATGATCATCTGGACGGCGGGCTGCGACCCCAAACCATACTCGAACTGGCACAAACCGTCGGTTATAACGCGTTGCCGGCGACCGATGCCGACAAGCTGGCCCAGTGGTTTCGCGACAGTGCGGACTCCGGATCCCTGGAGCGCTACCTCGAGACGTTCGACCACACCGTTGCGGTGATGCAGACCGTCGAGGGGCTGCAGCGAGTGGCCCGCCAGGCGGCCGAGGACCTCGCGGACGACGGGGTCGTGTACGCCGAGATCCGGTGGGCGCCCGAGCAGCACGTCGAGGCGGGGCTGTCACTCGAACAGGTCGTCGATGCCGTTCTGGCCGGATTCCGCCAAGGTGAGGCCAACGCGGCGGCCCGCGGGAAGCGCATCCGGGTCGGGGCTCTGGTGACCGCGATGCGGCATGCGGCCCGATCGTCGGAGATCGCCAAGCTGGCCGTGGCTTACCGCGACAGCGGCGTGGTCGGGTTCGACATCGCCGGCGCCGAGGCCGGCTTCCCGCCCACCCGGCACCTGGACGCGTTCGAGTACGTGCGGCAGCAGAACTCGCACTTCACCATCCACGCCGGCGAGGCGTTCGGGCTGCCGTCCATCTGGGAGGCGCTGCAGTGGTGCGGCGCGGACCGCCTGGGGCACGGCGTGCGCATCGTCGACGACGTGTCGGTCGGGTCGGACGGCCAGGTGACGCTCGGCCGGCTCGCCGCGTACGTGCGGGACAAGCGGATCCCGCTGGAGATGTGCCCGTCGTCGAACATCCAGACCGGCGCCGCCAAGTCGATGGCCGACCATCCGATCGGCCTGCTCACCCGGTTGCGGTTCCGGGTCACGGTGAACACCGACAACCGGCTGATGTCGGGCTGCAGCATGACCAGCGAGCTGACCGACCTGGCGCACACCTTCGGCTACGGCTGGGCGGACCTGCGCTGGTTCACCGTGAACGCGATGAAGAGCGCGTTCATCGGCTTCGACGAGCGGCTCGCGCTGATCAACGACGTGATCAAGCCCAGGTACGCCGAGCTGATCGGCTGAGCCCGGTCAGGGGCGGCGGAGGCGCTGGACCAGGCCGTCGACGAGGGCGTTCCACCGCTGCGCCTCGGCCTCGAACGGTGGGCTGGGGGCCAGCCGGGTCGGGTCCGGGCGGAGTACGAACGAGGTCAGCCAGCCGAGGCTCTGCGACGGCCGCAGTGCGATCGCGGCGGTCTCGTCGCCGGCCCACTCACCCACGTCGAGCAGCAGTTCGACGCCGAGGTCGAGCTGGCTGGGGTCGACGTCGGTCGGGCCGTCCGCGAGGTCCTCGCCCAGTCCGGAGAGCTGATAGGTGTTCTGCGGGTCGAGCTCCACGACGAGCTCGCCGGCCGCGGCCTTGGCGATGACCTCCGGCCAGGTGGAGGTCGCGGTGAGGTCGTGCCCGTCGGCGCCGGCCTCGGCCAGGTGGCGGACCAGCGCGCGGGCCGAGGGCAGCGCGTCGATCAGGCCGTCCCTGCCGAGGAACACCGGCTTGTCGTTGAGGTAGCAGCGCAGCGTGTAGTGGTCGACGTCCTTGGCGCTGATCAGGATCGGGTCGATACCCACCGACTCCCAGAAGGCCACCGCCTCGCTGACCTCGGTGGTGGTGGTGGTGGTGGTGGCCGGGGGTGCGGTGGCCGCCCCGGTCCCGGGGTCCGCCGCGACGTCGGGGTCCGGTTCGGTGAGTACCACGCCGGTCTCGGCGGCCAGCTCCCGGCGGGCGGTGGCCAGCGCGGTCGGGTCGACCTCCGGCACGATCACCACCGCGTCCAGCGCGTCGATGACCTCGTCCCAGCGGGCCACGATGGTGTCGGCCAGCTGCTCCCAGAGCTTGCCGCCCTCACGGCCGTTGAACGCCCAGGTGCCGCGCTCCAGCAGGCCGAACCCCTCAGCGGCGTTCAGTACCTCGTGCACGGCGGTGAGCTCGCAGGTGTCGGCCAGTGAGCGGACCAGTGTGGTGATCCCGGCCAGCTCGCTGACCGTCCAGGTGTCCGGCTCGTCGGCCACGATCTCCGGTACGCCGACCAGGTCGTAGCACTGGTCCTCCTCGGGCACCAGCTCGGCCACGGTGAGCTGCAGGACCTGGGGCCAGGCCGGATGGTCGTTCAGATCGTGATCGCTGACCGTGCGCACGTACGCCGCGAGCGCGGCGGTGTCCGGGAAGGCGTGCACCGCCTCCTCGTCACCGAGGAAGCCTTCCCACTCCTCGCCGTCCTCGCGCCACCGGGGCGCCCACAGCGTGATGAGGTCGCCGGCGGTCAGCGAGAGCTGAATCGGCACGATGTCCATGGCCACGGCTCGCAGGGTAGCCAGCCCTCGCCACCCACCGGGTCCCGGCGTGCCCCGGACGCCGAGTCCCGGGGTCGGTCACCGACCTCCCGGGTGGATCGCCGGGTCGGCCCGGTGGGGCCGACCCGGCGGAAGGCTCGGTGGGGGGAACCCGGAGGTCAGCTCGCGTCGTGCAGCCGGACCACGCCGACGCTGACGTCCGTGAGGCCGCCCTCGTCGAATTCATGGCGAAGGCGATCCGCCTTTAATGTGGCCGCCATACCGTCGTACGGGCCGTGCGCGTCGACCTCCCCCGTCTGCGGATCAACGGCGAGAACAATATAGCCATCGCATTGCCCGAGTTGCTCCGCCGCCGCAACCAATGCTGCATTTGCTTGTGCGTGCTCTGGCACTTTGATCACCTCCTGACGACTGTCTCCTCATGAGTACAGCGGGCCGAGAGGGGAGAACGTGTCACTCATTCACGGATACCACCCGTTTGGGTCAGGCTCACGGGTCACTGTGGGTGACTTGACTGAGGGACGTCCGTGTGCGTGACCCCCCGGCGCCCACCCGCGGTCGGCCGCGTTGACATAACCGCAGGTGGCGACGATTTCCCAAAAATGTTGCCGCTTGCAACATATTGCACGGGTCGGTACCCTGGGGAGCAGACCGGAGGACCCTCAGGGTGGCATGATCAAGCCATGCGGACCCTGCGTACTTCTGAGGATCTATTCGGTTCGGTACCTGATTTCCATTACGACCCATGTTATGCGGAACTGTCAGATGATGACGGATCCACATTGCGAATAGCGTACATTGAGGCCGGACCGAAAAGTGGTCCGGTCACTCTGCTGATGCACGGTGAACCCACATGGTCGTTCCTCTATCGGATGATGATCCCCGTGTTGGCGGACGCCGGGTTGCGCGTTGTTGCACCAGACCTGGTCGGGTTCGGCCGTTCGGACAAGCCGACTGAGCCATCCGATCACTCCTTTGCGCGGCACGTGGAGTGGATCCGGGCGCTGGCCTTCGACGTACTCGAGCTGCGGGACGTGACGCTGGTCGGGCAGGACTGGGGCGGGCTGATCGGGCTGCGCCTGGTGGCCGAGCAGCCGGACCGGTTCGCCAGGGTGGTCGCGGCGAACACCGGGCTGCCCACCGGCGACGTGGACATGCCGGAGGTGTGGTGGCAGTTCCGGCGGGCCGTGGCGAAGGCCCCGACGCTGGACATCGCCCGGCTGGTGGCCAGCGGCTGCCGGCACGCGCCGACGCCGGCCGTGCTGGCCGCCTACGACGCGCCCTACCCCGACGAGTCGTACAAGGTCGGCCCCCGGGTGATGCCCACGCTGGTGCCCACCCGACCGGACGACCCGGCTACCGAGGCCAACCGGGCGGCCTGGGCAGTGCTGCGCACGCTGGACATCCCGTTCCTCTGCCCGTTCAGCGACGGTGACCCGATCACCGCCGCGATGGCGCCGATCCTGAAGCGGACGATGCCCGGCGCGCTCGGCCGCGAGCACCCGACGATCACCGGCGCCGGCCACTTCCTGCAGGAGGACGCTGGCCCCGCCCTGGCCGAGGTGATCGCCGACTTCGTCCGATCGACGTAGGAGGGTCGTCCGCCGCCGTCGGGGGATTTGCGCGGGCGAAGGGCGATACATGGCATGGGGCCGAGCGACCGGCCAGTACGGTTCCCGGCATGGACCTGCTCGCGGTGGATCACCCGCTCGTGAAGACCTGGCTGTCCACACTGCGCGAGCGGCGCACCGACGACGCGGCGTTCCGTGCCGCGCTGCGTGAGCTGACCGGCATGCTGGTGTACGAGGCCTGCCGGGACTCCGAGCTGGTCAGCGCCTCGATCGACACCCCACTGACCAGCACAACCGGCTACCGGTTGGCCAAGCCACCGCTGCTGGTGCCGGTGCTCCGCGCCGGGCTGGGCATGGCCGAGGCCGCGCTGGAGCTGCTGCCGCAGGCGCGGATGGGTTTCGTCGGCGCGGCTCGGGACGAGCGCACCCACCGGCCGGTGCCGTACATGGCCTCGCTGCCCGAGTCGCTGGTCGGGCACCCGGTGTTCCTGCTCGACCCGATGCTCGCCACCGGCGGCACCCTGGTGCACGCGGTGGAGCTGGCGATGGCCAGGGGTGCGACGTCGATCACCGCAATCTGTGTGTTGGCCGCCCCGGAGGGACTGGAGACGGTCGCGGCGAGCGGGCTGCCGGTCCGGGTGGTCACCGCGCAGGTCGACGAGTGCCTGAACGAGGACAAGTTCATCGTGCCCGGCCTCGGCGACGCCGGGGACCGTCAGTTCGGCCCGTTCTGAGCGGCCGGGGTACGCCAGCCGTTGCCCAACGCGCGGAAGGCGAACCGGTACAGCTCCGTCGGCTCGCCGGAGCCGGCCGGCAACAGCGCGCGCAGCTCGAGCGAGACCAGCCCGTGCACGGTGGCCCACATCGAGGCGGCGATGCGGACCGGGTCCTCATCGATCAGCAGCCCGGCGTCGATGGCCCGCCGCACCGCGTCCAGCAGCGGGCGGAACGTGGCCAGGCCGCGTACGACGGAGTCCGGCTCCGGGGTCATCGCACCACCCACCGGTCCGAACATCACCTGGTAGAAGTGCGGCTCCTCGAGCGCGCTCGCGCGGTATGCCGCACCGAGCGCGGCCAGGTCGGCGATCGGGTCGGCGGTGGGCTCGACCGCATCGAGGCGTTGCCCGAACCGGGTGAACGCCTCCTCGTACACCGCATTCAGCAGCTCCGGCTTGCCACCGAACAGCGAGTACACCGCCGTGGTCGAGGTACCGACCTGGGCGGCGAGCTTGCGCAGGCTCAGCGCGTCCGGCCCGTCCTCGGACAGGGTGCGGACCGCCTGTTCGAGCAACCGAACGCGCAGCGCCTCGTCGTGGACCTTCGGGCGGGGCATTCGGGGAGGCTAACCCAACCGCGCGCGCCGGCCCGGTAGCGGTTGACCTGGAGTGCACTCCAGCGCCTACCGTCGGACCCGTGACGACCACAGTGCGGCCCTCGGCCCCCACTCCGGGGACCGGCCAGTCCAGCTTCACCATCGCGGAGGTGGCGGCGCGCAGCGGCATGTCCGCCGACACGCTGCGGTACTACGAGCGGATCGGCTTGATCGACCCGCCGGCGCGCAACTCGGCCGGCCGCCGCACGTACCGGCCGGAGGACCTGGACTGGCTCGACTTCCTCAACCGGATGCGGGACACCGGCATCCCGCTCCGGGCGCTGCGTGAGTACGCCGCACTCCGCCGGGTGCGCACCGAGGCCACCACGGCGCGGCGCAAGCAGATCCTGGTCGAGTACCGCCGCGACGTCGAACGCCGGATGGCGCGCCTGCAGACCAGCCTGGACGCACTGGACTACAAGATCAGCAACTACGAGCTGGTGGAGCGCAAGCTCGCCGCCGTCTCGCCCGCCGAGGACCGCTGAGTCAGTCCATCAGGGTGGCGGCCACCGTGGCTCCGAGCTCCCAACACGCCTCGAGCGCCTTCTTGTCCGGGCTGCCGGTGACCACCACCGGGGCGCACACCTGCTTCCAGTCCAACCCGTCGGCGATCGACCCGACCGCCTTCACCGCGCCCTCGGTGCCCAGGTTGCCGTGTACGAACAGCCCGTACGGCCGGCCCCGGGTGTCGTCGAGCACCGGGTAGTACACCTGGTCGAAAAAGTGTTTGAGCGCGCCGGACATGTAGCCGATGTTCGCCGGCGTGCCGAGGATCAGCCCGTCGGCGGCCAGCACGTCCGAGGCGGTGGCGGCCAGCGCGGCGCGGCGCACCACGTCCACCCCGGTGATCTCCGGGTCGGTGGCGCCCCGCAGCACCGCGTCGAACAGCTCCGAGGTGGCCGGGGACGGCGTGTGGTGCACGATCAGCAGCGTGGGCACGCCGGCCAGTGTGCCGCGCCCCGGCTCACCACGCCGGCGTCCCGTCCGCGTCCGGCGCGCCGATCAGCGCGCCGACCTCGTGACGCAACCGCGCCAGCCGTTCGCCGGC
>DASXYL010000021.1:0-10542 GCA_036502575.1 Jatrophihabitantaceae bacterium | reverse complement strand
ACCGGGACGGCCAAGGCGGCCATGCACCGGCAGGCCGCGATCCAGGTCGTGTGCGAGACCTACGGCATCCAGGTGCTGGGCATCCGCCCCGAGGACCGCTGCCTGTCGGCGGCCAAGGCGTTCTTCGCCTACGGCCTGGGCAACTCGGTGCTGTTCCCGCTGTCGGTGGGGGCCACCGCGGTGCTGGAGCCCAGCCCGTCCCGGCCCGATGTGATCGCCGGCGCGGCCGCGAAGTACGGCGCGACCTTGTTCTTCGCGGGCCCGACCTTCTTCGCCAACATGCTCAGGGCCGGCCTGGCCGCCGACGCGCTGGCCGGGGTCCGGCTGGCCGCCTCGGCCGGCGAGGCTCTCCCGGCCGCGCTGTACACCCGGTGGACGTCGCACTTTGGCGTGGACATCCTGGACGGCATCGGCATGACCGAGATGCTGCACATCTTCCTGTCCAACCGGGTGGGCGACGTGCGGGCGGGGACGACAGGTGTCGCCGTGCCCGGCTACGACCTGAGGATCCTCGACGACGAGGGGGAGGCGGTGCCGGTCGGCACGCCGGGAACCCTTTACGTCCGCGGCGCCTCGACCGCTACCGGCTACTGGTCGCGCTACGACGCGTCCCGGCAGGTCTTTCGCGGCGAGTGGCTGCGCACCGGTGACACGTACGTCTGCGATACGGAGGGGTACTACACCTGCCTCGGCCGTACCGGGGACATGCTGAAGGCGAGTGGCATCTGGGTGTCGCCGACCGAGGTCGAGGATCGGCTGCTCACGCATCCGTCGGTGAGCCAGGCAATCGTCGTTGCCGCAGCGGACGCCGACGGGCTGGAGAAGCCGGTGGCGTACGTGATCCTGAGTCCGGGACGGGCCGCAACCGAGGACGAGCTGGTCGAGTTCTGCCGCGAAGGCCTGCCGTCGTTCAAGCGGCCCCGCAAGATCGTCTTCGTGGGCAGCTACCCGACCACGTCGACCGGCAAGATCCGCCGGGTGGAGCTGCGCCAGATGGCGGCGACCGTACTGATCGAGCCGCGGGAGCTGGTCGACTGATGCTCGACGGGCGGCCACTCATCGACGTCCACCTACACCCGGCACGTCTGCCCGGGCTGAAACTGGCCTGGGACGAGTGGGTGCAGGGTTTCGACCGCCCCGCCCTGCGAGCGCTCTACGACGAGAACGGGTCGGTCGAACCCGCGGCCTTCGATGCCCATCTGGCCGCCGAGGGGGTCGACGTCGCGGTCGTGCTCGCCGAGTACAGCCCGAAGGTCACCGGCTGGCAGACGGTCGAGGACATGCTGCCCCTGACAGCGGCCAACCCCGACCGGATCAAGTTCGCCGCCAATATCAATCCGCATGTGCACCACCCGGTGGCCGACGAGCTGGAACGCCAGCTCGCGCTGGGCGCGATCGCCCTGAAGGTGCATCCCGTCCACGGCGGGTTTCCGGTCAACGAACGGGCGCTCTATCCGGCCTACGAGATCTGCCGGTCGGCGGGCCTCCCGGTGGTCGTGCACTGCGGCACGTCGACGTTCCCCGGCGCCCTGAACCAGTTCGCCGACCCGATCCTGCTCGACGACGTCCTGCGCGACTTCCCCGGTCTGGACGTGGTGCTCGCACACGGTGGGCGCGGCTGGTGGTACGACGCCGCGGCGTTCCTGGCGTTGAGCAACGACCACGTCTGGATCGAGCTGTCCGGCCTGCCGCCGTCGCGCCTGCCGACCTACTACGCGCGCCACAACTGGAATCGGCTCACCCGACGAATGATCTTCGGCACCGACTGGCCCGGCATCCCCGGCATCGCCGACAACGCGCGGGCCGTCGCGGCGCTGTGCTCTGATGAGGAGACGGCCGGCCTGGTACTGGCCGGCAACGCCGCACAGGTCTACAAGGTGAAGGTGGTCAGCTGATGGGTGGCATCTACGCGCTGGGCGATCAGGTTCCCGAGATTCATCCGGAGGCCTTCGTGCATCCGGACGCGACCGTCATCGGATCGGTGACGATCGGGGCCGGCGCGTCGATCTGGCCTACAGCCGTGCTGCGCGGCGACCACGGCCGGATCGAGATCGGCGAACGCACCTCCATCCAGGACGGCACGGTGGTGCACACCACCGACGAGTGGTCGACGGTGATCGGTGCGGGCTGCGTCGTCGGGCACAACGTTCACGTCGAGGGTTGCACGATCGGTGACGGCTGCCTGATCGGCTCCGGGTCGGTCGTCCTGAACCGGGCCCGCATCGAGTCCGGCTCGGCCGTCGGCGCCGCCGCGCTCGTCCCCGAGGAGGCAGTGGTGGCGAGGGGGGAGATCGCGCTGGGTGTTCCGGCGCGCGTGCGGCCGGCCCCCGAGGACCTGCCGAAGTGGATCAGCGAAGCGGTCGAGATCTACCTGGCCGGGGCGAAGCGGTACCGCACCGAGTTGCGCCGGATCGGCTGACGGCGAGGCCAGGTACGTTTTCGGGGTGACCCAGGCTCGGACGGCGCAGCGCAACGGAGCGGTCGGCTTCGCCGCCGTCGTAGGTGCAGTGGCCGGCGCGTCCTTGGCGGCGCACCGGGGCCGACGGTCGGCCGGGATGGGCGCGATCGCGGGCGCGGCCGGGCTGGCGAGTTCGGAGGCGGTGGCCCGGGCTCGGCAACGTCCCAATGAGATTCCGCCGCTGTGGCAGCGGATTGCCATGACCGGCGCTCTAGTGGCCCCGTTGGGCTGGGTGGCGGGACGATCGCATCGGGGCGGGTCGGTAGCGGTGGGAACGGCGACCGGGACCCTCGCGGGGTTGCTGGGCGTCCGTCCGCAGAAGGTGCTGCTCGGGCCGTTGTTCGGTACCGCGGTCGGCCGGGCGTTCGCCGCGCGCCGACGCCCGGTGCCGGCGTCCATCGTGGCCACCACGACGATGGTCGGCTACCGGGTGCTGTCGTCGCTGGTGTTCCGCGATGCGCAGGTGAGCCTGTTGGCCGAGCGGGTCCGGGCCGAGGACTTGCCGTTCGTCGTACCGCGAGAAGCCCGATCGTCCTACGTCGGCACCAGCTACGTTCGGGATCTGGCCGAATCGCTCGGCGGCAGCTATGTCGAGGACGCGTCCGACGTCGGCATTGTCGCGTCGTTGGACGAGCTGGCCGGTCCCGACTTCGACCCGGCGGATGTCGATCCGTTGGTGCGTGAGTTCTACGAGCACACCACCCGCTTCGCGCTCGACATCATGCCGCAGTGGCGGTTGTGGGTCCGGCCCGGGTACCTGCTGTACCGCACGCTGGTGGCGCGACGACTGGGACAGGCCAACGTGCCGATGAACCAGCGCGAGACCGAGCGGGGCGTGCGCAGTCGCATCGACACGATCAGCCTGCCTGGCGAGGACGTGGCGGTGCGCGGCTGGATCCGGTCGTTCGCCGACACCGACGAGCCGATCTACGTGGGCATCTACACCACCTACCGCCATGACGGCCGGGGCTACGTCAGCGTGGGATTCCCGGTGCCGCAGGGCAGCTTCACCGCCACCCTGCTGCCGCGCGCCCGGCCGGGCGGCGGCCTGGTGCTCACCAGCCGGAGCGACCTCGACCACCCCGGCCACTACCTGACCTACGTCGACCCCACCACCCGGGATCTCACCGCCCTAGCGGTGCACGGCTTCGCCGAGCAACTCGACGTCTACTCCGAGGACGGTCAGCTGTACGCCGAGCACGCCTTCTCGGTCTTCGGACGGCCGTTCCTCGTGCTCCACTACCGCATGCACCGCAAACCGGCAGACTCGGAGAGCCGTCGCGCGTGACGGTATTTCCGCCTCCGCTCCCGCCGTCGCTCAGCCCACGCGCCGACCATCCTTGGACGCGGAATCTGGTCCGCCGGTGGGCCAAGCGCCCCCGTCGTCGTTGGAATCCGGGACGCTTCTGTCGTCGGTACCGGGTTCGTCTTTCCTGTCATCGATGAACTCCGGCGGCGCGGCGGGCGGAACCGTCGGCGGCGTCACGGTCGGCCAGCGCCACACGTTCAGGCGCCAGTGCCTCGGTCTCCAGGTGACCGGCCAACGGCTCATACCCCGAGGCTACGTCTCGCGGAGCCCATGCCGATCGCGTTCACGTGAACGCGGTGTCCCCGGACGAGCCGCACGAATGACGCCCGTCTCAGCCGACGGCGATGACCGTCGCCTGGAGGGTGCGGTTCGGCCGGGCGGTGTAAGAGACCGTCGAGCCGGCCCGGGCCCCGCGCAACGCCTGCCCCAGTGGACTGTTGGGCGTGACGACGTCGATGCTGTCGCCGGCTTCGTCGACGGAGCCCAGCAGGAACGACTCCGGCCCGTCACCGAAGTCCAGCGTGACCACATCACCCAGGGTGGCACCGTCCTGGTCCGGTCGCGTGCTGGGCTGCTGGGCTGCCGCGAGCTCCTCCTCCACGAGGGCGATGCGCTCGTCGAGCACGGCGAGCCGCACGAGACTGTCGACGTTGGTGGCCCGATCGGCCACGTCCCCGCCACCGGCCGGGATGGCCTCGGTTCGCGCCTGCTCGCGCTCGGCCCGCAGGGCAGCGAGACGTGCCGTCAATATGTCCTGTCGCGTTGCGGCGCTGATCGTTGCGGTCATAGTTGCCGTTCCTCCCGAGAGCTGGGACGCAGTCGAGCGGTTCAACCTGCGGCCGGCAGCGGCTATGCCCGCCGGTCGCGCGGTCTCATCACTCTCTTAGGTGCCGCCTGGCAACGAGGGGTCTGGCGCGGTCGGCGGCGGCCCACGACGATGTGCCGATGACTCGGCTAGGACGGTGGGAGCGACGTTCTGAGTGGGCCTTGGCCATGGGGCCTGGGTGGCGTTCGCGGTCGACTACCTCGTGCCGGCGTGGATTGCCGAACATACCTGGACGTTCGTCGCCGGGCATTTGCCTGACCTGGCCGTCGTCGCGTTGCCGGTACTACGACCGCTCCGATTGTTGCGGCTAGTGGCGCTGGTCCGGGTGCTGAACCGCAAGGCCACGAGCAGTCTGCACGGTCGAGTCGATGGGTACCTGGCCAGGTTACGGCGACCGCTTTCCGGTTACCCGCAACTTACCCGCAACGGCCGTCTCGTGGCCTCGGTGGCCAGATCGCTGCTCTGAGCGGGGACGCCAGCCGGAGGCATAGGCGCCCCGGCCGGGCGCCGCGGTCGGCAGCGCAGTGGGTTACCAGCGCAGGCTGGAGTTCTGATGGGCGACCGCGTTCCCCGCGCGGCTGCCCGCGATCGCGACCAGGATCGCGGCGACGCCGATCTCGCACAGGATGGTGAGGAACGTCCCGACGTGGAACAAGTGGCGGCCGAGCAGGCTGCCGAACAGCGACCCGATCCACCCGACGACGATGGTGCTGAAGACCCCGATCTCCTGACGGCCGGGCAGCACCAGACGAGCCAGGCCGCCGATGATCGCCCCGACCAGCGCCGCGCTGATCACCAGCCACAGCGCCCATCCGACGATCGGTAGGACAACGAGGAGCACGAGCAGCACCACGATCAGAACGACCATGCTCCCAAGGTACGGCCCGAGTGGTCGGGTTTCGAGTTCGGCGAGGGTATGACGCGTCGGTCGTCGCGGTCCGGGAGAGCGGTCGAGAAGATCCTGTGAGGATGTCGGGTCCTTGCTGGACCCCGATGAAACCCAATATCTCAGGCTGACAGCGTGGTTGGCCCGGTGCGGTCGTCTCGTCATGGGCCGGTGTCGGTTGCCGCCGGCGTTATGCCGCTTGCGGTGGCGCACCCGAACCCGATCAGCGGACCGCCACCGCCGATGCGAACGAATTGCCACGACGCACCGAGCAGAGATACCCCGCGCCGGCGGTCGCCCGCCGGATCGCCACCCGAAACAGCACGAGCGAGGTCACGTCGTTGAGCAGGCTCTCACCCTGCACGAGGGCCAGCAGCCGAGGCGGCAGGTGCATGCTCCGGGCCAGCGCACTGACGGCAATCGGATCCGTGCTCGCCAGCACCGCGCCGAGAACGAACGCGGCCGCCGGCGAGACCTGCGGGAACATCGCGTGCGTCACGAATGCGACAGCGACCGCCGACGCGGCGACCAGCCCGACGGCCAGCGCGCTCACCGAGCCGAGCACACGGCGCAATTCGCTCATCGCTGCATCAGTTGCCGCCGCGTAGAGCAGCGGGGGCAGCACGCCGATCGCCACGACCTCGGGCCGAAGCTGCACGTCCGGTACGCCGGGGACCGTTCCGATGGCCAGCCCGGCGATGACCAGCAATGACGGGGCGGGAGCCCGCAGCCGGTCGGCAAGTGCCGCCACGACCGTGGCGACCACGACCAAGGCGAGCACGATCTCGAATCCGCGCACGGATCCTCCGGTCGTCTGTAGATGAAGTGCCGACCAGACTTCCCGGCGCGCCGCGTCGACGCTACCGAATCCGAGGGCGCTCAGTCACCGGCATTGACGGGTCAGCCACTCGCCGCGAGTGGGCTGCGCGACACCGGAGTCACGTCCGCGTCAACAACCCGCGAGGAAGGCGTGATGGAGCCGTTAGGACAGGTTCCTACTAACGACATCGCTGCCGCTCCGGGAGTTCACTTCCGTGGTCCGGCCACAAGGCGCCGGGCCGGTAGGTGTGCCGATCACCCTTCCATTTGCTGGAGTTCCGGTGCATGACGTGCTGTTCGTGCTGCTGACGGTCCTGGTCTTCGTGGTTCTGGCCGTGATCGCCAAGGGGGCGGAGAAGCTGTGAGTGCCGCCAACCTGGTTGGGCTGATCCTGTCCATCGCGGTGACGGCGTTTCTGGTGATCGCGCTCGTGTTCCCGGAGAAGTTCTGATGAGCAGCAGCTGGGCCGGGATCATCTTCCTGGGCACCCTGATCGCCGCGCTGGCCCTGGTGCACAAACCGCTGGGCGACTACATGGCCCGCGTCCTGATGACAAAGCGGCATCTGGCCGTGGAGAAGGCGGTCTACCGGGCCGGCGGCGTCGACCCCGAGGCCGACCAGACCTGGGGGCGTTACCTGCGGGCGGTACTGGCGTTCAGCGGTGTCTCGGTGGTGTTCCTGTACGGGTTCCTGCGACTGCAGCAACACTTCGGGCACCCGTACAACGTGCCGCAGATGAGCCACAGCCAGGCGTTCAACACCGCGGCGAGCTTCGTCACCAACACCAACTGGCAGTCCTACTCGGGTGAGAACGCACTGGGCTACATCGTCCAGATGGCGGGCCTCGCCGTGCAGAACTTCGTGTCGGCTGCGGTGGGCATCGCCGTCGCGATCGCGCTCGTGCGCGGGTTTGCCCGCCACAAGACCGACCGGTTGGGCAACTTCTGGGTCGACCTGACCCGCATCTGCCTGCGCATCCTGCTGCCGATCTCGATCGTGTTCGCGATCATCTTCGTCGGCTCGGGCATGATCCAGAACTTCCACCACTACACCGACATCCACACGATCACCGGCGGCTCGCAGAGGCTGCCGGGCGGCCCGTTCGCCAGCCAGGAAGTCATCAAGGAGCTCGGCACCAACGGCGGCGGCAGCTTCAACGCGAACTCCGCGCATCCGTTCGAGAACCCCACGGTCTGGACGAACTGGCTCGAGATCTTCCTGCTCCTGTGCATCTCGTTCTCGCTGCCGCGCACCTTCGGCAAGATCGTCGGCGACAAGCGTCAGGGCCGAGCGATCGTCGCGGTCATGGCGTTGCTCGCGGTCCTGTCCGTCGGGCTGCAGCTCGGCTCGCAGATCGCTCACCACGGCACCGTGCCGACCTCGGTCGGGGCCGCGACGGAAGGGACCGAGGCGCGCTTCGGTGTCCCTGATTCGGCGGTCTTCGCCACCGGCACGACACTCACGTCGACCGGCGCGGTCGACAGTTTCCACGACTCGTACACCAGCCTCGGCGGCGCGATGACGCTGTTGAACATGATGCTCGGCGAGGTAGCGCCCGGCGGTACCGGCTCGGGTCTGTACGGCATCTTGATCCTCGCCGTGCTCACGGTCTTCGTCGCCGGGTTGATGGTCGGGCGAACACCGGAGTATTTAGGCAAGAAACTCGGCGGCCGGGAGGTGAAGTTCGCCTCGTTGTACCTGCTGACCACGCCCGCCCTGGTGCTCGTCGGAGCCGCGGTCGCTATGGCCATGCCTGGCCAGCGGGCCGGCATGCTCAACACCGGCCCGCACGGATTCTCCGAGGTGCTGTATGCCTTCACCTCGGCGGCGAACAACAACGGCAGCGCGTTCGCCGGGATCTCGGTGAACACGGTCTGGTACAACACCGTGCTCGGAATCGTGATGCTGCTCGGCCGGTTCCTGCCGATCATCTTCGTGCTCGGCCTGGCCGGTTCGCTGGCTCGACAGAAACCGACACCGGCGTCCGAAGGCACGTTGCCGACTCACCGGCTGCTGTTCGTCGGCCTGCTCACCGGCGTCACGTTGATCGTGGTCGCCCTGACCTACTTCCCTGCTCTCGCTCTCGGTCCTCTCGCGGAGGGGCTGCACTGATATGACTGCCACCCTGGAAGCCCCGATCGGGCAGACACCGCCGCCCGCGACGCCGCATCGCGTCAAGGCGGGTCTGCTCGACCCCAAGATGCTGTGGACGTCCCTGCCGGACGCCCTCCGCAAGCTGAATCCAGCCACGCTGTACAAGAACCCGGTAATGTTCATCGTCGAGATCGGTGCCGTGTTCACCACGGTGGTCGCGATCGCTGATCCGAGCGTGTTCGCCTGGCTGATCGTGGTCTGGCTCTGGCTGACCGCATTGTTCGCGAACGTCGCGGAGGCGGTGGCCGAGGGACGAGGCAAGGCACAAGCCGACGCCCTGCGCCGGGCCAAGACCGACACCATCGCCCGACGCCTGCTCGACAAGACGAATTTCACCGGGGCCGAGGAACCGGTGCCGGCACCGCAACTGCGTCAGGGCGATGTGGTCGTCTGCGAAGCCGGCGACATCATCCCCGGCGACGGCGATGTCATCGACGGCATCGCCAGCGTCGACGAGAGCGCCATCACCGGTGAGAGCGCGCCGGTCATCCGCGAGAGCGGCGGTGACCGCAGTTCGGTCACCGGCGGCACGCGGGTGTTGTCCGACCGCGTCGTCATCGAGATCACCCAGAAGCCGGGGGAGAGCTTCATCGACCGGATGATCGCCCTGGTCGAGGGCGCCAGCCGGCAGAAGACCCCGAACGAGATCGCGCTGAACATCCTGCTCGCCTCGTTGACGATCATCTTCCTGCTCGCGACGGTGACCCTGCAGCCGATGGCGATCTTTGCCAAGGTCAACCAGCCGGGTCTCCCGAACACGTCGGCGTTGAACGGCGACGGCATCACCGGCATCGTCATGGTGTCGCTGCTCGTATGCCTGATCCCGACCACGATCGGGGCCCTGCTCTCGGCGATCGGCATCGCCGGCATGGACCGTCTCGTGCAACGGAATGTGCTCGCGATGAGCGGCCGTGCCGTTGAAGCCGCGGGCGACGTCAACACCCTGCTGCTCGACAAGACCGGCACGATCACCTTGGGCAATCGGCAGGCCAGCGACTTCATCCCGGTCGGCGACGTGCAAGTCGATCACCTCGCCGACGCGGCGCAACTGTCCTCGCTGGCTGATGAGACCCCTGAGGGCCGTTCCGTCGTGGTACTCGCGAAGTCGCGCTACGCCTTGCGCGAGCGCACCACCGGCGAATTGACCCACGCGACGTGGGTGCCCTTCACCGCCCAGACGCGGATGAGCGGCGTCGACCTCACGGCCATCGGTGACACGCCGAGCCGGGAGGTGCGCAAGGGCGCGGCCGGCGCGGTGACGGCGTGGGTGCGCGACAACGGTGGCACCGTTGTGCCCCGCACCACGGGGGTCGTCGACGGCATCAGCGCCTCGGGCGGTACCCCGCTCGTCGTCGCCGAACGGGTCGGCGGGGCCGCCCCGCAGGTGCTCGGCGTCATCCATCTCAAGGACGTCGTCAAGGAAGGCATGTCCGAGCGGTTCGACGAGCTGCGCCGGATGGGCATCCGCACCGTCATGATCACCGGCGACAACCCCCTGACCGCCAAGGCGATCGCGGACGAGGCCGGCGTGGACGACTTCCTCGCCGAGGCCAAGCCCGAGGACAAGATGGCGCTCATCAAGCGGGAGCAGGAGGGCGGAAAGCTCGTCGCGATGACCGGCGATGG
Organism: Jatrophihabitantaceae bacterium; assembly: GCA_036502575.1. GTDB lineage: Bacteria > Actinomycetota > Actinomycetes > Mycobacteriales > Jatrophihabitantaceae > DASXRA01. The sequence continues at coordinate 464 of DASXYL010000021.1, read as the reverse complement.
CACCAACGACGCTCCGGCGCTGGCCCAGGCGGACGTCGGCGTGGCGATGAACACGGGCACGTCGGCGGCGAAAGAGGCCGGCAACATGGTCGACCTCGACTCCGACCCGACCAAGCTGATCGAGATCGTCGAGATCGGCAAGCAGTTGTTGATCACCCGTGGGGCGCTGACGACGTTCTCGATCGCCAACGACATCGCGAAGTTCTTCGCGATCATCCCGGCGATGTTCGCCGCGGTCTATCCGGGGTTGCACGTCCTCAACATCATGGGTCTGCACAGTGCGACGTCGGCGATCCTGTCCGCCGTCATCTTCAACGCCCTCGTCATCGTCGCGCTGATCCCGCTGGCGCTGCGCGGTGTGCGCTACACCCCGTCGAGCGCCAGCGCTCTGCTGCGCCGCAACCTGTGGATCTACGGCCTGGGCGGCGCCGTCGTGCCGTTCCTCGGCATCAAGCTCATCGACC
>DASXYL010000020.1:0-45878 GCA_036502575.1 Jatrophihabitantaceae bacterium | reverse complement strand
GTCGCTGATCAAGCTGGTCACCGCCGGTTCGCATCCGGCTTGTCCGAGGCCGAGTCGATGACGGAGCACGACGAAAACCTCGAGCACGACCCCGACGAGCGCGGGTACTACGGCCCTTACGGCGGCCGGTTCATGCCGGAGGCGTTGATCGGCGTCGTCGACGAGGTGGCCGCCGAATACGACAAGGCCCGCGTGGACCCGGACTTCGTAAACGAGCTCAAGCGGCTGCTGCGCGACTACGCCAACCGGCCTTCGCTGCTCACCGAGGCGCCGCGGTTCGGCGAGCACGCCGGTGGCGCGCGGATCTTCCTCAAGCGCGAAGACCTCAACCACACCGGCTCGCACAAGATCAACAATGTGCTGGGCCAAGCGCTGCTGACGAAGCGCATCGGCAAGCCACGGGTCATCGCCGAGACCGGCGCCGGCCAGCACGGCGTCGCCACCGCGACCGCCGCTGCCCTGATGGGGCTCGACTGCACCGTCTACATGGGCGAGGAGGACACCCGGCGCCAAGCGCTGAACGTCGCCCGGATGCGGTTGCTCGGCGCCGAGGTGATCCCGGTGACCGCCGGGTCGCGCACCCTCAAGGACGCGATCAACGAGGCGATGCGCGACTGGGTCACCAACGTCGAGACGACCAACTATGTGTTCGGCACCGTCGCCGGGCCGCACCCGTTCCCGGCGATGGTGCGTGACCTGCAGCGCATCATCGGCGACGAGGCCCGGGCCCAGGTGCTCGAACGGATCGGGCGGCTGCCGGACGCGGTGGCCGCGTGCGTCGGCGGCGGCTCGAACGCGATCGGCATCTTCACCGCGTTCGTTCCGGACGCCGGCGTACGGCTCGTCGGCTACGAGGCCGGCGGCGACGGCGTCGAGACCGGGCGGCACGCCGCGACGATCACCGGGGGAACCCCCGGCGTGCTGCACGGCGCGCGGTCCTACCTGCTCCAGGACGCCAACGGGCAGACGGTCGAATCGCACTCGATCTCAGCCGGGCTGGATTACCCCGGCGTAGGCCCCGAGCACTCCTACCTGCATGACATCGGCCGGGCCGAGTACTACCCGATCACTGACGCCGAGGCGATGGGCGCCTTCGCGTTGCTGTGCCGCACCGAGGGCATCATCCCGGCGATCGAGTCGGCGCACGCACTGGCCGGCGTCCTCAAGCTCGGGCGCGAGCTCGGGCCGGCGGCCGTGATACTGGTGAACCTGTCCGGGCGCGGCGACAAGGATGTCGAGACGGCCTCGCACTACTTCGGGCTGGTGCAGTCATGACGGCGCTGTCCGACAAGCTGGCCAAGGCGAAGGCCGACGGGCGAGCGGCCCTGATCGGCTACCTGCCGGTGGGCTACCCGAGCGTGGACCTCTCGATCGACGCGATGCGGGCGATGGTCGACGGCGGGGCCGATGTCATCGAGGTCGGCGTTCCCTACAGCGATCCGGTCATGGACGGCCCGGTCATCCAGGCCGCGGCCGATCCGGCTGTGCGCGCCGGAGTCGGCCTTACTGACGCGCTGCGCGCTGTGGCGGCCGTCGCCGAGGCCGGCGCCGCTGCGGTGGTGATGTCGTACTGGAACCCGATCGAGCACTACGGCGTCGAGCGGTTCGCCGCCGACCTCGCGGTAGCGGGCGGCTCCGGAGCGATCACGCCCGACCTCATCCCGGACGAAGCCGCGCCCTGGATCGCGGCCAGCGACGTGCACGGCCTGGACCGGGTCTTCCTCGTCGCGCCGTCGTCCACCGATGCCCGTATCGCCTCGACGATCGCGGCCTGCCGGGGCTTCGTCTATGCCGCCTCGACCATGGGCGTCACGGGCACCCGGGATCAGGTCGGTGACGCCGCGCAACGGCTGGTCGCCCGGGCCCGCGCCGCCGGACCCGACTTCCCGGTGTGCGTCGGGCTCGGGGTCTCCAATGCGGCGCAGGCCGCCGAAGTGGCGTCCTTCGCCGACGGCGTCATCGTCGGCTCGGCGTTCGTGCGCCGGCTGCTCGACGAGCCGAACACCGCCGGGGTGGCCGCCGTCCACGAACTCGCCACCGAACTCGCGGGCGGCGTGCGGAACCGATCAACCGTTGGCTAGTGCCTGCAGCCGGTCGTACGCCCCGTTGAAGGTGTCCTGGTCGCCCGGGAAGACGCCCGAGTCGGCGTACTGCCAGAACGTGTAGACGCCCCACGCGAAGGGCAGCGCGCCGACCGACGACGAGTAGCGGGCGACCCACAGCGGGTTCGTCGAGGTGAAGTCACCGAGGTTGCCTGTGCACTGCGACCACCAACTCGTCGCGGTGTAGATGACCGGCCACCGGGTGGTGCGCGCGTGGTACTGGTCGCTGAACGACTTGATCCAGGCGACCATGCCGCTCTGCGACAGCCCGTAGCAGGTGCCGCCGCTGTACGGGTTCCACTCGATGTCGAGCGCGCCGGGAAGTGTCTTGCCGTCGCGCGACCAGCCGCCGCCGTGGTCGACGAAGTAGTTGGCCTGCGTCGCGCCGGAGGAGACGTTGGGCCGGGCGAAGTGGTACGAGCCCCGGATCATGCCCACGTTGTAGGAGCCGTTGTACTGCTGAGCGAAGTACGGGTTCGTGTAGCCCGTGCCCTCGGTCGCCTTGACGTAGGCGAAGCGAGCGCCGTTGTTCCACGCGGCCGCCCAGTTGACGTTGCCTTGGTGCCCGGATACGTCCATTCCGGGAATGCCTGCGACCGCGCCGGCCGGCGCGGCGAAGGTGACCACGCCGACCGTGAGCGCGGCCGCGCCGATGAGTGCGCCTACACCGGTGAGTAGGCGCTTGCGGGTGATGTCCACGTTGCGACCCCTGTTCTGAGGCCCCGGCTCCGTCTGCCAGGGACAGCGCACACTTTGGACTGCCACATATCGGGCATGCAAGAGAATGCTCGTGAGACGGCATGAACTTGCCGCTAAGTCGTTTCCTCGGCAATTAGCTCGATTCCTGACTAGGCGTCACGGAACGAGCAGGAGCTTCCCGGTGGTACGTCGGCTCTCGAGGGCGTCATATGCGACACGGACGTCACCGAGCGGATGCCGCTCGCTGACGTCGACGCGCAGTGCGCCGTCGCGCACGGCATTGAGCACCTCGGCTCCGCGCCAGAGCAGCTCGTCCCTGGTGGCGGTGTAGTCGGCGAGCTTGGGACGGGTGAGGAACAGCGATCCGCCGTGGTTTAGCCGCTGCGCGTCGAACGGCGGCACCTGCCCGCTCGAGCCGCCGCACAGGACGAGCGTGCCGCGGCGCGCGAGCGAGGCCAGCGACGCGTCGAACGTCGTGCGCCCGACGCTGTCGTAGACGACGTTCACCCTGCGGTCGCCGTTGCGGCGGCGGACCTCGGCGGCAAGGTCGTCGGGGTTGTTGAGCTCGGTGTAGCGGATCACCTCGCGGGCGCCGGCCGCCAGCGCGACGGCCTCCTTCGCCGGCGTGGACACGGTGCCGATCACTGTTGCGCCGCGGGCGGTGGCCAGCTGCACCACCAACTGTCCGATGCCACCGGCGGCGGCGTGCACCAGCACTGAATCGCCGGGCTGCACCGCGTAGGTCGAGGTCACCAGGTACTGCGCGGTCATTCCCTGCAGCATGGCGGCTGCGGCCAGGTCGGCCGGTACGCCCTCGGGCACCGGCACCAGCCGGTCGGCGTCCGCATTGACAACGGTGCTGTGGCTGCCGCGGACCTCGGCCCAGGCCACGATGTCGCCGAGCTCGAATCGATCGGCGACGTCGGCCCCGATCGCGATGACCTCGCCGGCCCCCTCCTTGCCCAGCACGAACGGGGTCGGGACCGGATAAACACCCTGCCGCTCGTACACGTCGATGAAGTTGATGCCTGACGCCGCGACCCGGATCTGCACCTCGCCCGGCCCCGGCGCGGGCACGGAACGGGTCTGCACGTCGAGGACGTCGGTGCCGCCGTTGGTGGTGACCACGACCGCCGAGATCTCGAGATCTGCCATATCGCACAACCCTAGTGACGGTGGCTCCCGGCGCCGGAGGGCGCACGGCTACGGTTGCTCCGTGCATTCGATGGCCTCGATCCCCAGCCCGACGCGCGCCGTTTGGCATCTCGGACCGATTCCGGTCCGGGCGTACGCGCTGTGCATCGTGGTCGGCATCTTCGTCGCCCTGGCCGTCGCGTCGCGCCGCTGGCGAGCACGCGGTGGCAAGAGCGACGACATCTGGGACGTTGCCGGCTGGGCGATCGTGTTCGGCATCATCGGCGGGCGGCTCTACCACGTCATCACCGACTACGAGAAGTACTTCGACAAGGGCAAGCATCCCCTCGACGCGTTCAAGATCTGGGACGGCGGCCTGGGCATCTGGGGGGCCATCGCCCTGGGCGTGCTCGGTGCGTGGATCGGCTGCTACCGCAAGGGGATCCGGCTCACCGCCTTCGCCGATGCAGCGATCCCCGGCGTCGTCGCCGCCCAGGGGATCGGCCGGTGGGGCAACTGGTTCAACAACGAGCTCTACGGCCGGCCGACGAACGTGCCGTGGCGCCTCGAGATCCACGACATCGACGTGACGACCGGGCGGGCACAGCCGTGCGGGTTCGGCCACCTCGGCCAGACGGTCTGCGGCTACTACCACCCGACGTTCCTCTACGAGTCGCTGTGGGATCTCGCCCTGGCCGTTGCCCTGATCTGGGCGGCCCGCCGATGGAAACTCGGACGGGGTAACACGTTCGCGCTCTACGCCATGGGCTACACCGTCGGGCGGTTCTGGATCGAGGCGATGCGAAGCGACTACGCGCACCGGTTCTTCGGCCTGCGCCTGAACGACTGGGCGTCGGTCATCGTCTTCGTCGGCGCGCTGGCCTGGTTCCTCCGCCATCGCGGCGTGTACGACGAGTCGCCCTACACGCGCGCCCGGGCCAAGACGCTGGACGAGGATCTCGACGACGAGCCGCCGGACGAGGAGTCACCGCCGGACGACGAGGCGGACAATGCGGACGACAAGGCGGACGAGGCGCCGGACGACGAGGCGAACGAGGCGAACGACGAGGCGAACGCGGCGGACGAAGACGCGGTGAGCGCACCGGAAGGGTCTGACCGGCGTTGAGCGTCGACTCGCCGGAGATCCATCACCAGCATCGCGACGTGGCCGGCGGCTGGTTGCGCCCGACCGTCTTCGGGATGATGGACGGCCTCGTCTCGAACTTCGCGCTGATCGCCGGGGTCGCCGGTGCCGGATCGAGCGTCGCCGTCCGGGCGGTGACGCTGGCCGGCCTGGCCGGCCTGGTCGGGGGGGCGTTCTCGATGGCGGCCGGCGAGTACGTGTCGGTGCAGAGCCAGAACGAGTCCACCCAGGCCGAGGTCGAGGTCGAGCGCTACGAGCTGCGGCACAACTCCGCGGCCGAGCAGGCCGAGCTGGCCCAGCTGTACATCGAGCGCGGCGTGGACCCACCGCTGGCCCGACGCGTGGCAGCACAGCTGTCGCGCGACCCGGACCAGGCACTGAACATCCACGTGCGCGAGGAACTGGGTATGAATCCCCAGGCGTTGCCGAGCCCGTGGACCGCCGCCGGCTCGTCGCTGCTCTCGTTCTCCCTCGGCGCGCTGATACCCCTGCTGCCCTACCTGTTCGGGATGAAGGTGCTGTGGGTGTCCGCGGTGCTGGCGCTCACCGCGTTGTTCGGCACCGGAGCGCTGACCTCGCGCTTCACCGAGCGGGGCTGGCGCTTCGCCGGCATCCGGCAGCTGCTGCTGGGGGGTGTCGCCGCCGCCGTGACCTACGGCGTCGGGCAGGCGTTCGGCGCTGTCGTCGGTTAGGTGAGCAACGCGCGGACGGCGGCGGCGGTCGCGTCCGGGGCCCCGGACGCGTCCACGACGCCGCCGGGCTCGTCCGGGCCGAGCGTTTCGAAGTCGGCCAGCTGGCTCGCGTGCAGCGAGGCCGGCATGAAGTGTTGCGGCCGCTCGCGCAGGCGTGCGTCCAGGACGGCGGCCGACGCGGTCAGGAACGCGATCCGCACCGCCGGATGCCCGCGTCGCAGCAGGTCGCGGTAGGAGCGTTTCAACGCCGAGCAGGCGACCACGCCGCCGCTGCCCACGGCCTCGCGCTCGCCGATCCACTGGGCGATCGTTTCCAGCCAGGGCAGCCGATCCTCGTCCGTCAGCGGCGTGCCGGAGCGCATCTTGGCGACGCTGGACCCGGTGTGGAAGCTGTCGCCGTCGGCGAACGGCCACCCCAGCTGGGACGCCACGAGCAGCCCGACCGAGGTCTTCCCGGTGCCGGCGACGCCGGCGATCACGACGACGAGTGGGTTCACACCGAAATCGTATCGGCTGGTGCTTGCCGGACCGACCGGTCGGTCTGTAGGGTCGCGGCATGACCGAGCTGCCCGGACTCGACCTCGGCCGGGTGGCGGCCTGGATGGATCGTGAGCTTCCCGATGTGCGCACCGGCGAGCTGGATGCCGACATCATCCAGGGCGGCAAGTCGAACCTGACCTACCGGGTCACCGACGGCCACCACGTCTGGGCGCTGCGCCGTCCGCCGCTCGGCCACGTCCTGCCGACGGCGCATGACATGTCCCGCGAGTACCGGGTGATCAGCGCACTGGACGGCAGTGACGTTCCTGTCGCATCCGCAGTCGGGCTGTGTACCGACCTCGACGTGTTGGGCGCGCCGTTCTACCTGATGTCCTATGTGGACGGTGTGGTGTTCGACCGGGCTGACGCCTTGGCCGCGCTCGACCGCGACTCGGCCCGGCGCCTCGGCGAGGTGCTGATCGACACCCTGGTGGCGTTGCATCACGTCGACCCGGACCAGGTCGGGCTCGGCGACTTCGGTCGGCCCGCTGGCTTCCTCGAGCGGCAGGTCGGCCGCTGGCACAAGCAGTGGCAGGCGTCCGAGACCCGCCCGCTGCCCGAACTCGGCAAGGTCTTCGACGCGCTGCGCGCCCGGCTGCCCGAGTCGGCCGCACCGGGCGTCGTGCACGGCGACTACCGGCTGACCAACGTCATCTACGCCGCCGACCTCACCCGCATCGCCGCGGTTGTCGACTGGGAGATGGCGACCCTCGGCGACCCGCTCACCGACGTCGGGCTGCTCGTCGTGTACCACCAGCTCGCCGAGCAGCAGGAGCTGACGATGCCGATGATGCGTCCGGCCGACGGCTTCCTGTCCGCGGATCAGCTCGCGGCCCGGTACGCGGCGAGTTCCGGCCGCAGCGTCGACGAGCTCGGCTGGTACGTCGCCTTCGGCTACTACAAGCTCGCGGTGATCGCCGAGGGCATCGCCGCTCGTCACCTGCAGGGCAAGACCGTCGGGGCCGGCTACGAACGCTTCGGCTCCGTCGTCCCCGCGCTGCTCACCGAGGCACTCGCCACTCTGGAGGCATCCTGATGGACTTCACGCACAGCGACACGTCGCTGAACCTGCAAGCCGCCGTGCAGCGGTTCCTCGACGAGCAGGTCTATCCGGCCGAGGCGATTTTCGCCGAGCAGGCGGCGGAGCTGCGAGCCGCCGGCACGCCGTTCCACAGCCCGGAGATCATGACCAAGCTGCGCGACGAGGCCCGCACCCGGGGGCTGTGGAATCTGTTCCTTCCCGACGGGCGCTTCGGGGCCGGGCTGTCGGTGCTCGACTACGCGCCGATCGCCGAGCTGACCGGCCGCTCGGGGTCGATCGCGCCCGAGGCGATGAACTGCTCGGCGCCGGACACCGGCAACATGGAGCTGCTGGCCATGTTCGGCACCGACGAGCAGCACGAACGGTGGTTGCGTCCACTGCTCGACGCCGAGATCCGGTCGTGCTTCTCGATGACCGAGCCCGACGTCGCCTCCTCGGACGCGACCAACATCGGCACGCGCATCGAGCGCGACGGCGACGACTACGTGATCACCGGCCGCAAGTGGTGGTCGACCGGAGCGCTGCGTCCCGAGTGCAAGGTCGCGATCGTGATGGGCGTCAGTGATCCGGACGCCGCCCGCCACGAACGGCATTCGATGGTGCTGGTGCCTCTGGACACGCCGGGCGTCACCGTCCGGCGTTCGACCACCGTCTTCGGCTACGACGACGGCCCGCACGGCGGTCACGGCGAGATCGACTTCGACCAGGTGCGCGTGCCGGCGGCCAACCTGCTCGGCCCGCGGGGCGGCGGGTTCATGATGGCGCAGGCCCGTCTCGGGCCCGGACGCATCCACCACTGCATGCGCAGCCTCGGCATCGCCGAGCGCGCGCTGGAGATGATGCGCGACCGGGCCATGTCCCGCAGCACGTTCGGGATGCCGCTGGCCCGGCAGGGCGTCGTCCGCGAGTGGATCGCCGAGTCCCGACTGGCCATCGACCAGGCCCGACTGCTCGTCCTCAAGGCGGCCTGGCTCATCGATACGGTCGGCGTCAAGGGCGCCCGCACCGAGATCGCCGCCATCAAGGTGGCCGCACCGCGGGCGGCGTCCTACGTGCTCGATCGCGCGATCCAGACCTTCGGGGCCGCCGGCGTCTCCGACGACACGCCGCTGGCCCACGCCTGGGCCCAGCTGCGCACGCTGCACCTCGCCGACGGCCCGGACGAGGTGCACCTGCGCTCGATCGCCCGCCAGGAACTCAAGGCCGGGCTGACGTGACCGCGACCGTACCGGCCGACACCGACCTGCGACGGCGGATTCTCGCGGCGGCGGTCGACCTGTTCGCCGATCACGGCTACGACGCGACGAGCGTCTCGCAGGTGATCACCCGGGCCGGGGTAGCCAAAGGCGGCTTCTACCACCACTTCGCCAGCAAGGACGAGCTGCTCTACGCGGTCTACGGCGAGCTGATCGCCCGCCAGCTCGAGGGCATGGAGCGCATCCTCGCTGCGGGCAAGTCGCCGGGCGAGACGCTGCGGCTGCTGATCATGGACCTGGTCGAGACGACCGCGGCGAGCGCGCGCGAGGCGCTGGTGTTCTCCCGCGAGCTCTCGCAGCTGGGCAATCGCCGGATCATGCAGATGCGCAGCCAGCGCCGTCGCTACCACAACGCGGTGATCCGGCTCGTTCGCGAGGCGCAGGAGCGCGGCCAGTTCAGCCCGGTCGCGTCCCCGGAGATCGTCACGTTCACGATCTTCGGCGTCATCAACGAGATGCCGCGGTGGTATCGCCCGGCCGGGCGGATGCGTCCCGAGCAGATCGCCACCGAGATCGCCGATCTGGTGCTGGCCGGCCTGCACGCCGAGGAGACTGATATATGAGCGAACCGGGCACTCCTATGACCGGGTGGGGGTTGACGATCCCGCAGCTCGGGCTGCCGCTCGCCGACCACGCCGATCTGGTGCGCGCGCTGCCGGGCTTCGGCTACACCGACGCGTGGTCGTCGGAGGTCGCCGGCAGCGACGCGTTCACCCCGCTGGCGCTCGCGTCCCAATGGCAGCCGTCGCTGCGACTTGGCACCGCCATCGTGCCGGTGTACACGCGCGGTCCGGCGCTGATCGCGATGTCGGCGGCGACGCTGGCCTCCCTCGCGCCGGGACGGTTCGTGCTGGGGCTCGGCGCGTCCAGCCCGGCGATCGTGCGGGACTGGAACGGCCTGGCATTCGACGAGCCGTACCGGCGCACCCGCGATGTGCTGCGTTTCGTCAAGGCGGCGCTGGCCGGTGAGCGCGTCGATGGCGCGTTCGACACGTTCGAGGTGCACCGGTTCAAGCTCGAGAACCCTCCGGCGACGCCGCCGCCCGTGCTGCTCGCGGCGCTGCGTCCGCAGATGCTGCGCCTGGCCGGGCGCGAGGCCGACGGCGCGATCCTGAACTGGCTCGCCGCGAGCGACGTGCCGCGCTGCGTCGAGGCGATCGGCAATCCTGATGCCGACGTCGTGGCTCGAGTGTTCGTCTGCCCGAGTGACGACGTCGAGTACGCGCGCAACGTCGGACGCTGGCTGATCGCGTCCTACCTGACCGTGCCGGCCTACGCCGCGTTCCACGACTGGCTGGGCCGAGGCGAGGCGCTGCGCGAGATGCACGAGCGCTGGGCCGCCCGCGATCGGGCCGGAGCCGCCGCGGCCGTGCCGGACGAGGTCGTGGACGCGCTCGTCGTGCACGGCAGCCCCGAGTCGTGTCGCGACCAGGTGCGCGACTACGCCAAGGCCGGCGTCAAGACGCCGGTACTCGCGGTGCTGCTGACCCCCGAGCTGGCGGATCCGGTCGCCGCGCTCGACGTGATCCGCCGACTCGGGACGGCCTGATGGACGTCAAGGACGCCGTCGTCGTGGTGACCGGTGCCGGCAGTGGCATCGGCGCGGCCCTGGCCCGGCGCTTCGCCGGCGAAGGCGCGGCGGCGGTCGTCGTCTCCGATCGGGACGGGACGGCGGCGCACGCCGTGGCCGAGACGATCGGCGCCACGGCCGACACGACCGACGTCACCGACCCCGCGGCCGTCGCCGAGCTGGTGGCCCGCACCGAGAGCGCGCACGGCCGGGTCGATCTGTTCTGCTCGAACGCCGGCATCGCCACTGGCGTCGGCATCGAGGCAGGCGACGACGGAGGCGACGAGGCCTGGCGGCTGGCCTACGACGTGCACGTGATGGCCCATGTCTACGCCGCCCGCGCCGTGCTGCCGGGCATGCTCGAGCGCGGACGCGGGTACCTGCTCAACACCGTGTCGGCCGCGGGGTTGCTGATTGCCCCGGGCGACGCGCCGTACTCGGCCACCAAGCACGCCGCCGTCGGGCTCGCGCAGTGGCTGTCCGTCGAGTACGGCGACCGCGGCATCGGCGTCAGCGTGCTGTGCCCGCAAGGAGTGTCGACGCCGCTGCTCATGGAGCCGTTGGCCGCTGACCATCCGTCCGCGCGAGCGGTCGCCGCGGCCGGCGCGATCATCACGCCCGAGCAGGTGGCCGACTCCGTGGTCAGCGGGCTCGCGGCCGAGACCTTCCTGATCCTGCCCCATCCCGAGGTGGCGACGTACTGGGCGCACCTGGCCGCCGACCCCGATCGCTGGCTGGCCGGAGTGCGGCGGATGGTGGCAGCAACGACGTGACGATGCGCTCGAGCGCCGCCAGGTCATCGGCCGGCAGCGCGCGGAGGGCCTCCGGCGGCTCCTCCAGGATCCGGCCCGCCTCGGCGGCCTGACGGGTTCCGTTCTCCGTCACGGCGACGATCCGGCGGCGCCGGTCGCGCGGATCGACGCTGCGCTCGACGAAGCCGCGCCGCTCCAGGTCGTCGACGACGACGGTGGTGTACGGCGCGTCGATGACCAAGGCGTCCGTGAGCTCGCGGATGGTCATCGGCGCCGCCGCGATCCGGCGCAGCGCCTTGACCCGGATGTAGCTCATGTCGAGCGCGTCGGCCACTGCGCGGCGGCGGTCGTTGGCGTCGGTGACGAGCGTCTGCATCGCCACCCACGCGCGGCCGGCGCGGCTCATGACAGCACCGCAGCGGGCTCGAGCGTCTTGAGTTGGGCGGCCGTGCGGGTCGAGGTGGCCCGCGCCCAGCGGCCGGTCGTCGCCAGCGCGATCAGCACGACGGCGGCGCCACATCCCGTCATGACCCACCAGCCGACGTGGCTCGCCTGGGCCAGGCCGGGACCCAGCGGGCCGTGGATACGCGAGGTCACGGCCGACCCGATGATCGCGACGCCCAGCGTGTTGCCGACCTGCCGACTCGTCGACGCGAACGCCGCCGCGACCCCGGCCTGCGAACGGGGGAGCCCGGAGACGGCCGTGTTGGTGATCGGTGCGTTGGCCATGCCGAAGCCTAGGCCGAGCAGCGCGTAGATCCCGAGCAACGCGACGATCGGCGTGTGCGGGCTGAGCCCGGTCAACGCGAGCGCGCCGGCCGCGATCGCCGACCCGCCGATCAGTAGCGGGATCCGCGGACCGACAGTAGCGACGAGCCGTCCCGATATCGGTCCCATCACGATGAGCAGCGCGGCTGTAGGTAGCGTGCACAGACCGGCCTGCAGGGTCGATAGGCCGCGCGTCTCCTGCAGGTACAGCGTGCTCAGGAACAGCAGCCCGGCGAGCGCGCAGAACACGAGGACGGCGATGGCCGTCGCGCCGGTGAACGGGGCACTGCGGAACAGCCGCATCTCGACGAGCGGCTCGATCCGGCGCCGCTCGTACCCGATCAGAGCCACCAGCACCGCACCCGACAGGGCGAACAGCGCGACGATGCGCGGGGACGTCCAGCCGGCGCCGGGACCCTCGATGATCGAGTAGGTCAGCGAGCCCAGCAGCACGATCACCAGCACCTGCCCGACCGGGTCGACCCGGCGCGGCCTCGGAGCGCGTGATTCGGGGATGTACTTGCGGGCCAGCACCATCGCCGCGATGCCGACCGGCACGTTGATCCAGAAGATGGCCCGCCAGTCGAGAGGCACCAGCAGCCCGCCGATGACCGGTCCGAGCGCCATGCTGATGCCGAACGTGGCCCCCCAGAAGCCGATGGCGCGGGCCCGCTCGTGCGGATCCGGGAACGTGTTCGTGACGATCGACATCGCCACCGGGTTGAGCATCGAGCCGCCGACTGCCTGCAGCACGCGAAACGCGACGAGCCAACCGAGCCCCGGCGCCACCCCGCACAGCAGCGAGCCGAGCGTGAACAGGACCAGCCCGATCTGGAAGATGCGCCGCCGGCCGAGCCGGTCGGCCGTCGAGCCGCCCAGCATGAGCAGGCTGGCCAGCACGATCGTGTACGAGTCGACCGTCCACTGCAGGCCGGACACGTTTGCGTGCAGATCCTCACCGATCGCCGGCAGCGCGATGTTGACGATCGTGTTGTCCAGGCCGACGAGGAACAGGCTCAGGCAGCAGATGACGAAGATCAGAGTCCGGCGGCGATCCCACATCCAAGTGACTCCTTCGTTGGGCTAATAGTTATAACCGTACAACTAATGTCGGACGAATGCAGAGGTCGGGTAAGGCCCGTTCGATAGGTTCGACGCCAGTCGTATCGTCGAAGGGGAGCTCGCCATGTCAGGTGTCCAGGACCGGGTCGCACTCGTCACCGGAGGTGCCCAGGGGATCGGGGCCGAGGCAGCTCGCCGACTCGCGGCCGGCGGCGCGAAGGTGGCGGTACTCGACCTCAACGAAGACGCCGCGACTGCCGTCGCCAAGGAGATCGGCGGCGGGGCGTTCGCCGTGGCCGCTGACGTGTCGCAGCGCGATCAGGTGCAGGCGGCGGTCGACCGGGTGGTGGCCGAGTTCGGCGGGCTGCACATCCTGGTCAACAACGCCGGCGTGCTGCGCGACAACCTGCTGTTCAAGATGAGCGACGACGACTGGACGACGGTCATGGAGGTGCACCTGCGCGGCGCGTTCCTGGCCAGCCAGATCGCGCAGAAGCACATGGTTGCGGCCAAGTACGGGCGGATCATCTCGATGTCGTCCACGTCCGCGCTGGGCAATCGGGGCCAGGCCAACTACTCGACCGCGAAGGCCGGCCTGCAAGGCTTGACCAAGACGCTGGCCATCGAGCTGGGTCCGTTCGGCATCACCGCCAACGCGATCGCCCCCGGCTTCATCGAGACGGCGATGACCAAGGCCACCGCCGAGCGCATCGGCACGACCATCGAGCAGATGCGCGAGGCGAACGCGCAGGTGACGCCGGTGCGCCGGGGGGGAGTGCCGGCCGACATCGCCAACGCCGTCGCCTTCTTCGCCGCCGAGGAGTCGGGCTACGTCACCGGCCAGGTCCTCTACGTCGACGGTGGCCGCGGGTTGGTCTGATGGACCCGGTCCGGCGGACGCGCGCGACCTACGACGCGGTCGCCGCCGACTTCGCCGCCCGGGCGGCAACGCCGTGGCCCGAGCTCGACCGGCTCATGTCCGCCTTCCTGGTCCGCCTGCCCGAACGGCCGCGGGTACTCGACGCCGGCTGCGGACCCGGGCGCGACACGCTCTTGCTGCGGGGCCGCGGCGCACGGGTCGCCGGGCTCGATCTCTCGTTTGGCATGCTGCGCTCGCAGAGCCTGGGCCGGGCCGTGCAGGCGGACATGCGCGCGCTGCCGGTGCGTGACGCGGCTCTGGACGGGGTGTGGTGCAGCGCGGCGCTCTTGCACGTCCCCCGCCACAACGTGCCGCAGGTGCTGGACGAGTTCGCCCGGGTCACCCACGCGTCCGGGTTGCTGCACCTCGCGGTCGCCGACGGCGACGGCGAGGGCTGGGAAAGCGGCCACCACGGCTCCGACCAGCCCCGCTGGTTCGTCCGCCATCGGGAGACGCAGCTGCACGAGTTGCTGGCCGGCGCCGGATGGCACATTGTCGAAGTGTCACGACTGAGCCACGGCCGGGACTGGCTGTACCTGCTCGCGCACCGGGGCTGACACGTACGCTGGGCAGCGTCCCGCCCAGCCGTAAGGATTCCGACTTGTTCGACACCCTGTCCGATCGCCTGTCCGCCGTATTTACCAACCTGCGCGGCAAGGGTCGGCTGTCCGAGGCCGACATCGACGCCACCGCGCGCGAGATCCGCATCGCGCTGCTGGAGGCCGACGTCGCGCTGCCGGTGGTGCGGCAGTTCATCGCCGTGCTCAAGGACCGGGCCGGCGGCGAGGAGGTCTCCAAGGCGCTCAACCCCGCCCAGCAGGTCATCAAGATCGTCAACGAGGAGCTCGTCGCTATCCTCGGCGGCGAGACGCGCCGGCTGCAGTTCGCCAAGACGCCGCCGACCGTGATCATGCTCGCCGGCCTGCAGGGCTCGGGTAAGACGACTCTGGCCGGCAAGCTGGCCCGCTGGCTCAGCGAGCAGGGCCACACCCCGCTGCTGGTGGCCGCCGACCTGCAGCGTCCGAACGCCGTGACCCAGCTGCAGGTCGTGGCCGAACGGGCCGGCGTGGCCGTCTACGCGCCGCAGCCGGGCAACGTCGGCGACGGGAGCTCGCGACCGACGGGAGGGGACAGCGGCGATCCCGTTGCTGTGTCGCGTGACTCGATCGAGTTCGCCCGGCGAGCCCAGCACGACATGGTCATCGTCGACACCGCCGGCCGGCTGGGCATTGACACCGAGATGATGCAGCAGGCGGCCGACATTCGCGACGCCGTCCAACCCGACGAGGTGCTGTTCGTCGTCGACGCCATGGTGGGCCAGGACGCGGTGAACACCGCCGAGGCGTTCCGCGACGGCGTCGGGTTCAGCGGCGTGGTGCTCACCAAGCTCGACGGCGACGCCCGCGGCGGTGCGGCGCTATCGGTGCGCTACGTCACCGGCCAGCCGATCATGTTCGCGTCCAACGGCGAGAAGCTCGAGGACTTCGACGTCTTCCACCCCGACCGGATGGCCTCGCGCATCCTCGGCATGGGCGACATGCTGACCCTGATCGAGCAGGCCGAGAAGACCTTCGATCAGGCTGAGGCCGAGAAGATGGCGAGCAAACTCGCCAGCGGCAACAAGTTCACGCTCGAGGACTTCCTCGATCAGCTTCAGGCCATCCGCAAGATGGGCCCGATCTCGAACCTGCTCGGCATGATGCCCGGCATGGGGCAGATGAAGGAGGCCATGAGCCAGGTCGACGACCGTGACCTGGACCGCACCTCCGCGATCATCCGCGGCATGACCCCCGCCGAACGCGAGAACCCCAAGATCATCAACGGTTCGCGCCGGCTGCGCATCGCCAACGGCTCGGGGGTCGCCGTCAGTGACGTCAACCAGCTCGTCGATCGGTTCTTCGAGGCCCGCAAGATGATGCAGCAGATGGGCGGGGCCATGGGCCTGCCCGGCATGCGGCGCAAGAACACCAAGTCGGCCAAGGGCAAGAAGGGCAAGAAGGGCCGGTCCGGACGCGGCCCGACCCAGCCCCGCATGCCGGCCGGCTTCCCCGGAATGGGCAGCGGGCCGGGCTTGCCCGGCGGATTCGGCAACCTGCCGGCTCAGCTGCCGCCCGGTACGAAGCTGCCTGACCTGTCGAAGCTGAACCTGCCCGACGAGTAGGCGCCGCCCTCGAGGCGATGATCTTGGAACTGTGGCTGAATAGCGACCGCAACTCCAAGATCACCCGCCGAACACGGGCTTAGCCGACGCGGTAGCGGATGTGCGTGACGGCGGGGGAGGTCTGCACGTGGATGGGTTCCAGCTTCAGGTCGGGCGAGACGCCGTCGAAGAGCCGCTCGCCCGCGCCGAGCAGGATCGGCGAGATGTGTAGGTGCAGCTCCTCGACCGCTCCGGCGTGCAGGTAGGCGTTGATCGTGCTGGCGCCGCCCGCGATCTCCACGTTCTGGCCGCCGGCCGCGGCCTTGGCCTGCTCGAGCGCCGTCGCGATGCCCTCGGTGACGAAGTGGAAGGTGGTTCCGCCGTCCATGGTCAACGATTCGCGCGGGTGATGGGTGAGAACGAAGACCGGCGCATGATAGGGCGGCTCGTCGCCCCACCAGCCCCGCCAGTCGAGGTCCCATTCGCCGCGACCGGGGCCGAACATGTTGCGGCCCATGATGTAGGCGCCGGGCGTGCCCTGCCATTCGTCGACGATGGCCTGGTCGCCGCCTTGCGGGTCGAAGTGCCACTCGTGCAGGCGGATGCCGCCCTCGCCGATCGGGTTGTCGACGCTCTGCCTCGGCCCGGCGACGAATCCGTCGGCCGAGATCGAAACGTTGCAGGTGACAGGCATCCGGCCAACCTACCGAGCCGTGCGATCCGGCCGGGCGCCGGATTCGTGGCTGGCGAGTCCCGCGGCGAAGGCGTGACGCGCTGTCCTAGGCTGACCCCGTTCCTGGCCACGCGTCCGAGGAGTTCGCCATGCCCGATGCCCCTTCCGGTCCCAAGGCCGCCGATGCCAAGCGCATCGCCGACGGGTACGCGTTCCAGGGACCGGCGCTGGAGTTCGGCTCGGTGGTGCTGGGCGGCGCCGCCTATCCGGACGCGCACATCCGGGTTCCCCTGTCGACGCTGAACCGGCACGGACTGATCGCCGGCGCCACGGGCACCGGCAAGACGAAGACGCTGCAGGTGCTGGCCGAGCAACTCTCCGACGCCGGCGTCCCCGTGGTGGTCGCCGACGTCAAGGGCGACCTGTCCGGACTCTCGCAGGCCGGCACGTCCAACGACAAGATCACCCAGCGAGTCAAGGACACCGGCGACGACTGGGCCGCCACGGCCTATCCGGTCGAGTTCCTCGCCCTCGGCGGGGTCGGCACGGGCGTGCCGCTGCGCGCGACCATGACCTCGTTCGGCCCGACCCTGCTGTCGAAGGTGCTCGGCCTCAACGACACCCAGGAGTCCTCGCTCGGGCTCGTCTTCCACTACGCGGACAGCGCCGGGCTGGCGCTGCTCGACCTCAAGGACCTGCGGGCCGTGATCCAGTACCTGGTCAGCGACGAGGGCAAGGCCGACCTCGCGAGCCTCGGCGGGCTGTCGTCGGCCACCGCCGGCGTGATCCTGCGCGAGCTGATCGGCCTGTCGGACAAGGGCGGCGACGTCTTCTTCGGCGAACCCGAGTGGGAGACCAAGGAGCTGCTGCGCACGTCCGGCGATAAGGGCGTGATCAGTGCGATCGAGCTGACCAACCTGCAGGATCGACCACAGCTGTTCAGCACGTTCCTGATGTGGCTGCTCGCCGACCTGTTCCACGAGTTGCCCGAGGTGGGCGACGTCGACAAGCCCAAGCTGGTGTTCTTCTTCGACGAGGCGCACCTGCTTTTCGAGGGGGCGTCGAAGGCGTTTCTGGACGCGGTCACCCAAACTGTGCGACTGATCCGCTCCAAGGGCGTCGGCATCTTCTTCGTGACCCAGAACCCGAAGGACGTCCCCGACGACGTGCTCGGCCAGCTCGGCAACCGGGTGCAGCACGCGCTGCGGGCGTTCACGCCGGACGACGCCGCGGCGCTGGCCAAGGCCGTCAAGACCTACCCGAAGACCAAGGACTACGACCTGTCCGAGGACCTCACGCAGCTCGGGACGGGCGAGGCGATCATCACCGTCCTGTCCGAGACGGGCGCGCCGACCCCGGTGGCGTGGACCCGGCTCCGTCCGCCGCGTTCGCTGATGGGCCAGATCGAGGCCTCGGCCCAGCAGCAGGCGGTCGCCTCGTCGCCGCTGCAGGCGACCTACGGAGCGGCCGTCGACCGCGAGTCGGCCTACGAGAAGCTCGCGGCGAAGCTGGCGCCGGCGCCGAAGGGCGACGACGCACCGAAGCAGGATGCCCCGGCCGAGCAGCACGACCGTGGCGGCAAGGAGGCCGCCGCCGGGGGAGTCCTCGGCGGACTGCTCGGCTCGTCGGCGTTCAAGTCGTTCACCCGCTCGGCCGCCAGCGCCCTGGGTCGCGAGATCACCCGCGGCGTCTTCGGCGTCCGCAAGCGCCGCTAGCCGTCCCGATTTTGGTTCGGAAGCCCCGATATACGGGGCGTCCGAACCAAAATCGGCTGGGGGAGGCGGGGCTCAGCTGATTGACGCCGTGCGCAGCGCTGAGGCCACGTTTCCCGGCACCACTTCGTACCGGGCGAAGGTGCGGGTGAAGCGACCGGTGCCGGCGGTGAGCGAGCGCAGGGTGATCGCGTAGCGGGTCAGCTCGGCGTCGGGCACCTCGGCGTGGACGACGGTGCGCTCCATGCCCAAGGGCGCGCTCGGGTCCGGCTCGGTGCCGGTGACCCGACCGCGGCGCCCCGAGAGGTCCGACAGCACGGCGCCGACGTGGGTGTCGGGCACGGTGATGTCGACGGTGGCCAGCGGTTCGAGCAGCGAGACGCCGCCGTTCGCGGCGGCGTCCTTGACGGCCAGCCCGCCCGCCATCTGGAAGGCGGCATCGGAGGAGTCGACGCTGTGTGCCTTGCCGTCGACGAGGGTGACCAGGACGTCGACGATCTGGACGTGGTCGTTGTCCAAACCGTGCTCGAGCTGGGCCCGCGCGCCCTTCTCGACCGAGCTGATGAACTGCGAGGGCACCGCGCCGCCGACGACCTTGTCGGTGAACTGCACGCCCGAGCCGCGGGGCAGCGGGCTGACGACGACGTCGCACACCGCGTACTGCCCGTGGCCCCCGGACTGCTTCACCAGCCGCCCGTGCCCGCGCGCCTCACCGGTGAACGTCTCGCGCAGCGCGACCCGCAGCGGCACCGTGTCGACGTGGGCGCCGGTGGCGCGCAAGCGGTCGAGCACCACGTCGGCGTGCGCCTCGCCGAGGCACCACAGCACGAGTTGGCCTGTCTCGGCCTGGCGTTCGACGCGGACGGTCGGGTCTCCGGCGGTGAGCCGACCCAGCGCCTTGGCCAGCGCGTCCTCGTCGGCGCGGGTCGCGGCGTGGACCGCCACCGGCAGCAGCGGCTCGGGCATCTCCCACGGCTCGATGAGCAGCGGGGCCGTCCTCGCCGAGACGGTGTCGCCGGTCTCGGCCGAGCCCAGCCGGGCGATCGCGCAGATGTCCCCCGCGACGGCGCGTTCGATGGGACGCAGCGTCGTACCGAGCGGGGAGAAGATCTGCCCGACCCGCTCGTCCGTGTCGTGATCGGGGTGCCCGCGCGACTCGCCGCCGTGCCCGGAGACGTGCACCGCCGTCTCGGGGACGAGCGTGCCCGAGAAGATCCGGACGATGGACAACCGGCCCAGGTACGGGTCGACGCTCGTGCGGACGATCTCGCCCAGCAGCGGACCGTCCGCGGCGCAGCCGTTGACCTCGACGGTCGTCCCGTACAGCGACATGGTGGCCGGGGGATCCAGCTCGACCGGGGACGGGAACGCGCCGGACAGGAGCTCGAGCAGCTCGGCCAGGCCCAGCCCGGTCGAGGCACACACCGGGATGACCGGGAAGAACGTGCCCCGGGCCACCGCCGTCTCCAGGTCGCCGACCAGCACGTCGACGCCGATCTCCTCGCCGCCGAGGTAACGGTCCAGCAGCGACTCGTCCTCGCTGTTGTTGATGATCGCCTCGATCAGCGCCTCGCGGGCCGAGCTCACGTCGCCGTCCACAGCAACCTCGTCGGACAGCGACACCTCCTTCGGCGGGAAGCCGGCCGAGTAGTCGTAAACGGTCTGGCTCAGCAGCCCGACCAGCGACTCGGGCGCCTCGTCCGGAGCGCCGCCCACGGTGAGGTACAGCGGCAGCACCGCCTGCCCGTCGTCGCCGCCGAACACCCGCTGGCACGCGGCGAGCGCCGAGGCCAGCGACGCGCGGGGGGCGTCGAGCTTGGTCACGACCACCGCCCGAGGCGTGCCGAGCGCGGCGCATTCCTCCCAGATCGACACGGTGATGGGGTCGATGTCGTCGGTGGCCGGCACGACGAACAGGGCCGCGTCCGCGGCGCGCAGCCCGGCCCGCAGCTCGCCGGTGAAGTCGGGGTAGCCGGGCGTGTCGAGCAGGTTGATCACGATGTCGTCGTGGCGCAGCGGGCAGACCGACAGGACGACGGACCGCTGCTGGGCGACCTCGACCGGGTCGGCGTCGCTGACCGTGGTGCCCTCGGTGACGGTGCCGGCCCGTCCGATGGTGCCGGTCGCCGCGAGCAGCGACTCGACGAGCGTGGTCTTGCCTGCGGCGGAGTGTCCGACGAGCGCGATATTGCGGATTTTCTCCGGGCGATCGGCAGTCTCGATGACGGCCACCGCGGTCTTCGTCGCGGTCTTTTTCGTCGACATAGAGCGTCCTCTCGCTGGCACCGGGTACACGAGGCGTTATCGCATTCGACACCTATCCGTAGCGCGCGACAAGCGCATCGGCAAGATCGGACGGATCGGCCGCTATCGTGAGCGGGCCGCCCGAGCGAGTGAGCATCGCAGCGAGGAACGAGTGAGGAGCGGAGCGAGCGCGCGATGAGCGCTTGCGCGAAGAGCAAGACAGAGCAGAGGACCGCCGACACGTGCTGAACATTCACGCCCGCCAATGGGTGTCGAAGACGATCAACCCGCTCGGCGTCCGCCTGGCCCGGGCCGGCATCACGCCGGACGAGATCACGCTGGTCGGCACGGTCGGGGCGACCGCCGGTGCGCTGATCTTCTTCACCCAGGGCTGGTGGTTCTCCGGGACGATGTTGATCTGGGGCTGCGTCATGCTCGACGTCCTCGACGGTGCCGTCGCCCGAGCGGGAGGCACGGCGTCGAAGTTCGGGGCCGTCCTCGACTCGACCTGCGACCGCATCGTCGACGCCGCGGTGTTCGCGTGCATCGGCTGGTACTTCGCCCGGCACGACCAGCCCTGGATGCTCGCCGGCTGCCTGTTGTGCCTCATCCTTGGCTCGCTGACCTCCTACATCCGGGCCCGGGCCGAGGGCGTCGGGCTCAACGCCACGGTGGGCATCGCGGAGCGGGCCGAGCGGCTCATCATCATCCTGGTCGGGACGGGATTGTCCGGGCAGCACCTGCGGGTGCCCTACGTGCAGGCGATCGCGGTGTGGTTGCTCGTCGGCGCCTCGACGATCACGGTGGCTCAGCGGCTCGCTACCGTATGGCGGCAGTCCAGGGCAGAGCAGAGGGAGGCGCGAGGCGGGGTGAGCCGGTGAATGTGGGCGACCTGCGGGCGCGCGCCGTCGATCTGAGCTTCGCCGCTGGGTGGGGCGCGGTCAAGGCGCTGCCGTCGCCGTTCGCGCGGCGCGCGTTCCGGACGGTGGCGGACGTGGCCACGGTGCGCAACGGCAAGGGCGCCCAGCAGCTGCGCAAGAACCTGCGCCGCGTCGTCCCGCAGGCCTCCGACGCCGAGCTCGACGAGCTGGTCGGTGAGGGCCTGCGGTCCTACGCCCGCTACTGGCTCGAGACGTTCCGGCTGCCCAAGATGGATCCGCGCGCTGTCGCCGCGAACGCCGAGGCGAACACGACGGGCGCCGAGCACATCGACGCGGCGGTCCGCGCCGGCAAGGGCTTCATTCTGGCGCTGCCGCACATGGGCAATTGGGACGCGGCCGCCATCTGGCTGGTGGCGCACTGCGGCTCGTTCACCACCGTCGCCGAGCGGCTCAAGCCCGAGTCGCTCTACGACCGGTTCGTCGCCTACCGGGAGAGCCTGGGCATGGAGGTGCTGCCGCTGACCGGAGGCGCATCGCCGGCCGAGACGCTCGCCGAGCGGCTGCGGGCCGGTCGCGCCGTGTGCCTGCTGGCCGACCGCGACCTGTCCCGCAACGGGGTCGAGGTCGAATTCTTCGGCGAGGCCACCCGGATGCCGGGCGGGCCGGCGCTGCTGGCCGCGACCACAGGCGCGGCCCTGCTGCCCGTCAGCCTCTGGTTCACAGCGGACGGCGGATGGGGGCAGTGGATCGGCCCACCCGTCGAGCTGACCGGAAAGCGTCTCGCGGAGAAGGTGCGGGCCGGGACGCAAGCACTGGCCAGCGTGTTCGAGACCCGGATCGCCGAGCATCCGTCCGACTGGCACATGCTGCAGAAGTTGTGGCTGTCTGACCTCTCGGTTCGCACTGCCCCGCTGAACGGCCATAGACACTAGTGCGCATCGGCATCGTGTGCCCGTACTCCTGGGACATTCCCGGGGGGGTGCAGGCGCACGTGCGCGATCTCGCCGAGCAGCTGATCGAGCTGGGCCACCAGGTGTCGGTGCTCGCCCCGGGCGACGAGGAGACCCCCGACCTGCCGCCCTACGTGGTGACGGCCGGGCGGTCGGTACCCATCCCGTACAACGGCTCGGTCGCGCGCGTGCAGTTCGGCCTGGTGTCGGCCACCCGGGTGCGCCGCTGGCTGCGCGACGGCGATTTCGACGTCGTCCACGTGCACGAGCCGGCGCCGCCGAGCCTGTCGCTGCTGGCCTGCATGATCCACGACGGCCCGCTCGTCGGGACGTTCCACGCGGCCACCACCCGGTCGCGGTTCCTGTCCATGTTCGACACCGTGCTCCAGCCGTTCCTGGAGAAGCTGTCCGGGCGCATCGCAGTGTCCGACGCCGCCCGCAAGGTGATCGTCGAGCACCTCGGCGCCGACGCCGTCGTCATCCCCAACGGCGTCGCGGTGTCGCACTACACCGACGCGGTCCCGCTGCCTGGCTACCCGCGGGCCGGGGGCACGGTCGGCTTCATCGGCCGCTACGACGAGCCGCGCAAGGGCATGGACGTGCTGATCGCGGCGTTCGATCAGCTGGCGACGGCTCGCCCGGAATTGCGGCTGCTGGTGGCCGGGCGGGGCGAGGCCGAGGAGTTCCTGGACGGCGTCCCGCCGATACTGCGTGACCGCATCGACCTGATGGGTCAGGTGAGCGAACCCGACAAGGCGCGCATGCTCAAGAGCGTCGACGTGTACTGCGCCCCGAATACCGGCCAGGAGAGCTTCGGCGTCATCCTGCTCGAGGCGATGGCGGCCGAGACCCCGATCGTCGCCAGCAAGCTCGAAGCGTTCAAGCGAGTGCTCAGCGGGGGTGACCCAACCAACCCAGCGGGTGAGCTGTTCCCGATCGGTGATTCCGCCGCGCTGGCCGATGAGCTCGCCCGGGTGCTCGACGAACCGGGGCTGCGCCAGCAGCTCGTCGCGGCCGGTACGAAGGCGGTGGCCCCATTCGACTGGTCCGTGGTCGTCAAGGAGGTGCTGCGCGTCTACGACCTCGCGATCGCCGGCGCCTCGGCACCGCTTGATCCAACGCGCCGGGAACCCCGCAGGTAGCGGCGGTTAGGCTCTGCCACCATGCTGTCGGCTGGCTGGCTCATCGCGGCGGTTCTGCTTGCCGTATTGCTGACCAGTTGGGTCACGTTCACCCTCACCCGTCTCGACCGGCTGCACGCGCGCGTCGACGCGGCCCAAGCAGCCTTGGACGCGCAACTCGTGCGGCGCGCCGCGGCCCTGATGCACATCGCGGAGTCCGCGGCGGGCCCGCTGCGCGAGCCCGAGCGAGCTCGGCTGGAGCGGCTGTCGGAGGGCGCGCTCAACGCCTCCCTCGACGATCGCGAGACCGCTGAGAACGAGGTGGGACGCGCGGTGGTCGACCTGGCCGATCAACACCCGGAGCTGCCCCCGTCCACGCTCGAGGAGCTGCACGAGGCCGGCACTCGGGTACTCATCGCGCGGCGGTTCTACAACGACGCCGTCCGCGACACGAGAACGCTGCGTGGCCGGCGCATGCCGCGATTGTTACGGCTGGCCGGTCGTCGCGACATGCCGCAGTTCTTCGACATAGACGACACGCTGCCCGTCTACGATCCGCCGAACGCGGATGGCCCCGACCGGGCCGATGGCGGCACCGCATCGCAGGAGGAGATCAGCCGGTGAATCTCGGCGAACGCTTGGCCGCGCTCGGGGCGCGCTTCACGACCGGGCAGAAGGTCGCGGCCGGCGCCGTGGCGGTTGTGCTCGTCGCCGGTGGAACCGTCGGCGGCCTCGTCGCCACGAGTGGCAGCTCGCACCACGCGGCCGAGACGCCCACCCCGCTGCCGTCCACCACCGCGACGACGAAGCCGACACCGAAGCCCACACCGAAGCCGAAGCCCAAGCCGAAGCCGCCGGCGGTGAATCCGCTGACCGGCGTTGGCGCGGTGCCGAAAGGCGCGGTCGTCGCCGTCAAGATCGACGACACCGAAAGCGGCCGTCCCCAACGCGGCATCGACCAGGCCGACGTCGTCTACGTCGAGCAGGCCGAGGGCGGGCTGACCCGTCTCGTCTCCGTCTTCGCGACGCACAAGCCCACCGTCGAGGCGGTGCGCAGCGTGCGGACCAGCGATCCGGAGTTGCTGGCCCAGTACGGGCCGATCGCGCTCGTCGCGTCCGGCGGCGGCGGCGACTCCCTACCGACGCTGGACAAGTCCTCGCTGCATGCGGTGATCAATGACCGGGGCGGCCCGGGGTTCGGACGCGACGGCTCCCGTCCCGTGCCGTACAACCTGACGTCTGACCTGTCGCAGGTGAGTTCGGCGGTGCACTCGGCCGGCGCCGCGAGCATCGGCTTCACGTGGAAGACCACGCCCCCGGGGTTGAGCAGCACCCCCAAGGCGACCCACGTGCAGACCCAGGTCGGCGGAACACCGGTGAACTTCCAGTGGAGTGCGAAGTTGAGCCGCTACGTTCGCGTGATCGGGGGCTCGCAGCAGTCGGCGGCCGACGGCGCGCCGATCGCGGCCTCCAACGTCATCGTGCAGTTCTGCAACGTCACGGTGCATCCCGGCGACGTGGACGTGGCGGGCAACCCGGCGCAATACACGCACTCGGTCGGACGGGGCCGGGTGGCCGTCTTCCGTAACGGGCACCGCCTGGACGGCACCTGGACGCGGCTCGCGGGCAAGGCCGGGACCACTCTGCGCGACAAGCACGGCAAGCCCATTCCGCTCGCCCCGGGCAAGACCTGGGTCGTTCTGGTGACCAACGGGGCGCCGCTGTCCTGACGACCGGCTCGGCGCGCCGGGCCATCGATGTCCCAGCGGCCCGGCGGTCCGGCCGGCCGCCGCCCGTAGAATCGACGGCATGTCCGAAGCCCAACCACGCACTGACCACGCCGTCGGGACCGCCCGCGTCAAGCGCGGCATGGCCGAGATGCTCAAGGGCGGCGTGATCATGGACGTCGTCACGCCTGACCAGGCCAAGATCGCCGAGGACGCGGGCGCCGTCGCGGTGATGGCGCTCGAGCGCGTGCCCGCCGACATCCGCGCCCAGGGCGGGGTGTCCCGCATGAGCGACCCGGACATGATCGACGGCATCATCAGCACGGTCTCGATCCCGGTCATGGCCAAGGCGCGCATCGGGCATTTCGTCGAGGCCCAGGTCCTGCAGTCACTTGGCGTCGATTACGTGGACGAGTCCGAGGTACTGACCCCGGCCGACTACGCCAACCACATCGACAAGTGGGCGTTCACGGTGCCGTTCGTGTGCGGCGCGACGAACCTGGGCGAGGCGCTGCGGCGCATCACCGAGGGCGCGGCGATGATCCGCTCCAAGGGCGAGGCCGGCACGGGTGACGTGTCCAACGCGACCACGCACATGCGGGCGATCCGGGCCGAGATCCGGCGGATCGGCAGCCTCAGCGAGGACGAGCTGTTCGTCGCGGCCAAGGAGCTGCAAGCCCCGTACGACCTGGTCGTCGAGGTGGCCCGGGCCGGCAAGCTGCCCGTCGTCCTGTTCACCGCCGGCGGCATCGCCACGCCGGCCGACGCGGCGATGATGATGCAGCTCGGGGCCGAGGGTGTATTCGTCGGCTCGGGGATCTTCAAGTCCGGTAACCCGGCCCGCCGCGCCGAGGCGATCGTCAAGGCCACCACGTTCTACGACGACCCCGACGTTCTGGCCAAGGTGTCCCGCGGCCTGGGCGAGGCGATGGTCGGCATCAACGTTGAGGACGTCCCGGCTCCGCACCGCCTGGCCGAACGCGGCTGGTAGAGCAAGCGGAACGCGCTGCTGGAAGCGCTGGTCGTCTGCTCGCTCGCGCGGCTGCGGCCCGTCGTCGGTCACCAGCCCCGCGATCGGGCCGGGTGCGCTGCTTTTTCCAGGGAGGGCGTTCCAGCAACGCGCTGCAGGAAGCGTCGGGCTGCTACTCGTACGCGCGGCTGCGGCCCGCTCCTGGTCACCAGCCGCCCGCCCAACGCGTTGGCCGCCGGTCTGTCACGGGGCGCGGTTAGCATCGGGGTATGTGTCGGAACATTCATACGCTGCGGGCCCCGTTCGTCGAGCACGTCACCGACTACGACATCGAGGCGGCGGCGCTGCAGTACGTGCGCAAGGTCGCCGGCATGCGGGCGCCGTCCGCGGCCAACGCCGAGGCGTTCAAGGACGCGGTGGACGCCGTGGCCGCGGCGACCTCGCAGTTGCTGGACAGCCTGGTGCTGCGCCCGTCCACGTCCAAGCACGCCCGCGAGCACGCGAACGCCACCGCGCATCGCCACGACTAGACACGGCTCGACACGACTGGGTCAGACCACGCCGATCTCGATGGCTCGCGCCGCGGCGCGGGCACCCGCCTAGGCTGAATTGCTATGCCCGTGAAGATCGGCGTGCTCGCCCTGCAGGGCGACGTCCGCGAACACCTTGCCGCCCTGGCCGCCGCCGGCGCCGAGGCAATGCCGGTACGCCGTCCGGACGAGCTCGCGGCAATCGACGGCCTGGTGCTGCCGGGCGGGGAGTCGACCACGATCGCCAAGCTGGCCCGCGCCTTCGACCTGATCGAGCCGCTGCGCAAGGTGATCGCCGGCGGACTGCCGGTCTACGGCTCCTGCGCCGGCATGATCCTGCTGGCTGATCGCATCGTCGACGGCACATCCGACCAGGAAACCTTCGGCGGCCTGGACGTGACGGTGCGCCGCAACGCGTTCGGGCGCCAGGTCGACTCGTTCGAGGAGGACGTCACGATCGAGGGCCTTTCCGGCGGCCCGGTGCACGCGGTGTTCATCCGGGCCCCGTGGGTCGAGTCGGTCGGGCCGGCCGCCACCGCGCTCGCCGCCGTTACCACCGGTCCGGCCGCCGGTAAGGTTGTGGCAGTTCGCCAGCGGCAGTTGCTGGCCACGTCGTTCCATCCCGAGCTGATGGGCGACGGACGCGTTCACGCGTACTTCTGCGACATGGTGAGGAATGCGGTTACATGAGCGGCCACTCGAAATGGGCCACGACCAAGCACAAGAAGGCCGTGATCGACGCCAAGCGGGGCAAGCTCTTCGCGAAGCTGATCAAGAACATCGAGGTGGCGGCCCGCACCGGCGGCGGTGACCCGGACGGCAACCCGACGCTGTACGACGCCATCCAGAAGGCGCGCAAGACCTCCGTGCCGCTCGACAACATCGACCGGGCCGTGAAGCGCGGTTCGGGCGCCGAGGCGGGCGGCTCGGACTGGCAGACGATCATGTACGAGGGCTACGGCCCGAGCGGCGTCGCCGTGCTGATCGAGTGCCTCACCGACAACCGCAACCGGGCCGCCGGCGAGGTCCGGATCGCGATGACCCGCAACGGCGGCTCGATGGCCGACCCGGGTTCGGTGTCCTACCTATTCACCCGCAAGGGCATCGTGATCGTGCCGAAGGAGGGCACCACCGAGGACGACGTGCTCGCGGCCGTGCTCGACGCGGGCGCCGAGGAGGTCAATGACCTCGACGAGGCGTTCGAGGTGGTCAGCGAGGCCACCGACTTGGTGCCGGTGCGCACCGCCCTGCAGGGTGCCGGCATCGACTACGAGTCGGCCGAGGCGTCGTTCGTGCCGAGTGTGCAGGTGCCGCTCGACGAGGACGGCGCCCGCAAGGTGTTCCGGCTGATCGACGCGCTCGAGGAGAGCGACGACGTGCAGAACGTGTGGGCCAACTTCGACGTCAGCGACGAGGTCATGGCCGCCGTCGGCTAGATATACGCGCCGGACGTGATCCGCTTGATCAACAGCCCTTCAACTGCCCGATATCGCTAGCTGACGGGCTGTTGATCACGATCCTGGTGCTGGAGCTGAGGCAGCAGCGGAATCAGCGTCCTACCCGAGGGGTGAGTCGCGCCAGAAGCGGAACAGGTCGTATCCCACTGCCCAGAGGATCTTCGGCGCCCCCGTCGCGTCGTAGAAACGCTCGACGAGGTCGAAGAACCAGACGTTGATCTGGTGGATCTGCAGCAGCACGAATACGCCGAGCATTCCCCACGGTTTGATCGGCTCGAAGCTGCGGGCGGTCTGCGGATCAAGGTACGGCTCGATGATCGCGTAGCCGTCCAGGCCCGGGATCGGCAGCAGGTTCAGCACGGCCGCGCTGATCTGCAGGAAGCCCAGGAACGCGACGCCGGACCAGAAGTTGATGTGCTGCCCGTCGCCGTGACCGCGGGCGAGCAGCAGCAGGATCGCCGCGAACACGATGTTCGAGAACGGTCCGGCCGCGGCGGCCACGCTCTGCATCGCCCGGCTGCGGAAGTCGTGCTTGTGCAGGTACACCGCACCGCCGGGCAGACCGATGCCGCCCTGGGCGATGAAGATGAGCGGCAGGATGATCGACAGGAACGGGTGGGCGTACTTGAGCGGGTTCAGGGTCAGGTAGCCGGCTGCCTCGACGCTGCGATCGCCGGCGCGGTAGGCGGCGTAGGCGTGCCCGAACTCGTGCAGGCACAGCGACACCACCCAGCCGCCGACCACGAAGCAGAAGACGCCGAAGCGCGCGCTGGAGCGCGAGTCGTCGTAGCTCAGCCACCCGCCGAACGCGGTGAGTGCGACGAATGCGAGAAATATCGGGCTGACGCGCATGCCGGGCCGGGACCACCTGCGCCGCCGGCGAAACGCGATCGGGTCATTCCACACGCTGTAAACCTATCCGCTGTCCTCATCCGCCGGAGGCGGATCCTGCCCCATCCGTCGAGTGGCGCGTTTGACGTCGAGTGGCGCGTTGTACCGCGCCACTCGTGTGATAACGCGCCACTCAACGAGATCGCGCGCCCGGGCCGCGTGGTAGCGCGGCCGCGTGCTCGGTGTGTCTGCGCCGACGTTCGCCCGGACGCCTCTAGGCTGTCGAACGTCCGTTCGGGTGATTTGCGGAGGTCGGCGCAGTGCGGGTGCTGGGCGTGGATCCGGGCATGACCCGATGCGGCGTCGGTGTCGTCGACGGAGCTCCCGGGCGGGCGTTGACGCTGGTGAGCGTCGACGTCATCCGTACCCCGTCCGACGCCGAGGTCGGCGATCGGCTGGTGGTCATCGCCGACGCGCTCACCGCGGCGATCGAGCGGTTCCGGCCGGACGTCGTCGCGGTCGAGCGGGTGTTCAGCCAGCACAACGTGCGCACCGTCATGGGCACGGCCCAGGCGGCGGGACTCGCGATCGTGGCGGCCACCCGGGCCGGCGTCCCGGTCGCGATGCACACGCCCAGCGAGGTCAAGGCGTCGGTCACCGGCTCGGGCACGGCCGGCAAGGCACAGGTCGGCGCGATGGTGACCCGGCTGCTGAAACTTCCCGAGATGCCCCGGCCGGCCGACGCCGCCGACGCGCTCGCGCTGGCGATCTGCCAGCTCTGGCGGGGGGCCGCGCAGGCTCGGCTCACTGCGGCAGCGAAGATGGCGCGATGATTGCCAGCGTGCGCGGCCAGGTGGCCGCACTCGGACCGGACGGCGCCGTGGTCGAGGTCGGCGGCATCGGGCTGTCGGTGTCGTGCTCGCCGGGAACACTCGCCCGGCTGCGGGTGGGTGAGCAGGCTCGGTTGGCGACGAGCCTCGTCGTCCGTGAGGACTCGCTGACCCTCTACGGCTTCGCCGACGACGACGAGCGCTCGCTGTTCGAGTTGTTGCAGACCGCCAACGGGGTGGGCCCCAAGCTGGCGCAGACGATCCTCGCGGTGCATCCGCCGCACGAGGTCCGCCGCGCCATCGCCACCGACGACCTGGCCGCGCTGACCAAGGTGCCCGGCATCGGTCGCAAGGGCGCCGAGCGCATCGTCATCGACCTGCGCGATCGCATCGGCTCCATCGAGAGTTCGGCGGCGGTTGACTTCGCCGGGGTCACGCCGGTTTCGCCGTGGCGCGAGCAGCTGCGTCAGGCGCTCGCCGGGCTGGGCTTCACCGGTAAGGAGGCCGGTGACGCCATCGACGTGGTCGCGGCCGACGTCGGCGACGCGCCCGACGTGTCGGCCCTGCTGCGCCAGAGCATCCAACTCCTCGGACGCACCCGGTGACCGCGCCCGCACCCGACGAGGATCTGGTTTCGCCGATGCCGGTCGTCGCCGAGCGCGAGGTCGAGGCCAGCCTGCGGCCCAAGCGGCTCGCCGAGTTTCCGGGCCAGCCGAAGGTGCGCGAGCAGCTCGAACTCGTCCTGGAAAGTGCCCTGCGGCGCGGACGCCCGCCCGATCATGTGCTGCTGTCCGGGCCGCCCGGCCTGGGCAAGACCAGCCTGGCCATGATCATCGCCACCGAGCTGAACACGCCGATCCGGGTCACCAGCGGTCCGGCGATCGAGCGGGCGGGCGACCTCGCGGCGCTGCTGACGAGCCTCGGCGAGGGCGAGGTGCTGTTCATCGACGAGATCCACCGCGTCGCGCGCCCGGCCGAGGAACTGCTCTACATGGCGATGGAGGACTTCCGCGTCGACGTTGTTGTCGGCAAGGGCCCCGGCGCGACGGCGATTCCGCTCGACCTGGCGCCGTTCACGCTCGTCGGAGCCACGACCCGGGCCGGCCTGCTGACCGGACCGCTGCGGGACCGGTTCGGGTTCACCGGCCACCTGGACTTTTACGACGTCGACGATCTCGAGACGATCCTGCACCGCTCGGCGACGTTGCTCGGGGTGGACCTCCGAGTGGACGGCGCCGTCGAGATCGCCGGCCGCGCGCGGGGCACCCCGCGCATCGCCAACCGGCTGCTGCGCCGGGTCCGCGACTACGCCGAGGTGCGCGCCGACGGCATCGTCACCGAGCAGATCGCCCGCGACGCGTTGGCCGTCTACGACGTGGACGAGCTGGGCCTGGATCGTCTGGACCGCGCCGTCCTCGACGCCCTGGTGCGGCGCTTCGGCGGGGGACCGGTCGGCGTCGGCAACCTGGCCGTGGCCGTCGGCGAGGAGGTCGAGACCGTCGAGGAGGTCGCCGAGCCCTACCTCGTCCGGGCCGGCCTGCTCGCCCGCACGCCCCGCGGGCGGGTCGCCACGCCCGCCGCCTGGACGCACCTCGGCCTGGTCCCGCCCCGGGAGGGCGGCGCCGCCACGCTCTTCGACGCCTGAGCCCGGCGGGCACCGACTACGCGGGCACCTGGGCACCTGGGCGCCGTGGCAGCCGTTCAGTAACGAAGCGCCTACACTTTCCGGCGCCACCCACCACGTCTGAGGTATCTACCGTGAAAAGCGCACTGCCCCTGATCCTGCTCGCCGTCCTGCTGCTGGCGATGCTGCTGTTCACCCGGCGCAACCGCGAGCGGGCCGCAGCCAAGCAGACCCAGCTCCGGGAGCGGATCACATTCGGCACCGACGTGATGACCACGTCCGGGTTGTACGGCACGGTCGTCGGGATGAACGACGACGACACGGTGCAGCTGTCCATCGCTGCGGGCGTGGAGGTGAAGTGGGCGATCGCCGCCCTGCGCGACGTCGAGTCGATACCGAACCAATACCGCGAACCGCTCAAACCGGAGGAGGAAAAGGCCGACGATCCGCCGGACGACAGCACGTCACGGTGAGCTGATTCCGACCACTTCGGCAAGGCTCATCATGACGTCGGTCATACTGTGCCGGATCCGTGGTGCCTAGGCACCACCACGCCAGGCCGGGCTCCGCCTCACCGAAGCCCTACACCAGAACACGTCGAGGAGATTTACCCCCGTGGCACCACCTGCCGGAACGCTGCGCGTCGGGCGTTACCTCTTAACGCTGCTCGGCGTCGTCGCCGTCATCTACGGTCTCGTCTTCCTGCCCGGCAATCGACACTCGCCGAAGCTCGGCCTGGACCTGGTCGGCGGCAAGCAGGTCGTGTTCCAGGCCAAGACCGATAACGGCAAGGCGCCGTCCAAGAGCGCCATGAGTCAGGCTCGGCAGATCATGGAGGACCGGGTCAACGGCTCCGGTGTTGCCAACGCCGAGGTGGTCGTCCAGGGCGGCAATCAGATCTCGGTCTCGATCCCGGGCAAGAACAGCACCGACATCGCCAAGCTCGGCGTGGCCGCGCAGTTGAACTTCCGGCCGGTCGTGATGGCGCCGGTGGCCTGGACGGCGCCGGCTACGACGACTCCGACGACCACCCCGTCCACGACACCCCGCTCGACGGGCACGCCCAGCACAACGCCGTCGACGAGCAACTCCCCGAACAACGACCAGGCCCGCCCGCTCAACGCTCCGACGACGACGCCCAGCTCAACCCCGAAGACGACGCCCACCCCGACCGCGACGCCCACCCCGACCGCGACGCCCACCCCGACGGCGACGACCCCCCCGCCGGTGGTCAAGAAGACGGCTGATCCGCTCAAGGGCCTGAGCTTCCCGGTGCCCCTGGACGACACTGCCTTCAACAAGCTCACCACCACTCAGCAGCAAGAACTGCAAGCGAGGCTCGCGACCTTCGACTGCGCGTCCAGCCAGCCCGACGGCGTCCCCCAGCGCCAGCAGGCCTTCATCTCCTGCGACAGCAGCGACAACACCAAGGCAAGCATGGTGTTCCTGCTCGGCAAGGTGATCGTCCCCGGCACCGAGATCTCCAGCGCGAGCGCCAACCCGCCCGACCTCAGCGGCAACGGCGGGTCGGCGCAATGGACCGTATCGCTGAATCTCAAGACCAGCGGCTCCAAGGCGTGGGCGAGCTACACCGGTAAGCACAACACCGGCGGCCAGGACACCAGCACGCCGATCACGTCCTGCGGCCCCAGCGGCACGCCGTGCGCCGACTACGTCGCCTTCACCCTCGACGGCGCCGTGGTCTCGTCCCCGTACAACCGGGACGCGATCAACGGTGGGGCGACCCAGATCTCCGGATCGTTCAACGAGTCGTCGGCGACGCTGCTCGCGCGCGAGCTCAAGTACGGCGCGCTGCCGCTGAACTTCACGCCCCTGACCAACAGCGACGTGTCCGCGACCCTGGGCAGCGCGCAGCTGAAGGCCGGGCTGCTGGCCGGTGGCATCGGGCTGATCCTGGTCGTGCTCTACTCGTTGATCTACTACCGCGCGCTCGGCTTCGTGACGATCGCGTCGCTACTCGTCTCGGGCATCCTGACCTACGGCTGCCTGGTGATCCTGGGGCGCGAGATCGGCTTCACCCTGACCCTGGCCGGCATCGCCGGCTTCATTGTCGCGGTCGGTATCACCGCCGACTCCTTCGTCGTGTTCTTCGAACGAATAAAGGACGAAGTTCACGAGGGCAGATCCATGCGCGTCGCCGTGCCGCGCGCCTGGGTGCGGGCCCGGCGCACGATTCTGTCCGCCGACACGGTCTCGTTCCTCGCCGCCGCCGTCCTGTACTACTTCGCCGCCGGTGACGTGAAGGGATTCGCCTTCACCCTCGGCCTGTCGACCATCCTCGACCTCGTCGTCGTGTTCCTGTTCACCCATCCGGTGGTGTCGTTGCTGTCGCGCAGCGCGATGTTCGGATCCTCGCGATTCACCGGCCTGAACGCGGTGCGTTCCGGCGGGATCGCGCTCGATGCTCCGGCCGAATCGACGCCCGCCGCGTCCCGCCGGCCGCGACGGGCGAAGGCGGCCCCGGTCCGGCAACGTGAGTCGGCCGCCGTGGCCGTGCTCGACGAAGAGGACGAAGGCGACCAGGCCGACCAGGTCGACCAGGTCGACCAGGCGGCCGAGCCGGCGCTAGCGCCCCCTCCTGACGAGGTCGAGCCACCGCAGGCGACCGACGAGGCGAGCGACGAGGCAGGCCCGGGGTCGAGCGCTGAGGACGCGCCGAAACCCGAGCGTCCGCGCACGCCCCCGAAGGCCGGTTCGGCCGCCGAGCGGGCCGCCGAACGCCGCGCGCGGATGCGGGCTCAGGCCGGCGACAGCCAGAAGGGCAAGCGCTGATGTCCGTCTTCCGCAGCCTCTACCGGGGCGAGACGAAGTTCAACTTCATCGGCACCCGCCGCCGCTGGTACGCGGCATCGGGAGTCATCATCGTGGTCTGCGTCCTGAGCTTCGTGCTGCGTGGGTTCAACTGGGGCATCGAGTTCAAGGGCGGCAGCCAGTTCCAGATCCAGGCCAAGGGCACCTCGATCTCGGCCAAGGACGCCGAGGCCGCCTTCAAGCGCGCCGGACTGCAGCCGGCCGACGCCGCGCGCGTCGTCGGCTCGGGCAATACCCGCCAGGTCGTCGTCAAGACCAAGGACGTCACACCGGCCGAGCAGTCGACGGTGAAGGCGAAGGTCGCCGCCGACCTCCACGTCCCCGAGAACGTCATCAACGTCCAGTCGGTGAGCTCCAGCTGGGGGCACCAGGTTTCGGTCAAGGCGATCGAGGGCCTGATCGTCTTCCTGATCGTCGTGTCGATCTACCTCTCGATACGGTTCCAATGGCGGATGGCGGTCGGGGCCCTCATCGCGCTGGTGCACGACCTGTTACTCGCCGCCGGCGTGTACTCGCTCGTCGGCTTCGAGGTCACCCCGTCCACCGTGGTGGGCCTGCTGACGATTCTCGGCTTCTCGCTGTACGACACCGTCGTCGTGTACGACAAGGTCGCCGAGAACTCCAAGGACATCACGGCCGGCACCCGGTCGACGTTCTCCGAGGCGGCGAACCTCGCCGTCAACCAGACGCTGATGCGCTCGATCAACACCTCGCTGATAGCGCTGCTGCCGGTCGGTGGTCTGCTGTTCGTCGGCGCCGGAATGCTCGGCGTCGGCACGATCAAGGACCTGGCCCTGATCCTGTTCGTCGGCCTGGCCTCGGGGGCGTACTCCTCGCTGTTCCTCGCGACGCCGATCGTCTGCGACCTCGTGGAGCGCCAGCCCGCGTACAAGACGCTCACCAAGCGGGTGGTCGCCAAGCGGGCCAGCGAGGCGGCCAAGGCCGCCGCCGGGGAGCCCGCGCTCGCCGGCACCGGCGCCCCGAGACGCGTCAGCGGTCCGGCTCCGGCGCCCCGCCCCGGGGCCCGCCCGCAACGCACCCGGCGCCGGTAGTGCCGGTCGACGAGCAACTCGCCGAGCGGATCGCCAAGCGGCTGCGTGACGTCCCGGACTTTCCCGAGCCGGGCATCGTCTTCAAGGACATCTCGCCGCTGCTCGCCGATCCGGACACGTTCGGCGCGGCGATCGGCGCGCTCGCCGGCTTCGCGCGCGAACTGGGCCCGATCGATCTGGTGGCCGGTATCGAGGCGCGGGGCTTCCTGTTCGCCGCGGCGTTGGCCTGCGAGCTGGGTTGCGGCATCGTGCCGGTTCGCAAGGCCGGCAAGCTGCCGCCCCCGACGATCCGCCGAGCCTACGATCTCGAATACGGCCAGGCCGAGATCGAGGTGCCGGTGGACGTCATCGAGGGCCGCCGGGTCTACCTCGTCGACGACGTGCTGGCGACGGGCGGCACGGTGCGCGCGGCCGCGGACCTGATCATCGCGGCCGGCGGGGAGGTGGCCGGCATCGGCGTGCTGCTCGAGCTCGGTTTCCTGAACGGTCGGGCCCGGCTGGACGGCGTCGCGCACGGCTCGGTGGCCGCCCTGCTACGGACCTGACCCGCGCATCGAGGCCTCCCGGCCAGTAGCCTGGGCGAGGCTGCCTAGACTGGTGGTACGGACGAAGCTGTCGAGGAGGCCTCGCTGACGACGGAGGCTGTGCCCCCTGCGGCCCGAACCGGGCTAGACCCGGACCGGGCCGGCTCTGTCACGTCCGCCGCCGATAACGGCGCCGCGCCGGTGCTGGCCACCGCGCCCTTGCCCGAGGTCCCCGACGAGGAACCGCAGAGTCAGCAGCATCGCCGCCGGGTCCGCGACCGCCTCGCTCGCCGCCTGGTCACCGCCCCGCGGCAGTCCCCGGTGCGGCCGGTGCTCGAGCCGCTGCTCGCCATCCACCGCGGCGCGCACCCGAAGGTCGACCCGCGGCTGCTGCAGCGCGGATACGACCTGGCCGAACAGCGCCACCGCGGTCAGTTGCGCAAGAGCGGCGACCCGTACATCACCCATCCGCTGGCCGTGGCCACCATCCTCGCTGAGCTGGGCATGGACACCACCACGCTGGTCGCCGCGCTGCTGCACGACACCGTCGAGGACACCGGGCTGACCCTCGACGCGATCAACGAGCAGTTCGGCGGCGAGGTCGCGCACCTCGTCGACGGCGTCACCAAGCTCGACAAGGTCAAGTTCGGGGACGCCGCCGAGGCCGAGACGATCCGCAAGATGGTCGTGGCGATGGCCCGCGATCCCCGCGTGCTGGTCATCAAGCTAGCCGACCGGCTCCACAACATGCGCACGCTGCGGTTCCTGCCGCCGGCCAAGCAGGAGCGAAAGGCCCGCGAGACGCTTGAGGTATTGGCCCCGCTCGCCCACCGGCTGGGCATGAACACGGTCAAGTGGGAACTCGAGGACCTCGCGTTCGCCACGCTGTATCCGAAGCGGTACGAGGAGATCGTGCGCCTGGTGGCCGACCGGGCACCCTCGCGCGACACGTACCTGCACGAGGTGGTCGATCGCGTCAACGCCGACCTGCGCGAGGGCGGCGTCAAGGCCGCCGTCACCGGGCGGCCGAAGCACTACTACTCGATCTACCAGAAGATGATCGTGCGTGGACGCGAGTTCACCGATATCTACGACCTGGTCGGCATCCGGGTGCTGGTCGAGAGCGAACGCGATTGCTACGCGACCCTCGGCGTAATCCATGCGAACTGGCAGCCGGTACCCGGCCGGTTCAAGGACTACATCGCGATGCCGAAGTTCAACATGTACCAGTCGTTGCACACGACGGTGATCGGTCCGGGCGGCAAGCCGGTCGAGCTGCAGATCCGCACCCAGGCCATGCACCGCACGGCCGAGTACGGTATCGCCGCCCACTGGAAGTACAAGGAGATCAAGAACGCCGAGATCGCCGATCCGGCCGGTGTCTCCGACGAGATGGGCTGGCTGCGCCAGCTGCTCGACTGGCAGCGCGAGGCGCAGGAGCCCGAGGAGTTCCTCGACTCGCTGCGCTACGACCTGGGCGCCAGCGAGGTGTACGTCTTCACCCCGAAGGGCGACGTCGTCGCGCTGCCGGCCGGCTCCACCCCGGTCGACTTCGCCTATGCCGTCCACACCGAGATCGGGCACCGCTGCATCGGCGCGCGGGTCAACGGCAAGCTCGTCGCGCTGGAGAGCGCGCTGGACAACGGCGACACGGTCGAGGTGTTCACGTCCAAGGCCGAGAACGCCGGGCCGTCGCGCGACTGGCTCTCGTTCGTCAAGTCGCCGCGGGCGAAGACGAAGATCCGCCAGTGGTTCGCCCGCGAACGCCGCGAGGACGCCATCGATGCCGGCAAGACGGCCCTGTCCCGGGCGATGCGCAAGGCGGCGCTGCCGATGCAGCGACTGCTCGGCGGCGACGCGCTGCTCACCATCACCCGCGACCTGCATCTCGTCGACATCTCCGGGCTGTACGCGGCCGTCGGCGAGGGGCACGTCTCGGCCCAGTCGGTGGTGCAGAAACTCGTCACCCAGCTCGGCGGCGCCGAGGGCGCCGTCGAGGACATCTCCGAAACCGCGCTGCCCACCACTCAGGGCGAACGCAGCGGCGCCCGTCGCTCGGGCGACGCCGGCGTCACGGTCAAGGGGGTCAGCGACGTCTGGGTCAAGCTGGCCCGCTGCTGCACCCCGGTGCCGGGCGACGAGATCCTCGGCTTCGTCACCCGCGGCGGCGGCGTGTCGGTGCACCGGCGCACGTGCACCAACGCGGCCGCGCTACTACAGCAGCCCGATCGCCTCGTCGAGGTCGAATGGGCGCCGTCGGCCGAGTCGACGTTCGTCGTCTCCATTCAGGTCGAGGCCCTCGACCGGCACCGTCTGCTGTCCGACGTCAGCCGGGTGCTGTCCGACGAGAGCGTCAGCATCCTGTCCGCCGCGGTCAACACCAACCGCGACCGGGTGGCGGTCAGCAAGTTCACCTTCGAGAT
The DNA here is from genome assembly GCA_036502575.1 of Jatrophihabitantaceae bacterium. Lineage (GTDB taxonomy): Bacteria > Actinomycetota > Actinomycetes > Mycobacteriales > Jatrophihabitantaceae > DASXRA01. The sequence continues at coordinate 7,677 of DASXYL010000020.1, read as the reverse complement.
GGCTGAGGCCAAGCACCTGGGCCACCTGCTGCGAGCTATCCGCAACGTCGAGGGCGTCTACGACGTCTACCGCATCCACTCCGGCAACTGATTTATCCCGCCGGAGTTGGCGCGGTCGGCGTTCCTGCGCCGCGGCTCCGACCGGCATTCCGGCTTGGCCACGGACAGGACAGTCGCGGCCGGCGGGCTCTTCGCGCAAGCGCTCATCGCGTTCGTGGTCCTGTTTCCGGTGGTCGCCTACCAGCGCCGAGCGAGCGCTAACCGCAGCAAGTCGATCTTCCTACACTTTCCCGACGGTCAGCTGGCTGGTGCTGAGCTGGCGGGGGTCGCCGCGATCTTCGTGAGGTCGACGACGAACACCAGGGGTGAGTTGGCCGGGATGTTCGAGCCCTGGGGCGGGGTCGCGCCATAACCCAGGGCGGCCGGCATGATGATGATCCGGCGGCCGCCTACCTTCATGGGCGGTACTCCGGTGATGCCGAGGATGCCCTGGGAGAAACCGTCGATCACGCTGCCGGGGGCAAGTGGGAACGACGCAGTCTGGCCGTGCTGCCACGACGAGTCGAAAACCGTCCCGTTCTTGTACAGGGCCCCGACGTATTGGATGGTCGCGGTGGACTTCGCGGTGGGGGTCTCACCCTTGCCGACCACGAGGTCCTTGTACTCGAGCTTGGCCGGGTTCTTGGACGACTTGGACGTGACGCCGGGGGCACCCTTCAGGTCAGCCGCCCCCTTCACGGTCACCCCGTCGAAGGCGACCGACGCACCCTTGGCCGGCGGGTAGGAGGTGGACGGGGTGGGCGACGGTGTGGTGCTCGGGCTGGGCGTCGGGGTGCCACTGCCGCTCGGGCTGCCGTTGGCGGCCGGCTTCTTCTTGTCGTCGCCACTGCCGACGACGGCGACCACCACGATCACCACGACCACGGCGAGGATGATCGTGCCGGCGATGGTGGCGATCAGCGTCCGGCGCTTGCGGGCCGCCTCCTGTACCTGGCGGCGCTGCAATTGGCGTTCGAGTTGACGCCTGGCCGCGTCACGACGCTGCTTGTTGGTTGTCACGGGTGTCCTAACCGTTCGCTGCTTCGAGGCGGACCGTCTTGAAGATCAGGTCCGTATTGGGGCGGCCGCCACCGGCCTGGTTCGAGCCGTCGTCGCCGGACTGGGCGACCTTCTGCAGGATGTCCAGGCCCTTGGTCACGTGGCCGACGACGGTGTACTTCTTCTCCAACCCGGTGCCGGCCGCGGCGTTCTGGTTGCTGTCCTTCGTGATGAAGAAGAACTGGCTGCTGTTCGTGTTGGCACCGGAATTGGCCATCGCGAGCGTGCCGGCCGAGTAGTCAGCCTTGCTGAGGTTCTCGTCCTTGACGGTGTAGGTCGGGCCGCCGCCGGTGCTGCCGGTCGGGTCGCCGCACTGAACCACGAAGATGCCCGAGTTCACCGATCGCGGGCAGGCGGTGTTGTCGAAGAACTTCTTGCCGATCAGGTACTCCAGACTCTGCACATTGCACGGAGCCGACGCTCCGTCGAACTCGACGGTGATGTCGCCCAGGTTGGTCGCGAAGACGGCGGTGCGCTTCGTCTTGGGGGTGCTCGCCGGGTCCGGGGGCAGGCCCACGTCGAACAGGTCGGGGTTGTTCTTGAGCGTGGTGGCCGACTCGGCGTAGCGGCACGGGCCGGTCGTCTTCTTCGCCGCCCGACTGGTGATCTTGGCCGGCTTGCGAACCGGTAACGGTGTGTGGGTCACCGGCGCGCTCGGCGAGGTCGACCCCGAGCCCGACCCGCTCGATTTGGCCGCCGGCTTCTTGTCGTCGTTGTTGAGGGCGATGACGACGACCGTCACGACCACGGCGAGCACGACGAAGCCCGCGATCGTCGCTATGAGCGTCCAGCGCCGGTGCGAGGCCTGCTGCTGCTGGCGCCGCTGCTGCTGGCGTTCGAGGTGGCGGCGAGCGGCATCGCGACGCTGCTTGTTCGTCGGCACGAAGCGTTCCCTCCGGGTTCCCTACGGGTGGGGCTGGCGCGAAGTCCGCGACAGTGTATGGAACCTGCCAAGGTGCCCGATCAGAGGATGCCGCCTCATTCCTTCTGGGCGGCCGTGACGAGGTACTTGCCGTCGTCCCCCTTGGTGCAGGTAACGACGAGTTTGGTGCCGTCGATCGCGGTGAACCGCGTCTTCACCACGGGTGCCTGGTCATCGGCCGAGCTGTCGAACGACGGGGTGAAGACCTTGCCGTTGAGACTGCGGGTGAACGACTCGGGTACCGACCCCGGCTTGGTACACGCCTGGGCCCCGGACACGTCGAACAGCTCGGCGAAGATGACATAGGTGATCGCCGGCCCCTGACCGTCCGTGCGCGGGTCGTCGCAAGAACCCGACGACGTCGAGGTCCCGGTCGGCGATGTCGGCGTGGTGGTCGTCGGTGTGGCGCTCGTCGGAATCGGGGTCGGATCGGCCTTGTGGTCCTTGCCGCCGGTAGCGAGGACGACGCCTGTGACGATGCCGGCGACCGCCACCAGGGCGCACCCCGCGATGATCCAGATGCGCTTGTTGTTGCTGCCGCGCCGGGGCGGTTCGGCGGGGTAACTCGGCGGCGGCCCGTAATGGGGGGGCGGCGGTCCGGCCGGGACGTAGGGCTGCGACGGTGGCGGCGGTGCGGTGACCGGCGGCGGGGTGTAGGACAGCGCCGGCTGCGGGGTGAACGGCTGCGGGGTGTGCCCCGGCGGTGGCGTGTGCTGCGGTGGCGGGGTGTGCTGTGGTGGCGGGCCGGGTATCGGCCGGTCGAGCCGTTCGGTGACCCCGGCGCGGTCGCGGACGGCGTCGATCACGTCGTCGAGTAGCTGAACTATCGTCGCGGCGGTCGGCCGGCGCGCCGGATCGCGGCGCATCGCCTCGACGATCACCTCGGTGAGCGGCCCGCCGTGGGGCGGCACCGGCGCGTCGATGGTGGCGATGCGGTTGAGGATGGCCAGGGCGTTCCCGCCCGCCGCGAAGGGCGGCTCACCCTCGACCGCGGCGAAGAGCATCGCGCCGAGGGCCCAGACGTCGCTGGCCGGGCTGTGGTTGCCGCCGAGCGCGATCTCGGGGCCGAGGAAGTTCGGCGTGCCGATGAAGGTGCCGGTCGAGGTCATGCCGGCGTCGCCCTCGTCGCGGGCGATGCCGAAGTCGGTGAGCTTCGCCGTGCCGTCGCTCGCGATCAACACGTTGGCCGGCTTGACGTCGCGGTGAATGATGCCGGCGCGATGCGCCACGCCCAGCGCGGCCGCTACCTGGCGGCCGATCCGGGCCGCGGCGATCGGCTCCAGTCGCCCCTGCTGCGCGATCATCTCCTTGAGCGACTTGCCGCTGACCAGCTCCATCACCAGGCAGGGCAGGCCCTCGTCGACCACGACGTCATAGATGCCGACCGCGTTCGGATGGTTGAGCCGGGCGGCGAGGCGGGCCTCACGCATCGAACGCCCGATCGTCACATCGTCGCCGGCGCCCTCGCCGTAGACCAGCCGCTTGACGGCCACCTCGCGCTGCAGCAGGTTGTCGTGAGCGCGCCAGACCTCACCCATACCGCCGCGGCCGATCAGCTGGACACACTCGTAGCGACCGCCGATCACTCGGCCGGCGTCGCCTACGTCCATCATCACCTCTAATAGCCGGTTCGCGAGTCGGTAGCGCAGTCTAATCTCAGGCCACTCGGTAGGCTTACGTGTCCTGTCCGCGAACGAATCTCCGGGAGTGCTCGCTGTGTTGATCGCGGGGTTCCCGTCTGCGGCAACCGACACCAACTGCTGGGTCGTGGCCCCGGGGCCGGGTGAGCAGTGCGTGGTGATCGACCCGGGCATCGAGATCGGGCCGCGCCTGGATGACGTGATCGCCGAGAACCGGCTGCACCCGGTCGCCGTCCTGCTCACCCACGGGCACCTCGACCACACGTTCTCGGTGGTGCCGGTCTGCCAGGCTCGCGACATCCCGGCCTACATCCACCCGTCCGACCGTGAGCAGCTGGCGAACCCGTGGTCCGGTCTGGGCCTGCCGCCGGGAACCCCGCTGCTCGGCCTGGAGGGGCTCACCGTCGCCGAGCCCGACGACGTGCGCGAGCTCGCCGACGGCAAGGACGTCCCGCTCGCCGGGCTGACGTTCGGGGTGCGGCATGCCCCCGGGCACACCCGCGGCTCAGTGGTGTTCGGGTTGGCGGGCGACGACGCCGAGTCGCTGTTCAGCGGCGACGTGTTGTTCGCCGGCTCGGTCGGTCGGGTCGATCTGCCGGGCGGTTCGATGGCCGAGATGAACACTTCGCTGCGCGATGTCGTCCTGCCGCTGCCCGATGAGACCGTCGTCCACCCCGGCCACGGTCCTTCGACCACGATCGGCCGCGAACGCCGGACCAACCCCTACCTGCTGGATCTGCAGTGAGCGAGCGAAGGCGCGGCCGGCCTGGACTGAGGAGCGAGGAACGTTCTTTGCGACGAGCGACGAGGGAAGGTCGGCCACAGGCGCCGGAGCGAGCGAACCGGGCAGTGCCGTGACGGCCAAGCCCACCCCGCTCAGCGGATTCCCCGAGTTCCTGCCTGCGCAGCGCATGGTCGAACTGCACGTCATCGAGACGCTGCGCCAGACCTTCGAGCTGCACGGCTTCGCCTCGATCGAGACCCGCGCCGCCGAGACGCTCGACCAGTTGCTGCGCAAGGGCGAGATCGACAACGAGGTGTACGTCCTGCGCCGGCTGCACGCCGCCGAAGATGACACCTCGACGCTGGGCCTGCACTACGACCTGACCGTGCCGTTCGCGCGTTACGTGCTCGAGAACGCCGGCAAGCTCGAGTTCCCGTTCCGCCGCTACCAGATCCAGAAGGCGTGGCGGGGCGAGCGCCCGCAGGAGGGGCGCTTCCGCGAGTTCACCCAGGCCGACATCGACGTGGTCGGACGCGACGAGCTCGCCTTCCACCACGACATCGAGATCGCCCGGGTGATGGCCGAGGCGCTGTCCCGGCTACCGGTGCCGGCGCTACGGCTACAGGTCAACAACCGCAAGCTGATCGAGGGCTTCTACCGGGGCGTGGGTGCGGCCGACCCGAGTGCCGTCATGCGGGTGATCGACAAGCTGGACAAGGTGCCAGCGGAGGTCATCGCCAAGATGCTCGCGTCAGATGCCGGCCTGTCCGACGTCCAGGTCGAGCAGTGCCTGGCGCTGGCCGAGATCCGCACGTCGGACACCTCGTTCGTGGCGCGGGTTCGCGCGCTGGGCGTCGAGCACGAGTTGCTCGACGCCGGGCTGGCCGAGCTCGAGGCGGTGGTCGCCGGCTGCGCGTCCGCGGTCAGTGATCGGTTCAGCGTCCAGGCCGACCTGCGCATCGCCCGCGGCCTGGACTACTACACCGGCACCGTGTTCGAGACCCGGATGGCCGGCTTCGAGAGCATCGGCTCGATCTGTTCCGGCGGGCGCTACGACTCGCTGGCCAGCGACGGCAAGACGACCTACCCGGGTGTGGGCATCTCGCTGGGCATCAGCCGCATGCTGGTGCCACTGCTGGCTCGGGGCCGGCTCACCGCGTCTAGGTCGGTGCCGTCCGCCGTGCTGGTCGCGGTGTCCGCCGAGGATGACCGTGCGCGCAGCGGCGAGATCGCGCAGGCCCTGCGGGCGCGCGGCATCGCCACCGAGGTTGCCCCGTCCGCGGCTAAGTACGGCAAACAGATCCGGCACGCCGAGCGCCGCGGCATCCCGTACGTGTGGTTCCCCGATTCCGGAGAAGTGAAAGACATCCGCAGCGGTGATCAGGGTGCGGCTGACCCAACTACCTGGACGCCGCCGACCACCGACCTGTACCCCCAGATCGAGGAGACACCGTGATCCGCACCCACGACGCCGGGACGCTGCGCCGCGAGCACAGCGGCCAGACCGTCACGCTCGCCGGTTGGGTGGCCAGCCGGCGCGATCACGGCGGCGTGGCGTTCATCGACCTGCGGGATGCGTCGGGCGTCGTGCAGGTCGTGGTGCGTGACGACGATCTGGCGCACGACCTGCGCAACGAGTGGTGCATCGCGGTAACCGGCGACGTGCGCGACCGGGCCGAGGGCAACGTCAACCCGAACCTGCCCACCGGCGAGATCGAGGTCGTCGCGTCCCGGCTGAACGTGCTCAACGAGGCGGCGCCGCTGCCGTTCCAGATCGACGAGCACAGCGAGGTCGGTGAAGAGGCTCGGCTCAAGTACCGGTATCTCGACCTGCGGCGTCCGGAGCCGGCCGCCGCGATCCGGCTGCGCAGCAAGGTCAATCGCGCCGCCCGCGACGTCCTCGACGCGCGGGATTTCGTCGAGATCGAGACCCCGACGCTGACTCGCTCGACGCCCGAGGGCGCCCGCGACTTCCTGGTGCCGGCCCGCCTGCGGCCCGGGTCCTGGTACGCGCTGCCGCAGTCGCCGCAGCTGTTCAAGCAGCTGCTCATGGTGGGCGGCATGGAGCGCTACTTCCAGATCGCCCGCTGCTACCGGGACGAGGACTTCCGGGCCGACCGCCAGCCCGAGTTCACCCAGCTCGACATCGAGATGAGCTTCGTCGACCAGGACGACGTGATCGCGGTCGGCGAAGCGGTGGTCACGGCGCTCTGGCGCGACCTGGCCGGCCATGAGATCGCGACCCCGATCCGGCGGATGACCTACGCCGAGGCGATGGACCGCTACGGCTCCGACAAGCCGGATCTGCGCCTCGACCTCGAGCTGACCGAGCTCACGTCGTACTTCGCGTCGACGCCGTTCCGGGTCTTCCAGGCCGAGTATGTCGGCGCCGTCGTCATGGCCGGTGGCGCCTCGCAGCCGCGCCGAACGCTCGATGCATGGCAGGAATGGGCCAAGCAACGCGGCGCGCGGGGACTGGCCTACGTCCTCTTCGGTGACGACGGCGAGCTCGGCGGCCCGGTGGCCAAGAACCTCTCCGACAGTGAGCGGGACGGGCTGGCCGCCGCAGTCGGGGCCAAGCCGGGCGATTGCGTGTTCTTCGCGGCCGGCACCCGGGCGCAGGCCCGGGCCCTGCTCGGCGCGACGCGCCTTGAGATCGGCCGCCGGCTCGAGCTCATCGACAACGACGCCTGGTCATTCGTCTGGATCGTCGACGCGCCGCTGTTCGAAGCGGTTGCCGACACGACCGACGTGGCCGTCGGCTCGGGCGCCTGGACTGCCGTGCACCACGCATTCACCTCGCCCAAGCCCGAATACCTCGACAACTTCGACACCGATCCCGGCTCGGCACTCGCGTATGCCTACGACATCGTCTGCAACGGCAACGAGATCGGCGGCGGGTCGATCCGTATCCATCGTCGCGACATCCAGGAACGCGTCTTCGCCGTGATGGGGCTCAGCGAGGCGGAGGCACGGGAGAAGTTCGGGTTCCTGCTCGACGCGTTCAGCTTCGGCGCGCCGCCGCACGGTGGCATCGCCTTCGGCTGGGACCGCATCTGCGCGTTGCTGTCGGGCACCGACTCGATCCGTGACGTCATCGCGTTCCCGAAGACGGGCGGCGGCTACGACCCGTTGACGGCCGCGCCCGCTCCGATCACCGAGGCGCAGCGCAAGGAAGCCGGCATCGACGCCCAGCCTGAGTGATTAGGGCCGCCGGTCGATCTGATAGGGCCGCCGGTCGACGCCGGCGCCACGCGCGCAGCTACCGGCGCGCGGCAAGTGCGGTGACCGGA
>DASXYL010000019.1:0-22282 GCA_036502575.1 Jatrophihabitantaceae bacterium | reverse complement strand
GGCTTCCAGGCGGTGTGCTTCACCTCGTCCTCGACGGTGCGCAACCTGGTCGGCATCGCCGGCAAGCCGCACGCGCGCACAGTCGTCGCGTGCATCGGTCCGCAGACCGCGGCGACGGCTCGTGAGTTCGGGTTGCGCGTGGACGTGCTGCCCGAGACGGCCACCGTGCCGGCCCTCGTCGACGCGCTGGCCGAGTTCGCCGCCGCCCGGGCGGTGGAGGAGCGGGAGAAGGCCGCCGCAGCAGCCGCCAAGCGGGCGGCCCGCCGCAGGTAGGGCTGGTCCGGTTCGCTTTTGGTCATTCGGACGGCGCTGCGCCGTCCGAATGACCAAAACCGTTCACGTGGGGGACATGGCCCGATAGGCCGCGACGTTTTATCCTGGGTGCCCCTTTGGCGAAAGGTCACCCCCATGCGCCGCATCGCCCCAGTAATTGCCGTTGTCGCCGCTCTGATCGCCGGCTTGCTCGTCGCGCCGGCGGCCCGTGCCGCCACCGCCTACAACGTCCTGTTCGACGACACCTCGGCCGAGACGGCCGGCAACGCCGACTGGATCATCTCCACGTCCATGCCGGATCCGCTCGCCCAGAACCCGGCGCCCAGCACCGAGTCGAGTTGGACGGGCGCGATCTCGGCCTGGGGCGTCGCCCTGCAGCGCACCGGCCGGTACAGCCTCAAGACGCTGCCGCCGACCGGGACGATCAGCTACGGCAACTCGTCCAATGCTCAGGACCTGAGCCACTTCAACGCGTTCGTGCTGCCCGAGCCGAACGTGCTGTTCACCGCCGCCGAGAAGACGGCGATCATGCAGTTCGTCCAGGCCGGCGGCGGGCTGTTCATGATCAGCGACCACTCCGGCAGCGACCGTAACAACGACGGCGCCGATTCGGTGGCCGTGCTGAACGACCTCATGACGAACAACAGCGTCGACTCGACCGACCCGTTCGGGTTCAGCATCGACACGCTCGACATCAGCTCGGACAACCCGGCCGGCATCGGCCCGTCGGGGCGGGTGATCAACGGTCCGTTCGGGACAGCGACGGGCACGATCATCCGCGACGGCACGACAGCCACGCTGCATACTGCCGATAATGCCAATGCCCGCGGCGAGATCTACCGCACCGGGTCGTCGACGTCCGGCACCACCGGAATCGCCTTCGCCACCAGCACATTCGGCTCGGGGCGCGTCGCGTTCTGGGGCGACAGCTCGCCGATGGACGACGGCACCGGGCAATCGGGCAACACGCTCTATGACGGGTGGAACGACCCGGCTGGCACGAACGCAACCCTGGCGCTGAACGCCACAGAGTGGCTCGCCGGCGCGACGCCCGCCGGCGGAGGCGGCACCGAGCGCCTCACCAACGGTGGCTTCGAGAGCGGATCGACCGGGTGGACGCTCGCCGGGGCGGCAGCCGTCACGACGGCGCGGGCGCACGCCGGCACTCACTCGGCGGCCCTGTGCGGGGTGAACAGTTGCGCCGACACGGTCAGCCAGTCGGTGGCGCTGCCGGCCGGGACGTCGCCGCGGCTCAGCTTCGACACCTACATCAGCACGCAGGAGACCGGCACGACCGCCTACGACAAGCTGACCGTGCAGGTCAACGGCAGCACCGTGGCCACGCTCAGCAACGCGTCGACGACGAACGCGTGGTTCGCGACGAGCGCCAGCCTGGCGGGGTACGCCGGCCAGACCGTCACGCTCGGGTTCGCGGCCACCAACGGGACGAAGCTGCCCACGACGTTCTGGCTGGACGACGTGAGCGTCCTGGCCTGATCGTGATCCGCCTGATCGGCATCCGATTTTGGTCACCCACCGTCGTATAGACGGCTGGGTGACCAAAACCGCGCAGGGCGGCCTAAAGCAAGCGCGGGTAGGCTCGGCACTATGCGCGAGCTCCCTCACCCGGCGCCGTTCCCCACGTACCGCCCGCGCCGGCTGCGCACCACGCCGGCGATGCGACGCCTGGTCTCCGACGTGCGGATCAGCCCGTCCGATCTCGTGCTGCCCATGTTCGTGCGCGAGGGCATTACCGAGCCGATAGCCATCGCGTCCATGCCCGGCGTCGTCCAGCACACGATGGAGTCGCTGTGCAAGGCGGCGGTCGAGGCCGTCGAGGCGGGCGTCGGCGGGCTGATGATCTACGGCGTCCCGACCCATAAGGACGCCACAGGTACGGGCGCCGACGATCCGAACGGCGTGCTCAACACGGCCCTGCACGCGCTGCGCCAGGAGCTGGGCGAGGCCACCGTGCTGATGGCCGACCTGTGCCTGGACGAGTTCACCGACCACGGCCACTGCGGCGTCCTGGACGAGCAGGGCAACGTCGACAACGACGCCACGCTGACGCGGTACGCGAGCATGGCGAGAGCCCAGGCGGACGCAGGGGCCCATTTGCTCGGTACTAGCGGCATGATGGACGGTCAGGTCGGCGCCGTCCGGGCAGCGCTTGACGACGCCGGCCGCCAGGATGTCGGCATCCTGGCTTATGCGCCGAAGTACGCGTCCGCGTTCTACGGGCCGTTTCGGGAGGCGGTCAACTCGTCGCTGCAGGGCGACCGCAAGAGCTATCAGCAGGACTACACCCGCGACGCCCGCGAGGCGCTCGCCGAGGTCGCGGCCGACCTGGCCGAGGGCGCCGACATCGTCATGGTCAAGCCGGCGCTGCCGTACCTCGACGTATTGCGGGCCGTCGCCGACGCGTCGCCCGTGCCGGTCGCGGCGTATCAGATCAGTGGTGAGTACGCCATGGTCGAGGCCGCTGCCGAGCGCGGCTGGCTCGACCGGGACCGCGCCATCGCCGAGACGCTCACCTCGATCCGGCGCGCCGGAGCATCGATCATCCTGACGTACTGGGCGGTCGAGGCGGCGCGCTCGCTCTAGGTTTCAAGCGGCGCAATCGCGCTGGTGGGCACTACTGTGTCGGCCGTGGCCTCGTCCGACGACAGTGACGAGGTCGTTTACTTCGAGCCGGGCCGCAGCTACGCGACGGCGTGGGGGCTGGGCGCGCTGCTGGTCGCCGGGCTCGTCTTCGACGCCGTGCTCGGCGGGGCCGCGACGCACGTGGCCGGCTGGCTGGCGGCGATCGTGATCGTGGTCGGTGCCGACGTGCTGGTCATCCGCGCCGCCCGCGCCGCCCGGTCGATCACCGTGACCAAGGCCGAGCTGCGGGTGGGCGACGAGGTCATCGACCGCGGTTCGATCGAGGGCATCGTGCCCGACCGCGAGGGCCGCATACTCGGCCGGCGCGCCGGCGAAGGGTTGCCGCGGGGGACGATCGGACTGCCGCTGCTGCTGGGCGACGACGAGGCCGTGCTGGTCCCTACACGCCACCCGCAGGCCTTGCGGGCGACGCTGGAGGTCGGCGAGACGATGCCCGAGGTCCGGGTGGCCGACGATCACGAGATCGACGACCTGATCGAGATCGAGCTGCGCGCCGACACCCTGTTCACCGTGTCGGGCGTCGGACCGCTGCCGGATCCGGCCGCCTCGCACGAGTCGGTGAGCGACGCCCGCGTCCTGCTCGTCGCCGGACGTCCGGCGGTCGGCTTCGCCCGCATCGACGAGGTCGACGGGCACGCGCACCTCGAGCAGTTGTCGGTGCTGCCGGGCCATATGCGCCGCGGCGTCGGCAGCGCGCTGCTCGAGGCGGCCTGCGACTGGTCCGCCAAGCAGGGTTACCGGGCGGTGACCCTGTGCACGTTCGCCGACATCGAGTGGAACGCGCCGTTCTACGCCAAGCGCGGCTTCGTCCCGCTCGCGCAGTTGACGCCCGGGCTCAAGGAACTGCGCGACTGGGAACGCGACATCGGCCTGGACGCCGTGGGCCGCCGCGTCGTCATGCGCCGCGAGCTCGACTCCTGACGAATCATGTCGGCCCGGTCACTGGGCCGCCCGGCGGCGAACCGGCCTCCGAGCCAGCCTGCGAGACTGGACGTCGTGTCTGACGCTCCAGCCTCCGCCGATCTGTTCGAGCGCGCGCTGCGGGTGATCCCCGGTGGGGTCAACTCTCCGGTGCGGGCGTTTCGCGCGGTCGGTGGGACGCCCCGGTTCATGGTGAGCGGCCGCGGTCCGTACCTGACCGATGCGGACGGACGCGAGTACGTCGACCTCGTCGCGTCCTGGGGACCGATGATCCTGGGGCACGCCCATCCCGTGATCGTGGCCGCCGCGCAGGAGGCGGCCGCGCACGGCCTGTCGTTCGGCACGCCGACGGTCGGTGAGGTCGAGTTGGCCGAGGAGATCGTCGCGCGCGTCGCCCCCGTCGAGCAGGTGCGCCTGGTCAACTCGGGTACCGAGGCGACGATGAGCGCGATCCGACTGGCCCGCGGCGTCACCGGACGCCAGCGCGTGGTGAAGTTCGCCGGCTGCTACCACGGCCACGTGGATGCCCTGCTCGCCGCCGCCGGCTCGGGCGTGGCCACGTTCGGGTTGCCCGATACGCCCGGCGTGACCGGTGCGCAGACCGCCGAGACGATCGTCCTGCCCTACAACGACATCGCCGCCGTCGAGGCCGTTTTCGCGGCCCAGGGCGCTGAGATCGCGTGCGTGATCACCGAGGCGGCGGCCGGCAACATGGGCGCGGTGGCCCCGTTGCCCGGCTTCAACGCCGGCCTGCGGTCCATTACGGCGCGGCACGGCGCGTTGCTCATCAGCGACGAGGTGATGACCGGATTCCGCGTCTCGGCGGCGGGTTGGTACGGCCTGGACCCCGTCGACGCGGACCTGTTCACGTTCGGCAAGGTCATGAGCGGCGGGCTGCCGGCGGCGGCGTTCGGTGGGCGGGCGGACGTGATGGCCCACCTCGCCCCGGCCGGACCGGTCTATCAGGCCGGGACGCTGTCGGGTAACCCCGTGGCCGTCGCCGCGGGGTTGGCGACGCTGCGCAACTGCACGCCGGACGTCTACGAGCGTCTGGACGCCACCGCGGCCACGGTCGGCCGGCTGGCCTCAGAAGCCCTTACCGCGCAAGGGGTTCCGCATCGCGTGCAGTACGCCGGAAACCTGTTCTCGGTGTTCTTCGGCGCGGCGCCGGTCACGAACTTCGCGCAGGCCCAGGCCGCCCAGACGTGGCGATACAAGCCGTTCTTCCACGCGATGCTCGACGCCGGGGTGTATCTGCCCCCGAGCGCCTTCGAAGCGTGGTTCGTGACGGCGGCTCACGACGACGTGGCCATCGATCGGATAGCCGCGGCCCTACCGTCCGCCGCCAAAGCCGCCGCGGCGGCGACCCCATGACGCTGCACGTCGTGCACCTGGTGCGGCACGGCGAGGTGTACAACCCCGACCACGTGCTCTACGGACGGCTGCCCGGGTACCACCTCTCCGACCTGGGCATCGAGCAGTCGAAGCTGGCCGCGGCGTTCCTGTCCGAGCGCGACATCGGCTACATCGTGGCCTCGCCGCTGGAACGGGCCCAGCAGACCGCCCAGCCGCTGGCCAAGAAGCTGGGGCTGCCGATCGACACCGACGAGCGGCTGATCGAGGCCGAGAACTACCTGCAGGGCAAGCAGGTCGCCGGGGGCCGCAATCTGTTCACCGATCCCTCCAACTGGCAGTACTTCCGCAATCCGATCCGCCCGTCGTGGGGCGAGCCGTACGACGTGATAGCGCAGCGGGTGATGGCCGCGGCTCGGGCGGCCCGCGACCGGGCGCAGGGACGCGAGGCGGTCTGCGTCAGCCACCAGCTGCCGATCTGGATCGCGCGCCGCTACGCCGAGGGTCAGCGGCTGTTCCACGACCCGCGCAAGCGGCAGTGCGCCCTGGCCTCGGTCACGTCGCTCACGTTCGTCGACGACGTGGTGGTGCGAGTCGACTACGCCGAGCCGGCCGGCGCGACCTACGGCGCCGTCGCCGGAGCATGAGCCAGCCGGTCGCTGTCCGTCTGTTCCCGGACCTCGCCCGCCTTGGCATGATCAACAGCCCGTCACCGCGCGAAATCGCAAGCCCAATGGCTGTTGATCACCAAGAGGGGCCCTCCGCCCCGCCGTCGGCGCGGCTAGGTTCATCTTGCACACTAGGTGTCCGATGAAACGCCTGCTTGCTCTGCTCACCCTCGTGCCGCTGCTGGCGATGGCGGCCTGCTCGGGCGGCACGGACGCCGTGGACCAGAGCGCCGGCGGGCAGTTCCGCTACCACAACGTGACGGCGCACGGTAAGACGATCAGCGAGGGGTCGCGCAAGACGGTCGGCAAGGTGACCGGCGAGCTGCTCAGCGGCGGGACCTTCGATCTCGCCGCGCAGAAGGGCAAGGTCGTCGTCCTGAACTTCTGGGGCTCCTGGTGCGGGCCCTGCCAGCTCGAGAGCCCGCAGTTCGACTCGCTCTACCGCAAGGTGAAGGCGAAGGGCGTCGAGTTCGTCGGCCTGGACGTCAAGGAGACGACGCGCAGCAAGCCCGAGTCGTTCATCCGGGACAACCAGATCACCTATCCGAACGTCTGGGACCCCAAGGCCAAGACCGCGATCCAGCTGGGCAAGGTGCCGATGGTCGGCCTGCCCTGGACGGTTGTCGTCGACAAGCAGCAACGCGTTGCCGCCGTCTACAGCGGTCCTGTGCTTCCCGCCGACCTGCAACCCGTCCTGACCTCACTGATCGCGGAGCCGTGAGCGTCCTCGCCAGCGGCTTCTCCGACACCGTCACCGACGGTTCGCTGGTGCCTGCGGCGGGAGTGGCCGCGCTGGTGGGGCTGATCGGGTTCCTGTCGCCGTGCGTGCTGCCGCTCGTGCCGGGCTACCTGTCCTATGTCGCTGGGCTCTCCGGGGAAGACCGTCCACGCCGCGTCGTCGCCGGCGCGCTGCTGTTCGTGCTGGGCTTCACTGCGGTGTTCGTCGCCGAGGGGGCGCTGTTCGGCGGCTTCGGGCAGTTGCTGCGCGATCACACGCTCACCATCGAGCGCATCTTCGGCGCCGTCACGATCGTGCTCGGGCTCGTGTTCCTGGGCCGGATTCCCTTCTTGCAAAAGGAATTCCGCGTCCATCGTCTGCCACCGGCCGGCCTGGTCGGCGCCCCATTGCTCGGCATCGCCTTCGGCGTCGGCTGGACGCCGTGCCTCACCCCGACGCTCGGTTCGGTCATCGGGGTCGCCTACAGCGAATCCACCGCCGGGCGCGGCGCCATCCTGATGATCTTCTACTGCCTGGGCCTCGGCATCCCGTTCCTGCTGGTCGCGGCCGGCGTCGGCTGGGTGTCGGGTGCGCTCGGCTTCGTGCGTCGGCACGCCGGCGTGGTGGCCCAGGTCGGCGGGGCGCTGCTCATCGTCATCGGCGTGCTGCTCGTCACCGGCGTCTGGGACCACTGGATGATCGAGCTGCGCGACGTCTTCAACCGGCACCCTGGCGTCGGGGCGAACCTGTGATCCGCATAGCGCGCAAGGCGTGGCGCCGGCTGATCAGCATGCGGACGGCGCTGGTGCTGCTGTTCCTGCTCGCATTGGCCGCCGTCCCCGGATCGCTGCTGCCGCAACGTCCACTCAATCCGACCAAGGTCGACAACTACCTGCGCACGCACGGGGCGTGGGGGCGCTTCCTCGACCGCCTCGGCCTGTACGACGTCTTCGGCTCGGCCTGGTTCGCGGCCATCTACCTGCTGCTGTTCGTGTCGCTCGTGGGGTGCCTGGTGCCCCGCATCCGGCAGCACGCGAAGGCGATGGCCCGCAAGCCGCTGCCGGCGCCGAAGAACCTCGACCGGCTGCCCGAGTCCGGACGCTTCGACAGCGGCGACGCCCCGGCCGCCTACGCGAGCGCGGCCCGGGCCACGCTCGGTCGGCGCTGGCGCATCGTGCAGCGCGAGGAGCCGGGTGGCGTCGTCACGCTCTCGGCCGAGAAGGGCTACAGCCGCGAGACCGGCAACCTCCTCTTCCACGTCGCGTTGCTGAGCGCGCTGATCCTGATCGCGGTCGGACGTCTGTTCAGCTATCAGGGGTCGGTGATCGTCCAGCAGGGACAGGGATTCTGCAATTCCCCGACCTCCTACGACGCCTGGCGCCCGGGCCGGATGGCTGCCGACGGCCACATCGGCCCGGCGCCGTTCTGCATCGACTCGCTCGACAAGTTCACCGCCAGCTACACCGATACCGGTGAGCCGTCCAAGTTCAAGGCTGACGTGACGTACTCGAAGGTGCACTCCGACGGCACGGACGGACCGCCGATCAAGCACACGATCACTGTCAACCATCCGCTGCGCCTGTCCGGTGATCGGGTGTACCTGATCGGTCACGGCTTCGCACCGCAGATCACCGTGCGGATGCCGGACGGTTCGGTGCAGCACGACCAGGCGGCGTTCATCCCGTCGCAGCCGACCACGTTGCTGTCCGAGGGGGCGTTCCAGGAGCAGGGCAAGCCCGACGCCAAGCAGGACATCGGCGTCGAGGGCTTCTTCGCGCCCACCCCGCAGGACATGGGCAACGGCGTGATCACGTCGTCGGCGCCGCAGGTCGACAACCCGGTGCTCGGCATCTTTGTCTACCAGGGCACGGTCAACCCGAACGGGCAGCCGCAGTCGGTGTTCTCGCTCAACAAGTCCAAGCTGACCCGGATCGGGCAGGCCAACCTGCGCATCGGGCAGACGGCCCGCATGCCGAACGGGGTGACGGTGACCTTCGACGGATGGGTGCCCTGGGCCAGCATGCAGGTGTCGCACGACCCGACGCAGGGCTACCTGCTGTTCGCCGCGGTGGCCATGGTCGCCGGGCTGATCGGCTCGCTGAGCATCCGGCGTCGGCGGCTGTGGCTGCGGATCACCCCAGCGGTTGCTGAGAACCAGGGCTCGCCTACGGTTGTCTCGGTGGGCGGGCTCGCCCGCAGCGACTCGGGCAACTTCACCACTGAGTTCGCCGGCCTTCTCGACCGGCTCCGGGGCGCCGCGACGGTCGCCGAGCCGGGTCTCGTCAGTGCACGGAAGGAGTGACGGTGGCGGTCAACTCGGGTATGGCGCACCTGTCCGACGGGCTGTTCACGACAGCCATCGCCACCTACACGCTGGCCATGGCGACCTACACCGCCGAGTACGCGTTCGGCCGCCGCGGGCGAGTCGCTGCCACCTCGCGGGCCGAGGCCCGGGTCCTGGTCGGCGCCGGCGGTCCTGACGTCGAAGTGCCCGTCGCCGCCGAGGTGCCGCCCGAGGTGCCGGCCGGCGACGGTTTTGGTCACCCGCCGTCAGATAGCCGGTCCGGTGACCAAAAGCGGGTGGCGGGGGAGCGGTTCGGGCGCATCGCCGTCGCCCTCACCATCCTCGGCGCCGCCGTCCACGCCGGCTCCATCGCCCTGCGCGGCATCGCGGCCGACCGGGTGCCGTGGGGCAACATGTACGAGTTTTCCGCCGTGGTCGGCTTCGTCGCCGTCGCGGCGTTCCTCGGCGCGTTGTGGCGGGCGCCGCAGATCCGCTACCTCGGCGTGTTCGTCATGCTGCCGGTCATCCTGGTGATGTTCCTGGCCGGCACGGTGCTCTACGCCAAGGACGCCCCGCTCGTCCCGGCGCTGCAGTCCTACTGGCTGGCCATCCACGTGTCGGCGGCGGCCAGCTCCGAAGGCATCCTCGTGACCAGCGCCGTATTCACCGCGCTGTTCCTGATCCGGCAGCGCTATGACGTGGCGATCGCGACGCCGGGCAAACGGATCCGGTTCCCGGTGTCGATGGGCGCCCGGCTGCCCGCGCCCGAGACGCTCGACAAGGTCGCGTATCGGACGGTGGCGTTCGCCTTCCCGATCTACACGTTCGGCGTGATCGCCGGGGCGATCTGGGCCGAGGCGGCCTGGGGCCGCTACTGGGGCTGGGACCCCAAGGAGACCTGGGCGTTCATCGCCTGGGTGATCTACGCCGCCTACCTGCACGCCCGGGCAACCGCCGGGTGGAAGGGGCGCTCCGCCGCCTGGATCAACCTGCTCGGCTTCGGCGCGATGACGTTCAACTTCTTCGTGGTGAACATCGTCATCTCGGGCCTGCACTCCTACGCCGGACTCAATTAGCGCGGCTCCACACGGTGATGATCTACGGGTTGTGGTCGCTCGGCAGCCACAACCCGTAGATCATCACCGCTGGGCGCCTCGGCCCACCGAGGGGCTGGGTCCGTTCTCGTCGAGTGGTGCGTTTCGGTTCGAGTGGTGCGTTGTACCGCACCACTCGACGCAGAACGCACCACTCGACGCCGTCTGGCCCGCACGGGCGGATGCCGCGCCTACTCCGCCGGGGTAGGCGCCTGGGCCGGGACGACCTGGTCATGGATCTGCTGGGTCAGCTCGTGGATCTGCCGGGTCAGGTCGGTGTTGGTGTGCAGCTCCTGCTCCTCCGCGACGTAGTCGTGGTCGGCTTTCTCCTGTTGGAAGGCCGCTGAGCGGTTCTGCCCGATCATGACGAACGTCGACAGGAAGATCGCCTCGAGCGAGACGATCAGGGTCAGCTTCGACCAGGGGCTCTTCTCAATGAACAGCATCCACACGGCGAACACCACAATGTGGATGTAGACGAACGCCATCGAGCCCGCGAACCGGGTGATCGCGGCGGCCAGTCTGAGCTGAGCGTCGGCGGCGTGCTTCTCGGCGTCGGCGATGACGGCCGGATGGTGCGGCTTCGAGGGGTCGGGGGTCAGGGATGGCGGGATCGTCATGGAACATCCTCCGGTCGCGGATGGCGCAAATGCCGCCCGGCAGCGTAGATGACCAAGCAATGAGCGCTCGCGCGCATAGTCTGCCTCCGGCGGATCGGATCAAGCGTCCGACGTGCGGGCGATCGTGGCACTGGCCCGGCGCACCGCCCGTACCGGACCGTCGGGTAAAACGTCGGCCAGGAACTCGTAGCTGTGGGCGAATACCGCGGCCGCTCGCGAACTGTGCGCCCGTTCCTGCGTGCTGGCCAGCCAGTCGGCGAGGTCGCCCCAGCCCGGGGCGGCAAGGGATCCGCCGACCTGCTGTACGGACAGGGCCGCGCACAGGTTGGCGAACGCCAGCCGATGCCGCAGCGGCCACTCGCGCAGCGTCCCGAGAATGAACGATGCCGCGAACACGTCGCCCGCACCCGTCGCGTCGACTTCGTTGACCGGCAGCGACGGCACCCACTCGTCCTCAGCGGTGATCGAGTCGATGGCGATGGAGCCCTGGCCGCCGCACGTCACCACCACGATCGGCACCTCGTCGGCGAGCTGCAGGAGCGCGGCCCGCGGGTCCTCGGTGCGGGTGTAGGCCATCGCCTCGGTGCTGTTCGGCATGAACGCGTGGAAGTTGCGCAGCTCGTCGAGCAGGTCGGGTGACCACTCCTCGCTGGGATCCCAGCCGACGTCGCCGAACAGCGCCATGCCCTGGGCGCGGGCCTTGGCCACCCACGGCAGGGAGCCGTCGCTCAGATGCGCCACCCCGGCCTTCGCCTGGGGCGGATCGCCGACCAGGTCATCGGGCGCGACCGGCGACGGATGCGTGTGCGTGATCATCGAGCGGTCGCGCTGGACGGCCAGCGACACGGTGACCGGCGAGTGCCAGCCGGCGAAGCGCCGCGAACGGGTCAGGTCGACGCCCTCCTGCTCGGACAGCGTCCGCCACAGGAAGTCGCCGTACAGGTCGTCGCCGAACCCGGACGACAGCGACGTGCGGAGGCCGAGCCGGCTCGCCGCGATCGCGAGATTGGCGATACCGCCGGGAGACGAGCCCATACCCTCGGCGAACACCTCGGTGCCCCGGGCCGGCAGGGCGGGCAGGCCCGTGAGTACTACGTCGTAGAAGACCGTCCCCTGCAAGAAGACGTCGAACTCCATATCGGACCGCTCTACTCCTCGATCTGGTCTGTGTCACCCTCCAGGGTGACATGCTCGCGGACTCTTCCTGGTCTCCCGATAGGAATGGTGCACAAAGATGAAGCTGGCGATCCTCGGCGGCGGGGGTTTCCGGGTGCCGCAGGTGTATCGGGCGCTGCTCGGTGACCCGGGCACGCCGCGGGTCACCGAGGTCGCTCTGTACGACCCCGCGCCCGACCGGCTGGCGGTCGTGGAATCGGTGCTGGCCCAGCAGGCGGCGGGTGTGGACCATGCGCCGCGGGTGACGCCGACGTCCGATCTGGCCCCCGCCCTGGACGGCGCGCAGTTCGTGTTCTCGGCGATCCGCGTCGGCGGGCTGCTCGGGCGCACGCAGGACGAGCGGGTGGCGTTGCGGCTCGGCGTGCTCGGCCAGGAGACGACCGGGCCGGGGGGCATCGCTTACGGGCTACGCACGGTCCCGGTCGCGCTGCGCTTGGCCGAGGAGGTCGCGGCTCACTGCCCGGACGCGTACGTCATCAACTTCACCAACCCGGCCGGCCTGATCACCGAGGCGATGCAGCGAGTGCTCGGTGATCGTGTCATCGGCATCTGCGACACGCCCAGCGGGCTGGCTCGCCGCATCGGAGTGGCCCTCGGGGTGGATCCGGCCCGGTTGCAGCCGGACTACATCGGGCTCAACCACCTCGGCTGGATGCGTCGCGTGCTCGTCGACGGCTCCGATGTTCTGCCGGAGTTGCTGGCCTCCGACTCGGGTTTGGCCGAGTTGGAGGAGGCGGCGATCTTCGGCGTCCCGTGGCTGCGCGCCCTGGGCGGCATCCCCAACGAGTACCTGTATTACTACTACTTCACCCGGGACGCGATCCGCTCGATCGTGTCCGGCGGCGCGACGCGGGGCGAGTTCCTGCTGCACCAGCAGCCTTCGTTCTACCGGGCCGCGGCCGCTGCGCCGGGCGACGCGCTCGCCTTGTGGCAGCGCACCGTCGACGAGCGCAGCGCCCTGTACATGGCCGAGGCGAAGGGTGGGCCGGTCGATGTCGAACAGTCGCAGACCGACGGGTACGAGCAGGTTGCCCTGTCGGTCATGGCCGCCATCGCCCGGGACGAGCCGGCGCAGATAATCCTCAACGTCCGCAACGGATCCGCGCTACCGGGGCTGGACGCCGACGCCGTGGTCGAACTGCCGGCGACCGTCGACCGCCTCGGGGTGCACCCGCTGGCGACGTCCACCCCGGACCTGCACCAGCTCGGACTGATGCAGCAGGTGAAGGCCGTCGAGCGGCTCACCATCGAGGCGGCCACCACCGGCTCGCCCGACGCCGCGCTCAGGGCGTTCGCGCTGCATCCGCTCGTCGACTCGGTGTCGGTGGCGCGCGACCTGCTCAATGGGTACATCGACGCGATCCCCGAGGTCGCCGCCGTCCTGCGTTGAGCAACGTCGTTCGTTCTGCGGCCGCTGCAGTTCTGAAATCGAGTGGCGCGAAATCCGTCGAGTGGCGCGTTGTATCGCGCCACTCGACGGGTAACGCGCCACTGAACAGGATTCAGTTGCTGGCGGTGAGGTCGTAGACGGTAGTGCCGCCGACGGTCTGCGCGGTGAATGTCGAGGCCACCCATTGCTGGATCTGGTAGGCCGTCGAGGTCTGCGCGTCGGTCGACCCGATGAACCCACTCGAATCGGCGATGTAGTAGTGCACCTTCCCCTGGGCGACCAGCGCCTCGAACGCGCTGAGCGAGATCGCGGGGTCGGTGCCGTTGTAGCCGCCGAGCGACATCACCGACGTGCCGGTCGCGAGCTCGAGGGAGGCCGCCTCGTTGTCGCCGGTGGTCGCGGCCGACCATTCGTAGGAGCCGGACTTCAGCAACGCCGCGAGCGAACTGTCCACTGTGGACGCTCCGCCCAGGCCGCCGGCCGCACCGCCGCCGGCCGCACCGCCGCCGGCCGCACCGCCGCCACCGCCGTTCGGACGTCCCGTACCGCCGGGCAGGCCCGCTGGCGGGCCGCCCTGTGCGTTCGCGCCACCCCGTCCGCCGAAACCGCCGGCCCCGCCCGCGCCGCGCGGACCGCCGAGGCCGCCACTGGACGCCGGACCGGCACTGGGAATCGCGCCGGTGTGCGAGGTCGACGCCGTCTGCACCGCGTACGCCGACGGACCGGCGAGCAGGGCCACCGCCACCGTCCCGGCGACGAGCACGACCGAGCGGGTGACCAGCACGGCCGCCACGGCCGCGACGCCACCGAGCAGCACGACCCAGCGCAGCCAGGGCGTCCAGTCGCTGCGACCCAGCAACTCGAACGTCCACCACGCACCGGCCCCGATGAGCAGCGCGAGCGGCCACCGAGCCCGGGCCCGCCACAGCGCGACCGCGCCCAGTCCGACGAGCGCCGCGATGGCCGGCGCGAGGGCCACCGTGTAGTACGGGTGGATGATGCCGCCCGCGTAGCTCAGCACGACGCCGGTGACGAGCAGCCAACCGCCCCAGACGATCAGGCTGGCCCGCAGACCATCGGTTCGCGGCCGGCGCCAGGTCAGCCACCCCAGCGCACCGATCGCGACCAGCGCCGCCGGCAGCAGCCAGCTGATCTGGGTGCCCATCTCGGTGCCGAACAGCCGGGTGAGGCCGGTCTGGTCGGACGAGAAGCCGCCGCCGCCCCCGGTCACGTTGCCGTTGTTGCTCGACCCGTCCAGCCGGCCGAAGCCGTTGTAGCCGAACGTCAGTTCGAGGATGCTGTTGGTGTTGGAGCCGCCGATGTACGGACGTGATCCGGACGGCCACAGCTCGACGAGCGCGATCCACCAGCCGGCGGCGACGACCATAGCGCCGCCGGCGGCGAGCAGGTGCCCGACCCGCCGCCGGAGACCGGTCGGGGCAGCGACCAGGTAGGCGGCGGCGAGGCCGGGCACGACCAGGAGGCCCTGCAGCATCTTGGTAAGGAACGCGAATCCGATCAGCGCGCCGGCGAGCATCAGCCAGCGAACGCCGGCTCGTTCCACCGCCCGTACCGTGGCGTATGCGGCGGCGGTCATCAGCAGGACGAGCAGCGCGTCCGGGTTGTCGTAGCGGAACATCAGCGCGGCAACCGGCGTCGTCGCCAGCGCCGCGCCGGCGAGCAGCCCGGCCGTCGGCGTCGAGACCCGCCGTACGGCGGCGTACAGAATGCCGACCGCGGCCACTCCCTCCAGCGCCTGCGGCACCAGGAGCGACCAGGAGTTCAGGCCGAAGGCGCGTACGGAGAGGTCCATGACCCACAACGACGCGGGCGGCTTGTCGACCGTGATGAAGTTCGACTGGTCGAGCGATCCGAACAGAAACGCCTTCCAGCTCTTGCTGCCGGCCTGCGCCGCCGCCGCGTAGAACTGGTTGGCCCAGCCTGAGCTGGACAGCCCCCAGACGTACAGCAGGGCCGTCCCGCCGAGCAACGCGAGCAGCGCCACGCGATGGCGCCGACCGGCGCGCGCCCGCTCGACGGTTCGCGACGTGCTGACGTCGGTGTCGATCGGGAACGACACGGTGGTGGCGGTCATCAGCTGGCTGCCTTCGTGAGGTCGTAGACGGTGCTGCCGCCGACGGTGGTCGCCGTGTAGTGCGACGCCACCCAGCTCTCGACCGCGCTGTTGCCGCCGCGACCGCCGCCTCCGCTGCTCCCGCCGGAGATGTAGTAGCTGATGTCGCCGGCGGCGACGTAGGCCTGGAACTGGGCGAGGGTCGGTGCCGGGTCCGAGCCGCTCCACCCGCCGATGGCCATGACGGCCTTGCCGCTGGCCAGGATGAGCGTCGCCGCGCTCTGGTCGCCGACCGTGGCGGCGGCCCACCGGGTGGTGGTCTTCTCGAGCAGGCTGGTCAGCGCGGAGTTCGCCGTCGCGTCACCGCCCTGGGCGCCGCCGCCCCCGCCCGAGGGGGGCGCGCCTTGCGGCGATCCGCCGCTGGACCCGGTCGGGGGAGCCCCGCCCGTTCCTCCGCCGAAGCCGCCCCGAGTGCCCCCGAAGCCGCCGGGGCCGCCGCGCCCGCCGCCGAGGCCGGTCGTCGACGCCGGTCCGGCCGAGGCCGTGCTGCCGGCGTGCGGCGTCGCGGCCGTGTTCAGCGCGTACGCCGACGAGGCGCCGGTGACGACGACGAGTCCCGCGGCCGCCGCGGCCACGGCGATGCGGCGATTAGGCACCAGCAGGGCGATCACCGCGGCGACGGTGAGGACGAGCAGCGCCGGACGCAGCCACGCGTTCCAGTCCGGCGAGCGGTCCAGCAGCTGAACGCTCCAGAAGCCGGTCGCCGCGACCGCAGCGGCGAGCACCACCCGCGCGGCGACCGTCGAGCGCTGCCGCCACAACGTCACCGCGCCGATTCCGACCAGCGCCGCGATCGCCGGCGCGAGCTCGACGGTGTAGTACGGATGGATGATGCCGCCCGCATAGCTCAGCACCAGGCCGGTGACGAGCAGCCAACCGCCCCAGAGCAGCGCGGCGGCGCGGGTCCGGTCGGTGCGCGGGGCTTGGCGGGTCAGCGCGATCAGGGCCACCAGCATGATCAGGGACGCGGGCAGCAGCCACGAGATCTGCGTCCCCATCTCGGAGTTGAACAGGCGCCCGAGCCCGGTCGATCCGCTGAACCCGCCGCCGGCGCCACCGCCCCCGCCGCCGCCCGTCTCGTCCCCTGTGATCCGGCCCAGGCCGTTGTAGCCGAAGGCCAGGCCGAGCGGGCTGTTGTCTGTCGAGCCACCGATGTAGGGACGGTCCGATGCCGGCCACAGGGCCACGGCGAGTACCCACCAGCCGGCGCCGGCGACGAGCGCACCGCCGGCAGCGACCAGGTGCAGGATGCGTTTGCGCAGCGGCAGGTTGGCGGCGACCAGGAACACCAGCGCCAGCGCCGGCGCGACGGTGAACGGTTGCAGCCCCTTCGCCAGGAAGTCCAGGCCCATGACGGCGCCGGCGAGCGTCATCCAGCGCAGCCGGCCCTCGTCGATGGCCCGGGTCACGAAATACGCGGCGGCGACGAGCAGCAACGTCATGAGGGCGTCGGGCTGGTCGTAGCGGAACATCAGCACCGCGACCGGCGTCACCGCGAGAACCGCCCCGGCGATGAACCCGGCGGCCGGTCCGAACCAGCGCCGTACCGTGGCGTACAGAAGCGCGACGGCGGCAACGCCTTCCAGTGCCTGCGGCACGAGCAGCGTCCAGGAGTTGAAACCGAACAGGCGTCCGGCGATCTCCATCGGCCACAGCGAGAGTGGTGGCTTGTCGACGGTGATGAAGTTCGACTGGTCGAGCGAGCCGAAGAAGAACGCCTTCCAGCTCTTGGTGCCCGACTGGACGGCCGCGGCGTAGAAGTCGTTGGCGTTGCCCGATGCCGACAGTCCCCATAAGTACAGCAGGGCTGTACCGGCGAGCAGTGCGGCGAGTCCCCATCGCGCCGGATGCCGCCCGCGAGATGTCGACGGTGCCTCCGTCACAGGCATGGTCGGCAGAGTGGCGGAGATCGTCATCGAGCGTCCTTCCGGTTGGTGGCGCGAGCGAAGACCCACTCACGCATCAAGACGAAGCGCAGCACGGTGGCGGCGAGGTTGGCGGCGATGAGCACGGTGAGCTCGACGATCCGCGATGGATGGGTGTGCGTATTGGTAAGCAGAGCAAGCGAGCCACTCGTCAGGCCCAGCCCGAGCGCGAACACGATCAAGCCCTGGGCCTGATGCCGGGCCGCCCCGGCGCCGCGCACGCCGAACGTGAAGCGACGATTCGCGGCGGTGTTGGCGATCGCGGTGACGAGTAGCGCGGTGAGGTTGGCGGCCTGCGCGCCGAGCGGCGGCCGCAGCAGCACGAACAGCGCCAGGTAGGCCAGGGTGGAGATGACGCCGATGCCGGCGAAGCGAATCGCCTGCCAGGTAAGGCGTTTCGGTACGCCGGGGAGGTCGATGGGATGCCGTCCGAACTGGCGCCGCAGGTCGCGCAACGGCAAGGCGCCGGTCGCCAGTGCGCGGATCAGCCGGGCGATGCCCCGCAGGTCGGCCAGCGCGGTGGCGACGACGTCGACCCGGCTGTCCGGGTCGTCGATCCAGTCGACCGGGACCTCGGCGATGCGCAGCCCGCTTCGCTCGGCCACGACGAGCAACTCGGTGTCGAAGAACCAGCCGGTGTCGTGGACGTACGGCAGCAGCGCCCGGGCGCAGTCGGCCCGCATCGCCTTGAAGCCGCACTGCGCGTCAGAGAATCGGGCGCGCAACGCCGTTCGCAGCAGCAGGTTGTAGCACCGCGAGATCAGCTCGCGTTTCGGTCCGCGGGCGACGCGCGCCGAGCGCGAGAGCCGGCTGCCGATCGCGACGTCGCTGTGGCCGGACATCAGCGGGGCCACCAACGGCAACAGGGCCGCCAGGTCGGTCGAGAGGTCGACGTCCATGTAGGCGACGACCTGCGCGGTGCTCGCGGCCCAGACCTCGCGCAGGGCGCGGCCCCGTCCCTTCGCGTCGAGGTGTACGACGCGGACGCCGGGCAGCTCGTCGGCCAGGGCGACCGCGTACCGCAACGTCGCGTCGGTGCTGGCATTGTCGGCGATCGTGATCAACGTCGTGAACGGGAAGCTGTGCAGGTAGGCGTGCAGTCGGCGCACCGTGCTCGGCAGGTCGTCCTGCTCGTTGTAGACGGGCACGACGATCTCGACATCGACCGTTGCCTCCTGCAGTGCGGCCGTCACCGGGTCTCCAGGCGCAGGGCGAGCGCGGGGCAGAGCGCGACCGCTCGCCGGGCGTCGATGAGCTCGTCGTCGCGTACCGCCGACGGGGCCAGAAGCGGGAAGCCCCATTCGTCGCGGGCGATCCGCGCGGGCAGCAGCTCGGCGCACAGGCCGTGGCCGTCGCAGCGCGTCCAGTCGATCTGGAGCCTGCTCATGCCGGCACCGCCAGCTGCCCCAGGGTCGGCCGGCCGCAACCGCCCCGCGTCTGGTGACGTTCGATCTCGTCGCGCAGAACGTGCAGCCCGGACGTGACGAAGCGGGCGGTGCCGTCGGGATGGTGGCAGGCACCGCGTCCGTCGACGGCCCGGGCATGGTGCAGCGCGGCTGTAGAGTCTCCGCCGCGTGCGATCGCGGCGACGTCGCGGGCGAGGGCCGGTAGGCCGAAGCGGCACGGTCCGCACTGCTGCGCCGACTGCGCCGCCAACCACGCCGTGACGCGGGCCAGCTCGCCCAGGGCGCAGGTGCTGCCGTCCACGACGCTGATGACCCCGGCGCCGAGCCCGGTCGCGTGCGAGAGCTGCGTGTTCAGCTGCGGTGCGATCCACGTGCCGTGGTACCCCCCGATGACCACGGCCTGCGGGATGCCGGCGCCGGCCGCACTCAACACGATGCCGAGCGGGGTGCCGAGCGGGACCTCGACGACGCCCGGATGCGCTACAGCACCGCCGACGGTCAGCAGCGTGGTGCCCGGCTCGGCGTGCGTACCGGTATCGCGGAAGCGGTGCGGGCCGAGGCGCAGGGCCACGGCGACCTGAGCGAACGTCTCGACGTTCGACAGCAGGGTGCCACCCTGGGTGAGGTGAACCCGGCGCCCCGGCGGGACCGGGCGGCCGCCGTCCAGCGCGCGCCGCACCGCCCGGGCCTCCCCGGCGACGAAGCCCCCGCCGACCAGCTCGATGCGCACGCGCCGGCAGTCGCGGCGTTCGCTGATCGCTCGGCGGACGGCCGCGGCGGCGGCGTCGTCGTGCACGGCGACGGTGATGCGTTTCGCTCGAGTGGCGGCGGCCACGGCGACCGCGCCGTCCAGGACGAGGTGCGGTGCCCGGCGGAGCAGCGTGCGGTCCTTGAGGCTGGCCGGCTCGCTCTCGCTGCCGTTCACGATCACGGTGCCGTGGTCGGGGGTGGCGCGGACCTTCGTCGCGAACGGGAAGCCGGCGCCACCCCGGCCGGCCAGCGCGACGGCGTCGAGCAGCGCGGTCAGGCGCGTCCGGTCGGTGGACGGCAGCGGGCCGTGAGTTGCGAGGTGGGTGGTGTGGTCGAGCGAGCCGTACCGGTCGAGCCCGGCCAGCAGCCGGGGCGATCCGACGGCCCAGGTTGGCGTAGTCGATGCGGTCGGCGCGGTGGACGGGTCGAGGGTGGAGGCGCTCATTGCATGGCTCCGAGGACGAGGCCGCGCCGGGCCTGGCCGCCCAGCCGCACCGCCACCGACCCGAGCACCGTGAGCAGGCACAGCACCCAGATCGTCCGTACCCAGGGCAGGTCTGCGTCCGAGCCGGCGTTGAGACCGTGCAGCATCGCCAACCCCCAGGCGCCATACGCCAACGTATGGACGTATCGCCACACGGCTGCACCCCGGGCCGAGTTGGCCAGCCGCCCGCGGGCGAATCCCAGAGCGCCGACCAGGATGAACACATAGGCGGCGATCGAGCCGAGCGCAACGGCGTTCGGGCGGTACGCCGACGCGAACGGCACCAACGCGCCGTACGCGCCGACCCCGGCTTTCGCGTCCGCGACAATCGTCGTGACGTGCACGACGATCAGCCCGAGTCCGAGCGCGGCGGCGGTGCGGTGCGTGTACTGGGTTACCACTCGGGTTGCTGCCGAGCGGACCTTGATCGAGGTCAGCGCGCCCAGTGACGTCGACAGCGTGAGCACGATCAGCGCGGCCAGGCCGGCACCGCGCGCCGTGTACCAGAGCGTCATCAGGCAACCGCCTGCTGCGCGGCCGCCGGCCACCCGAACGTCGTGCGGACGGCGCCGTCCCGGTCGACCAGTCGCGCGGCGAGCCGACGTTCGGTCAGCCAGTCGACGGCGGCGTCGCCAAGCACGATGGCCGCCGTACTGGCAGTGTTCGCGGCGAGCGCGGACGGCGCGTACACCGAGGCCGTACGCCACGGTCCGGTCGTCGGCTCGCCGGTTCGCGGATCGATGATGTGGTGGACGTCCTGGCCGCCCCGGCGCCAGTGCCGCACCGTCGTCGTGGACGTCGCCATCCCGCCGTGCGACAGCACGACGACCTGCCCGGGCCCGCCTTCCCGTTCGGCGACGTGCACGGGCCACCCGGTCGGGGTGACGCCCGCCGTCGCGAGGTCGCCGCCGATCTCGACGAGGACCCCGACACCGTAACGGTTGTACAGCGTCCGGGCGGCGTGATCGACGGTGTACGCCTTGGCGGTTGCGCCCAGGTCGAGCGCCGTACCCCTGGGTACGGTAAGCAGGCCGGCCTCGCGATGCAGCCGCACGTCCTGCCAGCTACGCCCGGCCGGGGACGGAGTGATCGCCGGACCGTGCTGGGGGATCGCGGCGATGTCGCGGTCGTAACCGATGCGGTGCATCGCGAGGCCGACGGTCGGGTCGACGGCGCCACCGGTGTACGCCGCCGCGTCGAGAGCGGCCTTCACCAGGTCGCTCAGTAGTCGAGGGATGGGGACCGGTCGCCCGGCATTGGCGTTCGCCACCGACAGCGAAGAATCGGCACGGAACCGGCTGGCGCTGCGGTCGACGCGAGCGAGCAGCGCGTCGAGGTCGGCGGCAGCATCGGGCAGCACGCTCGCGTTGGTCACCGCGAGCCGCACGGTGCAGCTCCAGGCGCGGGTGACATATACGTGGGCGGTCATGAGCCGTTGCTCCCGCCGACGGGCGCCTGGGACTGGTCGTCCGACGAGATGCCGCCGCCGCTGGTCGATGAGTTCTTCGACGTGTCGTCGTTGGTGGTGGTCGTGGTCGACGTGGTCGCTGCGTCGGAGTGCATGATGGTCGACACGAGCGTGACGGTCAGCGCGATGGCGCCCGCCACGACACCGCTCCCGACCAGTGCGGCCCGATGCAGGAGACGTCTCGTACGAGGTTGCGTCGTCATGACTACGACGGTCGCGGTTAGCGGGTCAGCCGGGCCTCAGCGCTACGTCAAGCCCGTCCTAAGCCGGGCTGGGTGCTGGCTGGGCCTCGGCTTGCCAGGCCCGCCGATCGGGAGTTCGGATGTGGTCGCTTCTTAGCGCGGCGGCCGGTTCTTAGCCGCTGTGGTTGCTTCTTGAGCGGCGAGCTCTGGGCCGAGCGGCGAGCTCTGTGCCGCTGTGGTTGCTTCTAGAGCGGCAGCGAAGGGAGTTGGGTGCTCGTTGAGTTGCGCTGCTGGCCTACGCCTCACTCTCTTGCTGGCTTGTGGTCCAGCTGGTTGCCGCGGACCGTTCCCGTCGACTTCTTTCGTGCGTGTGACATTCCCTTATAGAATAAGGCAAATCTCTCTAGACGTGACCTTCCTTGATCTGGTAGAGTCGTACGCATGTTCGAGGGTGAGGAGGGTGCCGTCGCGCCGGTGGCTGCCCTGCTCGGCCAGCTCTCGATCACGGCGGATGCGCTGATTGCGCTGGATCTGACCCGCCTGTCCCGCGACGAGCTGCTCGAACTGTTGCGTGGTGTGGAGACCCAGCGTCGCCGGCTACCCGTTGTGGATCACGCTCTGATCGCTGAACTGGATCATCGGGGTGCGGCTGGTGAGTTGATGGCCCGAGACACCGCGTCGTTGTTGCGGGAGGTGTTGCGGGTGGCACCGGTCGAAGCGAAAGCCCGCTGCCAGGCCGCAGTGGACCTGGGACCGGGCCGCTCCTTCACCG
>DASXYL010000018.1:0-77812 GCA_036502575.1 Jatrophihabitantaceae bacterium | reverse complement strand
CAGACGCAGATAGCGGACGCCCAGGAGCGGATCGCCAACGCCGGGCCGCACTGACCGATGGCGAAGGTCGAGCGACGGCTTCGCCGTAAGCGCCACAACCCCGAGGGCCGGATGTCGGTCCTCGACCACCTGCGCGAGCTGCGACGCCGGCTCATCTGGGCGTTGATCTTCATCGCCATCGGGGCCGTGGCCGGTTGGGAGCTCTACAACCCGCTGATCCACTTCCTGAAGGAGCCGTACTGCCGAGTCCCGGCGAAATACCGGTACACCACCGGGTCGTCGAAGGACTGTGTGCTGATCTATCACGGCGTCCTGGACGGGTTCACCACCCGGCTGAAGATCTCCGCCATCGCCGGCGCGGTCTTCAGCGCACCGCTGTGGCTCTACCAGATCTGGGCGTTCATCACCCCTGGGCTGCGCAAGAACGAACGGCGCTACACGATCGCCTTCATCATCATTTCGACGATCCTGTTCGCGGCCGGGATGGCGCTCGCCTACCTGGTGCTCTACAAGGGCATCCCGCTTCTCCTGAGATACGCCGGGACGAATACACAGGCGCTGCTGACGATCAACGACTACATCTCCTTCGTCACCTTGATGCTGGTCGTGTTCGGCGCGGCCTTCGAACTGCCGTTGCTCGTCGTCATGGCGAACACGGCCGGGGCGCTACCGGCGTCCCTGCTCAAAAGGACCCAGCGCATCGCGGTCTTCCTGATCTTCCTGTTCGCGGCGGTGGCGACACCGACGACCGACCCGTTCACGATGTGCGCGATGGCCGTGCCGATGACCGTGCTCTTCGAGGCCGCGGTGCTCTTCGCCGTTGTGCACGACAAGCGCAAGGCCAAGCGCAAGGCGGAGGCCAAGGCGAATGCGGTCGAGGACGACGACCTCGACGCGCCGTCCCGGATCGACCCCATCCCGCGGCCGATCGACGAAATAACGTGATCGCCCAGCGCCGCTAGGTTCGGCTCGTTACGCGCACGGTGGAAGCGTCGGCGTGGATGTCCACTGTGGACAGATCCGGCACGGTCTCCGTCGCATCGAGATGTAGATATGTCGTCAGGACGCCGAGCACCGGCATCCCGGCCGCTTCCCCGGCACTCACGCCGGCGGGCGCGTCCTCGACGACGAGGCACCGGGGCGGAGCGAATCCCAGCCGCGCGGCGGCGGCCAGGTAACCCTCGGGATCAGGCTTGCCGACCCGGACGTCGTCCAATGTGACGAGCACGGTCGGGAGGGGGAGGCCGGCGGCAGCGATCCGGGCGGTCGCCAGGCGGTGATCGCCGCTGGTCACGATCGCCCACCGCGAGGTCGGCAACGCGGCCAGTGCCTCCACGGCACCCGGCATCGGCTTGACCCCCTCGGTGTCGACGGCCTGGGCGGCGTTCATCCGATCGGCCAGGTCGCGGGCGTCGTCCGGTGGCAGTGCCGGGACCACGACGGCGAACACCTGGGTAGCCGGGATGCCGTGCATGTACGGCACGAACTCCGACACGGGAACGCCGAGTTCGGCAGCCGCCAGATCCCAGGCGCGCCCGACACTTGCCGACGAGTCGACCAGCGTGCCGTCGAGGTCGAACAGCACCGCATCCCCGTCGAAATCGATCATTTTAGTGCCTCACGTCGAAAGTATGTCCTGCATCTCTGCTTGAGTGCAGTAGTCCCGCATAGCGGGAACCGAGCTGGGGTAGCCAAGGTTTCTCTGACTCGCTAGCCAGCGCTACGCGGCATGAAACCCTGCTACGGAAGGCCCTCTGTCGTGCCGAGGCGCAAGTGGTCCCGTGCTACGTCGAGACCGAACGTCTAACTGCACTCAAGCAGAGATGCAGGAAGTATGTTCACCATCTGCGGCGTCCAGGATCCCCGAGCGCTGCGTTGTCGTCGTCGTCCATACAACAGCGGTATGGCCTCCTCCTCCGCCTTGCGCGCGGAAATCCTGATCACCGCAACTGGCGAACGACTTCCGACGCGAGGCACTAACCAGTCTTCCGTAGGCTGGTTGGTATGTCCGCGCCGGCCGACCGGTACGCCGCCGCTCGGCGCCGGGTGAAGCATCCTGAGTTCGATCGCTTCCGTACCGGCTACCCGTTCGAACTCGACCCGTTCCAGATCGATGCCTGCGAGGCGCTGGCCGACGGTCACGGCGTGCTGGTGTGCGCGCCGACCGGGTCGGGCAAGACCGTGGTGGGCGAGTTCGCCGTGCACCTGGCGCTGGCGTCCGGGCAGAAGTGCTTCTACACGACACCGATCAAGGCGCTGTCCAACCAGAAGTTCAACGACCTCGTCGAACGGCACGGCCCCGACGCCGTCGGCCTGCTGACCGGCGACAACGTCATCAACGCCGGCGCCCCGATCGTGGTCATGACCACGGAGGTGCTGCGCAACATGCTCTACGTGGGCAGCACGTCGATCGACGGCCTCGCCTACGTCGTCATGGACGAAGTGCACTACCTGGGCGACCGGTTCCGGGGCGCCGTCTGGGAAGAGGTCATCATCCATCTGCCCGCGGCGGTGCGGTTGGTGTCGCTGTCGGCCACGGTGTCCAACGCCGAGGAGTTCGGCGAGTGGCTGGTGACCGTACGCGGCGACACGCGCGTGGTGGTGCACGAGCAGCGCCCGGTGCCGTTGTGGCAGCACATGATGGTCGGCAACCGGCTGTTCGACCTGTTCGGCGGCGACGGGTCCACCGTGAACCCCGAGTTGAAGCGCCACATCACCGAGCGGATGCGCTACCTCGACCCGGGCCTGCGCGGCCACCGACCCACCCGGGGGTGGCGGCCACCGCACCGTCCGGACGTGATCGCGCGCCTCGACAGCGAGGGACTGCTGCCGCTCATCACCTTCATCTTCAGCCGGGTCGGGTGTGACGCCGCGGTGCGTCAGTGCGTGCTGTCCGGTCTGTGGCTGACCGAGCCCGATGAACGGGACGAGATCACCGCGATCGTCGAGCAGCACATCGCCGCCATCCCGGTCGAGGACCTCGCCGTGCTCGGCTACTGGGAGTGGCTCGACGGCCTGCGGCGCGGCGTCGCGGCGCACCACGCCGGGCTGATCCCGGCGTTCAAGGAGACCGTCGAGGACCTGTTCGTGCGCGGCCTGGTCCGGGTGGTGTTCGCCACCGAGACGCTGGCGCTGGGCATCAACATGCCGGCGCGCAGCGTCGTGCTCGAACGGATGTCGAAGTTCAACGGCGACACGCACGCCGACATCACCCCGGGGGAGTACACGCAGCTCACCGGCCGGGCCGGACGTCGGGGCATCGACGTCGAGGGGCACGCCGTCGTGCTGTGGAGTCCCGAGGCCGACCCGGGTCGGGTGGCCGGGCTGGCCTCGACACGGACGTATCCGCTGCGCTCCTCGTTCCGGCCGTCCTACAACATGGCTGTGAATCTCGTCGGGCAGTTGGGACGTCCCGCCGCGCGCGAACTACTGGAGCTGTCGTTCGCGCAGTTCCAGGCCGACCGGTCGGTCGGTGGGCTGGCCAAGCAGATCCGGCGCAGCGAGGACACCCTGCGGGAGTACGCAGCGCAGATGGTGTGCGATCGCGGCGACTTTGCCGAGTACGCCACGCTGCGTCGGGAGCTCTCCGACCGCGAGGCGGCCCTGGCCCGCGAGGGGGCGCGGACCCGTCGCGGCACGGTGGTCGCGTCGCTCGAGGCGTTGCGGCCGGGCGACGTGATCCGGGTACCGGGTGGGCGTCGGGCCGGGCTCGCCGTGGTTCTCGACCCGGACGTCCGGCCGCACGACGACCCGCGACCGCTGGTGCTCACCGAGGCGCGGTGGGCCGGACGGCTCTCGCTCACCGACTTCCCGACCTCGGTGGAGCCGCTCGCGACAGTGCGCATCCCGAAGACTTTCAACCACCGCTCGCCCCAGGAACGGCGCGACCTGGCCTCGCGGCTGCGCGCTCTGGACATCCCCCCGCCGGAGCGCCGTCCTCGGCGGGCGGCGCCGGCGGCCGAGGACGGGAAGATCGCGACGCTGCGGGCAGCGATTCGCGCGCATCCGTGCCATCAATGCCCCGACCGTGAGGCGCACGCCCGCTGGGCCGAGCGATATCAGCGCCTGGAGCGCGAGACGGCGGCGCTGCACCGGCGCATCGAGGGGCGGACGAATTCACTGGGCCGCACGTTCGATCGCATCTGCGCCCTGCTCGACGATCGCGGCTACCTGGCCGGGGACGAGACGACCCCGGCCGGGCGGCAGCTGGCCCGGATCTGGTCCGAATCCGACCTGCTCGTCGCGGAGTGTCTGCGCGCCGGCGTTTGGGACGGCCTGGACGCCGCAGAGCTCGCCGCCGTGGTGTCCACGCTGGTGTACGAATCCCGCCGCGACGAGAGCATCAGCGACCGGATGCCGACCGCCGCCGTCCGCGACGCACTGGCGGCCAGCACCCGGATCTGGGCCGAGCTGGCCGAGAGCGAGGAGGACCGGAGCCTGCCCCGCACCCGCGAGCCGCAGCTCGGCTTCGTCTGGGCGGCCTACCGGTGGACGCAGCGTGACGGCCTGGATCGGGTGCTCACCTCCGCCAACGAGGTCGGCGTCGAGTTGTCGGTGGGCGATTTCGTCCGCTGGTGCAAGCAGCTTCTGGATCTTCTGGAGCAGATCGCGGTGGCCCCGTCGCCGAGCGGCGTGGTGGCTCCGGTGGCCGCGCAGGCGCGGGCCGCTGCCCGGATCATCCGCCGCGGCGTGGTGGCTCAGGGCATGTTCCCCTGATCGGTACGGTTGGCCGATCGCGCAGTAGCGTAGGGCGCGAAATCGGCGACCCGTTCCGCACGGAAGAGGCACATCATGGCATCCGACAACGGCGATCAGGGCCCAGCCGGTCAGGGCGACCAGCCCTGGCCGCCGCCACCTCCTCAGCAGCCGAGCCCGCAGTGGGGACCGAGCTCCGAGCAGGGCACGCCTGAGCCAGAGGCCCCGTCCGAGAACGAGCCCGAAGAGGCGACGATCGCCCGGCCGGTACCGCCGCCGTCAGCGATCGACGACGAGGGGGACGCGCCGACCGCCCGCTACGGCCAGTACACGCCGCCCGCCGAGGCCGAGCCGGCGCCAGGGTCGTCCGCGGCCCCACCGCCAGCTCCAGCTCAGACAGCTGGCGAGCCCGATGCTGCGTCCAGAGGAGCCGAGCCGTCCGACAACGACCGGACGCAGGCGTTCTCCCGTTCCGACCTGCGCTTCGATGCGCCGGCACCGCAGCCGACCCAGCAGATGCCGGCCTTCCCGCCACCACCGCCCGGAGTGCCCTACCAGCCCCCGCCCGCGCCCCCCGCCTACCCGCCGCCCGCGCCGCAGCAGGCCCCGGCCCCACCACCCCCGCAGCAGGGCTACCCGCCGGCCGCGCCCTACCAGCAGCAACAGCCGCCGGCCTGGGCTGAGCAGCAGGCGCAGTCCGGGCCGGGCTACGGGCAGCAGCCCTACCCACCCGAGCAGGGCTACGGGCAGCAGCCCTACCCACCCGAGCAGAGCTATGGGCAGCAGGGCTACGCGCCCGAGCAGAGCTATGGGCAGCAGGGCTACGCGCCGGAGCAGGGTTACGGCCAGCAGCAGCCCTACGGTGCGCCGCCGCCGGCCGGGTACGGCCAGTACGCGCAGTACGGGCAGCAACCCCCGCCATACACGCCCTATCCGCCCGGTCCGCCGAAGAATCGGCATCTCGGGCTGTGGCTCGGGGTCGCTGCCGTCGTGGTGGTGGCCGCGCTCGCCATCGCCGCGTTCGTCGCCAAGCCCGGATTCCTCGGGTTCAAGAAGGTGCTCGACCACTCCGCCGTCGAGAAGACCATCGAGAAGGGTGGCTACACGAACGTCAAGTGCAACGACGGCAAGAACCCGAAGGTGAAGAAGGGCGCCACGTTCACCTGCACGGCCGATGGCGGCAAGAAGGTCAACGTGACGATCACCAACTCGAGCGGTAACTACGCGTGGAGCCCGGCCAGCTGATCAACCCAGGGCACGCTTGATCGCGTTGAGCACTCGGTTGACCGAGCTGTCGATGCCGTAGCGGTCGGCGAGTTCGACCAGGGCCGTCGCATCGACCGGCGCGGCCGGGATCTCGTCGGCCAGGTCCGGTACCGGGGCGTCGATGCGTCCGCGCACCACAGCGGGGGCCACCGCGAGGTACTCGGCGGCCGCCAACACCTTGGTCGCCGAGCCGGCCGGGAACCCGTCGCGGCCCGCCTGCGCCGCGGCCACGATGTCCTCGACCGTGCCGAACCGGTTGACGAGCGCGGCGGCGGTCTTCTCACCGACGCCGGCCACGCCGGGCAGGCCGTCGGTCGGATCGCCGCGGAGCGCCGCGAAGTCCGGATAACGCTCCGCCGGGACCCCGTAGCGTGCCCGCACCTCGTCCGGCCCCAGGTCCTCGAGCCTCGCCACCCCGCGCCCGACGTAGAGCACCCGAACCCGCTCGTTGGCCAGCGCGATCAGGTCGCGGTCGCCGCTGACGATCTCGCAGGGACCGTCGTCGCGGGCGGCGAGCGTCGCGATCACGTCGTCGGCCTCGAACCCGTCGGCGCCGCCGGTCGCCAACCCCAGCGCCCCCAGCACCTCGAGCAGGACCGGGACCTGCGGCACCAGTGCGTCGGGGATCGCCTCGCTGCCGTCGGGCGCGCGCCGGTGCGCCTTGTAGGACGGGATGAGCGCGACCCGGAACGCCGGCCGCCAGTCGAAGTCCAGACAGGCGACGTAGCGGGTCGGACGGCGCCGGTCGATGAGCGTCGCCGTCATGTCGAGGAAGCCGCGGACCGCGTTGATCGGCTTGCCGTCCGGGGACGCGACCGACTCGGGTACCCCGTAGAACGCGCGGAAGTACAGGTTGGCCGCGTCGACGAGCATGAGAGTCACGGCGTGGACGGTAACGTGCGCGAGGTGTTGACCGTCATCGGCGAAGCGCTGGTCGACCTGGTCGATGACGGCGAGGGCGCTACCTTCGCCGCCCATCTCAGCGGCAGCCCGCTGAACGTCGCGGTGGGGTTGGCCCGGCTCGAGCGTCCGACCGAGTTCATGGCCCGGTTCTCCCAGGACACGTTCGGGCGACGGCTGCGCGGTTTCGCGGAGCGCAACGCCGTACGTCTCTCGGCCGCGGTCGACGCCGCCCAGGCATCGACGCTGGCGGTGGTGAACCTCGACGAGCAGGGCAAGGCCAGCTACGACTTCTACATCGAGGGCAGCGCCGATTGGCAGTGGACGCCGGACGAGCTGCGCGTTCCCGACGGCACCCAGATCCTGCACACGGGCTCGCTGGCCTCGTGGCTGCCGCCCGGCGACGAGCACATCGTCGCGGCGTTGGGTCGGGCCCGGGACACCGTGCTGGTCAGCTACGACCCGAACGTGCGCCCGTCCCTGCTCGGCACGCCCGAACGGGCCCGTCCGCTGATCGAACGGGCAATTCCCATCGCCCATCTCGTGAAGGCCAGCGAGGACGACGTGGCGTGGCTGTATCCGAGTGACCGGCTCGACGACGTCGCCCGGCGGTGGCTGGACCTGGGCGCTACGGCGGTGATCCTTACCAGGGGCGAGGACGGCGCCGTCGCCTATCGAGGGACCGCCGACCCGATCACGCGGCCGGGCCGGCCGGTCCGGCTGGTCGACACGATCGGCGCCGGCGACGCGTTCACGTCCGGCTTGCTGAGCGCCCTGGCCGGCGCCGGCGTGCACGACGCGGACATGCTGGCCGGCGCCGACCTGGGCGCCGCGCTGGACGAGGCGATCCTGGTCGCGGCCCTGACGTGTGAGCGGGCGGGCGCGGACCCGCCGACGGCCGCCGAGGTCGACGCCGCGCGCTAAGGAGGTCGCTGAATAATGCCGCTCGTCGCGCAGCAGAGCATGCATTGTTCAGCTGCCTCCTAGGGCGTGGCGACCGATTCGGCGAGGTCCCGGGCGGCATTGAGCCCGGCGGCGATGAGGTCGTGGCCCTGACGTCCCAGCACGACCCCGGTGAGGTCGCCGCCGCTGCGGTGCGCCCGGAACATGAAGCAACCGCCGGCGGCGTCGTCCGAGCCGGTCTTGATGCCGACGAAGCCATCCCTTCCTAGCAGCTTGTCGGTGTTGTGCACGGTGCCGGCCACCGGCAGCTCGACGCTGCGTAG
The DNA here is from genome assembly GCA_036502575.1 of Jatrophihabitantaceae bacterium. Classification (GTDB taxonomy): domain Bacteria; phylum Actinomycetota; class Actinomycetes; order Mycobacteriales; family Jatrophihabitantaceae; genus DASXRA01. Next base: position 69,725 of record DASXYL010000018.1, on the reverse strand, counting down.
AGCGACCAGCTCCGCGAACTCCGACAGCTGCATCGCCCGATTCGCGAGGATGAGCTGGTCGGCCGCGGTCGAGCGGGTGCCCTCGTCGAAGCCGCTCGGATCGGTGTAGGTGGTGTGCCGCAGGCCGAGCGAGTGCGCCATGTCGTTCATCCGGGCTACGAACGCCGCCTCGGAGCCGTCCAGGCGCCGGGCCAGCATGGCCGCGACGTTGTTGGCGGACGGCAGCAGCAGCGCGGCCAGGGCCTGCCGCTCGGTCAGCGTTTCGCCGGCTGCCACCTCGACGACCGACTCGTCCTGGCCGGCCCGGCGGGCGGTGTCGGCGACGTCCGCGTCGGTGACCGGGACGTCGAGGTCGCCGTCTCCGTCGCCGAGCGGGTGATCGCGCAGCACCAGGTAGGCGGTCATGACCTTGGCCAGGCTCGCGATGGGTACCGGCGTCTGGCCGGCGCTCGAGACGACGCCGTGCCCGGCCAGCTGGTAGGAGGTCTGACCCGGTCCCGTCGGCCCGTAGACCCGATGCTCGGCGTGGCTGCGCAGGGCGACACCCGCGGTCAGGGCGCTCACGCCGAGTACGCCCAGCACGGCGATCACCGGCCGTACCGCGCGCCAGCGCCGTCGCCCCCTCGATCGGTGCCGGTGATAAGTCGTCGTCCCGAATCGTCCGTAGCTCATGCCCTGGACGCTGGCAGCCGGCCGCTATCGTCAACGTTCGAGTTGTCCTTATGGCGCCCTTATGGGCCGGCCGGGATCCTGGTGTGGCCGATGATCAACGACGGGAGTCCGACGTGCGCGTGCTTCTCGCCGACGACGAGCGGCTGCTCGCCGACACCGTCGCCGAGGGGTTACGCAAGCTGTCGATGGCCGTCGACGCCTGCTACGACGGCGAGGCGGCTCTGGAGCGCCTCGGCGTGAACCAGTACGCCGTCGCCGTCCTGGACCGCGACATGCCCGGGCGTACCGGCGACGAGGTCTGCCGCTGGATCGTGCAGTCCGAGCTGGGCACCCGGATCCTCATCCTCACCGCCGCCGGCGGGATCCGCGATCGGGTGGACGGGTTCGGACTCGGCGCCGACGACTACCTGACCAAACCGTTCGCGTTCGCCGAGCTGGCCGCCCGCGTGCAGGCGCTGGCCCGACGCCCGCCGTCCGGGTTCGCGCCCGTGCTGGACGAGCACGGCGTGGTGCTCGACGTGCCGCGGCACCGGGCTTCTCGCGACGGCGAGCTGCTCGACCTGACGCCGAAGGAGTTCGCCGTCCTGTCGGTGCTGATGCGCTCGGGCGGGCAGGTGGTGAGCGCCGAGGCCCTGCTCGAACAGGCGTGGGACGAGCACGCCGATCCGTTCACCAACGCCGTCCGGGTGGCGGTCATGACCCTGCGTCGCAAGCTCGGCCATCCGCCCGTGATCCACACCGTGCCGCGCGTCGGCTACCGGTTCGGCGGGTAGCGGAGATGCGACTGACGCCCCGCCTGCGCATTGTCCTGGTGTTCGTGCTGGCGGTGCCGGTGGGCTGGGTCTACCTGATCTGGTCGTTGCAGACCGGCGAGAACATCTTCCGCACGTACCGCAATGGCAACGCCATCTGCGGCGGCAGCTTGTGGCGCAGCTGGGGCAACGGCTGCGGCAGCTCGTTCAGTACCGGACTGGCGTGGTTCGAGCTCGTCCTAGTGGGCCTGATCGTGCTGGCCGTCGGCTGGCTCGCCGCCCGCTGGGCGCTGCGGCCGGTGCAGGCGATGACGACCACCGTCGCTCGGCTCGGCCCGACCAGCCTCGGCCTTCGGCTGCGGGCGACCGGGCCCCGCGACGAGACGCGGCGGCTCTCCGATGCGATCGATCAGATGCTGGATCGCGTCGCGGAGGGGTACGAGGCCCAGCGGCGCTTCGCGGCCAACGCCTCGCACGAGCTGCGCACCCCGCTGGCCACCCAGCGCACGCTGATCGAGGTCAGCCTGGCCGACGCGCTCACGGCCGAGCAGATCGAGCTGCTGTCCAGGCAGTTGCTCGCCACCAACGAGCGCAACGAGAACCTGATCGAAGGGCTGCTCGTGCTCGCCGAGACCGAGCGCGGGTTGATGTCGACCACGCCGCAGCGTCTGGACGAGGTCGTCGACGACGCGCTCACGACGATGGCGGTGATCGCCGACAAGCGACGAGTGCGAATCAACGCCCAGTTGGCGCCGATCCTGGTGCCGGGTGAGCGGCCATTGCTCGAACGGCTCGTCACGAACCTCGTCCACAACGCGATCAAGTACAACGTCGACGGCGGCGAGGTTCACGTGACGGTGGCTCCGCCGGGCGGTCTCAGGGTGGCGAACACCGGTCCGCAGGTAGCGCCCGAGCAGGTCGACGGGCTCTTCGAGCCGTTCCGCCGCCAGTCCGGCGACCGCCTCGATCACGGCGCCGGAGTCGGGCTCGGGTTGACGATCGCGCGCTCGATCGTCGCCGCCCACGGCGGTCGTATCGGCGCGTTCGCCAATCCCGGCGGCGGCCTGACCGTCGACGTCGACCTGAACGCGCCGACTCGCTAGTAGACGCTGCGACTCGGGTCGGTGGAGCCGCGCACGACGAGTTCGGTCGGCAGCACCCGCACGTACGGCGTGATGTCGGCGTCGGTGATCGCGGCGAGCAGTCGGGTCGTGAGTTCCTCGGCCTGCTCGATCACGGGCTGGTGGACGGTCGAGAGGTCCAGCAGCTCCGCGCTGGCGTGGTCGTCGAAACCGACGACGGCGACGTCCTGGGGCACTCGCAGCCCGGCGCGCCGGATCGCCCGGATCGCGCCGTAGGCCATCTCGTCGGACTCGGCGAACAGCGCGGTCGGCCGGTCCGGGCGATCGAGCAGGATCTGCGTGGCGGCCGCACCGCCGTCGACGGTGAAGTACCCGAGGGCCTCCAGCTTCGGGTCGTACTCGATGCCCGCCTCGCGCAGCGCGTCCAGGTAGCCGACGCGCCGGTGGTGCGGCGGGGTGAACCGCATCGGATCGTCGGTGTCGCCGCCGATGAGCGCGATACGCCGGTGCCCGAGATCGACCAGGTGCCGTACCGCCGAACGGGCCGCCTCCTCGTCATCGATGCGGGTCGAATGCACGCCGGGCCGGTCGACGCCGACCATCCCGACCGGGACGTTCAGGCTCTGCAGCGCGTCCGCCTCGGCGTCGGACAGCACGAGACTGGCGAACACGATGGCGTCCACGCGCTTGCGCACCGGCATCAGGTCGAAGAAGCGCCGCCGGCCATCGTGGTCGCCGAGGTTGTAGAGCAGCAGGTCGAAGCCGGCCCGGCCGAGGACGTTCTCGACGGCGCCGAGCACCTCGGCGAAGTACCACCGGTGCACGAACGGGACGACGACGCCGACCGTGGCCGCGCGCCCGCTGGCCAGCCGGGCGGCGAACGGGGACGCGACGTAGTTCAGCTCCCGGGCAGCGGCGAGCACCCGATCGCGGGTGGCGGCCGCGACGTCGGGCAGGCCACGGAGCGAGCGCGACACGGTGGCGATCGACACGCCCGCGAGCTTGGCGACGTCCTCGATACTCGAAGTCATAGACCTCTGATCCCGCCGCGGGAATCCGCCCCAGGGCGGATCGGACTGCCCGGAACGCTAACCCATTGTCGCCCCGTGGCAAACCACCCGGCATGCTCGATGCGTGCGCAGCCTCTACCGCAACGGACGGATCTACCCGGGCGCGGCACGCAACGCCACCGCCCTGATCGTCGACGACGGCCGCATCGCCTGGCTCGGCGACGATCCCGCCAGCCCGGCGGATCGCGTCGTCGACCTGGACGGCGCCCTGGTAACGCCGGCGTTCGTCGACGCGCACATCCACGCGACCGCGGCCGGGCTGTCCCTCACCGGGCTGGAACTCTCCGGGGCCGAGTCGCTGCGCGATGCCCTGGACCGGGTGGAGCGGCACAACCGGTCCGGGCGGGGTCGACCGGTGCTGGGTCACGGCTGGGACGACACGAACTGGCCCGAACACCGCCCGCCCACCCTCGCCGAGCTCGACCGGGCTGCCTACGGAGGCGCGGTGTACCTGTCCCGGGTCGACGCCCACTCGGCGGCCGTCTCGTCCGCGCTGCTCGCGGCCACGCCGGGCATCAGGTCGCTTCCGGGCTTCCGACCCGACGGCTGGCTGACCGGTGAGGCCCATCACGCCGCCCGGCGGGTGGCCTTCGGCGGGCTGTCGGCCGGGCAGGTTCGCGACGCGCAGCGGGCGACGCTGGCCCACGCCGCGACGCTCGGCATCGGCTGCCTGCACGAGATGGCCGGCCCGGAGGTCTCCAGTGCCGACGACCTGGCCGGGCTGCTCGCCCTCGCGGGCGCCGAGCCCGGTCCGGACGTGATCGGCTACTGGGGTGAACTCTTCGGCATCGACACCGCCCGCGAGCTCGGCGCGGCCGGCGCCGCGGGTGACCTGTTCTGCGACGGTTCGCTCGGGTCGCACACGGCCGCATTGGGCGAGCCGTACGCCGACGCCCCCGACACGTCCGGCGAGCTGCACCTCGGCGTCGACGAGATCGCCGAGCACGTCCGGCGATGCACCGAGGCCGGGCTGCAGGCCGGATTCCACGCGATCGGCGACGCCGCGGTCGACGCCATTCTCGACGCCGTCGAGCGGCTGGGCACCGCGGCCGGGTCCGGGCACCGGGTCGAGCACGTCGAGATGGTGCGCTCGCCCGCGCGGCTGGCCGCCGCCGGGCTGACCGCGTCCATGCAGCCGGCCTTCGACGCCACCTGGGGCGGCCCGCACGGCATGTACGCCGAGCGCCTGGGCACCGACCGAGCGGTCGGCCTGAACCGATTCGCGCAGCTCGCCGCTGCCGGAGTGTCGCTGGCCTTCGGGTCGGACGCCCCGGTGACGCCATTGAATCCCTGGGCCGCTGTCCGGGCGGCGGCCTACCCGCACGTTCCGGACGCGGCGATCAGCGCGCAGGCGGCGTTCGCCGCGCATACCCGGGGTGGCTGGCGGGCCGCCGGCCGTATGGACGGGGGAGTGCTGGACGTCGGCGCGCCGGCGACGTTCGCGGTCTGGCCGACCGGTGAGCTGACCGGGACGGGGCTGCCCGACCTCGCCCCGGGCGTCGCGCTGCCGACGTGCGTGCGCACCGTCGTCCGCGGCGAGACGATCTACGAAGCCTGAGCCGCTGACCATGCGGACTGACCCGGCCCCGCAGCAGGCAGCTCACGACGTCCTTGACGATCCATAGGACCATCTCAGGGCGCTGGGTGCTTACTCAGCTCTAATCGCGCCGGGACCAGGGATACTGGCTGGGTGCTGCCCCGCCTGCGTCCCGCCGAGCCACCGTTCAGCACCCGGTGGGCGGCGCTCATCGCGGTCGGCGCGGGGCTGCTGGGCCTGCTCGCGTTCCCGCGGTTCGGGGTGTGGCCGCTCGCCTTCGCCAGCGTGGCGTCGTTCAGCGTCCTGGTGCACGGGCGCCGGGCGCGCCAGGCGGCCTGGCTCGGCCTGGTGTACGGCGCGGCGTTCTTCGGACCGCTGCTGCACTGGACGGGCGTCTACGTCGGCGCCGCCCCGTGGCTGATCCTCGCGGCGGCCGAGGCCGGCTACTTCGCCGGGATGGGGGCCGTGCTGTCGATGGTGCAGCGGCTGCCGTTCGCGCCGCTGTGGGTCGGCATGACCTGGGTGCTCGAGGAGGCGGTACGCGACCGGGCGCCGTTCGGCGGGTTCCCGTGGGGACGCTTGGCGTTCAGCCAGGCCGAGTCGCCGCTGCGGTGGCTGGCCGCGCTCGGCGGCGCCCCACTGGTGACCTTCGCCGTCGCCCTCGGCGGGGGCGGGCTGGCCATGGTGCTGCTCAACGTTCGCGAACGCCATTGGCGCCCACTCGCCCTCGGCGCCGCGGTCATGGCCGCCGTGCCGGTGGCCAGCCTGCTGCTCGGCGTCGTGCTGCGCCCCGGCCCGGACAGCCACAGTCGAACGACCACCATCGCCGTGGTGCAGGGCAGCGTCCCCGATCGTGGCCTGGATTCGCTGGATCGGCGTCGTCAGGTACTCGACAACCACGTCACGCAGACCCTGAAGCTGGCCGCCGAGATCAAGGCCGGTACCCAGCCCCGGCCCAGCCTCGTCGTGTGGCCGGAGAACTCCTCCGACCTCGATCCCTACAACAACGCCGACGCCGCGAGCGAGATCACGCGGGCCGTCCGGGCGGTCGGTGTGCCGATCCTGGTCGGGGCGATCCTGGACGGCCCCGGCCCGAAGCACGACCGCAATGTGGGCATCCTCTGGTCGCCGACCACCGGGCCGGGCGACACCTATACCAAGCGGCATCCGGTGCCGTTCGCCGAGTACATGCCGCTGCGCAGCCTCGCGACGGCGATCAGCGAGAAGGCCAATCTGGTCGAGCGGGACATGGTGGCCGGCCACGGTAACGGTCTGCTCGAGGGCGGCCCGTTCCCGATCGGCGACGTCATCTGCTTCGAGGTCGCCTACGACAGCCTCGTCCGCTCCTCGGTCGAGGCCGGAGCCCAGTTCCTCGTCATTCAGACCAACAACGCCACGTTCGGACATACCGGCGAGGCCTATCAGCAACTGGCCATGAGCCAGCTGCGGGCCGTCGAGCACGGGCGCGCCGTGGCCATGGTGTCGACTACCGGCGTCTCGGCCCTGATCGGCCCGGACGGGCACATCCGGCAGCGCACCGGGGCACTGTTCGAGCCAGGGATCTTGGTCGGCGAGATGCCGCTGCGCACTGCCACTACCCTGGCTACTCGGCTCGGCGCGATACCCGAGTACGTCCTGACGGCCGTGGCCCTGCTCGCGCTGGGCTGGTCGGTCTGGGTCGCGCGAGCCACCCGCCGCGAGGGGGAGCGGGGTACCGAGAACGACGACGCGTCAGACGCAGAGGAGATGGTGATCGCGTGAGCGAGCCTGGCCGGCTGGACCCCGAACTCGGCCGCGTGCTGGTCATTGTCCCCACCTACAACGAGCGTGACAACGTCGAGTCGATCATCGAGCGGATCGTCGGCTCGGTCCCGGACGCGAACGTGCTGATCGTCGATGACGGCAGCCCGGACGGTACCGGCAAGATCGCCGACGAGCTCGCGGCAACCGACACCCGCATCCACGTGCTGCACCGCACCGCGAAGGCCGGGCTCGGAGCCGCGTACATCGCCGGCTTCGGATGGGGCCTGGAGCGCGACTACGACGTCCTGGTCGAGATGGACGCCGACGGCTCGCACGCCCCCGAGCAGCTCCCGCTGCTGCTCGGCGCCCTGCGCGGAGCCGACCTGGTGCTCGGATCGCGGTGGGTGAGCGGCGGGACCGTGGTCAATTGGCCGAAGTCGCGCGAGCTGATCTCCCGCAGCGGCAACCTCTATACCCGCATCGCCCTGGGCATCAGCCTGCGCGATGCGACCGGCGGATACCGCGCCTACCGGCGCGCCGTGCTCGAGGGCATCGACTACCGCGACGTCGCCTCGCAGGGCTACTGCTTTCAGGTCGACCTGGCCTGGCGGGCCTCGCGGGCCGGGTTCCGCGTCGTCGAGGTGCCCATCACCTTCGCCGACCGCGAGCGCGGTGAGAGCAAGATGAGCGGCAGCATCGTCCGGGAAGCATTGTGGCGGGTCACCCAATGGGGTGCCCGCCACCGTGCGGATCAGGTACGCCGAGCCTTCCGGCGTCGTGCGTCCTAGCTAGCTGACCGGATCAGGCCGACTTCTGGCCCCGCCGAGCGCGCAGCACGTCGAGACGTTCGGCCAGGACTTCCTCCAGATCGGCGACCGTGCGCCGCTCCATCAGCATGTCCCAGTGCGTGCGGGCCGGCTTGACCTTCTTCGCCTCCGGCGCCGGGCCATCGACGAGTTGGCCGACCGTGCCGTCGAGACGACACTCCCAGGTCGGCGGGACCTCGGCCTCCTCGGAGAACGGGATCGTGAACTCGTGCCCGCGCGCACACTGGTATGCGGCGAGGTTTCGCGGCGCGGGCTCAGCACCGTACTCGGTCTCGTAGCTGACAGCGCCCATCCGACTGCCCCGCAGGGTTCGATCTGCCATAGTGGGCACCTCCAGACTCTCTCGTAAGTACTTCGCTTAGCCAACGAACAACGCCCTGCCAGGATTCCCAAACCGGTACCGGCTGTAACCGACGTCGACCAGAGGCCCCAGTCCAGGAGAGTGCACCTTGCCCTTGCCGCGGCGCGCCCGTCCTACCCATGTAGACGTCTCAGACCCCGAAGACGTTGCACACCGGGTGGGTAAGTCTCAGGATGCGCACAGCCTGACGGTCCTCCTGGGCGTCGGCCGGGTGGCGATTGGCACGGCATTCCTGGCATTTCCAGTCGCATCGGTCCGGCTCCTCGGCGTCGACTCCGCGTCGGCCGGCCGGATGGTGTGGCTCGCGCAGATGGCGGCCGCGCGCGACGCCGCGCTGGGCCTCGGTGTCCTGGGCACCGCGGTCACCCGCCGTGGCCAGGTCCCGGCCCTGCTGGCCACCGCCCTGGTGGACGCGACCGACGCCGCCGTTGTCGCTGCCGCCGCGCGCGAGCACCGCGTCGACCGGCGTCGCGGCTACGCGGTCGCTGTCGGTGCCGCGGCGGGAGCGCTGGCCGGGTTCGTCGGCGCCGTGGACGTACTCAGACGTCGAGGCTGAGCCGGCCGGATTGGCTCAGGCGCCCAGGAGCAGAGTCCGCAGGTGCCGGGCCGGTGGTGATCCGGCGCCCAGGACGGTGTCGTGCAGCTGACGGTCTGACCACTGCGGACGAAGCTGCCCGAGGTCGTGGACGAGGTCGCGCACCTCGCAGTAGCCCACGTAGTAGGTGCACAGCTGCGTCGCGGTCAGCTGCACCCGCCGCCACTTGCCGGCGGCCTCGCCCACCTCCTGAAAACCCCGCTCGGTCATCAGCGCCATGGCCGCCGCCTCGTCCAGGTCGTCGTTGTGGAAGCGGACATCCATGATCGTGTTGATGATCGAGCGCAGCCGCATCTTCAGCTGCTGCATGCGCAGCGCCGATGCGGCTTCGGGGGATACCTCGCCCCGGTAGCCGTGCCGGGCCATCAGCTCCTCGGTGTAGACCGCCCATCCCTCGACGAACGATCCGCTCCACCAGACCGCGCGTACCGGCGTGCTCGCGCGGTACCGGTTCGAGTGCATGAGTTGGAGGGCGTGCCCCGGCATCGCCTCGTGCACCGCGAGGTTGTGCAGCATGTGCGCGTTGTACTCGCGATAGAGCGACGCCTCCTGCTCCGCCGTCCAGTCGGCGGGGGTGGGGGAGACGGCGAATTCCGTGGGCAGCTCGGCCCGCTCCAGCGGCCCGGCCGGGCGGCAGTACGCCACCGAGACGCCGCGATCGATCTCCGGCATCTCGACCACGACGACCGGGTCGTCGTACACGGTCACCAGGTCGCGTTCGCGCACGAAGCGGGTCGCCTCGACCAACGCGTCACGGCACAGGCCGAGGATGGTCGCGTTGGTGGGTGCGTCGGCCGCCAGCTCGTCGAATACCGATCGCACGGTTGCGGCATCAGGCGTCCGGACGTCGGCGTATCGACCGGCCTCGTCGGTGATCATCTGGGTGGATTCGTCGAGATCGGCCTGGGCTCGGGCCAGCAGGTCCGCCGGCGCGAACTCGGTGTCCAGCGTCAGCGCCAGCTTGGCCGCAAACAGACGCTCGCCGATGCGGGCCGGATGCCCTGCGGTCTCGGCGTGCTCGGCGAGCCAGGCGCGGTGGTCGGCCACGGCGATACGGGCGGCGCGGGCCGCGGGATCGACGCGGGCCCGCAGGTCCGACTCCCCGGTCAGCGCCGCCGGGATCGTGTCGTCGAGCAGGGCCAGGGTGCCGTCGAGCTGACTCAGGGCGGTGTCCAGGTGGATCCGGGACATCTCGCCGAGGCGTTCCCGCGCACCCGCGAGATAGTCCGGCACCGCCTCCAGCCGCTCGGCCAGCGAGGTGAGGCGCTCCGGCAGAGGCGCGAAGTTACGGGACAGCAGCGCGTGCAGCCCGCTGCCCGGGTTGTACAGCATCGGATTCCACTGCGCCTCGTGCAGCTCGTCCAGGTCGAACAGCTCAGCGCGCAGCACAGTCCGCAGTACCTCGGCGTCGACCTGCTCGGACGCGTCCCGCGTGGTGCTGGTGTCCAGATCGCTGCGGTGCTCGCGCAGCTGGGCGCGGCGGGCCGTGGCGCCGGCCGGCGAAGGGTCGGGTAGCGCGCCGTCGAAGCGGTGGTCGCCGAGGTAGGTCGCTGCGACCGGATCAGCGGACAGGTAGGTGTCGAGCGCGCGGACGGCCACCTCGCTGAACTGCGTCATGCGACGAGCTTGTCATCCGGGCTGACCGCCGCCGCCGTTGAGGTAGGCGAGCACGGCCAGCACCCGCCGGTTGTCGTCCTCGGACTGGGGCAGGCCCAGCCGGATGAAGATGCTGTTGGTGTGCTTGCTCACCGCCTTCTCGGTGACGAACAGCCGCGCCGCGATGGCGGCGTTGGAGCGTCCCTCGGCCATGAGCTCGAGCACGTCGCGCTCGCGCGGCGTCAGCGCCTTGAGCGGCTCGTCGCCGGCCCGTTTGGTGAGCAGCTGCGAGATCACCTCGGGGTCCATCGCCGTGCCCCCGCCGGCCACCTGCCGGACGGCGTCCACGAACTGGCCGACGTTGAACACCCGATCCTTGAGCAGGTAGCCCACGCCGCCGGTCCGGTCGGCCAGCAGCTCGCGGGCGTAGAGCTGCTCGACGTACTGCGAGAGCACCAGCACCGGCAGCCCGGGGATCTGCGCCCGGGCCTCGAGGGCGGCCCGCAGCCCCTCGTCGGTGAACGTCGGCGGCAGCCGAACGTCGACGACGGCCACATCCGGACGACGCGTGGTGAGCGCCCGCAACAACGACGGCCCGTTGTCGACGGCCTCCACGACCTCGAAGTCGTTGGCCTCGAGAAGGCGGATCAGCCCGTCCCGGAGGAGGGCGAGGTCTTCGGCGAGGACGACTCGCACGGCAGCTCCATGGTCACCGAGGTGGGCCCGCCGGGCGGGCTGGTCACCCTCAGCGTGCCATCGAAGGCGGCGAGCCGTCGCTCGATACCCCGCAGACCGCTGCCCGCGCCGGGCATCGCCCCGCCGCGGCCGTCGTCCTCGACCGTCATCTGGAGCAGATTGCCGTCGTGCCGCAACGTCACCCGCACCTGCTGTGCGCCGCTGTGCTTGATCACGTTGGTGAGCGCCTCGGCCACGGCGAAGTACGCGGCCGACTCCACCGGCGCCGCCAACCGGCCCGGCACGTCGGCGTCCACGTCGATCGGTAGCGGCGTGGCCAGGGCGAGCGCCTGCACCGCGCCGACCAGTCCGCGATCGGCGAGCACGGGCGGCAGGATGCCCCGGACCAGGCCGCGCAACTCCGCGAGGGCCTGGCTGCTCGTCGCCTGCGCCTCGGCCAGCAGCAGCCGCGCGGTCTGCGGATCGGAGTCGACGGCGTCGGCGGCCATCCCGAGATTCATCCCCAGCGCGACCAGCCGAGCTTGCGCACCGTCGTGCAGATCACGTTCGATCCGGCGAATTTCTGCAGCTTGGCTGTCGACCGTCTCAGCCCGTGACTCGGCGAGCTCGCGGACCCGGTTGGCCAGCAGCGCGTTCTCGTTGGGGGAGAGCAGCCACCGCACGAGTACGGCGTCCAGATACAGCGCGCCCTTCTTCGGCCACCACCAGAACAGCAGCCCGAGGACGCTCTCGAACGCGCCGACCACGGTGAGCACGAGCCCGACCGTGCCGTTGACGAACAGCCACAGCACGTCGCGCCACGTGGCCGGATCGCGCGCTTGCGCCCAGAGCCGCACCAGCGCGTTGCCGTCCGGTGGCGTCCGGTACGAGGACGGGATGGGGGTGCCGAGCAGGTCACCGGCCCACCGACGGTGGAAGTCGGCGAGCCAGCGCATGAGCGGGAAGCACACCATCAACACCGGGACGCCGACCGACACCAGCACCACGGCGACCCCGGTGATCACCACGCAGAACAGGCCCAGGCCGACGTAGCTGAGCACGGCGAGCAGCAGCGCCCACCACACCAGCCGGAGCCGCTCGCGCGCTTCGTTCGCCATGTCCACACCTGCCCTCATGTCGTCCTGCCGGCTTCCATCCTGACGCACGCGGTCGCCCGGCATGGTGGTGCTAGGCCCCCTTTCGTTCGGGGCCCAGGCCCAATGTGTTCGCGGGCCGGCACCACGAGGGTTGTCCGTGACGATCAGACAACCTCGTGGAGGCATCCCATGTACGACACCGATCAGCGACCGCGGCGGCGCGGCGCCACCGTGCGCGTGGCCCGCTGGAGCGCCACGCACCCCTGGCGCGCGATCGCGCTGTGGCTGGCGTTCGTCGCGGCCTGCTTCGCGATCGGGCAGGCCGCGGGAACCCGGAAGGCGACCAGCCTTGACCAGGCCGTGGGCCAGTCCGGACAGGCCCAGCACTGGCTGCACGACGCCAAGATGGACGACCCGGCCAAGGAGAGCGTCCTCATCAGTTCACGGTCCGGCGCTCTCGACGGGCCGATCGCGGCTCGAGCCACGGCCGATGTGACGCAGCGGCTCGAGCAGCTGCCCGGAGTCGTGCAGGTCGACGAGCCGCAGCGCTCGAAAACCGGCGACGCCATCCTCGTGAACATCACCATGCGTGGAGATCCGGACACGGCCCAGGACCGCGTGCAACCCTTGCAGGACGCCACCTCGGCGACCCAGCACAGCTACCCGCAACTGCGGGTCGAGGAGGTCGGCGATGCATCGCTGGGTAAGGGCGTCAACACGGAACTCGGCAAGTCGTTCGGTAAGGCGACGGGCATCAGCCTGCCCGTCACGCTGATCATCCTGCTCGTCGCGTTCGGCGCGATCATCGCCGCCGGCGTCCCGGTGCTGCTGGCTCTCTCAGCGGTATTCGCTGCGGTGGGCCTGTCGACCGTGGCGTCGCATCTGGTCCCGGATTCGGGCACCACGTCGAGCGTCATCCTGCTCATGGGGATGGCCGTCGGCGTCGACTACTCGTTGTTCTACCTCAAGCGAGAACGCGAGGAACGAGCCCGCGGACGAAGCCACCTCGACGCGATCGAGATCGCCGCCCAGACCTCGGGCCACTCCGTTGTCGTGTCGGGTCTGGCCGTGATCGTGGCCATGGCCGGCATGTTCCTGGCCCACGACGTGATCTTCTCCTCGCTGGCCGTGGGATCCATCCTCGTCATCGGCGTGGCCGTTCTGGGCTCGCTGACCGTGCTGCCCGCCGTGCTGGCGAAGTTGGGCCGGCGCATCGACCGCCCCCGCGTGCCGTTCGTGTGGCGGCTGACGAACCGGGGCGGCGAGCCGCGCCTGTGGCCGGCGCTGCTCAAGCCGGCGCTGCGCCGTCCGGCCGCGACGTTCCTGATCTCCGCCGCGGCGATGCTCGTGCTCGCGTTGCCCGCGCTCGACATGAAGCTGGGCCAGTCGACCGAGAACGACCTGCCCAAGGCGATCCCCGAGGTGCAGACCTACGACCGGCTCGCCGCGGCGTTCCCGGGCCAGCAGGTGACCCAGGAGATCGTGGTCCGCGCCCCTGCCCAGCAGGCCGGGCAGGTGTCGGCCGCGCTCTCCGGCGTGACCCACCAACTGGCGTCCAACCGGCTATTCGCGATCGACGGTTCTGACCGGCCACAGGCCCGCGTGTCCGCGGACGGCACGGTGCACACCCTCAGCGTGGACGTGCCGTACCAGGTCTCCTCACACGAAGCGCGCCAGTCGTTGCACCAGCTGCGCGACGACGTGCTGCCGGGCGCCATCGACAAGATCCCGTCCGCGCAGTTCGCGGTGACCGGGGGAGTGGCGACCAATGTCGACTACTCCCAGCACCAGCGGGACAAGCTGCCCGCGGTGATCGGCTTCGTGCTCGCCCTGACGTTCTTGATCATGGCGTTCACGTTCCGGTCCCTGGTGATCGCGCTGATGACGATCGTGGTGAACATGCTCTCGGCCGCGGCGGCGTTCGGCGTGCTCGTGCTGACGTTCCAGAACCACTGGGCGGACAAGCTGCTGAACTACCACTCGAACGGCACGATCGTCTCGTGGATCCCGCTGTTCCTGTTCGTGGTGCTGTTCGGTCTGTCGATGGACTACCACGTGTTCGTCGTCAGTCGGATCCGCGAGGCGGTGCAGCGCGGCGAGTCGACTCGGGACGCCGTCCGGAGCGGCATCACCAGATCGGCCGGCGTCGTCACCAGCGCGGCAGTGGTCATGGTGTCGGTGTTCGCGATCTTCGCCAGCCTGAACATGATCGAGTTCAAGCAGCTCGGCGTCGGGCTCGCGGCCGCGATCCTGATCGACGCGCTGGTGGTGCGAGCCGTCGTGCTGCCCTCGCTCATGGCGCTGCTCGGCCGGGCCAACTGGTGGCCGTCTCGCCTGTCGCGACGCCCGGCGCGGCACACGCGCAGCGACGTCGACGCGCGATCTGCGCAACCGGGTGCGTACGTCTGATCGAACCCGGATTCAGAGAGGGGGCCACCTGGGTGGCCCCCTCTTTGGCGTGGGACGCGAGGTCGATGTCCAGGGCTGCTCGTCCGGCCGCGTGTGACAGCATCGGACACCCTCGGCTTGGAGCTGATCGACCTGTCACCATACGCATGCGTATTGAACGGCTTGGGCGCGACACTGCGCGTCACGAAGGTCGACGATCTTGCCCGTCCTGTCGTTCAGCCAACTCGGCCAAAACGTTATGTCAAGCTACGCGCCGGACCGAGGACGTCTCCGTACACCGAACAGGGGCGAAGACGGCGCGGCCCATGCGGCTTCCCCCGCTGAGCTGACGAGATTTCTCGGCCGGCTAATCGTCGCGACAGCGGGGAACACCGAACCAGGTCGAGCGGCGCACCGCGGGCTCCTTCCGCGGGCCTGGACCGCAAGGCCGTCGACGAACTCTAGTGCTTTGTCGACTTCCAGATACCGGCCCAGGACTGATCCAATTCAGTACGCCGATAATCCACATTATGTCAACTCGAATCCGGCGAGCTGGCGCGAAGCTCATCACGCCGTCAGAGGGCGCGGTCCTTCGTCGGTGATCGCGATGGTGTGCTCGAAGTGGGCGCCACGGGACCCGTCGGTGCTACGTACGGTCCAGCCGTCGTCGTCGATGCGGTAGGCGTTCTGACCGCCGGCGAGGAACCAGGGTTCGATGGCGATGGTGAGCCCCGGTTGCAGTCGCATGCCGCGTCCGGGACGGCCGTCGTTCGGAATGTGCGGGCTCTCGTGCATGGTGCGCCCGACGCCATGCCCGCCGAAATCGGTGTGCAGCCCGTAGCCGGCATTACGCGCAACATCGCCAATTGCGGCAGAGATGTCACCGATCCGAGCACCAGGCTGCGCCGCGGCGATCCCGGCATGAAGTGCGGCCTCGGTGCGTTCAAGGAGCCTGGCATCGATGGTGCTGGCGGGCCCGATGCAGAAGGAGATCGCGGCGTCGCCTGTCCACCCGTCGAGGGTGGCACCGCAGTCGACACTGAGCAGATCGCCGTCTCGCAGCTGGTAGCGAGTGGGGATGCCGTGCAGAACAGCGTCGTTGACCGACAAGCACAGCACGCCCGGGTATGGAGCGTTGGCGAATGACGGCTGGTAGCCGAGGAAGGGAGAGGTTGCCCCGGCCTCGCGCAGCACCTCACGGGCGACCTCGTCGAGCTCGACGAGGCGTACACCGTCCTCGGCGGCGTCGCGTGTCGCTGCGAGCGCCCGGGCAACGACTGCTCCGGCTGCGGCCATCGCGTCAATTTCGCCCGGGGTCTTGAGTTCAACCATCGCCGCCCTCGCTCCTCGTTGCCGTGATTGTTATACCGGTATTAGTATCACGGTTATGGTTCGCCCGATCCTCTCCCCCGCTGAACGCGCGCGCGGCCGCCGACTCGGCGCGGTGCTGCGCCGGGCGCGCGGCGACCGCAGCATGGTCGACGTCGCCGCCGCATCCGGCATCCCGGTCGAGACCCTGCGCAAGATCGAGACTGGACGCATCGCCACCCCGGCCTTCTTCACCGTCGCGGCCCTCGGCAGCACGCTCGGACTCGACCTTGCCGCATTGGCCGCCGACCTCATGCCCGCTGCAGACGCCGCCACGGCGTAGACACCGCGGCTGTTGCTCGTCCGGGTCGGCGGGAAGGCCGAGCCACGGAACAACGCGAAACCCTGCGTCCGTGACCTGCTGCTGCATCTCCTCCGGCGAAGGTCAGTCGGACTCGACGGTCAGGCCTTCCCGCTCGTCGTCCCAAGCGACGGCGCTGATCCGCCATCCTTCCGGTCGGGGCGCTATGAAGCCGTCCACCCCGTACCTGACCGGCTCGTTGCCGCAGGTTCGGACGATCACGGCTTCGGGCAGGAACAACGTGCGAAGCGCGTCGAGTCGCACCGTGCAGTCGGGGCCGGAGGCGAAGGCGGCGAAGAACGTCTCCACGACACTGTTGATCGCTTCCAGATCGGCCGCGACGCCGGCGTTGCCCGATTGATCGTTGACCACGGCCACACCCTAGTGATGGCGCTGAGAGCCGTTGAGGCTCAGAGCCGTCGAGCGACGAGATACCCCTGGGGCTGTTGCTCGTCCGGGCCGGCGGGACGGCCGAGCCAAGCGACGACGCGGAAGCCCGCATCACTGACCTGCCGCTGCATCTCCTCCGGTGAGAACCAGTAGATGTCGAACTCGACGCCAACGGTGCGACCGCCCCGTCGAAGCTGGTCGTCACCCGCCTTGAATGCCGTCGCGAAGTAGCCGCCCGACCGGACGACCCGCGCCAGCTCACCGAACGCCCGGGACCGATCCGACCGTGCGAGATACATGAGCGAGTACCAGCACACGACCCCGGCTAGCGAAGAATTCTCGAACGGAAGACTCCGCACATCGGCGACGTCGAAGGGAAATCCGGGATAGTCGCGGCGCGCGACGCGGATCATCTCCGGGGAAAGGTCGACGCCGCGGGGCTCCAGTCCCCTACCGGCGAAGTAGGGCGCCAGCCGTCCCGGGCCGCATCCGATATCACCGACGGTCGACCCGACGCCGTTCTCGATGATCAGGTCGCAGAACAGGCCGAGCACGGCCCGGTCGACCGGTAGCTGATCGAGAACGTGGGCGAGCTTCTCGGCGTACAGCTCGGCCCGCGCGTCATGGGCGTCGCGCAGTTCTTCCGTCTTTGGGTCCACGCGGGCAGGCTAGCCACCAGGACCGACCAGGGGGCCCGTCACTACCGGTGGTCGGGCTGGGGAACCGCTTGAACATCGAGTCCCGGTGACGTTGACAGCTGAGCGCATCGACCGCTCGTTTGAGCGCGGTCGCCAATCGGACGTCCGCCGATCGTCGGACGGGCATTGACATCGATTACTCGGGCACAACCGGGCACCGCCGTTATCGTTCCGCAACCCAAAATCCTTGTCGGCCCGTGGCTGGCGTCACACTCTGTAGGCCGCACCGGGCAGAACCGGGCAGCGGCGCCGAGGGGAGCGTGAGGTGGAGATGTACTCCGTCGAACGGCGTCAGTGGCTCGTCGAGCGGGCCCGCACATCCGGTCGGCTCGACGTCACCGAGGTGTCCGGCGAACTGGGCCTCGCCCGGGAGACGATCCGTCGCGACCTGAGCAGCTTGGAGCGCCAGGGCCTGGTGCGCCGGGTGTACGGCGGCGCCGTACCGGTGGAGCGGCTCACCTTCGAGAGCAACCTGACGATGCGTGCGCAGCGTCGGCAGGAGCAGAAGAACCGCATCGCCGCGGCGGCGGCGAACCTGGTGGAATCCGCCGAGTCCATCTACATCGACGAAGGCAACCTGCCGCAGCTGGTGGCCAACCACCTCACGCCGGTGCGGCCGACCACGGTGGTGACCCCATCGCTGGCCATCGCCACCTCCCTCGTCGACCGACCACACGTCACGGTGCTCTGCCTCGGGGGTCGGGTCCGGGCCCAGACGCTCGGCACGGTCGATCACTGGGCCGTCGCCATGCTCGAAACCGTCGTCCTCGACCTCGCGTTCATGGGCGCGAACGGGATCACCCTCCAACACGGCATGACCGTGCCGGACGGGGCGGTGTCGGCCGTGAAGAGCATGGCCGTGCGCGTCAGCCGGCGGCGGGTCTTCGTCGGCGACAGCAGCAAGTTCGGATCGGACTCCTTCGTCCGGTTCGCAGATGTCACCGACTTCGAACGAATCGTCACTGACAGCGGGCTTCCCGTCGACTTCGCCAAACAGCTGCACAGCCGAGGCGTAGACGTGTCGCGCGTCTAGCACCGGCAACCCGAAAACCACTGCACGCCACTCGGCGTGCCATCCAACGCACCCCACTGGAGGTCGTCCCACCATGCCAACTTCCCGATTGCGCGCGACGGCAGTGTTCACGGCCGCCGCTGTCGTGGCGTCCTTGCTGGCGGCCTGTTCGGGCGCCGGCAGCTCCGGCGGCGGCAAGAAATCGATCAACGTACTCATGGTCGGCAACTCGCAGATGACCGACATCCAGAAGCTCACCGCCGACAACTTCACCAAGGACACCGGCATCAAGGTGAACTTCACCGTCCTGGACGAGAACAGCCTGCGGGCCAAGGTCCAGGACGACGTCGCCAACAAGACCGGTGCCTTCGACGTGGTGACCATCGGCGCGTACGAAGTGCCGATCTGGTCGAAGAACGGATGGCTGCACGAGGTGTCGAGCTTTGCCGACAAGGATGCCGACTTCGCCACGAGCGACATCCTCGCCCCGATGAAGACCGCGGCCAGCGGCCCGGACGGCAAGCTGTACGGCATCCCGTTCTACGGCGAGTCGTCGATGCTGACCTACCGCAAGGATCTGCTGGCGGCCAAGGGTCTGACGATGCCCGAGCACCCGACCTGGCAGCAGGTCGCGGATATCGCCGCCAAGCTCGATGACAAGAAGACTGGAATGGCCGGCATCTGCCTGCGTGGCCTCAAGGGGTGGGGCGAGATGTTCGCGCCACTGACCACAGTCGTCAACACGTTCGGCGGCACCTGGTTCGACCAGGGCTGGAATGCCCAGGTCAACTCCCCCGAGTTCACGCAGGCGGTTAGCTTCTACACCGACCTGGTGAAGAAGTACGGCGAGCCGGATCCGCAGACCTCGGGCTTCGTCGAGTGCCAGAACGCGGTCGGCCAGGGCAAGGCGGCGATGTGGTACGACGCGACGTCCGGCGCGGGCAAGCTCGAGGACCCGTCGCAGAGCAAGGTCGCCGGCAAACTCGGATTCGCGTTCGCCCCGGTCGACAAGACGAAGTACTCAGGGTGGCTGTGGTCCTGGGACTGGGCCATGCCGTCCACCACCAAGAAGTCCGACGCGGCCTGGCAGTTCATCAGCTGGGCGTCCAGCAAGAAGTACGAGAACCTGGTCGGCACCAAGCTCGGTTGGTCGCGTGTGCCGGACGGTAAGCGCGCCTCGACCTACGACATTCCTCAGTACCAGCAGGCAACATCGGCCTACTACAAGCTGGTGAAGGAATCCATCGAGAACGCCGACCCGGCGAACCCCGGGGTGCAGAAGCGTCCGGCCATCGGCGTGCAGTTCGTCGACATCCCTGAATTCGCCGATCTCGGCGACAAGGTCAGTGCCTATGTCGACGACGTCCTGACCGGAGCGAGTTCGGTGAAGGCCGCACTGGACAAGGGGCAGAAGGACGCCGAGAAGGTCGGCGCGCTCTACCGGAACAAGTGAAGCTCCGCCTGGTGGTGCCGGCTACGGGGGCACCACCAGGCGGCATCACCCGACCTCACCTCGATCGTCCGGAGGCACGATGACCGCAACGACCGTCGAGTACGCCCCCGACGTCGCTCCCCCGCGGCGGGCGGCACCGGGCGATTCGTTCCGCGCCCGCATGACCCGTCGGCTGCCGCTGCTCCCGGCCCTGACGTTCACCGTCGTGGTCACCCAGCTGCCGTTCCTGTACACGATCTACATCTCGCTCGTCGGATGGGATCGCGATCATCCCGAGCTCGGCAAGAAGTTCGTCGGGCTCAAGAACTTCCGCGCCGTGTTCGCCGACGACAGCCTGCGATCGGCGGTGCTGGTCACCGTCGAGCTGACGGCGTTGGTGGTGGTCATCGCGGTGCTCATCGGGCTCGGGCTGGCCCTGCTGCTCGATCGCCGATTCTTCGGACGCGGCTTGGCCCGCACGCTGCTCATCGCGCCGTTCCTGATCATGCCCATGGCGGCGGCGCTGCTGTGGAAGCACGCGTTCTACAACGCCCAGTTCGGGCTGATCAACGGCATCATCAACGGGGTCCGTGGGTGGTTCGGCAACCACACTCCGACGGCCTGGTCGATCCTGAGCGACCATCCGCTGATCGCGGTCGCGCTGCCGCTCATCTGGCAGTGGACGCCGTTCATGATGCTGATCCTGCTGGCCGGCCTGCAGAGCCAGTCCGGCGAGGTGCTCGAGGCGGCGCGGGTCGACGGCGCGTCGAACTGGCAGATCTTCCGGAGCATCACGCTCCCCCACCTGCGCCAATACATCGAGCTGTCGGTGTTGCTCGGCTCGATCTACATCCTGCAGGCCTTCGACGCGATCTACACGATCACCCGCGGGATCTCGAACACCACGAACCTGCCGTTCGCGATCTTCGAGACGCAGGTCGACTCGGGCGACTACGGACTCACCTCCGCCGAAGGCGTCATCGTCGTCTTCGGCACGATCATCGTCGCCACGTTCGCGCTGCGACTGCTGTCCTCGCTGTTCAAGGAAGGAACTCGCTGATGACGAACGCCGCGGTAGTGCGGCTCGGCGGCGCTCGCCGTCGCCGGCCCCGCTTCAGTGCCGGCTCGACCGGGCTCACCCTGCTCGCCTGGGTGATGGCGTTGCTGTTCTTCTTTCCCATCGTCTGGATGATCCTGCTGTCGTTCCGCTCCGAGAGCGACGCTGCAACGCCGCGGCTGCTCGCCGCATTCACCGGAGTGAACTACGACGGCCTGTTCTCCGGCGACGTGAAGATCGCGATCCTCAACTCGCTCAATGCCAGCATCACCTCGACAGTGCTCGTGCTCCTGCTCGCCGTTCCGGCGGCCTATGCCCTGTCGATCAAGCCGGTGAAGAAGTGGACGGATGTGCTGTTCTTCTTCCTGTCCACCAAGATGATGCCCGCCGTCGCCGCACTGCTACCGATCTACCTGATCACCAACGACCTCGGGATGAACGACAACATCTGGGCCCTGATCCTCGTCTACACCGCGGCGAACCTGCCGATCGCGATCTGGATGCTGCGCTCGTTCCTGCTCGAGGTGCCGCGCGAGATCATCGAGGCGGCGCAGGTCGACGGCGCCAACCTGGTCACCATCCTGCGACGCGTGATCACGCCGATCATCGCGCCCGGCCTCGCGGCCACCGCGCTCATCTGCTTCATCTTCAGCTGGAACGAGTTCCTGTTCGCCTTGCGCCTGACCGGCCAGAACGCGAAGACCGCGCCGGTGTTCCTGGCCGGATCCATCGCCCCGGAAGGGCTGTTCCTGGCCCACCTGTGCGCCGTGGCCTTCGTGGTGTGCCTGCCGGTGCTGATCGCCGGATGGGTCGCGCAGGACAAGCTCGTGCGGGGTCTGTCGCTCGGAGCGGTCAAGTGACCGTTGTGACGGCGCTGTCGACCAGCACCCTGCCGGACGTCGCCCGGCTGGACGTCGCCGTGCCACAGTACGACCGCCGGGCCGTCTCGCTCGGCATCGTGCACTTCGGCGTCGGCGGCTTCCACCGATCCCACCAGGCGATGTACCTCGACTCCCTCATGAATCGGGAGCTCGCCCATGACTGGGGAATCTGCGGAGTTGGCCTGCTGCCCGGCGACCAGCAGATGCGCGACGTCCTGCGCGCACAGGACTCCCTCTACACGCTCATCGTCAAGGCACCGAACGGCACGCGCACCGCCCGCGTGATCGGCTCGATCCTCGACTACCTCTACGGGCCCGACGAACCGGAAGAGATCCTCGGCACGCTCACCTCCCCCGACATCCGCGTCGTCACGCTCACCCTGACCGAGGCCGGCTACAACGTGCACCGGGTGACCGGTCAGTTCGATCCAGGCGGCCCCGACATCACGCACGACCTCGCCCACCCCGACGCGCCACGTACCGCGTTCGGCTTCGTCGTCGAGGCCCTGGCGCGGCGCCGAGCGTCGGGGCTGGCGCCGTTCACGGTCGTCTCGTGCGACAACGTCCAGGGCAACGGGCACGTCGCGCGGACGGCGTTCAGCGGATTCGCCGAGCTGCGCGACCCCGAGCTCGCGTCCTGGGTTCGCACCCATGTTGCGTTCCCCAACTCCATGGTCGACCGGATCACCCCGGCCACGACCGACGACGATCGGGCGACGCTGCAGGGTGAATACGGCATCGCCGACGCCTGGCCGGTGGTCTGCGAACCGTTCACGCAATGGATCCTCGAGGACAGCTTCGGCGACGGCCGGCCGCCGTTCGACATCGTCGGCGTGCAGCTCGTGGCCGACGTCGAGCCCTACGAGCTGATGAAGCTGCGGCTGCTGAACGCCAGCCATCAGGCACTTGGCTACGCCGGCTACCTCGCCGGATACCGCTACGTCCACGAGGCGAGCGCCGATCCCGCGTTCGTCGAGTTCCTGCTCGGCTACATGCGCGACGAAGCGCTGCCCACGTTGCCGCCGGTGCCGGGCGTCGACCTGCAGGCCTACATCGCCGAGCTGATCGAGCGCTTCGCCAACCCCGAGATCCGCGACACGCTCGCTCGGCTGTGCGTGGACGCCTCCGAGCGGATCCCGAAGTTCCTCCTCCCGGTGATCCGGCACCAGCTCGACACCGGCGGCCCGGCCGACCGCGCGATCGCAGTCGTTGCCTGCTGGGCGCGCTACGCCGAGGGCGTCGACGAGCAAGGCGAACCGATCGAGGTGGTGGACCCTGCAGGCGATGTCCTGACGACAGCCGCGGGGCGGCAGCGCACCGATCCGTTGGCGTTCGTGGAGAACCGCGACGTGTTCGGCTCCCTGGTCGACGACGAGCGGTTCACCCGTAGTTACCGGCGCGCGCTGTCCTGCGTGCACGACCACGGTGCCCGCGCGGTCGTCGAGGCGCTCGCCGAGCGCGGCACGTGGGACTGACCGCTCACCGACGCGCTGGTGGAATCCGCAGCGACAGTCGGTCGAGCTGTGCCCCACGCAGCACCGCGACGTTCGCCGGATCCGGGTCGTAGCCGAAGCGGACCTGCACGGCGCCGAACAGCGTGCGAGCGACCCAGATCGACGCACCGTCGCGGACTTCGTGGCTGACGTAGCCGACCAGTTCGCCGTCGCTTTCGCGATGGACCTCCTCCGGAGTGGTCGCGCCGTCCATGATCATGAATCTACGGACGTCGGCAACGGCATTGCGCCCGTGAGCTGCGCCAGCAGGTCGGGCGAGTAGTTGCTGCCGGTGACAATCGTGGCGAGCCGTCCGGCGTAGTCGTGCTGCATCGCAGCGGCGACGCCGACCACGGCGGACGGTTCCAGCAACTGCCCGACGGTGTCGCGGACGAGGCGCAGCGCGGCCAGGATCTGATCGTCGTCCACGGCGACCATGTCGTCGACGGTGTCACGCATCCATTCGAGCGCCACCGGCACGGGCACCCGCCCCGCGATGCCGTCCGCGATCGTCGCGATGCTGTCGCTGACGATCACTCGGCCGGCTCGCCAGCTGCGCTCCATTGCTGGAGCCCCGGCGGCGCAGACGCCGACGATCCGGGTGCTCGGCGAGTGCGCCTTGAGCCACCGGCCGACGCCGTTGATCAATCCCCCGTTGCCGACCGGCACCAGCAGCACGTCGAGGCCGAGTGGCGCCAGCTCGACGCCGATCGTGCCGGCGCCTTCGCTGATCGCCGGATCGCGCCCGTCCTCGACGAAGATCCGGTCCGAGCGTGCGGCGGCGTGTTCGATCGCCCGTGACTTGGCGACGTCGAAGTCCTCCCCGTCCAGCACCACCTCGGCGCCGAACTCGCGCATCCGCGCCACCTTCACCGGGTTCGCGTTGCGGGCGCTGAACACCGTGATGGGGATGTCGCGGCGGCGGGCCGCATAAGCGATCGCCTGCCCGAAGTTGCCGGCCGAGGCGCACACCACGTGGCGCCCGACGTCCAGACCGCGCACGAAGTACTCGGCCCCGCGGCCCTTGAACGACCGCAGCGGATTGAGGGTCTCAACCTTCACCACCAGGTCGCGGCCGAGGGCGCCGGACAGCGCCGGGTCGACATACTGCGGCGTACAGAGGAATTCCGGAGCGATGACGTGGGCGGCATCCTCGATGTTCGCGAGCGAGAGCGGGGTGGTCATTGGGCCGAATCTACGGTCGCGTTGTTGACAGCCTGTCTACCGTGACACATAGTCACAGGTAACTTCGGACCGGGAGCGGAATGTCGTCGACGATGCGAGTCACGTCCACCGACGGAGTGACCCTGGCGGTCACCGAGACCGGTGAGGTAGGCGCGCCGACGATCGTGTGCATTCACGGCTGTCCCGACAACAGCGCGATCTGGGACGGCGTGGTCGCCGAGTTGCACGACCGCTACCACGTGGTCCGGTACGACGTCCGCGGCGCCGGCGCGTCCGACCAGCCGAAGGCCCAGGCGGCATACCGGCTCGACCAGCTCGTTGCGGATCTCGGTGCCGTGATCGAGGCGGTCAGCCCAGATCGGCCCGTCCACCTGCTCGCCCACGACTGGGGATCGATCCAAGCCTGGCACGCGGTGACCGACGAACGGGTGCGCGGACGCATCGCGTCGTTCACCTCCATCTCCGGGCCGAACCTCGACCACGCCGGCGCTTGGCTGCGATCCGGGCTGAGACCGGGTGGCGCCAAGCTACGGCAGGTCGGACGCCAGCTGCTCGAGTCGACCTACATCCTCCTGTTCACCCTCCCTCGTGTTCCCGAGCTCTTGTGGCGCACGGGGGTGCTCGACCGGGCGCTCGCGGCGAGTGCGCTCGTCGGCCGCGGGTCCGCGGCGCCCGCCGAGGAACCCCGCCGCTCGCTCGCCGACAAGGTGAACAGTCTGCAGCTGTATCGCGCGAACATGCTGTCGCGTCTGCGCCGGCCCCGGCCGCAGACCACCGACATCCCGATCCAGGTCATCGCACCCACCCTCGACGTGTTCGCCTCCCCGGCCTTGCAGTTCGGCGCGCCCCGTCCATGGGCCAGCGACCTGCGCACGAGGTCGGTCGCCGGCGGGCACTGGGTGGTCTGGACCCGGCCGGACGTGATCGCCCGGCTGACGTCCGAGCTCGTCGATCACGTAGCCGGTGGCCCGCAGCCGCGCGCCCTCGTCAAGGCGCGCTCGAGTCGTCGCCGCAAGCCGTTCGACGGCCGACTGGCCGTCGTCACCGGAGCGGGTCGCGGCATCGGGCGCGAGACGGCGCTGGCCTTCGCCGAACGAGGCGCCGACGTCGTCGTCGCCGATGTCAACGACGCCGGGTCCGACGAGACCGTCGAGCTCGCCCGCAAGCTCGCCGTGGAGGCCGGGGCCTATCACCTCGACGTGTCCGATGCCGAAGCGTTCGACCGCTTCGCCAAGCAGGTTCGGGCCGACTACGGCGTCCCCGACATCGTCGTCAACAACGCCGGGATCGGGATGGCCGGCCCGTTCCTCGCGACGTCGGTCGAGGACTGGAACCGCATCATCGACGTCAATCTGTGGGGTGTCATCCACGGCTCGCGCCTGTTCGGACAGCAGCTGCTCGAACGCGGGCAGGGCGGGACGATCGTCAACGTCGCGTCGGCTGCGGCGTACTCCCCCTCCCGGATGCTGCCGGCGTACGCGACAACCAAGGCGGCGGTGCTGATGCTCAGCCAGTGCCTGCGGGCCGAGCTCGGTCGCGACGGCATCGGTGTCGTCGCGATCTGTCCCGGCTTCGTCAACACCGACATCACCCGCGCCACGCAGTATCTGGGCGTTGACGCCGACGCACAGGAACGGCTGCGCCAGCAGGCCGCTCAGGCGTACGGCCGGCGCAACTACTCACCGCGCCGAGTGGCGACGCACATCGTCAAGGCCACCGAGCAGAACCGGCCGATCGCGCGGATCACGGTCGAGTCGAAGATCTTCGACGCCCTGTCGCGATTCACGCCGGCCGCCGCTCGCGCGCTCGCCAAGGTCGACCTTAATCAGGTCTGACGACGTTCCCGACGTTGGCTGACTACGCGACGCCGGCAGCAATCTCGAGCGCGTTCAGCTCGTCGTCAAGATGACCGAGCAACCGCTGCAGGTGCGGCACGCTGCGCCGGCATCCGGTCAGCCCGAAGGCGAGCTCGTCCGAGTAGCTCGTGCAGGTGATGTTGAGGGCCTGACCGTCGACCGGGATCGACAGTGGGTACAGCCCGTCGAGTCGAGCGCCGTTGTAGTACAGCGGTGAACGGGGTCCGGGCACGTTCGAGATCACCAGGTTGAACGGCGGCCGCAGCATGTTCTGTACGCCGAGCAGCGGCGCGATCGCCAGCGGACTCATGCCGAGCGCGCTCATCGCCATGATCTGCACGGCGCTCATGCCGGCCATCGCTTCCTTACCGTCGGTCATCGACGCGTTGATCGCCGCGAGCCGCGCGGCCGGGTCGGCCAGGTGCGTGCCCAGGTTGCACATGACGACGCCGATCGCGTTCCCGCCCTCGCGATGGTTGTCGTCGACATGCAACGACACGGGCACCATCGCGATCAGCGGCGATTCGGGCAGCGCGTCCAGCCCGAGCATGTAGCTGCGCAGCGCACCGGAGCACATGGCGAGCACGACGTCGTTCACGGTGGCCTCGGCCGCCTTGCCGACCCGGCGAATCCGCTCCATCGGCCAGGACTGCGCGGCGAAGCGCCGGGCGCCGGTGATCGGAACGTTGAGCATCGTCTTCGGCGCGGAGAACGACAGCGGCGCCGTCTGCTCGTGGATCCCGCGGTTCACGGTCTTGACCAGTGCTGACGGCAATCCGGCCGCCTCGCCCAGGATATTCATCGCCGAGTGCAGGGCGTCGTTCAGCACTTGGGTCTGATCACGAGCGGCCCGCGGGGGCCGTTCGCCGTCGGCCAGACGCGCCCACGGCGGGGGCATGTCGCGTCGATCCGGATCCTCGCTGAGTCCGCTCTGCAACAGCCGCAGCGCCGACACTCCGTCGACGACCGCGTGATGCATCTTCAGGTACATCGCGAAGCGGCCATCGGCCAGACCCTCGATCAGCGACGCCTCCCACAGCGGGCGATGCCGGTCGAGCAGGTTGCTGTGCAGCCGCGAGCACAGCGCGAGCAGTTCCAGTACCCGGCCCGGGCGGGGCAGCGCGGTGTGCCGGACGTGGTGCTCGATGTCGAAGTCGACGTCCTCTTCCCATCCCCACATTCCGAGGCTGGTCACCGAGCGACGGGCCCGGCGCCGGAACAGCGGCCGAATGTCCTCGACGCTGATCATCTGCTGGAAGATCTGCCGTACGTCGTTCGCGTCGGCGCCTTCGGGCGGCACGAACAACTGCAGACCGCCGACGTGCATCGGATGCTCGCGGGTCTCGACCATCAAGAACAGTGAATCGGCCGGCGACATCGGCAGCAGCACGACAACCTCCCCGTCCGGATCGAGAACCCCTACCGGTCATGATGCTCGGACCCGTCGCCGCTGGCTACTCGGTCTCCGGCTCGAACCCGACGCAGTCGCGCAGGGTATGCGGCACGGCGCCGGTTTGGCTGGTCGGACGCGCCGGTGCGCGCTACGGTCGCGACGAGCCGCCATCCGGGGCGGCCCGGCGGGGCACCCCGCCGAACAATCCTCGACGGCATCGGAGTGACGATGGATCTGGACGGTTTGAAGGACAAGGCGGTCGACTTCGCGAAGGACCACAGCGAGCAGGTCGAGCAGGGTGTGGAGAAGGCGGCCGACTTCGCGGAGAAGAAGTTCGGCCACGAGGAGCAGATCGAGAAGGTCGTCGACAAGGTGAAGGACGCCCTACCCGGCGGCGAGTGACCACCGCAACCGAGGCGGGCCCCACTGCGGGGCCCGCCTTCGTCATCCGGCCGTCGGTGTGCCGGTGCTGTGCACCGGACCGTGCGATCCGGTGCTGTGCACCGGACCGTGCGAATCCGCGCAGTGCTCGTCCGCCGAGTTGGAGATGTGGTCGACCTGCAGCGTGACGTGATCGATGCCGTGGTCGTCGGCCAGTTGCGCGCGCATCGCGTCACCGATGACATGGCAATCATCGACTCGATCGACCAGCACATGGGCCGACAGCGCAGCCTCTCCGGCCGCGAGTTCCCATACGTGCAGGTCATGGATCTGGGCCACGCCGCGAAATGCCGCGAGCTCCGAGCCGATGAGCATCGGGTCCATGCCGGTCGGCGCCGCCTCGAGAAACACCCGCCCCGCGTCCCGGATCAGCTTGGCGCCCGTCACGATCATCAGCGCAGCGACCACGAGCGAGGCCACCGCATCGGCCCGCGTCCAGTCCGTCGCCATGATCACGATGCCGGCGACGAACGTCGCGACGAACGCCCAGAGATCGTTCACCAGATGAGCGACCGCGCCGCGGACGTTGAGGCTTCGCTTGTCGGCTCGGGCCGCCAGCGTCGTGGCCAGCACGTTCACGGCGATCCCGATGCCGGCCACGATGACGATGACGCCGCCACCGGCGTCCGGCGGATCGATGAGGCGGCGGATCGCCTCGACGGTGACCCAGACCGCGAGCAGGACCAGCGTGATGCCGTTCGCCTGACCGGACAGAGCGTCGACCCGCGCGAACCCGAACGTGTAGGCCCCCTTGGCCGGGCGTTCGGCGATGCGCGAGGCGATGACGGCGACGAGCAGCGCGGTCGCATCGGTGAGCATGTGCCCGGCATCGCTGAGCAGGGCGAGGGAGTTGGCCAGCAGACCGGCGATCACCTCGCCGACCATGAAGCTGAAGATCACCGCGAGCGCGGCCAGCAACCAGCGCCGGTCGGCCTGCGCTGATCCCGAACCGTGCCGGGATCCCGAGCCGTGCCGGTGACCAACACTGAGGCTCTCGCCCGGTGGCGTCGCCGTCACCGCGCGCCACCCCCGGTGCGTTCCGGATGCAGCAAGCCACTGTGGCCGGCGTGTTCGAGCGCGGTGTCGAGCAGCACCCGGACGTGCTCGTCGGCCAGTCGGTAGTAGGCCATCCGGCCGGTCCGGCGCACCTGAACGATCCGATGCGCGCGCAGCAGTCGCAAAGCGTGCGATGTCGCGGACTCGCTCATGCCGGCCATTGTCGCCAGCTGCCCGACACTTGCCTCCCCCGTCCGCAGCACGGTGAGCAGCCGCAACCGTCCCGGATCAGCCAGCAACGAGAACACCTCGGCGGCATCGACGATGTCGCCGTCCGCCGGTAGCAGCACCGCGCGGTCGGCGAACACCAGGTCGCGGCCGACACCTGAAGAACTGTTCACATGTTCAATCATGCAGGACAGTCGGCCCGCCGGCAAACCGACCTCCTACCGCAGCCCGTCGTAGCTCATTCCCATGGCGGCGCGCACCTCGTCCAGGGTCTCGTCGGCGAGCGCGTTCGCTCGCCGATCACCGCGTTCGAGCACCAGCCGCGCATCCGCCCCGTCGAAGCCGGCGCGGCGCCGACGGATCGGATCAAGGAACGCGTTCACCGAATCGGCCGCGACGCGCTTCAACATTGCGGCACCGCCCCCGGCGATCTCGTCGGCCAGGTCGCTGGGATCGCGCCCGGCGCACAGGCCCGCGATCCGCAACAGGTTCGCGACCTCCGGACGGTGGTCCGGCTCGAAGGCGATGTGGCGCTCGGAGTCCGTCCGCGCCGAACGCAGCTTGGCGGCCACCTCGTCGGCCGTGTCGCGCAACGAGATGCCGTTGCCGAGGCTCTTGCCCATCTTGCGGCCGTCCAGGCCGAGCAGCACCGGCGTCTCACCGAGCAGCGCATCGGGCAGCGGGAACACCGGGCCGTACCGATCGTTGAAGCGCCGCGCGATCGACCGCGTCAATTCCAGGTGCGGCAGCTGGTCCCGCCCGACCGGGACGAGATCGGCCTTGCAGAACAGCACATCCGCAGCCTGATGCACCGGGTACGTCATCATCAAACCACCCACGGACGAACGCCCGGACAGCTTGATCTCCTCCTTGACGGTCGGGTTGCGCGACAGCTCTCCCATGCCGACCAGCGACAGGAACGGCAGCATCAGCTGGTGCAGCGCGGGAACCGCACTGTGCACGAACACCGTCGTCCGATCCGGATCCAGGCCGCAGGCGAGGTAGTCGAGGACGATCTCGCGCACAACCCGGACGAGATCGCCGGGATGGTCACGATCGGTCATGACCTGGTAGTCGGCGACCACGATCAGCAGATCGTGCCCGGCGCGTTGCAGCGCGACGCGATTCGCGAGCGTGCCGAAGTAGTGCCCGAGGTGCAGCGCGCCCGTCGGGCGATCACCGGTCAGGACCCGCGTCGACAGCGGGGTTGTCACCGGTGACTCGGTGCAGAGCGCAGTTGCGGTGGTCATGGGAGCCTCCGAAGGATGTCGAAGGGTCGACCACGCCGGGCATGCAAACGGGCCGCCCAGCGAGGACGGCCCGAGAAGGGTTGCGTGCAGCAAGGGTCGTCCTAAGTGGACGACCACCACAGCCCGTTACCCGAAGTCATGAACGGAGAATAGCAGGGCAGACGTCACCAGCTCGTGTACTGCGGACGTCCCTCGGCGTAGCCCGACGCGCTCTGCACCCCGATCAGGGCCCGATCGGCGAACTCGGTCAGGTTCACCGCACCCGCGTACGTGCACGCCGACCGCACGCCGGCGGTGATCACATCGATCAGGTCCTCGACGCCGGGCCGCAACGGATCGAGATACATGCGTCCGGTGGAGATGCCCTCCTCGAACAATGCCTTGCGGGCCCGTTCGAAAGCGCCCTCACCCGTGGTGCGGTTGGCCACTGCCCGCGCGGACGCCATGCCGAAGCTCTCCTTGTACGCCCGCCCGTCTGCCGTCTGGTGCAGATCGCCGGGCGACTCGTACGTGCCCGCGAACCACGAACCCACCATGACCGCTGACGCTCCGGCCGCCAACGCGAGCGCGACATCGCGCGGATGCCGGACTCCCCCATCGGCCCACACGTACCGGCCGAGCTCCCGCGCCGCCGCCGCACACTCGATCACGGCCGAGAACTGCGGGCGCCCGACACCGGTCATCATGCGGGTGGTGCACATCGCGCCAGGACCCACGCCGACCTTCACGATGTCGGCGCCGGCCGCCACCAACTCGCGGACCCCGTCCGCGGACACGACGTTTCCCGCCACCACCGGAACCGTCGGCGACGCCGAGCGCACCGCCGCCAACGCGTCGAGCATCCGCTGCTGGTGCCCGTGCGCGGTGTCGACGACGAGCACGTCGATGCCGGCGTCGAGCAGTTCAGCCGCCTTGGCCGCGACGTCGCCGTTCACCCCGATCGCAGCGGCGACACGCAACTGGCCGGACGAGTCGACAGCAGGCCGGTAGAGCGTCGCCCGTAACGCGGCGGTCTTGGTCAGGACGCCGACCAGCCGCCCGGCCCCATCGACGACAGGAGCCAGGCGCCGATTCGCAGCATCGAGCAACTCGAACGCCTTCTGCGGCGACGCCGTGTCGGGCAAGGTCAGCACCGGGGACGACATCACTCGCCGCAGCTGCGTGAAGCGATCCGCACCCAGGCAGTCGGCCTCGGTCACGACTCCCACCGGCCGCTCGTCATCGACGACGATCACGGCGCCGTGCGCGCGCTTGGGCAGCAGGGCCAGCGCGTCTCCGACCGGGCTCTGCGGCTGGAGAGTCAGCGGAGTGTCGAATACCGGATGCCGGGCCTTGACCCAGGACACCACGTCGCGCACCACGGGTCCCGGGATGTCCTGGGGCAGCACCACCAGGCCGCCGCGCCGGGCCACCGTCTCGGCCATGCGTCGCCCGGCGACAGCAGTCATGTTGGCCACGACGATCGGGATGGTCGCGCCGCTACCGTCCACTGTGGACAAATCGACGTCGAAGCGCGACCCGACCTCTGACCGGGCCGGCACCATAAAGACGTCGTCGTAGGTCAGTTCGAACGACGGGACCGGGTCAACGAAGCGCACGAGACGATCAGTCTAGTGCCCGGCTGCGCGTCGCCGGGAGGCGCTCCGATTAGGCTCGAATCCATGACCGTGGCTGTCTTCGACATCGACGGCGTTGTCGCGGATGTCCGGCATCGCCTGCACTACCTGGAAAGCCGCCCCAAGGACTGGGGCGGCTTCTTCGGTGCCGCGGCCGGCGACCCCCCTCTGGCGGAGGGCGTGACACTCGCGGCCGACCTGGCGCAGCAACACGACCTGGTGTGGCTGACCGGGCGGCCCGGGTGGCTGCGCGCCGTCACGACGCGCTGGTTGGCCGAGCACGGGTTGCCGGCCGGTGAGCTGTTCATGCGGGGTAGCGGCGATCGACGTCCAGCCCGGCTGTACAAGCTCGGCGTGCTCCGCCGGCTGGCCAGTCGCGAGATCGCCGCATTCATCGACGACGACGCCGAGGTCATCGACGCGGCGAAGCAGGCGGGCTACCCGGCCGCGCTCGCCGATTGGGTTCCACGTACACCCGTGCTGCGTGAGGCACAAGACCACCTCGGCCGGACGTGACCTCGATGCAAACCCCGGGACCGGAGAACCACCATGTCCTAGTCCTGCGGCGGATCTTCCTCACCATCGTCGTGGCGAGCTCGCTGCTGCTCATCCCCTGGATCGCCTTTCTCGCCGCCTCCCTGCCCGACAAATACGTGGCCGGCCAATGGAAGGCGGCGTGGGTGGGCTTCGACATCGTCCTGATGGGCTTTCTCGGCTGGACGGCCTGGAACGCGTGGCAGCGGCGACAGATGCTCGTGCCGTCGGCAACCATCACCGCGACGCTGTTGATCTGTGACGCATGGTTCGACGTGGTGCTCGACTGGGGTACCAGTGACATGTGGTGGTCACTTGGCGCCGCAATTCTGGTCGAACTGCCGCTCGCCGGGCTCTTGTTCCGGGTGGCGCTGCGTTTGATCCGCGTGATGCAGCGGGTTCGCTGGGCCGAGCTCGGGCACCACGACAAAGTGCCGCCGATCTGGCGGATTTCGTTCGGAGAGCTACTCGGAGCCGACCAGTCGAATGCGCTCCGTAACACGGATCCTGCACCCTAAGTGACAGTGACACCGATGTGCCGCAGTGTTTTGGGCGATATGTTCGGCGACACACCTTGTCGGCGGTCTTGATTAACTGGCACATCCCTACCGCAGGGAGCACACTCGTGTCGAAGGTCACTGCAAGCGATTACAGGAAGAGACAATGCTCACCGAAGCTCAACCAGCCCGTCCGCTGCGCGCGTGCATGCATAACCCGCCGTGCCCGCCCGCTGACGCGCTCGACCGCGATGCTGCTCACGTCATCGCGTCGCACCCCGAGCAGGGCTGGTGCCTCCTTTGCAACGGCGTCATCTTGTTCGAAGACACCGGAGAGCTGCTGCCGGACGGCCAGAGCATCGCTGCTCGCCGCACCGAGCTGCTCGCCGCAGCCGTGCACCGTCAGGCCAGCTGACCCCCAGCTTCTGATCCATCCGCCGCGCTGAGCCGCGCGGCAATCTCTGCACGCCTAATGAGCGCAACCAAGAACGCGATGAGCGCTCGCGCGAAGAGCCCGCCGGCCGCGAGGCGGCCGCGCCGAAGGCGCCTCCGCGGATCAGTTACGCGTACTCCTCCACCGGCGGGCAGGCGCAGACCAGGTTGCGATCGCCGTAGGCACCGTCGATGCGCCGCACCGGCGACCAGTACTTCGCACCGGCGTCCACGCCGTCTGGGTAGGCCGCCACCTCCCGCGAGTACGGGTGGGCCCACTCGCCGACGAGGCAGTGCGCGGTGTGCGGTGCATTGCGCAGCGGGTTGTCGTCCACCGGCCACTCCCCCGCGCCGACCCGGTCAATCTCGGCCTTGATCGTGATCATCGCGTCGATGAACCGGTCGAGTTCGACCAGGTCCTCCGACTCGGTTGGCTCGACCATGAGCGTCCCGGCGACCGGGAAGGACATCGTCGGGGCGTGGAAGCCGTAGTCGATCAGTCGCTTGGCGACGTCGTCGACGGTCACGCCGGTGTCGCGGGTGATCTGGCGTAGGTCGAGGATGCACTCGTGCGCGACCAGTCCCTGCGCACCGGAGTAGAGCGTCGGGTAGTAGGGCTCGAGTCGCTTCGCGAGGTAGTTGGCCGACAGGATCGCGATGGCCGTCGCCCGGGTCAACCCGGTCGGGCCCATCAGGCGCAGGTAGGCCCAGGTGATCGGCAGGATCGACGCCGAACCCCACGGGGCCGCCGCGATCGTGCCGCTGCCCGTCGCGGGTCCGGCGTTCGACTGCAACGGGTGGCTCGGAAGGTAGGGCGCGAGATGGGAGCGGACCGCCACCGGGCCGACGCCCGGCCCACCGCCGCCGTGCGGGATGCAGAACGTCTTGTGCAGATTCAGATGCGAGACGTCCGCGCCGAACTTGCCGGGACGGGCCAACCCGACCATGGCGTTGAGGTTCGCGCCGTCGAGGTACACCTGCCCGCCGGCATCGTGCACCAGGGCGCACACCTCGGCGATGTGGTCCTCGAAGACGCCGTGGGTGGACGGGTAGGTCACCATCAGCGCGGCGAGCGAGTCGGCGTGCTCGGCGAGCTTGGCCCGCAGGTCGTCCAGATCGATCTCGCCCTCATCGCCGGCGGTCTTCACCACGACGACCCGCAGGCCAGCGAGCACCGCGCTGGCCGCGTTGGTTCCGTGCGCGCTGGCCGGGATGAGGCAGACGTCGCGATGCGTGCTGCCCTGCGCCTCGTGGTAGGCGGCGATCGCCAGCAGCCCGGCGAACTCGCCCTGGGCGCCGGAGTTGGGCTGCAGCGACACCGCGTCGTAGCCGGTGATCTCGGCGAGCCACTTCGTCAGGTCGTCGAACAGCTGCGAGTAGCCGTCGAACTGTCCGGCCGGCGCGAACGGATGCAGGCTCGCGAACCCGGGCAGGCTGATGGGCTCCATCTCGGTGGTGCCGTTGAGCTTCATGGTGCACGAGCCGAGCGGGATCATGCCGCGATCGAGCGCGTAGTCGCGATCCGCCAACCGTCGCAGGTAGCGCAGCATCGAGGTCTCGGAGCGGTGTGCCGAAAATACAGGGTGGCTGAGGAATGGCGAGGTGCGGGCCAGCGCGGCGGGCAATGGATCAGCAACGTCCAGCCGCTCGACGTCGGTGAAGCTGAGCCCGAGCCCGAAGGCGCGCCAGACGGCGACGATATGCCCGCGCCGAGTGACCTCGTCGCAGGAGATCGAGACCGTGTCGTCGTCGACGAGCCGCAAGTTGATGCTCTCGGTCAACGCGGCCGCCACCACCGAGTGCGCGCGTCCGGGCACCTGCACGGTGAGCGTGTCGAAGATCGGCGCGTCACTGACCTCGACGCCGCTCTCGCGTAGCCCGGCGGCCAGGATGCCGGCCAACCGCCGGATCCGCGAGGCGATCGCGGTGAGCCCCTCCGGGCCGTGGTAGACCGCGTACATGCCAGCGATGTTCGCGAGCAACACCTGCGCGGTGCAGATGTTGCTCGTCGCCTTCTCGCGTCGGATGTGCTGCTCGCGGGTCTGCAGCGCGAGCCGGTACGCCGGCTTGCCGTCCGCGTCGACTGACACACCGACCAGACGTCCGGGCAGCTGCCGCTCGAGACCGGCTCTGATCGAGATGTAGCCCGCGTGCGGACCGCCGAACCCGATCGGTACCCCGAAGCGCTGCGTGGTGCCGACGGCGATATCCGCGCCGACCTCGCCGGGCGGCACGAGCAGGGTGAGCGCGAGCAGGTCGGCGGCGACGACCACCTGGGCCCCACGCTCGTGCGCGGCGTCGACGATCGGGCGCAGGTCGCGCACCGCACCGGACGCGCCGGGGTACTGCACGAGCACCCCGAAGACGTCACCTGCGGGCAGCGGCTCAGCGAAGTCGTGCGTGACCACACTCAGGCCGAGCGGCCGGGCGCGCGTCTGCACAACGGCGAGGGTCTGCGGCAGCACGTCGGCGTCGACCACGAAGACGTCGCCCGCGCGCGCAACCCGATGGGCCAGCGTCATCGCCTCGGCCGCCGCGGTGCCCTCGTCGAGCAGCGACGCGCCGGCGATCGGCAGCGCGGTGAGGTCCTCGACCACCGTCTGGAAGTTGAGCAGCGCCTCGAGACGGCCTTGGCTGATCTCGGGCTGGTACGGCGTGTAGGCCGTGTACCACGCGGGGTTCTCCAGCACGTTGCGGCGGATCACCGGCGGCGTGATCGTGTCGTAGTAGCCGAGCCCGATCATCGACGTGGTGACCCGGTTGCGCGCAGCGAGATCGCGCAGCTCGGCGGCGACCTCGGCCTCCGGCGCGGCGGGCGGCAACGCGAGCGCCAGCTTCTCGCGAATGCTGGCCGGAACGGCGTCGGCGAGCAGGTCGTCGAGCGAGGCGTAGCCGACGGTCTCCAGCATGCGCTGCTGGTCGCCGTTCTCGGGCACACCGACGTGGCGCGACACGAACTCAGACGTGTGCTCCAGGTCGAACAGGCTCAGCTGATCGGTCATCGGGTAGCGCTCCTACTCGGCGAGACGGTGCTGCGCGCGCCTTGCGACGCGTGCGCCCCGTCTGTCGGGCGAGTTGCCCTTCAGAGTGGCCTAGTCCGCGCGGTCCGGGTGCCTGAGAGGTTCCGGGGAAGTTGCCCCTTCGGCGCCGCCTCGGACGTACCGAGCCGGCTCTCCCACGCGTGATCAGCAGCCTGGATTGACGGTACCAGCAGCCAGGGTCGGTCCAGCGTCAAGCCGAGGGTGATGCAGACGACGCCGGTGACTACGCGCTGGCCGTGCGCTGCTGACGCCGCTGGGACAGCTCGTCGGTCACGGATGGGCTTTCGACGATCTCGGCACCGTCGGCGCGCTCCCCCGGCAGCTGGGCCAGGGAGCCGACCAGCTCGCGCAGGGCGCCGCTGACCGCGATCCCGAACACGCCCTGCCCACCGCGCAGCAGGTCGACCACTTCCTCCGAGGACGTGCATTCGTACACCGTCGTGCCGTCGGACAGCAGCGTGATCCGAGCCAGATCCTCGACCCCACGAGCACGCAGCGCGTCGACCGCCGTGCGGATGTTCTGCAGCGAGACGCCGGTGTCGAGCAGCCGCTTGACGACCTTAAGGACCAGGATGTCCTTGAACGAGTAGAGCCGCTGGCTACCCGAACCGGTGGCCGAGCGAATCGAGGGTTCGACCAGCGCCGTCCGAGCCCAGTAGTCGAGCTGGCGGTAGGTGATGCCGGCAGCTGCACACGCCGTCGGCCCCCGGTAGCCGACGTGCTCGTTCGGGGAGCCGGCGGGATCAGCGAAGAGAGTGCCTTGCTGGGGCGCCTGTAGTCCGACGTCAGGTAGCGCGTCGTCGGCCATGGTGGCGCCTCCTATATCGATCAGCGGGTTAGCGTGCGACGGGGTGACACCGAGTCGCCGCGGAAGTGTGTCGATGAGCTGACGGTAGGACCGTCGGTGGTGGTGGTCAACGCGACGCGCCGAGCGCGGTCACCCTCATCGAGAGGTTGAGAGTAGCAAGGCGTTAAGTTCCCGAGGCGAAGTCCTCGGGCGAGACGTTGTCCAGGAACTCCCGGAACCGTTCGACTTCGTCCTCCTGCTCGTCGGGGATCTCGATGCCGGCGGCGTCGAGGACGGCGTCCGTGCCGAGGATCGCCACGTCGCAGCGTAGGGCCAGCGCGATCGCATCCGACGGCCGCGCGCTGACGCTCACGCCGCCATGAAAGCGCAGTTCGGCGTAGAAGACGTCGTCGCGCAATTCGGTGATGTGGACCGCTTCGAGCCGGACGCCGAGCGCCTTGATGAGATCCCGCATCAGATCGTGGGTCAGCGGTCGGACGGTCTGCACGCCCTGCTGCTGAAACGCGATGGCCGACGCCTCGACCGCGCCGATCCAGATGGGCAGGTAGCGCACCCCGTCTTCTTCGCGCAGCAAGACGACAGGCTGGTTAGCCGGCAGCTCGACACGCACGCCGATGACGCGCAAGGGATGCACGAGTTCCTCCTTGCCGGCAGATCAGCAGCTGAATCTGTGCGTATTCGACGCTACACGCAAAGGATGTGCAGAGGCGTGGCCAAGACCCGCCAAACCACGTTCAGGTGGAGCCGCCCGCCACATCGCGCAGCCCGATCTGGACAAGTGCCGCGTGCAGGCGCACCGACAAGGAGGCCAGGTCGCGG
Source organism: Jatrophihabitantaceae bacterium (assembly GCA_036502575.1). Taxonomy (GTDB): domain Bacteria; phylum Actinomycetota; class Actinomycetes; order Mycobacteriales; family Jatrophihabitantaceae; genus DASXRA01. The sequence goes on along the minus strand of DASXYL010000018.1, from coordinate 31,602 downwards.
ACCGCCTCCTCGGCGCGGGCCTTCGCCTCGGTGCCCTTCTGCCGGGCCATCGGCCCGACGACCTGCGAGAACAGCCCGATCTCACGCTCGGCGGCGGTCCGGAACGCGCGCAGGTGACGTCCCTCGAGGCCGTAGCGGGCGAGTTCGGCGACGACCTGGCCGACGGCGAGCGCATCGTCGTCGTAGTGGCCACCGGGCCGGGCGCTGATCATGCCGAACTGTTCGAGCTCACCGAGCTGCTCGGCGTTGAGCCCGGTGGCGTTGAGCAGCTCGTCGCGAGACAGCCGCAACGTCGGGGTGACCGGTCGGAAGTGCTCGGCGGTCGGAGCGTTGTCGGCGATGGCGAGATGAGGAACGCGCGGCACGCCTCCCGGTCCGGGCGGCACCAGTCCGCGGTCGATCGCGTCCAGCTGGTCCTTGATGACGCGCAGCGGCAGGTAGTGGTCGCGTTGCTGGGCGAGGACGTAACGCAGCCGCGAGACGTCCGCCGGCGAGAACTTGCGGTACCCGGACGGGGTGCGGTCCGGCCGGACCAGACCCTCGGTCTCCAGGAAGCGGATCTTGCTGATGGTGATGTCCGGGAAGTCACCGCGCAGCTGGGTGAGCACCTCGCCGATGGACAGCGTCGCCTGCGTCGCCGCACTGGTGGCGGTCATGAGGCGACCACGCTCGACCGGTCGCTGGGATACACCGTCATGGGGCAACCACGCTCGGCCGGTCGCCGACCGGCCGCCTCACGCCGGCTGTCCTGCCCCGACCCCCGCTCGAACGGCGGCGGTCAGGTACACCAGCCGGAACTTGCCGATCTGCACCTCGTCGCCTCCCGCGAGCGGGGCCGCGTCGATGCGTTCACGGTTCACGTACGTGCCGTTGAGCGAGCCCACGTCATGGACGGTATAGCCACTGCCCTCGCGACGGAACTCGGCATGCCGACGCGAGACTGTGACATCGTCCAAAAAAATGTCGCTGTCCGGGTGCCGGCCGGCGGTAGTGACGTCCTGGTCGAGCAGGAAACGGCTCCCGGCGTTGGGCCCGCGTTTGACCACCAGCAGTGCCGATCCCGGGGTGAGCGCGTCGACGGCGCCCTGGTGAGCCTCGGGCGAGAACTCGCCCTCGGTCTCGGAGAGACCACCGGTCGCCGAGATCACGCTCGTCGCATCGGGGGCGTTCGCGTAGCCGGTTTCGGGCAGCGCGGCGCCACAGTTGGAGCAGAATCGGCCACCAACAGGGTTCTCGGCGCCACAGGCAGTGCAGAACACTCGGGTGCCCCTTCCTATGCGGACGATGCGAGCGGTGCGCAAGACATGATTGCCTGGCCGAAAACGCTCACGGTCGCCGGGGGGTTGTAACCGGCCCGCCGCGCCACGTTTTCGCGCAACCGGACCGGTGCAGCGAGCCTAGTTTGCCCGGGCAGCGCACGGCAATCAGCGGTGGGCCATTAGGAGCTGAGCGTGCCGTAAGCCGCGGGGTCGAGCAGCCCGTCGACCTGGGCCGGGTCGGCCGCCTCGATCTCGACGATCCACCCCTCGCCGTACGGGTCGCTGTTGATCAGCTCGGGCCGAGATTCGAGCTCATCATTGCGCGCAGTGACTGTCCCGGTGACCGGCGCGTACAGGTCCGACACGCTCTTGGTGGACTCGACCTCGCCGAACGCGTCACCCTGACCGACCTTCGCACCGACCTCCGGCAGGGTCACGTAGACGACATCGCCCAGCGCCTCCTGCGCGTAGTCGGTGACGCCGATCCGGATCGTCGTTCCGCCGACTCTGGCCCACTCGTGTTCGGCGGTGTACTTCAGGTCGTCGGGGACGTCTGCCATCGCTTGAACCTCTCACCCGATCGGTGGATTGCTGTGAACCGGCCGAACACTACCGCCCGCCCGGCGCCGCGTATTTGGGGCTGGGCACGCTGCTGCGCGCCGTGATGTCGACCTGCTGCTGCTCGACGATCTGGGCGTCGCCGCCGGCGTTGCGTGCCGTCGCCGCCACTCCGCCCGGAATGTTGAGCGCGGTGTCGAGCGTCTTCGGATCCCCGATGGCCAGCACGCGGTACGGCGGGCTGATCTGCTGGCCGTCGACCTGGACGCCATCGCTGCTGTCAGTGAAGCTCGTGGCGGTGGTCACTCGTACCGAGCCGAACTGGATCGACTCGGCGCCGGCGCCGCGCAGTTCCTCGACGACATCGAGCAGATCCTCGGCCTTGAGCTTGTGCTGCGGATCGGTGATGTCGGCGGTGATACCGGGGCCGGTGGCCGGCACCGTGCCGAGCAGTACCTCCAGTGACTGAAGCTCACGTTCAGCTTGCTGCTGAGCGACCGCGTCGCTGTTGCCGCTGCGCTGCAACTCGTCCAGGGTGGCCTGCAGGTCGGCGATCTGCTGATCGAGCCGTTCCGCCCGAGCGTTCTGGTCGTCGAGGATGCGGATCAGGTCGTCCTCGCGGGCGTTGGACAGGCTGTCCGAGGACGAGTTCGACCGGACCTGCACCGCGATGGCGAAACCGAGGATCGCGGTGAGCACCCCGATGAGGATCCCAGCACTCTTCTTATCCCGCCGGAGTCGGATCCGGTCTCGCCCCACTCGCTTCGCTTCGGGGGCAATCCCGGATCCGAACGCGCCTAGCGGCGCGTCCGCGTCGCGGCCGGCGGACTCTTCGCGCGAGCGCTCATCGCGTTCTGGGTTGAGTTCGTTGCTACTCGGTTCCTCGGCTACCGGCTCTTCGCGCGGTGGCTGGGTTTCCTCGGCTCGGGATTCGTCGGTCGCACGGTCGTCGGGGTGGTTGTTGTCGTCGTTGGTCATGCTCGGAAGACGTGCCTTCTGATCGCGGCCGCGTTACCGAAGATGCGGATACCGAGCACGACCACGACCGCAGTGGACAGCTGGCCGCCCACGCCCAGCTTGTCGCCCAGGAACACGATCAGCGCGGCGACCACGACGTTGGACACGAAGGACACGACGAACACCTTGGAGTCGAAGATCCCGTCCAAGCGGGCCCGGATGCCGCCGAAGACGGCATCGAGCGCCGCCACCACGGCGATCGGCAGATACGGCTCGAGCCAGTGCGGCACCGTCGGGCGCAGCACCAGGCCGACAATGACACCTACGGCCAGGGCGAGTCCGGCGATCATCGGGGACCCTTCGTCTCGGCGGGGCGGGCGTATCTCGGCGTCGCCGCCGGGGTGGCCGGCAGGTGCAGCTTGCCTTCCTGCGCCCACGAGAAGTTCACGCCTTCGGCCGAGGCCAGGGTGTGGTAGCGACTTGCCACATCGCTGTCGGCGAAGCTCGTCACGAGCACGTCACTATCTCCTATGGCCTCGATCGTGTAAGGCGACGTTATGGGCGCGAAGTCGACCAGGACGGCCTGGCCCGCGAACCGGATGGCGGAGGTGGGTGTCAGCCGCACGTCGTTCACCGAGATCGCCTCGGCGCCGTCGTGCCATAACTCGTTCACGACGCTACGCACGTCGCGATCGGTCAGTAGCTGCGTACCTCCGATAGGGGTAGTGCCGGGACGGCCGTTGTCCGGCGTACTGGTCGGCTGAGGTGGATCGCCGAGCTTGACCTGCAGCCCCGGTCCGACCGCCGGCGTCGCCCCGGCCAACAACTCGTTGCGCTGTAACTGCGCGCCGAGCGAAGTACCCGGCAACGCCTGGTCACGCGCTCGAGTGATCTCGGTGCCCAACTGCTGTGCTCTCGCCTCGAGCGCGTTGGCTGACGACTGCGCTGTCTCGACGCGGTGCACCAGGTCGTCGTGCACCTTGGCTGCGGCCGGCGCGCCCCGGTGGGTGTGCACGTACGCGATCGCCAACGTGAACCCGACCAACACGCAGCCGACCGCGGTCGCCGGACGGTCGAACCACCGCCGTGGTGCATCGGGTCCACGCCGGGCCGCGGTGGCGGCGTACCCGGGGTCCGCCGTGTTCGTCACTAAGTCGATAAGAAGATCCGTCGACAAAGTGCTACGTCGAGAAGTCATGGTGTCGCTGCCCGGCGGGTGAGCTGATCGACCTGGACCAGGTACAGCGCGCCGGCCCAGAGGTACAGCGCGGTGCCCCAGATCGTGAACGCCCAGGCGATCGGACGGGCCACGTCGGCCATCGTTCCATCACGCGCGGCGAGCAACAGCAGCGGGAACGCATAGAGCAGGTTGAAGGTGGCCGCCTTGCCCAGGTAGTGCACGGGCGGCGGACCGTAACCGTGGCGGCGCAGCACGGGCAGCGTGAGTGACAGGAGCAGGTCCCGTCCGACGATCACGGCCGCGAGCCACCACGGAATGATGTGCCGCAAGGTCAGTCCGACGAGCGTGGCGATGATGTAGAGACGATCTGCGGCCGGATCGAGCAGGGCGCCGAGCTTGCTCGTCTGGTTGAGCCTGCGGGCCAGGACGCCGTCGGCCCAGTCGGTGAACCCGGACAGTGCCAGCACGATCAGCGCGGCGATGTCGGCGTGCGGTCCGAGCAGCAGCCACAGGAACAGCGGCACGCCGAGCAGGCGCAGAACGCTCAGCGCGTTGGGCACGGTGACCACGCGCTGCGCGGCAACCTCGGTGAGGTCATCCGGAGCGCCCGACGCCACGCCACCTCCGTCTCGGGCTTGAGCGGACCGGCGCCCACTGCGCGCGCCGATCCTGCTGGCATTCGAGTTACGAGTCGGGACGGCGGGATTCGAACCCACGACCCCCTGACCCCCAGTCAGGTGCGCTACCAAACTGCGCCACGTCCCGGCCGTGCGAAGAAACCCTAGCGTAGCCGCCGCGCCGATCCGCGCTGGTCAGCGCCGGGCGAGGCGCCGCTCGCGCACGCGAACCGAGATCTCGATCGGCGTGCCGGCGAAGTCGAAGTCCTCTCGGAGGCGCCGTTCCAGGAAGCGGCGGTAGCTCGCCTCGAGGAAGCCGGTCGTGAAGAGCACGAATCGGGGCGGACGGGTGTCGGCCTGGGTGGCGAACAGCACGCGCGGCACCTTGCCACCTCGCCCGGGCGGCGGGGTGGCCGCCACGACATCGGTGAGCCAGGCGTTCAGCCGCCCGGTAGAGATGCGCCGATCCCAGGACGCGAGGCTCGTGCGCAGCGCTCCGGCGAGCTTTTCGACCGCCCGGCCGGTCTCGGCCGAAACGTTCACCCGGGGCGCCCACTGCACGCGCGCCAGCTCGCGGCTCACCTCGCGCTCCAGGCGCTCGCGGCGGTCCTCGTCGACGCGGTCCCACTTGTTGAACGCGATGACGAGGGCGCGCCCCGCCTCGACCACTGCCGCGATGACGCGTTGATCCTGCTCAGACAGGGGCTCGGATGCGTCCAGCAGGACCACCGCGACCTCGGCCGCTTCGATGGCGCCAGCGGTACGCAAGCTGGCGTAGTACTCCATGCCAGCGGCCTGGTGGACGCGCCGCCGCAGCCCAGCCGTGTCGACAAAGCGCCATGTCTCTCCACCCAGCTCGACGAGGCTGTCGACCGGGTCGATCGTGGTGCCCGCCACCGCGTCGACGACCGATCGAGCGTCACCGGTGACCCGGTTGAGCAGGCTGGACTTGCCTACGTTGGGACGCCCCACCAGAGCAACCCGGCGCGGCCCTTCGTCGGTGACCGTCTCAGCGGGCGCGTCCGGCATGGCCTCGAGCACGGCGTCGAGCAGCTCACCGCTGCCGCGACCGTGCAAGCCGCTCACCGCGTACGGCTGACCCAGCCCCAGGCTCCAGAGCCCGGCTGCGTCAGCCTCCCCGCGCTCGTCGTCGATCTTGGTCACCGCAAGGATCACCGGCTGCTCGGCTCGTCTCAACGTGCGGGCGACGGTGAGATCGGTTTCGGTGGCCCCGGTGCGGCCGTCCACCACGAAGAGGACGAGATCAGCGGTCTCGACGGCTCGCTGCGCCTGCGCTGACACCATCGCTTGGAGGCCGCGCGCGTCCGGTTCCCAACCGCCCGTGTCGACGAGCGTGAACCGCCGCCCGGACCACAGCGCGTCGTAGGCTACGCGGTCGCGGGTTACGCCGGGAACATCCTGCACGACGGCTTCGCGACGACCGAGGATGCGGTTGACCAGGGTCGACTTGCCGACGTTCGGCCGGCCGACCACGGCAACCACCGGTGCCGGCGGAAGCGTCTCGGCTGCAAAATCGTCGGGCTCGGTCACGTCACCAATCCTGCCCGACCGCACAGCAACTCCGCCGGACGCCGCAGCGTGGCCCACTCACGCATCCGCCTCAGCCGCTCGATTCAGCACTATGTCGACAAGGCGATCTACCACTTCATCGATGGATAGCTCAGTCGTGTCAACCTCGACGGCGTCCGCAGCTCGCGCCAAGGGACTCACCGCCCGGGTGCTGTCCAGCTGGTCGCGGCGCTGCAAGTCCGCGCCGACCGCGGTCACATCCATGCCCGGGCCGAGCTCCTTGGCCCGCCGTGCGGCGCGGGCCTCCGGCGAAGCGGTCAGATAGAACTTCGCGCGAGCGTCGGGATACACGACCGAGCCGATGTCGCGCCCCTCCACCACGATCGGCCCGTCACCGATCAGCCGGCGCTGCTGCTCGACGAGCACGGTCCGCACCGCAGGAACCGCCGACACAGCACTCACTGCGGCAGTGACCGGTGCCGAGCGAATCTGCGCGTCGACCGCCCGGCCGTCCAGCTCGATGCCGACCCGGTCCGGGTCGGTCGAGATGTTGATGCGGGCCGCCCGGACGGCGTCGGCCACCCGAGCCTGCTCCTGGACGTCGACCGTGCGGTCGAGCACGGCGAGAGTCGCGGCCCGGTACATCGCCCCGGTATCGAGATAGCGCGCACCCAACCGCCGCGCGAGCATCCGCGCGACGGTTGATTTTCCGGTGCCGGACGGACCGTCGAGCGCCACCACGCCGGAGAAGCGGGCGCTGCGCTCGTGCGGAACCGGATTCGTACCGGCGGGCTGTGCTGTCACGTCCTCATCCTGGGCAGGTCCGGCCTCGTGATCACCGGCAACTTACCGCGCGGGCTCTGACCAACAGCGCTCAGGCATGACCCGCATGGGCACGCCCGAGTGCGCGATGGGCGACCGATCACGGCCTGTTGGGTCGGCGGCCGAATCAAGCGTCTCGGGCTGGCGTGGATGTTGCGGCTAAACAGCGAGCAAATGGCTAGCCGTCTGGTTGAGGATTAGCCCCCGTTGGCCGTATCGGCTCCGAGCCGACGTCCGCACTCCAGACCGTCCGCACCGTCCTCGATCGACACTCCGGCACTCGGGTCGAGCTGGACCGCCCGATGCGCCGCAACCGGGCCGATTCGCCTCGCAATCGGCCCGGCCGGCTGGCCATCTCTCCTGGTCTCCCCCGCCCGACTGATCAGGCATCGACATCTGGACCTTGCGTCGACCCGCGCGTGGGCGGCGGTCCGGCGGTGTGGCGCCCCTGCGCCGTCCGTGGTCGCCTCGACCAACCCGACCGTGAGGCCAACTCGCCCGGGCCGAGCCGATGAGCGTCGCAGGAGCACGCGGCGAGGGCCTGACTGAGCCGGGTTCATCCGCTCCCGCCTCCTTGAGGCTGGCGTGACGAGATGGCTCATTGGGGGAGATCCGTCCGTAGCTTCGCTGCCCCGCCCAGGTACACGTGCCTGATCTCGCTCCTGGGGCGCTCGGACTCGACGTGCGCCAGCACCCGGAGTACCCGCGGCATCGCGCCGGGAACGCCAATCTCCGAGGCGCAGAGCAAGGGCACGTCGGTCAGACCGAGCTGACGCGCCGCATACGCCGGGAACTCGGCCGTCAGGTCGGGTGTCGCGGTGAAGACCATGCTGATCAGCTCGACCGGTCGGATCTCGTTTCGCTCGAGGATCTCGGTGATCAACTCAGCCGTGCCGGAGAGGATCGCCTCGCGATCATCGCTGTCCACCTGGATAGCTCCCCGTACCGCTCGAACCGCTGCCACGCTGGCGCCGCCACCCTTCATCGAGAACACGCTTTCACGCTAGACCGGTAAGCCGAGAGATGCCTTCAGCAGCTTAGAGCTTCAGCGATACAGCATCTAAGCAACGACACGCTTTGAATCTTTGTCGACTTAGCGATGCAGCTCTTCGAGCAACGCCGACGTCATCGAGATGACTGCCTGCAGAGGTATCGGCAGATCGGTCAGGGGTCAGGTCGGTCAACTGCTACGTCGCCGAGCTGCTACCTCCCCAACTCGGCAAGTCTACGAGGCGTCGTACCGGCACGCCGTCAGATCGATACACGGCCAGATCGGCGAGTGCCGCAGCGGCACTCGGCTGCAAGCGCGCTGACTACGAGGTCGGCGTCATCGTAGATCGCAGCTGCCGACGTTCTCCGGAGACGAGGCTGCTCGATCACGCGCGCCGGTGAGCCTTGGGCCTATGCTGAGAGCGCACCCTGGGGCCACAGGGGCCTGAGTTCCTGGGCCTGAGCTGCGCGATTGCGCGATCTATCTCTTTACCGATTTAGCGACAAAGTCCGCGGGCTCCGCGCCGGGCGATCTATCGTTACACACGCAAATCGTTTAGCCGGTACAGACCTAAGTCTGCTCAGCGATGAACTGCCTAATCGCCAAGACGTCTGAGCGCTTAGCCGCTTAATATCCTAAGCTCTTGGCAGTTTAATCCTCTAACCGATTAGCGGTTTAAGCAGTAAGCCGTTACATCCTTTAACTGCTTAACCATCTAAATGCTTAACTGTTTAAGCGTCTAACTGCTAAATCTTCTAAACGGCTTGTGCCTACATGGATACCTAACTTTAACGCTGTAGCGCTCTACAGCTTTGGCGCTACACAGACCTACAGCTAAGACGGTTAGAAGCTATACCGCTTTGTCGATAAGATCACGGAGTTCCCCGACCTCAGACCGGGTCAGGGAGCGGATCTCGCCGGCGCGCTGGCCCCCGAGCCGCACCGGTCCGATCGACGTGCGGACCAGCCGTTGAACGGGATGGCCGACCTCAGCGAGCATTCGGCGAACGATGTGCTTGCGCCCCTCGTGCAGGGCGACTTCCACCAGGCTGCGCTCCGGCGTCGAGTCCACGACCCGGAAGCGGTCCGCGCGGGCCGGGCCGTCCTCCAGATCGACCCCTGCCCGCAGCCGCCGGCCGACCTCGCGGCCTACAACCCCCTCGACCGTGGCCAGGTAGACCTTCACGATCTCGAAGGAGGGATGCATCAACCGGTGCGCCAGGTCGCCGTCGTTGGTGAGCAGGAGTAGTCCCTCGCTGTCGGCGTCGAGACGGCCGACGTGAAACAGACGCTCGCGGTCTGCGACCAGATCGCCCACCGTCCGGCGCCCCCGCGAGTCCGACATCGCGCTCAACACGCCCCGCGGCTTGTTCAGCGCCAGATACACGAAGTCGTCCCGGACCTCGATGCGCGCGCCGTCAACCCGGATCACCGCCGTCTGCGGGTCGACTCGCGCGCCCAGTTGGGTGACGAGCGCACCGTTGACCTCTACCCGCCCCGCGCTGATCAGGAGTTCACACGCTCGCCGAGAGCCGAGGCCCGCGGCGGCCAGAACCTTCTGCAGACGCACACCCTCGTCAGGCATGTCTCACCGTCAACCTGACAGTTCGTCGCTTTCGAGTCCGCTCAGCTCAGGCAGCAGTGGAGCAAGAGACGGAAGCTCGTCAAGTGATCGCAGACCCATCTTTTCGAGAAACAGTTCGGTCGTTCGGTACAGGCCACCGCCGGTGTCGGGGTCGGCGCCGACCTCGGTGATCAATCCGCGGGTGATCAGCGTCCGAACGACGCCGTCCACGTTGACCCCGCGAATCGCCGAGATACGCGAGCGGGTCACCGGCTGCCGATACGCAATGACGCTAAGCGTCTCGAGCGCCGCTTGGGTCAGCCGCACTCGCTGTCCGTCCATGAGGAAGGACTCGATCCAGCCGGCGAGCTCGGGCCGACTGTACAGTCGCACACCCTCGCCGATCTCGCGCAGCTCAATACCGCTTCCTCGCTCATCGAGGACCTGGGCCAACGCGGACAGCGCGGCCTCGATCTCGGGCTCGGGTCGGTGCAGCCCAGCCGCCAGCGCAGTTACCGTGACCGGCGCATCAGAGATGAACAGAACCGATTCGACCGCCGCGCGCAGAGTGTCCGGATCACTCAGATCCGGACGGCTCGAGTCGGCCACAACGGATGGTCCCGCGACGTCTGGCTGCTCGTCGACCGGCTGCTCGTCGACCGGCTGCTCGTCAGCCGGCTGCTCGTCAGCCGGCTGCTCGTCAGCCGATGCAGCCTCCGGGGGCGTCCCGTCTGCGTGCGCGTCCAGCTGCTCGCTGCCCGGCTCGCGGCTCTCCGCCCGCTCCCCCGCTTGGCTGCCCGCAGCACCCCGCTCGGGGTCGGTCTCCGGGGCGTCCGTTTCAGCCACCTTCGCCCTCGCCGTGTCCAGCTCAGAACCCGCGTTGCTCACCCGTACTCCTCGTCCACAGTCTCGTCGCCGAGCTCGGTCGTGCCGTTGCTGTCCGCCGCCACCCACCGCACCCGCAACTCGGCCAACGCTGCCGCCTGATCGAAGGCGACAGAGCCCTCGCGATACAGCTCGAGCAGGCCCAGGAACCGGGCGACGACCTCGAGCGTGTTCTGGCAGTCGGCCACGAGCGAGCGAAATGTCGCTGCCCCGTGACTCCGCAGACGCTCACGGATGGTCAACATGTGCTCGCGCACGCTCACTCGCGGCGCGTGCACGTGGTCGGTCGTGAGAACCGGAGCAGGCTTCGGCGTCAGCGCAGCGGCGGCCAACGCGGCGAAACGCGCCGGCGTCACGCCGATCATGATGTCGGGAAGGAGCTCAGCGAACGGCGCTTCGAGCTCGGCACTGCGTCCGTGGCGCCGCGCCTGGGCTCGTTCCAACTCGGCCAGGTAGGCGGCCACGAGCTTGTACGCCCGGTACTGCAAGAGTCGGGCGAACAGCAGATCACGTGCCTCGAGGAGAGCCAGGTCTTCCTCGTCCTCGACGTCGGCCGCCGGCAACAACCGGGCCGCCTTCAGATCGAGCAGCGTGGACGCGACGACGAGGAACTCCGTCGCCTGACCGAGATCCCACTCCCCCGCCGCGGTGAGGTAGGACAGGAACTCGTCGGTGACTTTCGAGAGCGAGACCTCGGTCACGTCCAGCTGGCGTCGGCTGATCAGCGTCAGCAGCAGATCGAACGGCCCTTCGAAGTTCTCCAGCCGAACGTGGAATCCCTCGCCGGATTGACCTGTGAACTCGGCGCCGTTGGGCTCGGTCGCCAAGGATTCGATGTCCAGGGCGTCCTCGGCGGACAGATTCACGCCCCGCGCAGCCGTCGCACCAGGATCGACGAGTCGCCCTTGGCCTCGAGGTCGGCAAGTACCACCGCGACGGCTTCGCGCACGATCCGGCCCCGATCCACGGCCAGGCCGTGCTCGGCGCGCAGGTGCAAGCGAGCTGTCTCTATGTCGACAAGTTCCTCTGCCGAGCAATACACAGTGATCTTCTCTTCGTGGCGCTCACGACCGCTCGGGTTGCGGTCACCGACCGCGCGGATCCGCCGACCTCGGCCCGGACGCGCGGCAGCGGGCGCCGGCGCCGGAGCAGGCCGCGGGGCGGACGCCTCCACCCGATCGTCGTCCCGGTCGGACTCGACCTCGGGCTCGACGGGTGTCGGTACCACCGCGCCGACGCCCGGGTGATGGACCACCTCGTCGGGCTTGGGGGCGGCGGACGTGGCCCGGAAAAGTTCGGAGGCGCCGGGAAGGCTCGTCCGGCGCGTCATGAGTGTGCTCGCCATAGGGGGGACCTCGATATTCTCGCCGCGACCCGTGATCTCGTAATCCGCTCGTCGAGCCTCCAGCCCGCAGTTGCGTGCCGAAGTCGGCTCGTCTGGGTCATCGCGCGAGCACCTCCCGTGCGAGGTTGCGATATGCCTTGGCGCCGGCGGACGTCGGTGCCCACGTCGTGATCGGTTCGCCGGCGACCGTGGTCTCCGGAAAGCGCACGGTGCGGGATATCACCGTGTCGAATACTTCATCGCCGAAGGCTTCAACCACCCGCGCGAACACCTCACGTCCGTGTAGCGTACGGCCGTCGTACATCGTCGCCAGGATCCCGGCAAGCTTCAACTTGGGATTGAGTCGTTCCTTAACTTTTTCGATCGTGTCGATCAGGAGCGCCACCCCGCGGAGGCTGAAAAACTCGCATTCGAGCGGGACGATGACCTCGTCCGCCGCGGTCAGCGCGTTGACGGTCAGCAGACCGAGCGAGGGTTGACAGTCGATGAGAACGAAGTCGTATTCGTCGACGATCGGGGTGATGACGCGTCCCAGCGTCTGCTCGCGGGCTACCTCGCCGACGAGCTGAACCTCAGCTGCGGACAGGTCGATGTTGCTGGGCAGCAGGTCCATGCCGGGGACGGCGGTCTTGAGCAGGATGTCGTCGACCGCGACGTCGCGTTCCATCAGCAGGTTGTAGGCGGTGCGGTCCAGTTGGTGCGGCTGCACACCGAGTCCCACCGAGAGCGCGCCCTGCGGATCGAAGTCGACGAGCAGCACTCGACGACCGAACTCGGCCAACGCTGCACCCAGGTTGATCGTCGAGGTGGTCTTGCCGACGCCGCCCTTCTGGTTGCACAGGGCGATGATGCGCGCGGGCCCGTGACGCTCGACGGGCTTGGGTTCAACCAGCTTGCGCTTCGGGCGGGCAAGCGCTGGATCGGACGATTTCACGGACTCGACGGTGAACATGGCACCAGAATCGGCACTGTCTTGACTTGTCGACATAGCCATGAACTGCTTAAACCCCCTGCCCGCTTATCTCGCCGATCGCGAGGCTACTCCACGCCCGGCCCGGCCACGACACCGAACCACGAAGGTCCGGCGCGTCGGTCGCAACAGCCGACCGAACCTTGTCAATGCCGAGTGAGCAGTACCCCGAGCGACGAGGTGCACGCCCTACGGCGGACGGTAACCCAAGGAGACGCCGCCACCACAACGCGATGGGCCTCGCGCCCTAAGCGGGGCGTGACTCAGACAACGCACCACCAACGCGATGAGCGCTTGCGCGAAGAGCCCGCCGGCCGCGACGCGGCCCGCGACGAAGGAGCGGTGCGGATCTCCGGATCCACCCCGAAGCGAAGCGAGTGGGTGGTCCGGGGATCCGCCTCCGGCGGATAGGTACCGCCTCCGGCGGATAAGAACAGCGGGGCAGAGCTACACCTTCGCGCGCGGGTGGGCCGCGGCGTACACCTCGCGCAACTGGTCGACGGTGACGAGCGTGTAGATCTGTGTGGTGGTCACCGACGAGTGACCGAGCAGCTCCTGCACGACGCGAACGTCCGCGCCGCCTTCCATCAGATGAGTTGCGAAAGAATGGCGCAGCGTGTGCGGCGAGATGCCGCTGGCGAGCCCGGCCTTGTCCGCGGCGTCACGCAGCACCGTCCAGGCCGACTGTCGGGACAGCGGTCCGCCGCGCGCGTTCAGGAACAGCGCCGGCGTACCTCGTCCCTTCGCCGCCAGCTCGGGGCGCACCCGCACCAGGTACGCCTCGAGTGCGGCCGCGGCGAACGATCCGACCGGCACGCGTCGCTGTTTGCCACCTTTGCCGGAGAGCAGCGCACTGCGCGCCCCGAGGTCGAGGTCGTCGACGGCTAGCCCCACCGCTTCGGAGATACGCGCACCGGTCGCGTACAGCAGTTCGAGCAAAGCGCGGTCGCGAACCGTCAGCGGCGTGCCGTCGAAGCCCGCAGCGTCCAAGAGCCGCTCGACCTGCTCGACGCTGATCGCCTTCGGCAGCCGACGGGGAGGCGTCGGGGGCCGAACGTCACGCGCCACGTCGACGTCGAGCAGGCCGTCGCGCACCGCGAATCGGTGCAGCCCACGTACCGCCACCACCGCGCGCGCCGCGGACGATGCGGACAAGGCCTGATGCTCGGCGTCGCCCTCGCGCAGATAGCCGAGGAACCCGGAGACGGCCCCGCCGTCGACACCGTCGAGCGAGGTGACATGCCGCGCTGCCAGGTAGGCGACGTAGCGGTCGAGGTCGCGTCGGTAGGACGAGAGCGTGTTGCCGGCGACCCCTCGTTCGACCGCCAGATGATCGAGGTAGCTGCGCACCACGATGTCGAGCCGAAGCGCCCGCTGCGTCGGTGGGACGGCGGTCAGCGACATCGCTCAGTCCGTCGCGGACTGGGGGCGGCCGGACCACGGCATATCGGCCGGCCGGAGGTCGCGCCAGTCCCGGGCCCGAGCCGCTGCTGCGGCGCACACCCCGGCGACCGCCGCGGCGTTCGTCAGCTCGCCACGCAGTGCCTGGCCCACCACCTCGTCCAGTGGAACTCGCGACACCGTCAACGTAATCTCCTCGTGTTCGGGCACGAACCGCTCGCCCTGCGCGTCCGACAGCCCGCGGGCGAGAAACACTCGGATGGCTTCGTTGGTCATGCCCGGCGAGGTGAACAGATCGATCAGCACGTGCCACCGCGCCGCGGCCAGGCCCGTCTCCTCTTTCAGCTCGCGTTGCGCGGCGATCACCGCCGGCTCGCCGGCCACGTCCAGAAGCCCGGCCGGCAACTCGTCCAGGTAGCGGCCCACCGGGTGGCGATATTGGTTCACGAGCACGACCTGGTCGTCGTCGTCCAGGGCCACCACCCCGACCGCTCCTGGGTGCTCGACGATCTCGCGGGTCGCGACGGTGCCGTCGCTCATCCGCAGCTCGTCGGTGCGCAGTGACAGCACCCGCCCTTTGAAACGCCGAGTCGAAGCGAGGACCTGATACTGGTCCGCGCTCACCGCAGCGCCGCGCTCTGGTAACTCGGCGATCCGTTCACGGAAGGGACGCCGTCCAGCGGCTCGATCTCGTGGGGCGACTCGGGAATCTCGACCGGCAACCGCTCGGCGGCGTTGTAGGTCAAGGCGGCCTCGATCAACCCGCGGAACAGCGGGTGGGCTCGCGTCGGCCGCGACTTCAGCTCGGGGTGCGCCTGGGTCGCGACGAAATACGGATGCAGCGAACGGTCGAGCTCGATGAACTCCACGAGCCGACCGTCCGGGGACGTCCCACTGAAGACGAGGCCCGCAGCGGCCAGCTTCTCGCGGTACGCGTTGTTCACCTCGTACCGGTGCCGGTGCCGCTCGGAAACGTCGATGGCGCCGTACGCCTCGGCGACCAGAGTTCCGGCCGCCAGCACTGCCGGGTACGCGCCGAGCCTCATCGAACCGCCGAGGTCGGCGTTTCCGGCGACGATCTCGACCTGATCGGCCATCGTGGCGATCACCGGGGCCGGCGTCTCCGGGTCGAACTCACTCGAGTTGGCGCCGTCGATGCCGGCCAGGTGCCGAGCGGTCTCGATGACCATGCATTGCAGGCCGAGGCACAGCCCCAGGATCGGGATGCCGTTCTCCCGCGAGTACCGGGCGGCGCCGATCTTGCCCTCGATGCCGCGCACCCCGAACCCGCCGGGGATCACCACACCGTCCACGGTGGACAGTTGCTGGGCGGCACCAACCTCGTCCTCGCAGGTATCGGCCGGCACCCACTTGACGTGGACCTTGGCCCGCCGCGCGAACCCGGCGGCCCGCAGCGCCTCGGTGACCGACAGGTAGGCATCCGGAAGGTCCACGTACTTGCCCACCAACGCGATGGTGATCTCGTTGCGCGGGTTGTGCACGCGGTCGAGCAGGTCACCCCAGAGCGTCCAGTCGACGTCGCGGAACGGCAGTCCCAGCCGACGCACGACGTAGGCGTCGAGGCCCTCGCTGTGCAGCACCTTGGGGATCTCGTAGATGCTCGGCGCGTCGCAGGCCGACACCACCGCTTCCAGATCCACGTCGCACATCAGCGAGATCTTGCGCTTGACGTTGTCGGGGATCTCGCGGTCGCTGCGGCACACCACGGCATCCGGCGCTATGCCGATGCTGCGCAGCGCGGCGACGGAGTGCTGGGTCGGCTTGGTCTTCAGCTCGCCGGAGGGCGCGAGGTAGGGCACGAGTGACACGTGCAGGAAGAAGCAGTTGTCGCGGCCGACGTCGTGGCGCACCTGACGCGCAGCCTCGAGGAACGGCAGCGATTCGATGTCGCCCACCGTGCCGCCGATCTCG
Organism: Jatrophihabitantaceae bacterium; assembly: GCA_036502575.1. Classification (GTDB taxonomy): domain Bacteria; phylum Actinomycetota; class Actinomycetes; order Mycobacteriales; family Jatrophihabitantaceae; genus DASXRA01. The sequence continues at coordinate 15,591 of DASXYL010000018.1, read as the reverse complement.
GTGATGACGATGTGCGGAATCTGGCCGTCGGGCCCCGGCGCGGCCATCGCCCGGATGCGGCTCTTTATCTCGTTGGTGATGTGCGGGATGACCTGCACCGTGTCACCGAGATACTCACCGCGGCGCTCCTTGGCGATCACCGTGGAGTAGACCTGCCCGGTGGTGACGTTCGCCGAACCGACCAGATCGGTGTCGAGGAAGCGTTCGTAGTGGCCGACGTCGAGGTCGGTCTCAGCGCCGTCCCCGGTGACGAAGACCTCGCCGTGCTGAAAGGGGTTCATCGTCCCGGGGTCGACGTTCAGGTACGGGTCCAACTTCTGCATGGTGACCCGCAGTCCGCGCGCCTTGAGGAGGCTGCCGAGGCTGCTCGCAGTCAGCCCCTTGCCGAGCGAAGAGGCGACACCGCCAGTAACGAACAAATGCTTGGTGGGCTGCCCAGAGGGCGCCAGCGTCCGATCCACGGAAGTCCACGCTAACACGGTGAGCGTGGACTCCTCGCATGATCAGCGCGACGCGCCGATCAACTCTCGGTAAACGGCCTCGACCTGGGCCAGTGTGTCGTGCTCGTTGGGCAGCCGCCGGGCGATCTCGACGGCTCGGGCGGCCAGCGTCGCTGCCCAGGCCGCGTCCTGCAGGACACGGTCGATCGCAGCAGCCAGCGCCTCGGCGTCGCCCGGCGGAACGAGCACGGCGCCGTCGCCGACGATGTCCGGGAGGCCGCCGACCCGGGTCGCAACCAGCGGCCGTCCGGCCCGCAACGCCTCCTGGACGGATAGCGGACTGCCCTCCCACACGCTCGCCCACACCACGACGTCGGCCGCCCGCAGCAGATCAGGAATGTCGACACGTCGACCTAGCAACATCACCGGGGCGTCGAGAGAGGCGATCAGCGCTTCGAGCTCGGGCCGCTGCGGGCCGTCGCCGGCAATCACTGCGCGGACGGCCGGGCACTGCTTGCGCACGTGCGTCACCGCCTCGATGAAGACGTCGTGCCCCTTCTGCGGATGCAGCCGGCCCACGCTGAGCAGCAACGGCGTGTCGCCCACGCCGAGCGCGTCACGCACCTCGGAGGGAAACCGCTCGGGTTCGCGCAGCGGCGCCGCGACCGGACCGGGGCGTACGTCGCGGCCGCCGAGCGCCCGCACGCGTTCCTCGAGATCGGGCGAGACGCACAGCGCGATGTCGGCGTTCCGCGCGACGTAGCGCTCCCCCGCACCGAGCAGCCGGCGCCGCAGGTCGGCGGGACCGAGCACCGCGTTGTGCCACGTCACCACCAGGGGATGCCGGCGCGTCAGTCCCGCGATGGTCGCCGCCCGCAGGCCGTGCGCATGCACCACGTCCGAGCCGGCGGCCACCCGACGCACCGCCCGCACGGCGCGCGGGTCGGCCGGTTTCCCGCTGATGGGCGTGAACGACGCCCCCTCCCGCGAGAAGCCGAACAGGTCGTCGGTGGCCTGGGGCCCGCAGACGTTCACCCGCCACCCGTCGCTGCCGAGGCCCCGCGCAAGCGATGCGACGTGCGCCCCCACCCCACCCGTGCTGGAAGCCAGGACGAGGGTGACGGCGCTCATGCCGGGCCGCCACGTAGTCGGGATCGCAGAATGGTGATCAGTTCACGATCGGCGAGCGCCAGCGCGGCGAGTGCAATCGCGACCGCGACGCCGGCAGCGGCCACCCCCAGACCGATCGACGGGACGACCCCTCGTCCCTCGGCCATCCGACCGACCGTCCAGCCTGCGGCGCCGGCGACTGCCGCGATGCCCGCCCCGCGAACCACGTCGACGACCCGGTCGCGTACGTCGTCGAGCAGTCCGTGGCGGCGCATCGCCAACAGCAGCAACACGGCAGCGACCGTGACCCCGATCGAGTTGCCGACCGCCAGGGCGGCGGCACGATGGCGGGCGGACACGGTCACGGCAAGCACGATATCGGCGACCATCACCACCACCTGCCCCGCCACCTGGGCCTTCGCCGAGACCGCTACCTGCCGCGCCGCGTAGAGGCAACGGGCGAACAGCGCGACCAGCCCCCAGCCGAGCAGCCCGAACGCGAATCCCACGACTGCCGGCGCGACCGCGGCATGTGCGCCGGAACCGCGCTGCAGCACCACGTTCCCGATCGGTTCGGCCACCGCGACGAGGACGGCGGCGCCCAACGCGCTCAACGCGATGACCGCCCTGGTCGCACCAGTGACCAGGTGCCGGGCGGCCGCGTGATCGCCACGTTCCCACGACGTCGCCAATCTGGGGAACGCCGAGGTCGCGATCGGGATGCTCAACGCCGCCCACGGTAGGAGGAACACGGTCTGCGCCTGGGCGAGCGCGACCACGGTTCCGGTGGCGGTGTCCTGGTTCGCGAGACGCAGCATCACCGCGGTCGACAACTCCTGCGCGCCGAGCGTGAACGCTCCGGCGAGCGCCGCCCGGCGGGCGGCCGGCGCCAACCCGGCCGGAAAGCGCAACGTGCGCTGGTAGCTGATGCCGAGGCGTCGCACAGCCGGCACCTGGCAGCACGCGAGCACGACCACGCCGACGGAGGTGCCGACGCTGAGCACGAGCTCATCGCCGCGCGGGAGCCCGACGGCGTCGCGTCCCACACCGGCCAGCTGTCCGTACCAGAGGTAGGCGCCGATCACGACCAGGCTCGACAACAGCGGCGCCAGCGCCGGCCACGCGAACCGTTCACCGGCCTGGAGCGCGCCGCCGAGCACGACTCCGACGCCATAGAAGACGATCTGCGGGACGAACACGAGCAGCATCCGGGTGCCGAGCTCGACGGCGCCGGTGCATTGGCCACTGCCCATCAGCAGTTCGACGATGGGACGTGCGGCCAGCGCGAGGACCAGGGCCATCGGCAACAAGATCAGCAGCGCCCAGTTCAGCAGCGCAGACACCGTCCGCGACACCGTCTCCCGATCTCCGTTCGCGAACGCCGGAGCCAGCAACGGTACGACCAGCGCGGACAGCATCCCGCCGGCGACGATGTCGAAGACGATGTTCGGCACGGTGTTCGCCGTCTGATACACGGCGCCGACGCAGCCACCACCCACCGTGTGGCCGAACGCGGTCGTGCGAGCGAAGCCGACCAGACGCGCCAGTACGGTGATCGCCGCGATCAGCGCCGCTGCCCGCAGCAGACGCCGACCGGTAGCCGGGCCGCCCTCGGACGACGTCACTTCGTCGCTGCTCGGCCGAGCTGATCGAGCATGTGCAGGGCAGGCGTGTTGTCGATGACCCCGCTCAGGCTCACCCGCTCGCTCGCCGCCGTGATCGCACCGATCACCGCAAGGGCGGCCATACGTGTGCGTACGGAGCCGGAAGCGAGCCGCACACCCACCAGCGCACCGAGCGTGTTCGCGCCGAGATCGCCGAGCATCGTGCGCTCGCCGAGGTCGTCCGGCAGGACACCCGCCGCCGCTCCGGCGCTGGCCGCCGCCACGCCGCCGGCCGGACCCGACGCACCGAGCAGCCCGGCGACCACCGCAACCTTGCCGGCCCGGCCCGGCCGCAGATCCAGCAGGTTGAGCAGGTTGGCGGATCCAGCGATCACCGCCGCCCGCAAGACGCGATCCCCGATCCCACCGGAACGGTCCAGCCGACCGGCAGCCGCCAGCGCCGAGCCGCCGATCACCGCCATCTTCACCGCGCCACCACTGACCCGGCCGGCGCGAATCGCGGCGAGATGCCCGGCGAATCCCTTGTCGCCGGCGACCTCGGCCCGGCCGGCCAGCAGGTCGTCGTACGCACCAGCGACCGCAGCCGCTCCCCCGGCCAGCAACGCCGGACCGCGACGTCCGGGCGGCTCGAGAAGCACACCGACGAGCGAGCCGACCGCAGCTCCGGACCCGCCGGCCAACGAGACGCGGCGTCCGCGGAAGTTCTGCCGGCGCCACCCTGGGACCTCGTCCAGCAGCGGTCGATCGGCGAACCGGGTCACGACCGCGGCGGTTGCCGAGGCGACGAGCGCAGTGCGGAGCGCATGCAGGACGCCAGGCTGGCGCCGACGGGCGGGCACCGCCGCAGACTACTTGGGCAGATTCGGGAACAGGGCCTTCGCCCCACCGGCCGTGCCGTAGTGGCCCACGATCGTGTTGGGCTGCCCGACGTCGGCCAAGGCCATGATCGTCGAAACCCGGCCCAGCGCCGTGTCGGCGTTGTCGACCGTCGCGACCGTCGCCTTGTCGGCCGTATCGCCGCGCACCAACGCCACCACGCCGCCGTCCGTAGCCGCAGGCGTGTCACCGGCCACCACCACGTGCCCGCCGTGCTGTTGCAGCTGGGTGATCAGCGCGAGATCGGTTTGCCCGCGGGCATCGTCGACCGGCATCGTTCCGTCGGTCACGACGATGACGCTGGTCGCGGGCTTGGCGCCGTCGGCGCCTTGAAGCATGGACATGGTCGAGAAACCGGCGATCACGGCCTTGAGGTCGCTGGGCTGCCCCTTGCCGAGCAGCACGTAGGCTAGGAGGGCGCCGGCGACGGGGCCCGCCTGCTCGGTGCTCGGATAGGTCAGTCCGATCGGCTGGATGTTGCCCCCGGTGGCGAACTTCATGATCGCGCCGGCCTGCTTGGGGTCGGTGTAGTCGCCGGTGAGCTGGATCTTGCCGGTGACCTTGCCCCCGGCGTCCGCGACCACCTTCGCCAGGCCGTCCTTGACGGCGCCGGATGCCCCGGGCAAGCCGATGATCAGGACGTTCGAGTCGAGCAGCCGGCCTTTGACGATCTGGCTCGTGTACATATCGGCGAACTTCTGGTCATTGCCGACCTGGCCCTGCAGTTGTTTGACCTGGTCGGATAGCGAGTTGCGGTCGTTCTTCAACGAGTCGACCTGATGCCGGAGGTCCTTCGTGATGGGTCCGTTCAACGCAGTCGTGCCGACCACGATGCCCAGCGCCAGCGCCAAGAAGACGGCAATGATCGAGACGATGTGATACCGGAAGGAGATCACTAGAAGACATCCTGCAGCCACTCGACGAACCGTTCCCACTTGTCGCCGAAGAGGTCAAGGTAGGTGCGTCCCGCATCGGATACCGCAAGGGCGGCCCCGATCGCCACGAACGCCGCGAGCACGAGCAGCAGCAGTGCGGCCGAGGAGATGCGGCTGCGATACAGCCGGCTCACACCCTTCGCGTCGACCAGCTTGCCGCCGAGACGCAGCCGGGTGAGGAACGTCGAGGCCATGCCGCCGCGGCCCTTGTCGAGGAACTCGACGAGAGTTGCGTGCGTGCCGACCGCGACTATGAGCGATGCGCCCTTCTCGTCGGCCAGCAGCATCGCGATGTCCTCGCTGGTGCCCAGTGCGGGGAAGGTCACCGCTTCGATCCCGAGGTCCTGAACCCTCGCCAGGCCCGGTGCCCGTCCGTCGGGGTAGGCGTGGACGATCACCTCGGCGCCGCTGCACAGCACCTCGTCGCTGACCGAATCCATGTCGCCGACGATCATGTGCGGCTTGTAGCCGGCCTCACGCAGCGCGTCGGCGCCGCCGTCGACACCGACCAGAACCGGCTTGTACTCGCGGATGTAGTGCCGAAGCGCGGCCAGGTCTTCCTTGTAGTCGTAGCCGCGCACCACGACGAGCACGTGGCGGTCGTCGAACTTCGTTCGGACGTCGGGCACGCCCACGCCGTCGAGCAGCAGCGCCCGCTCGCGCTTCATGTACTCCATGGTGTTGGAGGCGAAGGCTTCCAGCTGCGTGGAGAGACCCGACTTCGCCTCGGCCATCTGCGCGGTGATCGAGCCGACGTCCTGCTCGCTGCCGGTGGCGACCGGCTGCTCGCCGATGTAGAGGGTCTCGCCGTCGAGGCGGACCCGGGTGCCTTCCTTGACCGCCCCGAAGATCTGGTTGCCGACATTGTCGAGCAACGGGATGCCACTGGCCACGAGCAGGTCGGGGCCGAGGTTCGGATACCGGCCGGAGATGCTCGGCTGAGCGTTGACGACGCCGGCCACCCGGGCCGCGACCAGCGACTCCGCCGCGACCCGGTCGAGGTCCACATGGTCGATGATCGCGATATCGCCGGGGTTGAGCCGGCCGACCAGACGCTTGGTGCGACGGTCGAGTCGCGCGACGCCGGTCACTCCGGCGAGACCGCCGGCACGCGTACGGCGCAGAGTCGCGAGCTTCATGGCTACCTATGGTGCCACCGTCATGGATGACGTCGCGCATCCGCCACGCGGTTGGCGCCAAACGGGCTTCTGGGCCTACCGTCGACGCGCCGTTTTCGGCTTCGGCCGGTCCGCGTTGTGGACAGCGTCTGCCTTCGCGGTGGCCAGCAGCTCGGCGGCGTGCTCGCGGGCGGTGTCCGATTCGCTACCGGCGAGCATGCGGGCCAGTTCGGCCACCCGCTGCTCGCCCTCGACGGCGTGGACGTCGCTTCGGGTGACCCCACCCGTCCTCGTCGCCGGTGGTTTGTCGACCACAATGTGCCGGTCGGCGTAGGCGGCGACCTGAGGCAGGTGGGTGACCACGAGCACCTGGTGATCACGGGCGAGCCGGGCCAAACGCCGTCCTACCTCGACCGCGGCCCGCCCACCGACGCCCGCATCGACCTCGTCGAACACCATCGTCGGCACGGGGTCGGTTCCGGCGAGGCGCACCTCGATCGCCAGCATGACCCGCGACAGCTCACCCCCGGACGCCCCTCGCTGCACCGGCAGGGCCGGCGCGTCCGGGTGCGGGCGCAGCAAGATCTCGACGTCGTCCACACCGTCGGCGCTGGCGCCGGCCTCGGCGGCGTCGATCGTCAAGGTGGGCGATCCGGCACTGGGCGCGCGCCGCCGGACCTCGACGGTGACCTCGGCGTTGGGCATCGCCAGCCCGGCGAGCTCCCCGGTGATCGCCTTGCTCAACCGGGCCGCCGCCTCGGTGCGCTGCGCCGAGACGCTGGCGGCCTGGGTTGCGGCCCGCGCCCCGGCGGCGTCGCGCTCGGCTGCGAGCGCGGCCAGTGCCTCGTCCGAGACGTCGAGCTCGGCGAGTTGCTTGCGGGCGGCGTCCGCCCATTCGAGTACCGCCTCGAGGTCGTCGCCGTACTTGCGGGTCAGTCCCGACAGCACGGCGCGCCGCTCCTCGGCCTGCGCGAGGCGCTGCGGGTCGGCGTCCAGACCCTCGGCGTAGGACGCGAGCTCGGCCCCGAGATCGGTGACGACGGCCGACAGGTCGGTGAGCCGAACCGCCAGCGCGTCCAGCTCGGCGTCGTCCCCGGTTTGCTGCCCGAGCGCCCGGGCGGCCGCCCCGATCAGGTTGCTCACGTCGGCGGCGTCGGTGGCCGGGTCGTCGGCGTCGCCGAGCAGGGCGTCGTGCGCGGTGCGGGCGGCCAGGCGCAGGGCGTCGGCGTGGGCCAGCCGGGTCGCGAGTGCTGACAGTTCCGTGTCCTCGCCCGGCTGCGGATCGGCGGCCTCGATCTCGGCGATGCCGTGCGCGAGCAGGTCGGCCTCGCGCTGCATCTCGCGGGCCCGGCTCGTCCGGTCGGCGAGGCGGGCGGTGGCCTGGCGCCACTGGGTGAACGCTTCGGCGTATTCGGCCAGCTCGACCCCGGCATAGCGATCGAGGGCGGCCCGCTGCTCGGACGGGCGGGTCAGTCGTTGCTGGTCGGACTGTCCGTGCACAGCGACCAGGCGATCGGCCAGCGCGCTCAGCACCGCGACCGGCGCGGCCGCACCCCCGACGTGCGCCCGGGACCGTCCAATCGCATTTACCGACCGGCGCAGCACGAGGGTGCCGTCGTCGTCGAGCTCGCCGCCGGCCTCGGCGACCCGATCAGCCGCGGGCGACCCGGCCGGCAGCAGGAGACGTCCGTCGACGCTCGCCGAGTCGGTGCCGGTACGTACCTGGGCCGAGTCGGCCCGCCCGCCGAACAGCAGCAGCAGGCCGGTCACCACCATGGTCTTGCCGGCGCCGGTCTCACCGGTCACGACGGTGAGCCCCTCACCGAGCGGCAACGTCGCGTCGTGGATGACGCCGAGGCCACGGATGCGCAGCTCTTCCAGCACGGCTTGGAGGCTAGTCGTTCGTGGGGCGCGTCGAGGGCACCACCGGATCGTCACCGTCGCGGAAACTGCGAACCGGCAGCTGGAACTTGGTCACCAATCGCTCGCCGAAGCTCCAGTCGTGGATGCGGGCGATGCGCACCGGCACGGCACCGCGCCGCACCCGGACGTTGCCCCGGGGCGGGATGTCGACCAAGCGCCGTCCGTCGCACGCAAGAACCCCGGGGTGGTCCTCGTGCAGCAGTTCGACGTCGATCACCGACTGCGGCGACACAATGATCGGCCGAGCGAACAGCGCGTGGGCCGCATTCGGGACGACCAGCAACGCGTCGACGTTAGGCCACACGATCGGACCGCCTACCGAGTAGGCGTACGCGGTCGAGCCGGTAGGTGTCGCACACAACACGCCGTCGCAGCCGAACCGCAACAGGGGACGCTCGTCGATGGCAACTGCGACTTCCAGGACCCGCTCGCGCTTGCTCTTCTCCACCGACGCCTCGTTCAGAGCCCACGACGTCCCGAGCACGGTGCCGTGATGCGACACCTCGACGTCGACGGTCGTCCGCTCCTCGACCTCGTAGCGGCCGTCGATGACTGCCTTGATCGTCGCCGCCACCGCCTCGGGGTCGGCCTCGGCGAGAAACCCGACATGCCCGAAGTTGACGCCGAGCATCGGCACGCCGGCCGGACGGGCGTACTCCGCGGCCCGCAGGAACGTGCCGTCGCCCCCGAACACGAGAACGATCTCGGCTCCGTTGGCCGCGTCGTCGTCGTCGGGCACCACGGTGGCCTCAGCGTCGCATCCGGCCTCGGACGCCTCGCCGGCGAGCATCCGCACGTCGAAACCCGCCGCCCGCAGCTGCCGCGCGGCGTCCGCGGCCATGCACGTGACCTCATAGCGGAACGTGTGCGCGATGATCAGCACCGATCTCATGGCTGAGCCTCGGTCACCACAGCCTCGATCTGGGTCTCGTCCACGGACTGATCATTGCGTAGTGCGGCTCGCCGCAGCCACAAGAAGAACTCGACGTTGCCGGACGGCCCCGGCAGCGGGCTGCGCGCCACCCCGGCGACGCCCCAACCCAGTCGGGCCGCCTGCCGAGCTACCTCAACGACCGCCTGCGCCCGTACCGCCGGATCGCGCACCACCCCGCCGCTGCCGAGGCGATCTCGTCCTACCTCGAACTGGGGCTTGACCATCGGCACCAAGTCGCCGTCGTCCTCGGTGCACGCGACGAGCGCGGGCAGCACGATGCCGAGCGAGATGAACGACAGGTCCGCGACCGTTAGCTCCACCGGTCCCCCGATGTCGTCCGGTGTCAGCGTGCGCACGTTCGTCCGGTCGAGCACCGTCACCCGGCTGTCGGTACGCAGCGCCCAGGCGAGCTGTCCGTAGCCAACGTCGACAGCCACCACCTCCCGCGCGCCCCGCCGCAGCAACACGTCGGTGAATCCCCCGGTGGATGCTCCCGCGTCGAGGCAGCGCCGGTTCGTCACCTGCAGCCCGGCGAACGCGTCCAACGCGCCGGACAACTTGTGTCCGCCCCGCGACGCGTAGTCCTCGCCACCGGTGTCGACGATGCGCAACGGCGTGTCGAGGTCGACTCCGGTCGCCGCCTTCGTCGCTCGGATGCCCCGAACCTCGATCCGGCCGTCCGAGATCAGCGTCGCCGCCTGTTCCCGCGACCGGACCATGCCGCGACGGACCAGCTCGCTGTCCAGGCGCAGCCGACGGGACACGCTCAGCCGCCGCTCTCGCCGTCGATCTCGGTCAGCGCGGCCTGCAGCTCGGCATGCACCTCGTCATACCGTTGCGCGTGCTCGGCGAGCGGACGGTTCTCGATGCCGACCAGCGAGGCGACCTGCTGCCGGACGCGCTCCTCGACCGGACCGTTCACCACCGACTCGGACACAGCCGGCCCAGACACGACCGGCCCAACCTCATCCGGCCCAACCTCATCCGGCCCAGCTCCGACCCACTCCGACGCGACCGGCCCAACCTCAACTCGCTCAGACACGACGGGCTCAACCACGACGGGCTCAACCTCAACTCGCTCAGACACGACGGGCTCAACCTCAACTCGCTCAGACACGACGGGCTCAACCACGAGGGGCTCAACCCGATCCGCCACAGGCTCGACGCGCACAGGCTCATCCCATTCGCCCGCCGACGCGGGCTCCTGCGGATGCTGGCCCGGAGTCTCCGCGGTCGACTCCTCTACCAGGGGCGCATGCGGATGCCGGACCTGATCAGATCCGAGCCGCTCATCTCCGCGCAACGGCTCACGTGGCCCCTCAACCGGCAACGCTTCGGCCTCCTCGGTCCTGCCGCGACGCCTATGACGCGACCTCATAACGCTATCGACGGTACCGTCGCCACGTCCGGTACGGTCGCGGCGTTGCCGCCAACGCACCAGGAGGAACGACATGGCGACGGTCGAGGAGTGCGAGAAGGCCTTCCACGACCTCGCGAGTCGGCTAGGCACCGTCGACCCCCAGCAACGCAAGAAGGTCGTACTCGATCGGTCGCTCAGCTGCAAGTTGCGCGATCTTGGCGTAATTTTCGCCGGGCAACTGCACGGCGGTGAGTTGCGCGACATCCGTCAGGTCGAGAAGGCCGACGCGCAGATCCGTCTGACGGTTTCCAGCGACGATCTGATCAAGCTCACGTCGGGCGAAACCAGCTTCGCCAGTGCGTGGGCAACCGGCAAGCTGCGGATCGATGCCAACGTCTTCGACCTGCTCAAGCTCCGATCTATGTTCTGACCGAGCAGCTAACGGCCGGGCGAGGACAATCCTCATCAGCTGAGACCGAATTCTGCCAGGACGCTCTGCGCCGCGTCGTCGTCAGCCGTACAGCCCGTCAGGTCGCTGTTCCACGCCGCGACACAGAGGGTCCGCAAGGCGTCCAGCGACGAGTCGCCCTGGTTCGGAACGCGACGCTCGGCATCGCTCGACCCGGCCAGGTGTAGCTGATCTCCGCGCGCCACGGCGGACCACCCGCCACACGTGACCGTGCCGTCGGCATCGACGGGCGCCGGATGCGGCGTAAGCAAACCCCTCAGATCGCGCGCCACGTAGCCCGGCCGATGTGTGCCGGGCGCGGCGAGCAAATCCGCGGCTGAGGTAACACCGGTAAGCACCAGCATGCTCGCGCAGCCGACCGCGTCGGCACCCTCGATGTCGGTGTCCAGCCGGTCGCCGACGACCAACGGACTGCGGGCACCGGACCGCTCGACGGTCTCGCGGTGCATCGTCGGATCCGGCTTCCCGGTCGACACCGGCGTAGCGCCGGTCGCGTGACGCAGGGCCGCCACCAACGACCCGTTGCCCGGCAACGGACCACGCGGTGACGGCACGGTCGCATCGAGATTCGTGGCAATCCACGGCAAACCGCGGCGGATCGCCACGGCGCCCTCGGCCAACATTCGCCAATCCGTGTCGGGCGAGTAGCCCTGGACGACCGCCTGCGGCTGTGCGTCCGCACTCGACACCGGAACGAGCCCGCGCTCGGTCAACGCCTCGACCAGCCCAGTCGTACCGAGTACGAGAATTCGAGATCCTGACGGTAGACGCTCGGCAAGATAATGCGCAGCAGCCTGGGCGGAGGTGATCACCTCGGCCGCCGTTGCCGGAACGCCGAGGTCGGAAAGATGCGCGGCGACCACACCGGGCGGCCGCGCGGCATTGTTCGTCACGAAGGCAAGGCGCATGCCGTGCTCTCGTGCATCAGCCAGCGCAGCGGACGCGCCGACGACCTCGTCACGGCCGATGTACACCACGCCGTCGAGATCCAGCAACGCGACGTCGTAGCGCACCGCCAACGCCTCGGTACTTCCGAGCAAGCGTGCCGACGGCATGATCCTCCTCGCTGTCATCCGCGCACGTGCCACACGGCGCGGTGGGCCCGATCGACTATTGCGTACCATCGCGTGCCGTGAGCATCGCCCCTACCTCCGTCGCCTCCGGCCTGTCGTTGGCCCCCTTCCGTGCACTGCGCCCGACCGTCGATGAGCACCGTCTCGGCGCCTTGCTCTGTCCCCCGTACGACGTTATCGACGAGACCCAACGCGCCCAGCTCCTCGCGCGAGATCCGGACAATGCGGTCGGCATCATCCTCCCCCGGGCTGACGGCACCGCGGACGCGTACGAGTCGGCCGCGAGTCGGCTCGCTGCCCAGGTCGGTTCGGGATTGCTCGCCCCCGACGACGACCCGGCCCTGTATGTCTACGAAATGCAGCCCATCGACGGCGGACCCACCCGTGGTCTGCTCGGCGCCATCGAGCTGCGCGACCCGGCCGACGGCGTGATCCTGCCGCACGAGAACACCATGGCCGGACCAGTCGCTGACCGTCTTGCGCTCATGACCGCGACCGAGGCCAACCTCGAACCGATCTACCTCGTCTACGACGGCGGCGGCGTCGCGTCGCAACTCGTCCGCGACGTCGACAGCACCAAGCCGGTCGCGACGGCCACAACCCCCGATGGCACGCAGCATCGCCTTTGGCAGCTGGCTGACCTGGAACAGCACGCCGCCGTCGCAGCGGACCTCGGCACCCGCCGCGCCCTGATAGCGGACGGCCACCACCGCTACGCCACCTACCGCGAGCTGCAGCACAACCTGCGCGCGGACCGCGGCCCCGGCCCGTGGGATCGCGGGCTGACCTTGCTCGTCGACTCATCCAGCTACGGTCCGCAGGTGCACGCAATCCATCGCGTCATCGTCGGCCTGCCCGTCTCCGAAGCCGTCGATCGAGCACGAACCGCGTGTGACGTCAGGCCCGCAGATAGCGTGCAGCAGGCACTCGACGCCGTAGCCGACCTAGCCGGCTTCGCCGTCGTACTTGCCGACGCCCGCAGCGCGTTCGTTCTCAGCGACCCTGGTGCCCGACTCGCTGAGGGTGCCCTGGCGCCGGGCGAGCCACCAGCACTGGCCGATCTTGACGTCACCGTGCTGCACCGGGTCCTGGTCGAGCAGGTCTGGCACGTGGAGGACAGCGTCGACGTCGTGGATTACGCCCACAGCGTCGACGACGCCATCGCCGAGGCACAGCGCACCGGCGGCACCGCCGTCCTGCTGCGCCCAACTCCCGTGGCGGCTGTCGCTGCGGTCGCTGCTGCGGGCGCTCGGATGCCACGCAAGTCGACGCTGTTCACCCCGAAGCCAGCATCCGGCCTGGTAATGCGCAGATTTGTCGACGAGCACTGACCGAAGCCACAAGGCCGGTCCAGTCCTCTCGGCGCAGCATATTCAGCGCCGTATCGATCACGCTGGCGCGTTCATTGCGATCTATTCGGCGCGGCCTATTCAATGTGTCCGAGCCAGGTAGCGACGAGGCGCAGGGCTGCTATTCGTCCTAATCAGGCGAACCTCCTCCCCGACCGGATGCCGTCCGAATTCGACGGACGTTGATCACTTCGACCTCATAGCGGCTGGCTGGGGTGCCAGTGACACTTCGCCAGAATCGGCGACGGAGGCTACCGGAGACTTCAATACGTTCGCCGGGCGCACATTTCGCTACCATTCTTCGCGCTGCTGCACGCGTGGTCGCGCAGTCAATACTGTCCGTTCGTACTCGCCCGTAGCTCGTCTTCGGTCGCTGCACAGTAAGTCGGAACGAGCACAGCTCGTCACCGCTGGGAAGTATGCGAGTGTGCGGTTCGACGGCGAGCAATCCACGCAGCAACACGTGATTGTCGGCCCCGTCTCGCGGCTGTTCGTTCATGCATTCATGTTCACAGCCGAAGCGATCGTCGAATAGACGAATTCGCGATCTGTGGATAGACCCAAGCCTTGTGGATAACCGATTAGGCGAGGTCAGCCGCTCGTTCTGCGGCATCCGTCTCGCCGGATACGTCCAGCCCGGCGCTGGCCGCGAACCATTGGGCGGCCTCCCGAGGGCGTTCCGCCGCAGCCAGCGCGTCCGCGTACGCGTACCACAACCGCATAGCGCCCGGCCTTGGCTTGTCGCGATCGAGCCCGCCCTTCGCCAGAACAGTCAGTGCAGAGTCCAACTGATCGAGGTCACGTCGGGCTCCGGCGACGACGATGAGCAACTCGATGTACGTCTCCGAGTCGAGACGGCCCACGTCGGGGTCGCGCAGCATACGAATGGCCTGCTGCGGTCGCCCGAGCGCGCGCTCGGAATCCGCCATCATCGCCAGGTCACGGGGATCGCCCGACATTCGCCGGGCCGCTCGCAGCTCGCTGAGCGCCTCGGCCCACTCGCCGGCGCGATAAGCGGCGATACCAACCGCCTCGCGCACCACCCCGACGCGCGCGGCCCGTCCGCGCGCCGCGCGGGCATGAGCGAGCGCCTTCTCCGGATTCACGTCCAGCAGGTCACCCGCAGCTACCAGGTGCCGGGCGACGGCCTCGGCATTGGGTTTGGTCAGCGTGCGCAGCTCAGCTCGGGCGGACGGATCCAATCTGCGCGGATCCGCATCGTCCGCATTCACCGTCTCGGGTTCGGCTCGACGTGCCCGGCCGACGCCAGCATGCGGTGATGCCGCATCTCTGGATCGCTGCGGCCGAGCTTCCGCTCGCTCGCCCCGCGCACCGGTCCCACGCTGATCGGTTCGCCGTGCGGCACCCCGCCGGTCATCGGTTCGCCCCGCCGAACTCCGCCGGTCATCGCTTCCCGGCGGACTCGTCCGCCGGCGCTCATCGGTTCGCCTATCACCGGTCGGCCGCCCGCTGCTTCGCCGCCCATCGGTTCCAGGCGAGCTGCTGCGGCCCTCGCGAGCAGCCCCGCCCTGGCCGTCGGGCTGGCGGGCGCGGCCGGCTCCAGCGCCGCGGCCACGCTCACCTGCACCGCCGCGCTCGCCGTCACGTCGTACCTCGCCGCGGGCGCGGTCGCTCCGGCCAGTTCCGCCACGCCCACCGGAAGCTTGGGCGGAGGTACGCCGCTGGGGGCCATCGCCGTCTCGGCGCCGAGGCTCTGCGCTCGAGGTCGCCGAGGTGTCCCATCGGCGCGATCCCCGCTCCGGCTGCGCAGCCTTCGCCCGGTCGTCGCGTCCGCCCGACCTACCTCGCCGCGCTCCCGCGTTGTCAGTCACCCGAGATCTCCCGCTAGCAGAAAAGGACGAGGGCCGCCCGGCAAAACCGGGCGGCCCTCGTCAGAAGTTGTGTCCGGCGACGTCCTACTCTCCCACGCAGTGGCCCGCGCAGTACCATCGGCGCTGAGAGGCTTAGCTTCCGGGTTCGGGATGGGACCGGGCGTTTCCCTCTCGCTATGGTCGCCGAAACTCTATTGAGATGTCTGGCCCACACCGCTCATCTGCGCTTCTATAAGCACAGACGGCGGGGACCGCACCTCGGGAACCGCACAGTGGACGCGTAGCAGACGTTGACCGAAGCCAACGAAGTTTGTGTTTGTGGCAAGTCCTCGGCCTATTAGTACCGGTCAGCTCCATGCGTCGTTAGTCCGCACTTCCACTTCCAGCCTATCAACCCGGTGGTCTAGCCGGGGGCCTTACTCCATAAAGGATGGGAGATCTCATCTTGAAGCGAGCTTCCCGCTTAGATGCTTTCAGCGGTTATCCCTTCCGAACGTAGCTAACCAGCAGTGCTCCTGGCGGAACAACTGGCACACCAGAGGTTCGT